>JAGDXC010000013.1:0-55344 GCA_023269935.1 Thermocladium sp.
TTATCCCACCCTTATACGGCCCAAGCGCATTATTATGCTGAACCCTATAACCCTCGAGGAACATCATGACTCCACTTATCTTGATTGGTATTGATACAGCCACTATTCTCTGAGGTCTAGATAGGTAATCCAGCAGCTGCTTCTCCAGTTTTCCCATCTCTATTGCTCTCCTTAGTATGGTTAAAGTATCCTGGAGGAATTCTGAATGAATTGGTGCACCAAATACAGTGCTCATTTGCATTACCGTAAGCTATTCCTATATAATTATTTATAAGTATTGCTTCTATAAAAATAACTAAAAATTATCAATCATCAAGATAAAAATTCTTTACATTTCAATAATAGAAATATTTATAAAAGCAACAAGTGCCACCAGCATATGGAATACTCTATTATAGGCGATGATTTGCAGTTCGTAAAGGTCTTAATGGGTGATGGAGAGAGCATTTATGGAGAGGGGGGTCACCTCCTATACAAGACCCCCACCGTTAATCTAACGGCAAAAGCCACAGGAGGAATATTAAGTGGCTTAAAGAGGGCTGTAACCGGCGCCACGTTTTTCGTACTTGAACTAGCGGGGCCCGGAGAAGCGGCATTTGCAGGAAGCACGCCTGGAAAAATAATACAGATACAGCTCGGAGACGGGGAATCTGTGTTGGCTGAGCATGGATCCTTCCTCTTCGCAGAGAACTGGGTTAAGTATGATGCAAGCCTGGCCCGACTCTCAGCAGGCATATTCGGCGGCGAGGGCCTCTTTTTAGCCAAATTCATAGGGCCAGGCAACCTTTTCCTACATGGAACAGGTCATGTCTATATGATGCAGCTCGGAGACGGAGAGGAAGTGGAAGTAGAGGCCGGCCACTTATTGGCATTCGATGCAGGCATGCAGTACGGTGTAAAAAGAACCGGTGGTTTAAGAACCATGTTTCTAGGAGGCGAGGGCATATTCTTCGTTAATATAAGAGGACCCGGAAGAGTCTGGATCAGGAGCATTTCGCTGGCTGCATTAGCGGCAGCATTATCACGCGATATGCCCTGTCCCGCCAGTTGTCGTAGTGGACAGGAAATCAGAGAAACAAGAGAACCTGGAGTAACCTTCAGGATCTAGTAGGTTAAGCCAAATCAATCCCCTTTCCACTTTCTGGAGCAATCGCCCCGAGGGATTCTGAGAATTACGCTGCCTTTAGGCGATGTCCTATTGCAATCCATGGCAAGTGATCGGCAGCTCTTAATTGCTGAAGCCAAGTAATGACAAGCCCAAAATGCTTAATGCACAGTTAAGGCTTGATTGCATATTGCACCTCACGAGCAACTAACATCAATTAGCACCTCTCCACCTCAACACCATGGAAGGCACAATGCCAAGTATTATACCTAATAACTCCTCATACCAATATCCCTGAACCTTAGAAAGCAGTTTGTTTTCAAAACATTACTAACCTTAAAAGGTGAAGTTCTACGCTTATTAAACCATAAATATTATAAAGGTGAAACAAAAATTACCAATAATGAGTTGGGCTATTCGAGACTTAGAAAATGCCATTAATGAGACGAGGCAATTTTACCTTGAATTGCTTAGGTCAGCTATATCCTCGCCCCTAGGAGGCATTGTTCTGCTGGATCTCATGCTAAGGGAACAGCCCGGTGAACTTGGGCGCGTCCTAAGTAGTATAGGTCAAAGCACAGGAAGAACTCTTCTGTCTGCCTATGCATCGTTAAAAGGCCTTGGAGGCGGGGAGGGGAGAAATACTCAGTTTGGGACTGCTATTCTTATTTATCCAGCACATGATGAAACTGATGCAGCAAGAATAGTAGAAGCAGCAAGAAACGCTGGTGCAGTTATAGTTAGTGCACATTTCGTCGTAGTTAAGGAAGTGGCAAGAAGTTAGTGCTTTAACTAATCATAATTAATGATGAACCTAGCCTTTTAAGGCAAGAATAATGAATTAATGGGATTTTTCTTTATCTAGTTATGCTTTGTCAACTCCTTGTTTCATCTCCAGAAGTTGATCGGCAAAGATTGCATTAGTCGATAATTTAACAAAGCATTACCCCATCATGAAGGTTAGTTTACCGCTTCGCCTTATCATACTTTGTTCTCATTAGCTAATTTCTCCACAATTTCCTTGTATCCTATTGAGGAGAGGAATTCAAGCACCTCATCTAGCCGGGGTCCGGATCGTGCGCCTCTCCTCGTGACTGATATTGAGGCTGATGCATTAGCGAATATTAGCCTTTCAACTATATCTAACCCCATAAGTCTAGCTGATATATAGGATGCTGCAAACACATCCCCTGCCCCCGTGGTATCTATGGGCGTTACACGAAATGATTCCACTACCTTAGATCCATTGCCACTTATGCAGAGAGCCCCTTTGGGGCCGAGAGTTATTATTAATTCCCGTGGCTCCACCTTACTATATATGCTGAAACCTGCTTTTATTGGATCCTCTACTCCGCTCAATATTTTAGCCTCAACTGAGTTCATGAACATCACATCGATGCCTCGGATTAGTGCTGCCACCACGTCTATACCCTTCCTAGCTAGATTAGTTCCTCCATCTATGGAAACGGTGGCACCCATTGATCTTCCCTTCCTGAACCCAGCTTCTATTATCTCTGTTCTACCAGTGGCTAGGTGTATATGGCTTATACCTTCAATTGCAGCCCCATCTAAATCGCTCGGTATTAAACCCATATTTGCACCCCTATAAGCAATCATTCTCTTACTGCCATCCAATCCCACTAACACAGTTACAGTGCCTGTCTTCTCATATGCTATGCGCTTGATGAACCTCGTGTCAATGCCGAGATTCCTCAACTCATCTACAAGTATATCGCCCACGGTATCGGTGCCCACCGAACCAATGAAGCGGGAACCAAGGCCAAGCTTAGCGACTTGAACCGAGAAGTTAGCTGCTGAACCACCGCCGCCGACATAAGCCTCAAATGCATCCACGGCCTCATCTATTCCAGGGAGGCCCCCTATCTTCATATAAATATCTAGATTCAGGTTGCCTATCGATAACACTGTAGGCCTATCCACATTTATTTCGGGAAGCGTGGCTTTAATATCTATTTCCGTCCAATAACCATACATTATTAGCCATCAATGGCCATTAATGGGATAAAGGATAAATAGAGTTGAGGAATATAGTGACTCAATGCAAGATGAAGTAAAGCGATTGCTGGATATAAAGGAGCGCCTCAGGAAGAGGATAATGGAGCTAGAGGAAGAATTATCAACACTAAGAGATGCCGAGCAAGCAATTGATAACGAGATAAAGTCAAGATCAATAACCCCCGCGGATCAATTGCAACCCCAATCAACCGCTCTCCCTCCAGCCTCACAATCCAAGTCTGGAACCATGGTTGATTTGAAATCACGCGATGGAGAGAAGATTGGAGAAGTTGAGGGGGATGATCGCTCCCTAGTGGTAAGGCCTCTAAAGCCCCTTGATCCAGAGGCGAAGCCCACAAAGTTCCTAATTAGGAAACTGGAGGAGTATAGGAGGGGGGATGAGGACTTAGTAAAGGGAAAGCGACTTAGCGAGGGGGATGCTTTTAGTTACGACTTGGAGAAGGCGGAGAGTGGCATAGTTGCAATATCTATAAGGAACTATAGAACTAATGCGAGGAGGCAGGAAGTAATGAATATAATTAGGTGGACAATTGAGAGGAACTTGGAGAGCAAGGGAAACAGTCAGTAATTATCGATTTATTTTAATCACTCGAATTAAAAACATCCACCTCAGCTTGATAAGTTATGAATAATAAAATAATAACATCGTTGATACCGGGCGATAGGTGGATAACGGGGCTTGAGTTATCAAAGGCATTAAATGAGAGACTTGAAGTTGAGGATTTTGTTTCTATGGTCGAGAACGGCGAAATTGATGCTTATTATGATGTTGCTGAGGATGAATTCTATTTGCGACTAAAAGCACGGCCCAAGGAACAAATCGCAGCTATAGAGCAGGTAAGCATCAGGTTGCCGGAGGAGCCTCTCCCAAAGCCAGTGTTTGAGGATGAATTAAGGACCACTGGTGATGATTGGAGAAGCATGTATGAGGATCTAGTTAAAAGGGGGATTATAAGGGAGTTTTATAGTAATGGAATGACCTTCGTCGTGGCCTCAAAGCTTCCCAGCAAACCTCTTCAACATGGGGTACATCTCGAATAATTGCTCTTGCATGGCCAACGAGTAGTACTGTATCACTATCTCTACTAGAAGTATCAATCCTATGCCTGTTCCAAAGACGCCCAGTATATC
This sequence comes from Thermocladium sp., assembly GCA_023269935.1. Next base: position 4,274 of record JAGDXC010000013.1, read on the forward strand.
CCCTAAAGCGGCCACTATACCTGCAATTAATCCACTGGTAAGGGTTAATGCATTTATGTACCTCTCTAAGTACCGAGCTATTACCCGTGTGCTTGACCTAAAGCCAGGGATATGCCATCCACTCTCCGCGATAGTCTTCGCTTGATCCTCGGGACCCATGCCCGCCAAGTTAACCCAAAGATATGCATAAACTATTGAGAGCAATGCATAAAGCACTATATGAACCACCGCAAATTGTGGAGTTAATTGAAGGGGAGTTGACTGCAGGAAATATAGAAGCGAGGACGTACATGGAGCAGTAGTTAATTGTCCATTTAGGCTTATCTGATGAACACAAGCTAATGCATTTAAAAATGGATTAGCTGCATGAGCATTATATGTGGTAGCCACGAAGTATAATCCATTATAAATCAAAGCCACCGTGTATGCAGTGAATATTATTGGAAGCACCGATACGTACATTACCTTAAATGGATATGATATCTTGTATCCACCGTACTGGGTCAATACCATTGGTATTGATACTTCCATTAACTCAACATAGAGAACAAGTCCACCAAGCACTATAGTCGCTATTAACCCAATCAAGCTGGGATACCCTATCCTATATAGTATTGACGCTAACGCCGCTAATGTGTGATCAACGGCAGCTATATATGAGCCCACGGCTATTGCAGGCACAACTCCCAGGGGCAGCACCTGGCCTGGCGGTATTATTGGGGAAAACGTGTCCCAGAACATTGTTCTAATTATGCTTATCAAAATGAATAAACTTATTCCACTCCCTAGCCCCCAACCCTTTGAAACCATGTCATCGAGGAGAATCACTATTACTGCGCCAAATACTAATTGCAGCCAAACAATGAACGCTAGTCCCGGCGATATTACTCCCAACTGCCCAGCAGCTATCATTATTGCGCCTTCACCGAACGCTATTATCACAGCAACTAGCTTAGTGAATGCATTGAATCTCATTTGGTCATTTGGGTCCTCCATATCTATATTCATTATATCGGAGAATGCTAGGAGCTCCATTATTATTCCAGCAATTATTATTGGACCGATTCCCAGCTCCGCCATGGTTCCCGACTGGGACGCAAATATTACCGCAATTAACGGATTAAATAACGGAGCCGCCTGCGCCTCGTTAACGCCATATAATGGAGTAATGGAGAGAACCATATATGAGGTTAATGCCAGAAACGTCCAGAGAAGCCGACTTGACATGGATAGCGCTACCTTAGGCTTAGGAACCGTCGGCACTAGCCTCAGCAACGGCTCCACCCTATCTATGAACCTACCGCTCATTGCCTAAAACCATGAATTTGCCCATTATTAAATTTAGTGCAACATATAAGAATGGTGAATGAGATCAATGAATTACGCCGCGTAGAATCAGCACTTCGCCGCCGGCTTTCTTTATCTTCTCTATCGCGGATGCAGATGCTGCCGGCGTCCTCACCATTATCGGCTTATTCACGTGTCCACCCCCCAGGAGCTTATTGAATCCTAGCGACTCGAGATCAATAACATATTTCCCTGACTCCGTACTAATCTTGCCTTCTGCAGCTAATTCCTCAACGATCTCGCCGAGATCTCTCACATTTATGGACCTCCAATGAGATCGAAGTGGAGGCGGCTGGGTGAAACCATGCTTTCCTATGAGTGGCCAGCCATTATTTTTTTCGGCTATCTCCATTAGCAAGCTCTTCTTATGCTTTAGTAAACCAACCCTCTCACTTCCTCCACTATTGTTCCTCCTGTGTTGACCAACTCTTCCCCATGAATGGGTTCTCCAGCCCCTTAATTTCCTAGTCTTTCTTGTGAATCTCCTAGTCATTTCATCAAAGTAGGAGCACATGCCTTTTTAAATTTTTCAACAATCAAGAAATGATCGATATTCCTAATTACAGCATTCTTCTTAGTAAGTCATTTATGCTGTTCCCACGGTATCCCAAGTCACCACCATATCCATAATACTTCTTAATGCTATTGAGACCGCCTTTAGGCGGATGCAGCCTAAAGAATGGCTTAAGTCCATTAATGCACTTCTTACCACCCCTACACCTCAGTGATGCAGTGCCATTAATTAACGCATTAACAAAGTCCTCTATCCCGTTCCATCCTGACTCCTTAGCAACATCATCTGTGAGCGGCCTATTTCCCTTTAGTCGCCCACGTTCCTTTAATAATAGTAGAAGCGTGTCCTTATCCACTTCACCCCATGTTACCCAGTCCTTTACGGTGGTGAGCATTCCTTGGAGCGATGAGGAATCCGGTAACACTATGCATGAATACCGGCTCCTCAAGCCAAGTATGTGAAGCGAGTGCCTTATTTCCTCTGGAATATCTACGTCACCCTTTAACCTAATTACGGCAATGAATTTATTCTGTATTTGTTGGGTCTCCATACATCATCACCTATATTCTGAACCCATATGTGTCCCTTAAGGCATTCCAAACAGCCTTGGCGAAATTAATGGTGGTCCTAGTCCTACCCCTTGCATCGAGCCAAATATCCCTTATTCCAGCTAATGATAGAATCTTCTTGGCCGTATCGCCAGCCACCAGACCAACGCCTTTCGGGGCAGGTATTAGGCTTACCTCAACGCTGCCTGACTTCCCCTTGACTTGGAATGGAATGCTATGTGGCTCATCACAAGAGCAGTGCCATGACCCACATCCTCTTCTCACTGGAGTTATCTTAATCTTAGCATTCCTAACTGCCTTATCTATTGCCTGGCTTACTTGCCTAGCCTTGCCAATACCTATGCCGATATAGCCATTCTCATTGCCAACAGCAACCACTGCTTGGAATTGACTGACTTCACCGGCATCGGTCTGTCTTTGCACCACCTTTATGTCGAGAACCTCATACTTTAAGCCGGGTAGCAATGCATCCACGATCTCCGGTTCCTTTATGGGCGTATTCATGCTAAATATATCATCTATGCTTCGTACTTTACCTTCCTTGACTAGTCTGCCAAGTTGAGTCCTCGGCTGCCACTCCTCAAGTTGACTAGCTTCCTCTGAGGCCATCCTTAATCAACGAAAAGAGGCGCCTCAGAGCAAATATAAAGATTCCCTCACTAGCCATTCATCATATTCCATGCCTTTCTCTATAGATAGTATATGTATATTATTTTTTTAAATTATCTAATAAGGTGATTTAAGCACATGCCCTCTAGCATCGATGAGCTCGGTCGCTGTGAGACAAGAAAAAAATCAACCAGATTATGAGTTATTGTTTGCGGCGCCGGATAGGGATGGCTCAGTGGTCTCTGTTCGGGTTCATAAGCAAGTAAAGGAAATGTTGACCGAGATAGCCGAGAAGGAGGGATTAAATGGTGTATCCGAATTAGTTAGGTACATAATAGCTGGTTTCCTCATAGGCAAATATGAGCCGATTAAACCCGATCCCAAAGTGCTTCATGCACCCATCTTTCTGAATATAAATGTAAATAAGCGGGAAGAACCGCGGGGGAACGAGGTGGCCATAGCCATGGAGATCGATGAAACCATGAAAGAAGCTGAGGAATTCATCGCTAAGGTTAAGCGAGGCGTAGTTCAGCTGAGGGGTAATGAATATGCCAAGAAGTTAAGGGATAGATTAGCGAAGTTAATGACCAAGGCCCTTCGATACGGGTTGGAGGAGGAATATGGACGGCTCAAGACGGTGTTCAATGCTTTGCAGGAGTAACGAAAAGCTTTTTCTAGTCCGTACTACCACGGCTCATGGGTTTGCTCCTGGTTTATACCGGAAATGGGAAAGGCAAGACAACGGCAGCCCTCGGCTTAGTGCTTAGGGCGAGCGGGCATGGGCTTAAATCAATAATAGCACACTTAATGAAAACGCCATACTATAGATCTAGCATGGTTGGAGAACGAGAAGCAATAGCAACTCGACTCGGCGATCTTGTGGAGGAATATTTCATGGATCCACTTGTACTGAGAAATCCACGATCAGTACTTCACCATGCAATCCAAAGAAGCATAGAGGTGAAGCCCTTCCTATTGGTGCTTGATGAGGCCAATAATTCGATAAAGAATGGCTTACTCTCAACAAGCGAGTTGCTGGAGGCATTAAATTCAGTTCCTAATGAAACCAACATAGTGGTGACCGGCCGAGGCGCACCGCAAGAATTACTTGATAAGGCTGACCTAGTTACTGAAATGCGCGAAGTAAAGCATTACTATGATAAGGGATTCGTGGGAATAATGGGACTTGAGTGGTGAATTATTCCCCTTGAATTAATATTCGCCTAATATCATGGATCATATCGTCAATACGAGCCCTCACCGAGGACCTTGGTGAATTCTTTCCAATTAATTTAAATCCACTTCCGACCTCAGACACATCAATATCCTTGGCTGAAGCTAGGAAATCCAGAATGGAGGTTGGCCTCACCACTTCCTTATCGTCAATAACTAGGTACTTAGTTAGTAATCGTCTCACAATGTATCTATTATGCTTATTGATTCTATTGATTAAGTGCCCCATGCCGAACCTGGATAATGACGAAGAAATAGCCGCAACATAATTCTCCGTTAACTTAGCTGACAAGTCCTCTACAGCATCTAGTGATTCAATCATTGACTCCAACATGGTAAGCGCATCCAATCCTCCTTCTACATGAATAATTGGAATCCCCATGGAATCAGGATGAATTGCCGCCGTAAATGGGGGATGCCCAAGCCGTATGCCAAGCAATCTTTGAACCTCCTCAGATGCAACTGAGCTTAATGCTGGCCCAGTCTCGAAAATTATAGCCAACGTAGCATCGTTGCCAAATCTAGTAAAGTATTGCCGATGACCCACGCCCCAATACATGCTGGGAAGAACTGGATCACCAAAGTGACGGGCTGTCGCTATAACGAATTCAATACTTTTCTTAGCACCCCTAGCCACTATGAAGCGTATTAACTTAGCCAATACATTTATGGCAGAACAATTATCATTTAATCGAGGCCATGAATCAAGATGGGTTGATACAACTATCTTATCATCTGTTTCCCCTTGTTTCTCAATTATTAGATTATATGCTAAACCCTCGGTGATTCTTACCTCTATTTCAGCTTCTAAACTCATTGCTTTATTGCTCCATTCATTAACCACTACTGCCGGTATCGGTGGATAATCATTGCCTTGAAGCGATAGACCCGTCCCTCTCGATATGAAACCAAAGCCATGACCCCTAAGAATCAACAATTCAGCTCCATTATCAACTGCCTCCTCATACACTGATTTAAGGCGAAGAGGATTGTTTGGCAATTCACTCACCATGTATTGCTTAACTCTACCGTGAAGCGAGGGAGACGGAGGAAGCGGCACGGCTTGCATTGGTTTGGAACCAACAATTAATGTAGCCTTACTATAAATAGGCACTGCCACATAAATTGGCTCAAGCATATACGTAAGTTCATGATAATCCAGCTCGGTCAATAGGCTTGTTATGAGGCTCCTCTCCTCGCTGCTGCCAGGCAATACCGGAAAGGGGCAATCCACTTAGGAATATATGGGACCGGGGTATATATACATGACTAAGTTGACCCCTTCTTTGCCTTAATTAACACTGAATTGCAAGATACTTTCCAACCCCTTCCTAAAGGATGATGCTTGCTGTTTGTTTTATAATCGTGCTCAAGCTTAGAACTAGTCCGGAGAGCTGGAATTTGATTTACCAAAGTTAATTTAACTCTTTAGATACCACACCGACTTGGAGGATAACCGCTTTAATTTATTTAAAAAGCCCTCCGTGCTGCGGATGCATGCTCACTGCAGAGCTGTGGGCATCAATAAAGGATGTATATAATAGTATAATTAATCATCCATTCATTAGGGGCCTCGTCGACGGATCCTTAGAGGAGGATAAGTTTAGGTTTTATATTGTGCAAGATCACTTGTATTTACGGGAATTCAGTAGGGCCGTCGCATTGGCTTCCGCGAAGGCACGGAATGAGAAGGAGCAATCATTATTCGCCTCGCATATAACTGATGCATTAAATGTGGAGAGAAACTTGCATGGGAAATATCTATCGCTTTGGGGAATAGAAATAGATAAATATGAAATGTCTCCAACCAATTTAGCATATACTTCATATCTATTGAGCACAGCATATTCACGGCCTTACCATGAAGTCTTGGCAGCCCTCCTTCCTTGTTACTGGATATATATGGAGGTCGGTAAGGAGTTGATGAAGTATGGATCACCAAACAAGTTATATAATGAGTGGATACACACGTATGGCGGCGATGCCTACGAGGCAGGCGTTAGAGCTGTGCTCAATATAGTGGATTCCATGGAATTAACCAAAGAAGAAAAGAGCAACGCGATAATCAAATTTAGGATTGCATCTATTTATGAGTATATGTTTTGGGACTCAGCATATAGAATGGAGCAATTCAGTTTTAATCCATGGTTAATCACCTAACAACATGATGAACAACAAAAATAATCTACTAATGAAACATCAATAAGACTAGGGATTATAAGTAACATTAATTAGGAATATTTAAAAATATAATCAATGCTTATAATTAATGCCTAGATATGAAGAATTAAAGGACATAGATAAACGTGTTGCTGATCTCAGCAGAGCTAGGCAAAGTCTTATTGAGGAGCTGGAGGCAATTATGTTCTATGATGAGAGAATAAGCGCGACAAGCGATGAATCGTTAAGGGAAGTATTAAAACATAATAGAGATGATGAGAAAGAGCATGCTGCTTTATTGATAGAGTGGTTGCGAAGAAACGATCCTGAGTTTAATAAGGAGCTAGGCGAGAAAATATTCTCTAAAAAGCCATTATCTGAGCTAGGCGATTAAAATATCAGAACTACTGGTCCACACTATTTCATAAAGGCAAGACAGGGCAGCTGATTCTCTTCCCTAACTTGAGGGGCTTGCCATTCTCCGTCAGTTAACGGCTTAAGCTTTATTAAGCTAAATACGATGGAGATTAAATGGATAGGGTTACCATAGTTACCTTCGTCGTGGTTTTAGGCACAATGATGGCTGCAATAGACTCCACGATAGTTATACTGGCACTGCCGACAATGGTTCAATCTCTTCACTCTAACCTGCTTACTATCATGTGGGTAATACTTGTTTATCTATTAGTAACAGCAGTACTAACGACTCAGCTGGGAAGACTGGGGGATAATTATGGTAGATCAAGGATATATAATATAGGCTTCGTTGTTTTTACTGTGGGCTCCGCTATGTGTGGCGCTGCCCCCAGTGATTTATTCCTAATAGCATCCAGGGGCATTCAAGCCCTCGGCGCAGCAATGCTGCAGGCAAATAGTGGTGCAATAATAGCCGATCATTATCCGCCAAATAAGAGGGGGAAAGCTTATGGCTATACATCAGTTGGGTGGAACATAGGGGCAATCCTCGGAATAGTGTTAGGCGGCATAATAACCACGTTCATTGGATGGAGGTTCATATTCTACATAAATGTCCCCATAGGTATAGTAGCCGTGGTTATTGGTCTTCGAGAAATCAAGGACTATAATATAGTGAGGAGGAGATTTGATATTATTGGTACTGTACTATTAGCCGCGGCATTAACATTGACTACGCTTGGCGCAGCCGAGGTGGCCGGGGCAGGTCTAACCGCTGGCGACTCATCTTTATTGATCATGGGATTAGTTCTATTAGTTCCCTTCATTCTTTGGGAAAGGCATATTGAGCACCCGCTAATAGATTTCAGAGTGTTCAGGAATAGAATTCTTGCTGCATCAATGCTTGCGGCATTTCTTCAAAGCGCTGGATACTTGTCCACGGCTTTCATACTCATAATGTATCTCCAAGGAATAAGGGGTCTCTCTCCCTTTTCTGCTTCTCTACTCTTAGTACCAGGCTACGTTTTGGCTAGTTTGCTGGGTCCCTGGGCTGGGCGATTAAGCGATAAAATTGGAGCTAGGTGGCCAGCTACGCTTGGCATTGGATTAATGATGGTCGCGGCAGCTGCTTATTCCATTCTCTCATTAAATACGCCACTTGATTATATAATTATCGCATCAATTATTGGGGGAGTGGGATCAGCCTTCTTCTTTCCTGCAAATAACAGCGCAGTGATGGCTAATGCCAGAAGTGAGTTCTATGGCGGGGCATCCGGAATACTTAGGACTTTAGCTAATATAGGGATCTTGGTGAGCTATGTCTTATCAATAACGATTGCATCATTAACCGTTCCACGATATGTTGCTTTCCAAGTGTTCCTAGGTACATCTAATTTAGTGGGCGGCATCACCACGAGTTTTCTAGAAGGACTTCATTCTGCATTCTTAGCATCAATGGGAATACTTGCCATAGCCATGATTCTATCGGCAATGCGAGGACAAGAAGCTAGAAGCCATTTAATTGCTGGCGTTGATAAGGGCGTCGAGAAGCCATTTGCCGGCCCACCAAACCGCTTTCTCCACTAATAACTCCTTGCAATAATGGAGTCAATAAAAAGAGGGGGCCAGGGCTGCCTTCGTTGAGGGAACATTTATAAGCATGTTTATTGAGTGGCTTGAGGGTTCCTTGGGTAACTGGTATGGACGAGACGTGATCTCGGTTCTTGAATGGAACCGAGAAGACTTAATGGACCTCTTTCAAGAGGCCCAGGAAATGGAGAAGTATGCAAAATCAACTCTTCATATACTTGATGGGAAAGTCATGGGGGTGGCTTTCTTTGAGCCCAGCACTAGGACTCGATTAAGTTTTGAAACGGCAATGCTACGGCTTGGTGGGCGATTCATCGAATTAGGCGGGGCCGAGGCGTCGTCATTAGCTAAGGGAGAGAATTTAGCTGATACTGTGCGGATGCTGGATTCATACTCTAATATAATAGTGATTAGGCATGAATTAGAGGGAGCAGCAAAGTTCGCTGCTGAAGTGGCTGATTCACCTGTTATAAATGCTGGAGATGGGGCACAGAACCACCCAACCCAGGCGATGCTAGATGTATACACTATGTGGAGGGAATTCGGTAGGATTGATGGATTAAGCATTGGGCTCTTAGGTGACTTACGATATGCTAGGGTTATTAATTCACTTGTTCAATTATTATCGTTCTTTAATGTTAAGATCCACCTAGTGTCACCGCCTAGCTTAAGACCTAGGAATGAATTAATGGATTTCATAGATGAGAGAGGGATTAAGTACGCATATGCGGAGGATTTAAATGAAGTTATAAGCGATTTGGATGTAATTTACGTGGTCAGGATACAAAAGGAGAGAATACCAGATCCAATTGAATATGAGAAAGTTAAGGGAAGCTTCAAACTAACTGTGGATATTTTGAAGAACGCGAAAAATGAACTAATAATTCTACATCCGCTTCCCAGAATTGATGAAGTTGATTTCGCCGTGGATTATACAAAGCATGCCAGGTACTTTAGGCAAGCTGCGCTGGGTGTTCCCTTGAGGATGGCTTTAATCAAATTGGTGTTAGGTGATGTGGAGTGAGCAAGGAATTGATAATCAGTAAGATAAGAAATGGGATAGTAATCGATCACATACCTGCTGGGCGAGCCCTCATTATACTCAAGATTCTCAGGTTAACTGGGACAGAGGGCCGAATTGCGCTTGTCATGAACGTGGACAGCGGCAAGCTAGGGAGAAAAGATATTATTAAGATAGAGGGAAAGAACCTCAGTCAAGATGAGCTAAACATGATAGCGATAATCGCTCCAACAGCCACAGTAAACATAGTTAATGAGTATGAAGTGAAGCAGAAATTCAAAGTTGAGCTTCCAACAAAGGTAAGGAGCATAATTAAATGCAAGAATCCCAAATGTATAACTAATAAAACGAGGGAACCGGTGATCCCATCCTTCACGGTAATCAAGGAGAACCCAGCTACATTGAAGTGCGATTATTGTGGAACCTATAACTCGCTTAAGGATGTCGAATCACAGTTGGTGATAAAATAATGAATAGAAAAGAATTAATAAAGCTATTGAAGGAGTATGGCATAATTCAGTTCGGCAAATTCAAGTTAAGCAGTGGAAAAGAGAGCGATTATTACATTGACATGAGGAGAGCACTATCGATACCGGTAATCTATAGGGAGGTAATTGAAGCAATGTCGCAACTAGTCTCCAACATTGACCTAGTGGCCGGCATAGAGAGCGGTGGAGTGCCGTGGGCAGCCATGTTAGCATATAAATTGGGCATAGGCATGATATATGTGAGAAAGCAACCAAAGGAGCATGGCACCTCAAGATTCGTGGAGGGCATATATACAAGCAATCAACGTGTCCTCATAATAGATGATGTGATGACCACGGGCTCATCATTAATTAGAGGCATAGGACTAATAGAGGCGGCTGGATTACGAGCGGTCCAAGCAATGGTAATAGTAGATAGAAGCGGTGGGGGCATTGACTTGAAAGTCCCGCTTCAATACGTGCTTAGAGCTGAGGAGATATTGGATGAACTTAATAGAATTAATCAATAACCTACCGCCTGAGGCTACATATGAGACATCCCACGCATTAATGCGGCTATCCCTATTGAGTCGGGCAGTGAAAATACTTGGACCAAAAACCTATGCTCCATACGAGTTTCAGGGCAAGACGCTGGATGGATTGCTTGGAATTGGGGCTGGTATAGATAAGGATGGATTATTGATGGACCTTGCCGCAGTAATGCCGATTGGATTCCACGTTATTGGTTCAGTTACACCTCAACCTAGACCCGGTAACCCGCGTCCACGATTCATTAAGTATCCGGCAAAGCGAGCAATGATTAATGCAATGGGATTACCCTCCCGGGGCGCTGGTTTTGTTCTGGATCTAGTTAGAAGAAAGTGCCCTTCATGGCCTAAATCAAAGCTACTGATTATTAGTGCCGCTGGCTTCACGGTTGATGATGTTATTAAGGTAGCTACGGCAGCCTCAGAAGTTAGATGTGTGGATTATGTTGAGGTCAATATAAGTAGCCCCACTTATAGGGGTCAATGGCTAGAGGGAGGACTTGAGGAGTTACTTAAGAGAATCCGCAAGCTGGATACGCAAGTGATAATCAAGGTGCCGCTTCTAAGTGATGTTCAAGCCGAGCTGAGACTAATTAAATTGCTTTCCGAAGCCAAACTTGGCTTAACAATAGCTAACACCCTTCCCGTACAGGCGCCGCTTTCAAGGGGCTACGGTGGATTAAGTGGTGCGCCAATAAATCCGCTGGTGCTGCGATTATTACGGTTGGCTAGGCAATTATCGCGTGACGTACCCATAATAGGCATTGGGGGGTTCATGACGGGCGAGTCTGTTATAGAGGGGCTACGCATGGGTGCTGACTTAATTGGGATAGTCACTGCATTTGCATTAGAGGGGCCTCTAGCAATTTACAGAATATTAAGGCAACTAAATTACTTAGTGGGGAACCTTCATTCCTTATCTTGATACAGGAATGCTGCCTCATCCATTAGTTCCTCTAACTCCATATGGCCATACCTAGATAGTACATCATCTACAATTGATTTAAGTCTTCCAAGCAACCAACCACAATCGAGGGGGGCCTCACTTATTAATGTAATCGATGAACCATTAACCTTAACTAAACCCATTCTAGTCATTTCCTCGACTGCATCGATAAACTCTGAACTTATGGGGAGATCGCCCTCCATGCTCCAGTTAAAGGCATCAAAACTACCTAAATTATCGACAATGAAGCATAAAGCCCCTAATCTATCTAGATTACTGGCTTTAAGAGCCTTAAGCAGCATGGCTACGATGCATTGCCTAATGTTCATTGAGGTAACTGAGCTCTAGGCATTAAAAATGTTACCTTGCCGAGATCGATTATTAAATAATTAAAGAAAAATCTATAGCTATTATAATTTATCTGACTATTGTCCTTGCCTGTTCCCTTAGGAAGTTAAGCAAATAATAAGGACCATTAACTCCCCTACCTGTGGCTCCACTGGCCTTCCAACCCGTAAAGGGTTGTGCACCAGGCCATGCACCGGTCGTGGCGCCGCCTCTCCTATTAGCATATACAACACCAAACTCTATATTATCAAAGAAATAATTTACCTCATTCATATCTTCACTGAATATTCCCGCCGTGAGTCCATACTCTGTATCATTAGCCTTAAGAAGAGCATCATCTAATGTAGTGAAGGAATCCACTAAAATAATGGGAAGGAATAACTCTGTATACCACAAGTAATTACCCTGCGGTACATTTACGAGTATTGTTGGCTCCACGTAATAGCCCCGGCTAAATTCGCCATTATTCAATACCTTACCACCATGGAGAACCTTACCACCAGCCCGCACGGCATCTTCAATATACTTAACATAATTCTCCTGCGCTGATTTATTTATGACTGGACCCATGAACACATCCCTATGACGCGGATCACCAACCTTTATTGTCCTTGTCTTCTCGAGCAGTCTAGAAATGAATTCGTCATAAATGTTCCGCTGAACATAAACTCTAGCTGCTGCTGAGCATTTTTGACCATCAAAGCCGAAGGCAGCTCTCATTACGCCTTCAGCTGCCTTATCTAGATCAGCCTTTGAGGTGATTATAACCGGGTTCTTACTGCCCATCTCTAGAACTATTGGCTTAGGCCAGGGCTGTGATTGAGTGAATCTTCTATAGAGTCTCATACCAACGTCCCTAGAGCCGGTAAAGGCTATCCCGGCCACCTTTGGATTGGCAACAATGGCGTCCTCAAATGCCTCTCCGGACCCTGTGACTAGGTTTATGGCACCACTAGGCACGCCTGCCTCTATCATTAATTCATAGAGGGAAACTGCAGATAATGGTGCCTCGCTGGTTGGTTTCCAAACTGCAGTATTACCGGTGAGTAGAACGCCTGTTAGCATTCCCTTGGCCAATGCCATCGGGAAATTAAATGGGGAAATGACTGCCCACGCACCATATGGCTTCATGACACTAAGGGGCTCTTCTCCCGGCACTGGGGATGACATGGGTTCCTCATATCCATTCATCTTAGTCATCAAATCAGCATTATATCTTAGTACATCTATCATCTCATAGACCTCTGCAAGAGCTTCGAACCTATTTTTACCGACCTCATAAGTGATTATAGCGGCTAGTCTAAATCTATTCTTCTCTATTAAATCAGCGAGTTTCCTCATTACCTTAACTCTGTTTCTCCAATCCTCCTTTGACCATTCCTTGAAGGCCGTTATAGCTGAATCAAGGGCCTTAGCGAATTCAGGGGCGCCACCTCTTTGGAATCTTCCTATCAATATATTGGTATCTATTGGACTTCTTTTCTCAAACGTGTGTCCTACGGATGCGCCTTTACCATTAATATAGATTGGCCATTCTCGGCCCAGAATATCTTTGACATCCTCTAACGCTTTTTCATATAATGGGTGAATTCCCTCATCTGCCATTATGGATACGTAAGTTATTTTTTTCTCAGTCATTAATTTTGGGTAATGCAACCATTTTATAAGCGTTATCAGTACTTGATAACGCATGATAATATGAGATTTTAAATAATGGCGTTAATAATTAAAACGAGATACATTGACGGCATTACATGGATCTCCGAGATTACGAGAAGTGGCCATCAATATCCAAGTCGGTATATGAATCAATAGAAGCGAGGACGCCGGTTAAACCATCGTCGATATTGATAACTGGAATGGGAGGGTCTGGAATAGTTGGAGACACAATTAAGGATTACTTGGGTAATAGGCTACCGATTCATGTAATTAAAGACACAATGATACCTGACTGGGTTAATGGAAAGACATTGACTATAGCCATTAGCTACTCTGGAAACACAGCTGAAACACTGTGCAGTGCATTGCTAGCACATGGTAAGGGCTCGCATGTAATTGGAATAACTACCGGTGGAAGGATGCTTAAGGAATTTAATGAGAGAGGCATAAGCGTTATAACTGTACCTTCAGCCACTGCCCCCAGGTTTGGGTTCCCCCAACTCCTCTATGCTGCTCTAGCAATTATCAATAAAGCAATAGGAATAGAGAAGAACGATATAGAGGAAAGCATAGTCGCCCAAGAAAACGCATTGCACGATAAATCAATTGCGGCAGATATAGGCAAACAACTCATTGGTTACGTGCCCTATATATTCGTGGATTCCAAGGTGCAGGGAGTAGCTGTTCGCTTCAAGAATGATTTAAATGAGAATGCTAAGACACCCGCAATAGTGGCAACAATACCGGAGGCCGATCATAATGATATAGTAACCTTAATGATGAAACATCCCGTCAAACATATACTTGTGAGGGCTGGACCTAACCCTATAATTGATGCCGTTGAAATAGTGTTCAACGATTTCTCGTCACAATTAATTAAAATTGATCTAAGAGGCAATGGGATCCTAGCTAAGGAACTTTATGGTATTTCATTGCTTGGAGTGACGACGCTATACATGGCCGATGCCTTAGGCGTAGATCCTGTTAGAACGGACCCAATAGATACATTGAAGAAGAGGATGGGTAGGTTGTGTTGATTCAACGAGCAGCTGAATTATTTATGGCAGTATCCCTTGGAGCGGCAGCTGTTCAAGATATACATAATAGAATGATAAATGACCTAACGTGGTTCCTTGCCGCCCCCGGAATTGCTTTGTCCATTTGGTTAATAAGTAAGTCACCGCCCTACCTTACTTCGCTGTATTTATTGGATGCTGGAATTGGAGTTATGCTAGCTATAGCTATATGGATCACGAAGACCATGGGAGAGGCGGATGCGATAGCAATGGGCCTTATACCAATAGCTACGGTTCCACCCACTCCATTGACTCCACTCAGCGCAGCATTGAATGCTCCAATAATAGCTACGCTGGTTAATAGCATGATTATAACTATACCCTTCATAATATGGAATGTGACGCTCAATGTGAAAAGAATGAGCAAATGCCCCGAGCTCAGCAGTGCCACTATGCTGACCCAAATTGCCTATATTATATTCTTGACGTGTGAAAAATCAATACGCGTCAAGCAAAAGCCATGGGCCTACTCACCCGGCAAATTAAGCGTAAGAATCAGCGATGATGTGGCTCAAGTAACTGAAGATTCCGAGTACATTCTAGTTAGTTACAATATGCCCTATGTGGCCTACATATTTATTGGCTATATCATGTACATCCTAGTTGGGAACATTATGATTCCCCTAATTAGATTACTCTAATCCATTTCTAGTTTAGATTAATTAAATATCTTATCAATAATTGATGCCAGCGAGTTTTTAACTAGGACCTATTAAGGATAATATGCTTATTACACTTTTGCTGGCCTTGGCGTCCCTAAATGTAGTTCAAGTTAATGGTTCCTTCGTCTTTCTAATAAATGGTACAACATGGATTGGGGAACCGATTGGTAATGGTTCCTACGTATTAATGAGCATTAATTCCACTAATGAAGTGATTGCACTCCTCCATAATGATTCTCTTCATGTGATTTACGATATTCAGTTAATAAGGGGAAACCCATCATTAATTGCGCCCCTTGAATTCCCAGCTAATCAGTCAAACAATGTAATAGCGGTAACCAATGCATCTATCAATACTTATCTCAGGTTATTTACTGTAGATAATCTCAGCGATGGGGAATTAATAGGACCAAGCCGCAACATAACCTACTTAGGGTATCCACCATACACTATACAATTGGGCAGTGGAACCAATTGTACATTGAAAGGTATATCAATTATTTTCCTAACTCATCCATCACTTATACCAATACCTGTCTATGTCAATACGGGTCCCAATGTCGAATATATCACTGGAAATGTAACTATTGACTCAATAAAACCTAATGTCCCAATAAAAGTGCTGGGACCAGATTATGTAATTGAACCACTAGGATCAATCTCCTCGGTAACTTACACTATTCAAGTCTGTGTTCCCAGAAACAATTCTTTTGCTTCAATTAATTATATCATTAGGAACATTAGATTCAGCGGAACATATAGATACGCCACATCAGTGCCATATAATGATCCCATAACTGGGGTGCCGCTATATAAAATAGGTTGGTGCAGTGATTATGCATACTATGCAGCTAATATGCTGAGAAAACAGGGAATAAACGCTAGGGTAGCGGTAGGATACATTATAGGGAGCGATGGAAAGGTAACTGGAATGGATTACCATGCATGGCTTGAAGCATCGATGATGAATAATGGATGGATAGATATCGAGATAACTCCACCTGAATTAACGCCCACTGGCTCAAGCAGTATATGGAATCCAATTGATGCATTAATTGGGTTAATAATATCTGTGCCTGCTTTAATAGCCCTATTGCTAGCAATGGTAGAGAGAAAATACTCATTAACTTCCTCACCCTGAAGGAATATAGACCCTAAGGCATGAAGTACTCCTCTTCTTTGTGCCAGATCAGTTGCCCTCCTTTCTTAGCATTGCAAGCCGTATTCTCACTATCTCTCCATAAAAAATGGTCAGAACGAATCACTGCAAGATTATACGTGTTCTAAAATCTTTCTACGGTGAAAGACGGACCTTGTTTTTGAATTCATCGAAGTGCGCCTCCTTATGCATAAGCCTTAAATTCTCAGTTAGTGATACTTTCGGGGCTTAGTAATTAAAGTTTATAAACGGGGCTAATATATGGTTGCCGTAGATGTCATTAAATCAATCTAAGAATATGGATAGGGATATTCCTTCCAAGTCGCTGAGCAGAATAAGGTTCGGCATATTATCGCCGGATACTATTAGGAGAATGTCGGTTATGGAGATAACAACATCTGAGACCTACGATGAGGCAGGCAATCCCGTTAAGGGAGGAATAATGGATAAGAGACTCGGCGTGGCGGAGCCTGAGGCTGTATGTGAAACTTGCGGTAATGATTATAGCAGATGTCCTGGTCATTTCGGTAGGATAGAGTTAGCACGTCCAGTGATTCATCCAGAGTTCGCTAAGCCTATTCATGATCTACTAAGGGCTACCTGTAGAGAATGTGGACGAGTTCTACTCACTGATCAAGAGATTGAGAGGTATAGAACAAGGCTGGAGAGGCTTAAGAAGCATTGGCGACTCACCAGGGATAGAGTCATCACCAAGATAGTTAAAAAAGCAATTAGCCGCGATACTTGTCCTCATTGTGGAGCAAAGCAATTAAAGATAAGGCTGGAGAGACCCACTGATTTCTATGAAGAGACGGAGAATCATATAGAAATAAAGATGGATCCAATCAAGATAAGGGAACGATTAGAGAAAATATCTGACTCCGACTTAGAGGTTCTCGGCATTGATCCAAGCTCCGCGCGGCCTGAGTGGGCTATCCTAACAGTGATACCGGTGCCTCCACCGCAGGTTAGACCATCAATTCAGTTACCAAATGGGCAAATGAGCGTTGATGATTTAACCCACAAATTAGTTGAAATAGTTAGAACAAATGAGAAGCTGAGGAACGCGATTGAATCGGGTTCTCCCTCGATGATGGTTGATGATGTGTGGAACTTGCTTCAGTATCATGTATCCACATATTTCAACAATGAATTGCCTGGTTTACCTCAGGCAAAACATAGAGGGGGGAGACCATTAAAGACATTAGCACAGAGATTAAAGGGCAAGGAGGGTAGGTTCAGAGGAAGCCTCTCCGGCAAGAGGGTTGACTTCTCTGCAAGAACCGTAATTAGCCCGGATCCGAATATAAGCATAAATGAGGTTGGGGTACCCATAGATATAGCCAAGGAATTAACAGTGCCTGAATACGTTACTGAGTGGAATATAGACAAGATAAAACAACTGGTTGTGAATGGCCCAGAAATATGGCCTGGTGCAATCGAGATAGTGGGGCCGGATGGTAGAAAGCGAAATCTAAAATATGTCAGAGATAGAACTGAGGTTGCTAAGTCAATAGTGCCTGGTTCAATAGTGTATCGACACTTAATAGATGGGGATATAGTCCTATTTAATAGACAACCTAGCCTTCATAGAATGTCCATAATGGGCCATATAGCTAAGGTGCTTCCAGGCAGAACCTTTAGGCTTCACTTAGCAGTGTGTCCGCCGTATAATGCCGACTTCGATGGAGATGAAATGAACCTGCATGTACCGCAAACCGAGGAGGCGAGAGCCGAGGCTAGGCTTCTCATGCTTGTTCAGAACCACATAATAACGCCAAGGTATGGTGGACCCATTATAGGCGCTAGGCAGGACTACATAACAAGTGGTTACTTGCTTACTAGGAAAGATACGCTAATTAATAAGGAGCAATTAATGTATCTATTAGCTGCCGCTAATTATAATGGCGAAATAATGGAACCAGCCATACAGTATCCTGAGGAGCTTTGGACTGGAAAACAAGTTATATCAATGTTATTGCCGAAGGACCTTAATTGGACTCAGGCCACAGCAATGCGCTCCACTTGTAAGGATGCCTATAATTGCTTCACTGATGAATACATAGTTATAATTAATGGTTACATGGCAACCGGGGTCCTAGACAAGAAATCCATAGGAGCAGAGCAAGTCAATTCCCTTTGGCACACGATAGTGAAGAGGTACGGAAGCGATGAGGCGAGAAAGTGGATTGACTCCACGCTTAGGACAATAATGAGATTCATCGATCTTAGAGGGTTCACCATAGGCATGGATTCATTAGAGTTAGGGGAGGAGGCATTCCATGAAATTCACGAGATAGAGAATAAATATGAGGAAGATGTAAACAAACTTCTAGAGAGCTTCTACGCAAAGACCCTAGAGGCAGATCCAGGATATACTGTTGAAGAGACCCTAGAGAATAGAATAACAATACTCCTCTCCAAGATAAGGGAAGAAGCAGCAGCGATAATTGATAAATACGTTGATAAGGATTCCGACGCGTATATAATGGCAAAGACAGGAGCAAGGGGTAGCTTAGTGAACTTAACTCAAATGATGGCGTTATTAGGTCAGCAAACAGTCAGGGGCGAACGATTCAAGAGAGGATTTCTCAATAGAACGCTTTCCCACTTCAACCAAGGAGACCTGGGACCCGAGGCTAGAGGATATGTCAGGTCCAATCTAAGAAGTGGACTGACGCCGATAGAGTACTTCTTCCATGCTGCAAGTGGCAGAGATGGACTAGTTGATACAGCAGTGAGAACGTCGCAAAGTGGGTATGCCCAACGACGATTGATAAATGCAATGCAAGACATGTATGTATCATATGATGGGACAGTACGAACGTCCTCGGATCTCATAGTTCAATTTAAATACGGCGATGATGCGGTAGATCCATCGAAGAGCGATCATGGCTCAATAAACGTAGATGATATTATAAAGAGAGCACAAACAATTAAAATCACAAAGGAGCAATAATAGAATATGGATAATTATTTACAATGAAATAATTATCTTTATTATTTAATCAAAACCTATTTCCTTTAGTCTCGCGGCGTTGGCTTTACTGCTTCTCAGACCTAGATCCGTCTTCCTCATCCACATCGTTAGTCTCCTTGGGACCAAGTGCCCTCGTGCGTTTTTGCAGAGAGCCCCTCATAGTCGCTTATTCCCAGTCCCAAGGGAGTAGACCCAGCTAGCAGTCATGTACCTTACTATGTTATAAAAACCTCCATGGGATCGCCCATCCTCTTCCGTGATGAAGGAGGCCTCCACCTCCCTTAACCCCCAATTATTTTAAAAATTTAAATTAAGCAAAAAGGAGCCTAAGCCTGGATGCCTAAGGGAAGTAGTACCGATGTAAGAAAGACACAGTCGCTTGGAAAGTCATCAATAGGAGTTACGATCCCGAAGAATTGGGCTGACGCTATAGGACTGGGACCGGGTTCACCTGTATATCTAGAGCTTAGAGATGAGGGCATCTTAATAAGACCTATAGCCAAGGAGACCCAACGCAGCAGCAGTATTCATGTATCTACAGAATCATCTATCGATGGCATTCTAAGAATGGTAATAAGCTCTTACTTAAGGGGCGATAATTTCATAACTATTAAGTTCGATAAAGCCAATTCCCTAACTAAGGATACCTTATTTTCAGCCATTAAGTCAAAGTTAGCTGGAATAGAGCTAATAGAGGAGAACACAACTGAGGCCCGAGTGAATATCCTTTCAGTTCAAACCCAACTACCGTTGAGCAAATTAATGCATAGAATGTGGTTAACAGTGAGGGGAATGATGCGGGATTCCCTTGACTTAATTGGGAGTGGCGATGAAGCCTTAGCTAGGGATGTCACGGCCAGGGATGATGAGGTAGACAAAACATACTTATTAATACATAGGCTAATAAACATGGCAATAGAGGGAAGAATATTGCTGAGCTCCATATCATTACAGAATAGAATGGAGCTAACCCCATATTTATTGGTTGCTAAATCCGTGGAGCGCAGCGGGGACCATGCCTGGAGAATAGCGCAATGGGCACCTCACCTAAATGCACCGAATCATGCTGTGGAGACCGTTAAGAACCTTGGAATACGGGTTCTAGAACTCGGCAATGAAGCGCTGACGGCATTCATAGGCAAAAACACAGATATAGCCATGAAAATTCTGGATAAAAGAAATATCCTACTAAACGAGAGAGTGGAGGCCATGGAGGCAATGCATGAAGTCGCCATGGACTCACGGGGATATATGCTTCTAGTAATAGAATCAATAGGAAGAATAGCTGCATATGCCTTTGATGTAGCCGAGACAACGCTTGATGCATACTCTACATAGACCAGTCTCCTCTCCGCCTTGAGGGGAGTTTCTCGAGATTTGGTTACCTCTATGGGTTGCTCTCTGCATTGCGGGAAATAAGTTCCTGCCAAAAAATGACCGGCAAAGCCAAATATAGCAAACAAGGAGCTTAAAAAGCCTACCCAGCCCTAAAAGGCAAGTGTTATCTGTTTCATCAGCACTCGGCAAACTCGTCACCAATACCGGTATTTTTTAGTCATCACTCGCCAATTGATTAGTGAATTGGGTTTAAAATTCTTGCTTTAAGCTGAGTATGCTTCACGCAAAATCTTATTGCCTTGATTGTTTGAAACGTGGATGTTGAATTAATCTATCTCTAACCATTTTACCCATTTCCGTTAAACCACCATTGCTGCCAAGTAGCCCCATTTCCTGTAGAATAGATAAGTCGCTGGGCATGGGTGAGCCATTAAGAAACCTAGACCAAGTCATTAATAACTTAGCATCGCTTAGTATTAATTCGACGTATAAATTAGGCAATGATTTATCGAGTTCTCTAAGCATTAGTTCGCCATCTCTGCTTAATCCATAATATACATGATGTTTTCTTACCTCATGCTTTCTCTTGAACTTAGCATAAGTATTCTTTAGTACAGGCTTATCTATCCTATTAACTAAGCCGAGTCTCTCTAACTGTTCTAATAATTGAACCACAGAACCAAGAGGTATACCGGTATCCTTCATTATGGATTTGCCATAATCCACATTAGCTCTTTTCAAGTGCCTCATAATGGCTATCATTCGCCAATCCAATAAAATAGCCCTTAACCGTTCATCCACGGCTTCCTCACAACTTAAATCTTATTGCTGCTCTATCTATGGACTCAAAAATCGTTGGATGCGCATGAGCAAGAAGAGCCACATCCTTAATTCTAGCATTAGTGGCTACGGCTAGTGCCACTTCATTTATTAGCAAAGAAGCATCCTCCCCAACTATTTCTCCACCTATTATTCGTTGCGAATCTCTCTCAATAACTAGTTTTAACCATCCCTCTCTAGCCCTCAATATCTGCGCATACGCATCATCCTCCAATTGATATTTAACTGTAGTATATGGAATACCCCTAGCCCTAGCCGTATCCTCAGTTAACCCAACCACTGCTACCTCGGGTTCACTAAATACGGTAACCGGTATAGAATTGAAATTCACTTCATAGATTGGAGCACCATGAAGCATATTCCATGCGGCTATCGTGGATTCCTTAACCGCAGCATGGAACAACATGTATTGCCCAATTACATCGCCTGCAGCATATATGTTGGGTACCGGGGTTCTCATTGTTGAATCGACCATTACCTTTCCTTTATCCACTATATGGAGAACATCAAGCCCCTCCACAAATGGCTTTCTTCCAACAGCCATCACCACTTCCTCGCCTTTTACGAATCGCCTTCCAGTTGTCGTATCATACTCCACTATTTTTTCGTTTCCATCATCCCGTATGGATGCCACCTTGGAATTAGTTAATACAGTTACTCCACTCTTCTCCAGGCTTGCCTCTATTTCGGAAACAACATCACTGCTCCATCCATTTAATATGCGTGGAAGCATTTCTATAATAGTTACCTTAACCCCCATACGGCTGAGCATAAATGCGACCTCTACCCCTATGTATCCGCCACCTATTATTACAACGCTTGATGGTATCTTCCTGTGCCTAGTGCGGAAACCGAAGAGCTCCATGCTGCCTATGGATAAATCGCTTCCAGGAATGGGCAACTTAATCGGAATGGAACCAGTAGCAATGAGGAGGCGGCCGGCCTCAATATCCTTACTCCATGTTCCTCCCTGCACTCTAACCTTATTATTTCCCACTATTGTGGCAATACCCTTAACTAATTCAAGTGGGGCATGTTCCTTCACTTCCCTTATATGTTGGTTATAACGAAGTTCCTGAACCCAATCCTTATTATCTATGAGATTTTCCCAAGTCAGTTTTACTTTTTCAATATCGCTATTTCCAACTGCGGTCAGCATGTTTCTCATGTTCCTTAATAAATGAATGCCCATTCTCACGGCCTTAGATGGAATACACCCCTCATATAGACAAGAACCGCCTAGATTGCCTTTATCATCTATCATTAAAACATGTAATCCGCCTTTGCTTAACTCGAAGGATCCATGGTAACCACCGCCACCAGCTCCTATTATCACTACATCATATTTATCTTTCTTCGGCGGCTTCTCAAATTCTGGATCTGTAGGTGGATAGGCTGGATAATTACCTAGCTCCATGCCTTTGGCTATTAAAGCATCGCAATTAAATGATTATCTTCGTTGAATGACGAATAGGGCCCAACCCCTCCACAAGCGACAGCTAGACCCAGCGCCGACGAGCGCCCAGCATCCAGTCAGTGGACCCCTGAACACGCCCACCGCGACTTAGGGCTGCTCCCTCCCGGGCCTGACCCGCTTCGCCGCGTACCTAGGTCCCGACTCGCCCTACGGCGGGTGAGCCTAGGGATGAGCGTTCCAGGGGGCTGGCATTCATCGCCGGCAACCCATTGACGCGGGGCCATTGCTGTCGCCAAGCGAGGGTTTCGGCTCCCGTTAACCTACGGCTCCTTTAGGGAGGAGAGGGCGGCAGTCCCCCTCAAGCCTGGCCCTACCATTGAACGTGAAGAGCACTTTAAAAATTATTCGTGATGAATACTCATTCTAATTTTGGAAATTAATTATTGCTAACTAGGTCTACGCTAAAGTTTTTTAAATTGATATAAATTAATTCTCGAATGATGAGCAACGGATATGCCGAATCGAGTGGGGAAGAACCTAATGCTGATTAATGGAGTTTTGCTTGAGGATTTGGAGGAAGCATTAAGGCTTGTTTCCAATAGAGGAGCGAGCAAGGTAATAGTGGAGGCGCCAATTGGTTTTAGGAATATTGCCATAGAAGTCGCTAAGATGATTAAGGATGTTCCCGTGTTCATTAGTGGGCGAAATACGTGGGGCTCATGCGATGTATCATTTAATTCCAACGCTGCCATAATTCATTTAGGACATGCTGTTCCACCAAATATAGAGAGCATACTTCGAATGAATGGGGCGACACTAACGAGGAGTGGTGCTTTGACGGTGATTAACTTCAAGGATTCATCTGCATACTTGGTCCCAGCATATTATGAACCAAATAAGGATGTGATTAAGGCATTACTAGAGAAGTTAAAGCTAATCTCGAAGTTCGAATTAATGGCCTATGCATTGCCATATAAGTTATATGCCGAAGAATTATCGCAGAGCATTGGAGTTAAACTATATGGACCATTCACTGGATGCTTTTTCCCCATTAAGACCAATAATGCCGCAATCGTGTCGGGGGGATTATTCTACCCATTAACTGTGAAGCTAGTGAATCCCACGGCAAGGGTGATAGCAGTGGATCCACACAGGGTTTCAGTAGATGATGTTGAACAAGCATATAGAAAATTGTTGGCACTTAAGATCAATGCACTGCTTAAGGCTAGAGAAGCGAAGAGAATTGCCATAATAGTGACAGGAAAGCCTGGACAATCCATGGAGATGCAAGTAAATGGCGTGCTTGGATTCCTGAATATAAATGGAATAGAGAGTTTCATTATATATAGCGATGAAGTTGGGCCTGACTTAATAAATGAATTAAATGTTGATGCGGTTATAAACACGGCGTGTCCTCGTCTTGGTTTCGATGATTTGGATAGATTCAATAAACCTGTTATAAACATGGGTGAGATTCAATACTTAAGAGGAGAGTTAGGGAGCTACTTAAGCAGTAGGGTGCTCATCTGGCCCGGCAATATGGGCGAATAGCCTCATTGGCTTCACATTAGGAGGAAGAGGAAGCGATACTAATTTACTCTTAAATAATAACAGCATTTGTCCATTTAATAACCACTTCCCTACGGCCTCCACATGCTCATCTACCTCATCCAGTAATGCAAACCTAAGAGGAGCACCAGCGCCACTATATTCTATCCATATCTCCAGTATTACAGCATCATCAAATTCATGATAAATGGGGACAATTGTGAAATCTTGAACGGTTGGAATATCCGAATCTATATATATGGCGAACCCATAGCCAGTATCTACTAATTGAGTTGACTCCACAATACTCAATAATTCTTCCTCCTCATCCATGACTTACTGGAACTCCCTCGAGAGGTTTTTAATGCTAACTTACTTCATTTATTGCATGTTTATCAGTGATAATCATGGACATGTGAATCCAGTTAATGGATTGGGACCAAAGATAGTCGCCAAGAGATTTGCAGAGAAGGGCGGTTCATTTATGGTAATAGTAAGTCTCTTGCCATCAGACTTTGGATTAAATGCGGGCGATATTAGTGACGTAGAGAAACTGTATAAATTAACAATAGAATCCTCAAGATTAGTAAGCGAGTCTGGAGTTAAGTCGGTTCCCGTAATTGGCCTTCATCCAGCCGAGTGTCATAAACTATTGGAGAGGGGGTGGAGCATTAATGATGTTAAAAACCACATGATTAAAGCCATCGATGTGGCAAGTCAATTCATAAAAAGGGGTGAGGCTATTGGAATAGGAGAGATTGGGAGACCTCATTGGGATGTCGGTAATGATATAGTGGAGTTATGTAATGATGTAATATTATATGCTATGGAAATTGCGAGAGATATCAATGCAGTAGTGCATCTACACTTGGAGCGAAGAGGACGGGAAACCGTTGATTCTATAAAAGTGCTTGCCGATAAAGCGAACATAACGAAGGAAAAAGTCGTGCTTCACCATGCAGCGCCGGACATGGTTGGCATAGGTGCCTCATATGGGTTCTCGCCATCAGTGCCAATAGGTAGAAAAGGGGAATTTGATGCAGCGATACAATTAGGTCCCATTTTTGTTGTTGAGAGCGATTTTGTAGATGATCCCAAAAGAACTGGCAGCGTTATACCACCATGGACGCTAGCTAAGAAGCTTAAGGATTACGTGAGAATGGGCATAATAGAAGAAGATTTCATTGATTCTATCTGTAAAATAAACATGGAGAAAATATATGGAATAACCATTTGATCCACAGCAAATCAACTTTTACAGTAATGGACTATTATTTTTATCCCATATAAGCGGGACTATACCGTAAACTGAGTAATAAGTGCTTCAATTCAATTATAAGGCGATGCATGAGGTCCTTAATTCACAATATTAATGCATCCATCTTCTAATGTTCCTCATATATACTTGTAAATCCTCTTCTTTTATATCATCGCTTGAGATGCATTCATTATCCACACAATACCTAACGGCTAGTTCCGGCTCCAGCAATTCGCCAGTAATGCTATTTATATTCATCGATATTATCAATTCATCAATTGGAACTTTACTTATAATAAACCCACCTTTTCGTGTAATTCTATATGCACGTAATTCCTTTATGGATTTACCGTCCTTTTTAGCATCAGTAGAGCTCCGCAGAACCATTATGAGAAACCCATCATGAAGTGAATCAACAACCACATCGGAGAAGAACTCTGCGTCGTGCTTATTCTGAAATTGAAGATGACCATTATATTTCTTGAGATGCCATTTACTTACTTCCCCCCTGGATGTAAGCAACGTTAAATGCGCCTTAGTATAGACATACTTCTCCAATTCATTTAATATAGCCTTTACCGCTTCATCCATGAACATAGAAACCACCTTACTTAATAAACGTAGTGATTCATTGACATAACCAAGACAAGGCGAATCTTTCGCTTAATTTACTCTAAGGACTTACTTAATTACATAGAGCACCAGAGACTTAATTCAAAGAAGCTGCGAGGCAATATGATTCATTGAAATGAGAATATTTTTAAACAGAAAAACGGACAACTTCCTATGGCTAATGATGCCCAACCGAAAGAGTTGGATAAGTTGAAGGAGTTATCCCACAAGAAGCCAGAGCTAAGCAAGGAGCAGATTAAGTTATTGAGATTGAGATTACTAATGGAACGGCGAGAACCAAGGTGGATGAGAATGAATTCATGGCTCAATAGAAAACTGCAGAATGGATGGCGAAGACCA
The DNA here is from genome assembly GCA_023269935.1 of Thermocladium sp. The sequence continues at coordinate 30,949 of JAGDXC010000013.1, forward strand.
AAGTCTCTCGATAATAAGATAAAGAAGCAACGCAAGGGTTACCCGCCATTAGTTAAGGCTGGCTACGGTAAACCAAGATTAGTCAGGGGACTTCATCCCACTGGCTATGAGGAAGTAATTATCCATAATATCAAGGAATTGGACTCGATTGATCCCAGAAAGCAAGCGGTTAGGATCGCCGCAACCGTTGGGTTAAGAAAGAGAATAGAAATAGCTCGAAAGGCTTCCGAGAAAGGCATTAGAATACTTAATTTAACAAAGGACGTAATTGAACGCCTAACATAATAAACATAATTTATACTAAAAATACGCAAACCTGTTTTAGATAGTTCTCATTTAGTGGAAGAGACCGGCCCCAATCACCCATGAGAGAACTCTGAATGTTATTTTCAAGGGGATGTATAATACATAGCTTAATTTAGCTATTAATTAGCTTAGTTTAACGTACTTGCTTAACGTTGGTATTGTGAATTCAAGACCCAAGCTCTTTAATGTAGATATTGTTGGTACTCCATTCTCATCCCATCCACGTTGTCTATAGTACTCCCTAAGCATCGAGTCATAAGCATCAAGTCTAAGCCTAGCTCCACGAAGTGGACCCTTAGTGAGCGGCTGCTCAAACCACTTCCTTGGTGGGTAATCATATTCCCTGCTCCATCCTCCATACTCCCTTATCCAGAAAGCCCGTATCAATGTATATATTCTATCGGCCAAGGTAATTAAATTCAAGTCTGTACCTGTGGCTGCCTTGAATAGTTTTGAGTACCAATCCAACTCTAGTCCAACCTCCACCCAAGGGAACCTGCAACCAACCATGGACTCAAACCAACCACCCCGTATTCTTTGTAGCTCAATTACCTTAGCAGCTTTCTCCGGCGAGTAACTATCTCTACCGGTCTGCACTTCCCATGATATTACCCATGAGTCCTTATGGCTGGCGCCTATGGGTGACGTGCCAAATGCAAGAGCCATGCCGGGAGCCGCATGGCAATCATATGCACTGACCTCTAGTCCCTTAACGCTCATTGAGAATTTCCAAGAATCATGGCCAATCCTCTGCGAAGCTATTCGAGAGCCCTCCGCTAGTAATTGGCCTAACTCGCTTGATCTATTAGCTATTTCAACCACAGCTCGAGCCGCTGCCTTGACATCGCCCCATTCAAGTCCAATATCGCCCTTAAGTAAGCCCTTCTCTGTGGCTTCCATTGCCCAACCCAATGTTCCACCTAGACTTATAGTATCCATGCCGAACATATCGGCCAATCTATTCAGGTAAGCTGCCTTATCAAGGGAATCCATGCCTATATTGCTGCCCAGCATAGCTATATTCTCGTAGTCCAGTTCCGATAATTGTGCCTCCAGATCCTTAACAACATGACCACACGGCATAACACAGTTAGGGCACGACCTAGTCAGTACCTTGCTTTTCTCAACCATGAATCCCCCTATCTTGCTGAAATCATCGAATTGACCCTCCGTATAATTATATGTGGGAAGAACACTGGCCTCCTGGGCCCACTCTACCGTTGCTGTGGTTCCTTGCCTTAGCCAAAATGGATAGCCGGACTTTGACTTCGTAGCCACTATTGCATCAATGCCTATCTTGGAGAGAGCAGGATCAGCTGCCGGCGGAAGCGGTCGAGTGCCCTTGATCACTATGGCCTTAATCATTTTGCTTCCCATAACTGCACCCATGCCGGGTCTTCCACCACTTCGACCTTTTTGGGCTATCACCGTAGCGAACTTAACTAGGTTTTCCCCAGCTTGACCTATTAAGAGGTAACCAGCATTATTTCCATAGATTTTCCTTAACCTATCCTCAGCCTCGAACGTATCAAGACCCCAAATATCGCTGGCATCCATGAACTGAACCTTATCATTTTCAACATATAGATAGGTCGGCTTTTCTGCCTTGCCCTCTATTACTATTGCATCCAAATTGGCGCGCCTCATATGAATGGATGCCCAAGACCCTATATTTCCATCACCGTATCCTCCGGTTAATGGACTCTTAGCAGCTATAACTAATTTACCGGTGTTAGGGCCTGGATAGGCAGTCACAGGCCCAACTGCCAACACTAATTTATTACTAGGAGAAAGAGGATCCGTGCCTGGCTCTAATTCTTCCCATAATATCTTTATTGCGAGTCCCCGGCCGCCCACATATGAAGCTAATACGTTTGGATCTATACCTTGAACCGCATATTTTCGACGCGTTAAATCGATCCTCAATAAATTACCGCTCCAGCCCTTCATGATTAAAGCAAACAATTAATTGCTGTTAAAAACATTTTGCTTTGATTAATTAGAAAACATAAAAGAGAAGACAAAGCACTCCTTCTCGCCCTTAATTGGAGAAGACTTTCCTCAATGTTTAGAAGCCATCTCTCCTTAATGGTTACCACTTGGCTAATAATCCATATTGAGTCCGTGATTTGCACCGAATTATGGAGATTTCTTGGGATTTCCTATAATTTATTGGACAAATAATATTATCTGTTTCTTTCTAGTATTAATGCCCGAATAACTTAGAGACTTATGCTCACAACCTCAAAAGCAAATGCCATGTTTCTATGCCTTAAGATAACTAACCCCCTCCTCGGCCCTTAAGGGTTCCCGAGGATTTTGGTTACATTTATGCCACTTGTTTCCATTAGGGACCAGTTCCTAAGAATTGATCAGCGGGTAATAAGCCTTAAGGCAATGAAAAACCTTATCCCCAGCCTAGAAGGCGAGGGTTGCTGCTTGTTTTATCATTATGTAACACTTTGGTATAGGCCTCTGCTGATGGTTGTTATATTAAGTTTATAAAGACTTTTAACCACAACATAAAACATGATTAAGGAACCTTATGAATCATTGCTGAATAAGTTGCTTAACCTGTTGCTCAATCATTTTAAGGATAAATTGTATTCCGTAGTAGTTTATGGAAGCGTGGCTAGAGGTGATAATAGGAAAGATAGCGATATAGATCTCCTAATTATAGTGAAAGATCTGCCGAAGTCTAGGATCGAAAGGTATAAAATATTTGAGCAATTTGAAACGCAACTCACGGAGGACATTGAGGAACTTTATGATGAGGGTTACTACATTTCTTTTTCACCAATAATGAAGACCCCTGAAGAAGCCTCTCATTTCTCTCCACTATATATGGATATGGTCGAGGACGCTATAATACTTTTTGATAAAGAGAATTTTTTTAACGATATACTAAAGAGGGTCAAGAAGAAGCTAGATGAGCTGGGCTTTGAACGGGTTTGGCTAGGCAAAAAGTGGTATTGGAGGAAAAGAAATTATAAGTTTGGTGAAATAATAGACTTTGGTGACCAATATGGCCAGTAATAATAGCTTAGCTAAATCCTACATAAGGCAAGCAGAGGAGAGAGTAAAACATGCTAAGGAAGCATTCAATGATGGTAATTATCCTTTTACGGTGAGACAATGCCAAGAAGCTGTAGAACTTTTCCTTAAAGCAAGCCTCAGGATAGTTGGTATTGAACCCCCAAAATGGCATGATATGGGAATCACTTTAAAAAGGGAGAGAGAACGATTCCCAGACTGGTTTAGAAATGAGATAGATGAGCTAGCCAGCATTTCAAGAATTTTAACCAAAGAGAGAGGAACTTCAATGTATGGCGATGAAGAAACTGGCACACCGCCTGAATTAATTTATTCAAAGATTGATGGCGAGAGCGCAATAACTATGTGCGAAAAAGTTATGAAGTTGGTTAAAAAACTCGAAGAATCATTCTCTAAATAAGTTAATGATAACTAGAGAACCGTCAGCCGCATTCTCATCATAATGGACAATCGCTTCCTCGCTAGAGGATTTTCCAGATTCCCCTTCTTTATCATATTATGTCTAGTCAAGTTCAACTCCAGTGAAGATCAATTAGCAATATTATCTTATGTAGAGGCCTTAACCTCTATGTTTCTTTAATAACTATCTCCATTATTTTAGTGCATCATGCTCAGCAACTTTTAATTTAGTCGAAATAAGTATGAGTAGACGTAATGTATAAAAAATATATATTATTAATTAACCATGCTAAACTTCTTGATTGGCATGATGCTTGGGTTCTCATTAGCTGTGCCTCCTGGACCCATGAATGCATTAATAGCAGCTGAGTCCCTTAAATCGCCTATTCATGGAACTATGGTCGGAGCTGGAGCAATGACGGCAGATGCAATATTGATGACCATATCGCTGCTCCTCTATCAATTAGTGAAGCCATTTGTGTACTACATATACTTAGCTGGGGGCGCAATAATGATTTACCTAGCGTATAATGTATTGACAAGCCAGCCAACTCAATCTAATAATAAAGATATTACAATTAGCTATACTAAGGGAATCATCATGGGCATAACTAATCCTTATCAGATAAGTTGGTGGATAACTGCCGGATTAAGTTTCATAAGCATATTTGGCCTAGAAAGTATACTAGGCTTATTCATTGCAATAATTACATGGATAATTGTTTTCCCTATTGTAATCAACTTGGGTAGCAAGTATGGAGGCCCCAAAACATACACCATAACCAAGTTAATTACTGCAGTAGCAATAATAAGCTTTGGATTGTATTTCCTAATTAATGGATTGATACGGCTTCATTTAATATAGCCACTAATGGCAAACCTTGCCATTTATAGCAGAGATACTTGAGGCAATAGTTAATTATTTTGGATTTTTAATAACTATTTCAGTTCTCTCTACTGATCAATCGTGAAAGGAAGTAATCTATCCTGGCCTTATGTGTGGGGTTTTTGGGTTTCCAGCCACCTTTGTGACACGCCTTCATACCCCATCAAGGCGGAGTCCCCCCGAGGTCTTCAGTTTTTCACTTTATTTACTGTCTGTTTCTCCTTACAAGCATTGTAGGGGTAACCAAATCAGTGGGGAGACACTTCAATAATTGCCTTAAACATTTTTTGACAACAATAAGGGTGAGGCACTTCATGCAGCTTTGGATGGCGATTTATAATAAATGGGAGAAAAATGCTCTTTTAACCTAGTTTATTCCAAGTATTTGCTTTATGAATGACGATTTATCAAAGCTTTGTAAATCGTCATAACCTTGGCCAGTGCCCATGAATATTATTGGCTTTTTTAGTTCAATTAATAAAGTTAGAATTGAGCCTCCCTTAGGGTATGCATCTGCCTTGGTTACTATTATTGCATCTATGGGAACATATTTAGAGTATGTCCTAGCTATCTCTAGTGCTTCGTTACCCATCAGTGCATCTGCCACAAAGATCGTTAAGTCGGGTGAAGCTACTCTATGTATCTTTCTTATTTCCTCCATTAAGCTCTTATCCGTATGCATTCTTCCGGCTGTATCAATCATAACAACATCAACTCGCTTGCTTGAGGCATGCTGAATGGCATCATAGACTACGGCCGCTGGGTCTGCACCATATTGATGCCTAATCACTTTGATGCCCAACTTAGTTGCATGGCCCTCCAATTGCTCTATTGCGCCTGCTCTGAATGTGTCAGCTGCAGCCCAAATTACGCTGTACCTCTTACTTAATAGATATTTGGTTACCTTAGCTATGGTAGTGGTCTTGCCATAACCATTTGGTCCAAGATACATCATAATGAATGGCCTCTTTCCCCTTTCTTCAATAATTTGAACCAAGTCTAGGTTAGGCACATCTCTTAACAGGTCCATGAAGGCTTCATATAATGAATTATTGATTATGCTTAATCTATCGCCAAAACGAGGCACACGTATCTTGATTAAGCGATTCCGTAACGAATTTATTATTTGTTCCGCTGACTCTAACGCAACATCATACTCGATTAAATCATTGAACAAATTATTAAGCAATTCATTTACCTCTTTTTCCCCAAGCTCCTTCTCTCCTATTGAGGCCGCTATGGTATCGGCAGCCTTCTTGAATGCATCGCGTATCTTTTCAAACATGGTTATGACTTAGCTTGCGGTTGCCTTCCCTGTGATTGTAACTGTTGATATATTATGGTCAATACGTTGCGTACCTCATTACTTCGGCGCATTGCTTCCGCTAATTGCTCCTCTAGCTTAGACTTAATTGCTTGCGTTTCTTTTAGCCTGTCATCAAGTATAGAAATGGCTCGCTGTATCTCCATTTCAGCGACGTAGCCAGCCCCCACCGACATCAAAATTGGGGTATTTATCTGCGGGGTAACCTTCACGAATGCACCTGCGCCTATAGATACAAATGAATCATCAATTGAGCCCTTGCTCATGGTCTCCAACACAGACTTGGCATTTCCATAATCCCTTAATGTGGCATCTATTACAGCTATATTTTGGGTAAGCGTGTTGATAATTGCATTTAATTCCTCATACTCCCTGCTAAGTTCCTCTAATTGATCCCTCGTTATTACTAGCCTTCCTTGATCCGACATCGCCATCACCTTAATTGCTGTTCTCCAAATATAACCAATCTATCCATCGATAGTAATTGATGCAATTCTTTATCGGAAACCATTGATATATCCAGCGCCTCCACGGACTCTATCTTTATTAAGTGCCTCTTGACCCTATACAATCCGCCAATATATGTATAGATCTTTTCCATCGCATCTTTCTCATTAACCGCAACAACATCTTTCTCTATGTTTTTCCATCCATCCACATCCCTAAACTTTCCCTTGACCTTATAAACCCTAACCGACATTAAGGAACCTCAAAAGCAATATTAAATAAGCTTTTCTAAATATTACTCCCTAGGGAATTTCCATTATTTCCATTACTAGAAAGAGTCTAAGCTCTAACAATTAATTTTATTCTGGGATGACCCGCAAATACTTAAAATTTTATGAAGACCACTCGACTATTCTAATCCCCTGAGGGGCGCGATTTGCCGTTCCTTTATCATTGATATCTGAGTCAATAGTTAAATATAGATTGTTAATTGACCTTCATTTTGCGTGTCCACTAAATGGTAACGCATTTATAACGATTGCTGTTCAAAGGAAGCGTAAAACCTCGTCCTTTCGGGGGCAATTCACATAAACACCACCATTATTAAAACCATTACACTAAATAATACATGTATCATAATTCTTATAAATTAATTTGTCTAAAGCCATTAATGGGTAAGCTATTCGGTACTAATGGGATAAGACTGGAATTCCTTGAGGGAAAATATGATTTAGTGCAAATAACGAAGATCGGGGAAGCCATAGCATCATACTTTAATGGAGGAGAGGTATTAATGGGGAGAGACTCTAGAACGACAGGAAACGCGGTTTCAAACATAATTAGTGGAGTCCTTTCCATGTATGGGATAGAGGTTCACGATATGGGTCTGGTACCAACTCCTGTGCTTCAATATATAGTTAAGGCGGAGGGGTATGATGGGGGAGTAATGATAACTGCCAGCCATAATCCTCCTCAATATAATGGAATAAAGGTAATGGGTAAGGATGGAATAGAAGTATCTCGTGAGGAGGAAGCAAAGATTGAGTCCCTTTATAATGAGACGAGAACCGGAAGATCGTATAATGAGGTGAAACCCATAAGGGAAATAGATACCGGCTACATGTTGAGGACTTATGAGGAACACTTGTTAGGGCTTTTTTCCAGGGAATCCATAAAACGAGAATTCGTTATTGCCGCAGACTTCGCTAACAGTGTGGCGAGTCTAGTATTGCCGAGGATCCTTGAATCGTTGGATATCAAGTTAAAATCCATAAATGGTCACTTAAGCGGATTATTTCCAGGCAGGTTACCTGAACCTAGACAAGACACTTTGGCGGAGACCGCTAAGGCAATAAGAGAAGCAGGGGTAGATTTCGCCGTTGCATTCGATGGGGATGGAGATCGTTCAATATTCATTACTGGAAGTGGGGAAGTGATTCCAGGCGATAGATCAGGCCTAATACTTGCCGAGTCTCTACTTGAGGAGGAGGGGCGAGGTTACATTGTTACGCCAGTGTCATCATCATCAATGGTGAAGACTGAGGTTGAGAAGAAGGGGGGAAAAGTTGTGTGGACAAGGGTTGGCTCCGTTGATGTAAGTCATACTCTCATGAAGGTTGGAGGCATCTGTGGTTTTGAGGATAATGGGGGATTCATTTGGCCACGACATCACCCAGTGCGCGACGGCATATCTACCACACTGCTAATGATGCATGCCCTCACCAGAATGGGGAAGAGCTTGGATCAAGCCTATTCTGAGTTACCATCCATGTTCCTCTACAGGGATCGAATAGAGATGCCTAGGGAAAGAGCAATGAGAATAATTGAAGCTATTCAAAGTAAGGTCTCAAATGCTGTGACTATTGATGGTGTTAGGGTGGATTATGATGATTCTTGGTTCCTAATTAGGCCGAGCGGCACTGAGAACGTACTGAGAATAACAATAGAGGCTACAAGCAATGATAGGCTGGAGGAATTAAGGAAGTGGATCTTCTCATTTATTTCAGGTGTTAATTAGGCCACTAAGGCAGCAAATGATTGCGGTTTTTCTAGGTCAAACACTATCTCATACATGTCTCCCATATATTTGAATTTGCCGTTAAACTTACGGCCCATCTTTATTAGCCGCAAATTATCTATAGATGTATAGGCAATGGCCTTCTTGAACCCCTTGCTTCTCAATAAGTCAAGGGTTTGCTTGAACAGCAGTGATCCTATTCCTCTTCCCTGGTATTCATCCTTAACCGTTACCGCTATTTCCGCAGTGGTTCCATCATCAAGCGGATATGCTTCTGTTATTCCTATTAATTCACTACTCTCTACCGCGCCGAGTATTATTGGGTTGCGCTTAAGTAACTTATCTATATATGAATCTATATCCTTCACGGGGCACATGAATCTGCTCTCTATCGATTCCCTAGATAAACCTTCATAGAGCTTCCTTATCTCATCGACATAATTGGGCCCCAGTTCTATTATTTGCATTGGGCATAATGCGTGGGAACCCTTTTAAATTCTTCCCTTGTATTAGTTAAAGTGAATCGAACAAGCTGGCTGCAAATAAGGGTTTATTAAGAGAGACAGAGGGTCCGCAGCGATGAAGAGAGTTATATTTCATGACCTATTAACTCCAGAGGAAGCTATGAATCGCATAATGGCTCATATTAAGGTTCTTGATGCGGAAATGATAAATATCGAGGATTCCTATATGAGGGTACTGGCTACCGATATATATGCGGAAATTGATGTTCCGCCATTCGATAGGGCAACTATGGATGGGTACGCCGTAAGGGCGGAGGATACATTTAATGTCGATGAGCTTCATCCCACTAAGTTAAGGCTGATTGGAGAGATAAATGCGGGTGATGCGCCTCAGCTAGAGGTGACTAATGGTACTGCTGTAGAGATAGCGACTGGGGCACCTCTTCCCCGTGGAGCCAATGCGGTAATACCAGTTGAGTACACTAAGATAGAGGGAAATGATGTGATCATCTATAGGGCTGTTACTCCCACCGAGAACGTTATGTCGGCGGGCTCCGATATAATGATGGGTGAATTAGTGCTAAGGGGATGCACGTTAATCAAGGAGAGAGAGGCCGGTGTGTTGGCGTCAATAGGCATGAGGCGTATCCCAGTAATTCGAAAACCCAGGGTCGCTATAGTATCGACAGGAAATGAGCTTGTTGATGTTGGGAATCCGCTGAGTCCAGGAAAGATATATGATGTAAATGCATACAGCATAGCTCATGCGGTGCGCGAAGCCGGGGGGATCCCCGTCTTCCTTGGAGTAGCCGAAGACAATGAGGAAAAGATAAGGAAACTCATAGAGGATGGAATGAAGATGGATATGGTATTGGTTTCCGGCGGAACATCTGCGGGAGCAGCAGATATAACCTATAAGGTCCTTGATTCAATAGGACCCCCCGGCATAATACTTCATGGGCTCAAGGTAAAGCCAGGAAAACCAACGGTCGCGGCAATCTCATCTAGCGGTAAAATAATAATAGGATTACCCGGGTATCCTAATAGCTCGTTAATGATATTTAACCTATTGGTAAAACCGATTCTATCAGCAATGCAATGTTATCAGATAGATGAGACTAAAGTAAAGGCCACGCTAGCATCAAAGGCCGAAGGAGCACGCGGACGTAGAGCCCTAACTCCAGTAAGCCTTATAGACACGGGTTCTCAAGTGATTGCGTACCCGCTTCCAGCAGAGTCTGGAGCAATATCGACGCTAGCATTTGCGGATGGCTTCATGGAAGTACCTGAAAACGTGGAGTTCCTGGATAAGGGTGATGAAGTTACCGTTACGCTGTTCACGCATGAATACAAACCCGCTAATCTATACTTCGTAGGTAGTCATGACTTAGGAATAGATATAGCTGCAAGATTGCTTCCAAAGTGGGTCACAGTTAAGGTAATAAACGTTGGTTCACTGAATGGATTAATTGCGGCCTCTAATGAGGAAACCGACATAGCCGGCCTTCATTTAATAGATGAGGAAACCGGGGAATATAATTTGCCATTCATACGCAAATATGGTGAGGGCAAGGTAGTCATGATCCGAGGATACCAGAGAGAACAAGGAATAATAATTAAACGCGGGAATCCTAAGGGAATAAAGTCTATTGAGGATTTCCTGAGAAATGATATATCAATAGTTAATAGGAATAAAGGAGCGGGAACTAGATTCCTGCTTGATTCACTCCTAAAACGGCTAGCCGAGAAAAATGGGGCGCGATTAAATGACTTAGTTAAAGGAATAAATGGATATTATTATGAAGTTAAAACACACACTGCGGTCGCCGCAGCCATATATCAAGGCAAGGCTGATGCCGGGATCGGCATAAGAGCCGCGGCGCATATGTATGGGTTAGATTTCATCCCATTATCTATGGAGCATTATGATTTTGCAGTACCTAGATCTAGGCTCAATAAAGATAGCATTAAAGCATTTATAGAATTACTTAGATCATCTACGTTCCAAAGTGAATTAACTAAGTTGCCAGGATACCAAGTCGCAAGTGGAATCGGCGATGTTATCGCTAATTGACGCATCCTTCTCTTCAATAAAGGGAGCTAGAGCTTTCTTGCTTAGTGAATAAAGACTATTAATTTCATCACAGAATATTTATTAAATGGGTATCTATATCATGGCGATGGATCCAATCCTATTCCGGCGAGGGCTGGATAAGGCGGAGATAAGAAAGCGATTCAAGGAACGAATCAAGAAGGATGGAATAATAATCGCTCCAGGGGTTTTTCTCCCTATAACTGCAATTATGGCGGCTGAGGAGGGATTTGAGGCGATATATTTCGGGGGAGCCGCATTCTCTAATATGCTTGGTTTACCTGATCTAGGTGTATTCACATTAACGGAAATGGCTACTCAAGTCTCGTATATAGCTAGCACCGTGGATCTACCGCTTATAGTTGATGTGGATACTGGATTTGGGGAAACAATAAACGTCGCTAGAACAGTGCGAGCCATGGAGGATGCTGGAGCAGCCGCAATTCATATAGAGGATCAAGAATTTCCGAAAAAATGCGGCCACCTAAGCGGTAAAAGGGTTGTTTCAATGGATGAAATGATTAAGAAGATACAGGCCGCAGTGGATGCCAGGCGCGACGAGAACTTCATTATAATAGCCAGAACCGATGCAAGGGACGTAAATGGGCTTGATGATGCTATAGAGAGAGCCAATGCATATGTGGAGGCTGGGGCCGACATGATTTTTCCGGAGTCCCTTCATGATGAGGAGGAGTTCAGGATAGTGGCTCAAAGAGTCAAGGCCCCTCTCCTTGCCAATATGACGGAATTCGGCAAGACACCTTATATAACTGCAAAACGCTTTGAGGAGCTCGGCTATAAGATAGTGATTTTCCCAGTAACCACGTTCAGATATGCAATGGGGGCCGTGAGGAAAGCATTAAGGACGCTCAAGAATGAGGGCACGCAGAAATCATTACTGGAGGACATGATGAGTAGGGAGGAGATTTATCAATTGATAGGTTATTGGGATTATGAAAAATGGGATAGAAATATAGCGGAAAAAGCAAGTAAAGCTTATGCTCGGAGAGTTGATATTCATTGAACTCTTTAATTTTGGCAATACAAGTTTTTCCCTCATTGATTTATTCTCAATATTGGAGTCGCGCCGAAACCTTCTATCTCTATGTCGCCGGTCTCCTTAACGCTGGGTATTAATCGTAGTCCTATGGGTCTCTTCTTTACTTGAGAAATAGCATATAGATCCTCCACAACCTTGGTCACATTATCTATGTTGGTCATTGGTATTGGAACCATATCGACGCCGGCAACGCAAACCGATGAATATGCAACTAGGTCCTTGAAAGTTATGAGGCCGGCTCTAGCTCTTTCCTTTAATCGCTCATCCTCCGCCAGCGGCAGCATTACCTCATTAAAGCCAAGCTTTTTCACCGGTAAAGCCGTTAATTCTCTATTGATATCCCATATAATCTTCATAAAACCAGGTGAACCTATGCGGGGACCAAATTGCTCCAACACATCTACAGTGGACTCCCAGCCCCACGGTGATAATGATGCATCGAGCCCCCTATACTCTACACCGACTAAGTCGGCCACTAGCCGTCCAAATTCCTCAGCCTTCCTTAGCAATGTCTCCAACCTATTCCTAATATCATTCAAGCCTCTTGCACCGATCAAGTCGCTGGGGTAAAGAATGGCTAATGCAATGCCGGTGCCACCTCTTATATTTGCCGATGCAGGATAATATGGTGTTTCCAATTCACTTCCAATCAGCGCCGCAAAGCGTCGGGAAACTGAGGGTTCCATTCTATAAAGTAACTCGGTAATTAGCTGCGCCTTATTTGCTTCATCTATTAATATGCTGCCATATGATTTAGTGGATGTCATTAATTTAATGAATATAGAGGGCTCAATGAGTCCCTTAACTGCTAATGCAGAATATGCGTATCCCATTTTATTCAACATGGAATCAATTGAATTAACATCCATTCTCTTTTCATCAATATATGGAAAAGTTACTCGCTTAGTGAGAACCTCTAATCCTAATTCTTTTGATGCCTCTTGGATTGCCGCATCAAGTTGAGGGAGAAGCGTTAGGTCCTTATCTCCCTCGCTAAATAACGTTACGGCTCTTATCTTCATATGATTGAGTCTCTCACACATTGGATTTAACATTATCGCAAATAGTGAATAATGCTAAGCAAGCGATGCATTTATCAGTGATTTCTCCATTTCTGAAAACGGCTTCCTATTATAGTTAGTTTTCCTCCTTCTCAGAGCTTTAAAATAAGCTGCTATTAACTTTCTATTTTTAATACCAATAAGTTACATGAAATACGTGTTCCCGTGGATGGGAGTCCTTTAGTCTACATACATCTCTCAGGGGACAGTGCTCGCACTTAGGGTCATCGGTAGTGCACGTGGTTCTACCAAAGCTCCAGAGAAAATCATCTAATGCAAATGGCTCTATTCCCGACAAAATCGATACTAATTTCCATCCATATCTAATTGAAAATCTGAGCGCAATGTCTTGCTGAGGCGTAAATGGAGTGGCTGTCATTATCATTTCCATGTATTGCTGAGAAGGTTCAACTAATCCAAGCCTAATCGCTATCCTAGTTAAGTGATTATCGACGGGAACCTCCTCATTCCATGTATCTATGAATCTAATGAGTCCACGACCATGCAGGAATTTAGCCAGGAGCATCGCTTTCTTCTCGACTGGATCAGTATATGCCGAAAAAGACTTCAGTAATTCAATGAATCCATGGCCGCCATTAAATAGGTGACCCTCGCTTTTGCTTACTAATGTGGTAGGGGAATTAAATAGTTTCAGCATTTTTATGCCAATATCCTGTAGAAGAAATGCTCTGACACCGTAATCCCAGATATCGCCGAACCAACGCTTGATAGCGGCCGAATCAATATTAGCTAATCCGCTTGGAGAGAATATAGAGGGATCAGAATCAAGAAGACGCTTGCCCCTTATCCACAATAGATCTGCGCCTCTATATTTTTTGCCATCTACTTCAGCCTCATATGAGTGCCCCGGTACCGTTAATCTGTGATCAATTGCTGTCATAGCTATAAAAAACATTAATTGTAAATCCTTCTCTATGTTGGTACTTGGGTAAAAACGTTCATCAGTGTAATTATCCTGTAATAATTTCATTTCCTTAATTAAATCAGCCAATGCCTCTGCCTTGTCCAAGTTAATATGACCAGCCTCGTTTATCGATACCTTAGCCATTAAGCGAGGAATGAACTATACTTAAAAAAGACATTGCCTCAAACAAAAAGGTTAAATTAACCATACATAATGGAGTCACATAATGATTCCCATAAGTACGATGGTTACTGGACGCGGCACCGTATCATTTAAGATAAAAGGAAAGTATGGCGTTGATAAGCCGAGCGAATTCTCAAGTATAGTCAGGCCCATAGTCTCATGGAATATCACCAGGAAATGCAACTTGAAATGCATTCACTGCTACATAGATGCAGGTATTGAAGATGTGCATGAGTTAAACACGGAAGAGGCAATTAAACTCGTGGATCAGTTCAAGGAGATTGGGGTTCCCCTAATACTAATGAGCGGGGGTGAACCATTGATGAGGAGGGACCTAATCGATATAGCTAGGTACGCAGCAGGTTTAGGCATTAAACTAGTATTATCTACTAATGGAACATTGATAACGAGGGAAGTGGCCGATGAGCTTAAGGGAATAGGGTTCTCCTATATTGGAATATCCCTGGATTCCATTGATGCTGAGTATCATGATAAATTCAGGGGAGTGAGAGGAGCTTTTTCGCTAGCATTGGCTGGTATAAGGAATTCCCTGGATGCTGGATTAGATGTTGGGCTTAGATTCACTGTAACAGCCATGAATATAGAGAAAGTAGCTGATTACATAGACTTCGCCGCATCAATTGGAGTTCATAGGGTGACTTTCTATCACTTATCAGCAAGCGGCAGGGCTGGTAAATTAGGAAAAGAGTGGTGGTACTCTCCGCAACAATACGCTAGATTCATGGAAACCATTATTAGATATGCCGAGAAGTATGCCGGTAAACTTGAAATAGAAACAACGCTGGCTCCATATGATGGCATCTACATTGCACTACGAGGTGGAGAAGAACCAGAACCATATCTGCGATTTGTGGAATCAACGGGGGGATGCGGAAGAAAAATAATATCTATTTATCCGAATGGCGATGTATATCCCTGTCAATTCATTGATTTCATGAGGCTAGGCAATATAAGGCAAAAACCATTAAGGGACATATTAATCAATGGGCTTGATCTATTCGTTAACACGGAGAAATATCTACGAGGCCCTAAGTGCAGCAACTGCAGATTTAAGAAGGAATGCAAGGGCGGCGATAGAGCCCGTGCATATTACCTTGGCGGCGATATTTATGGAGATGACCCACTATGTCCAATACCCGAATTATTTAACTATGGAGGCCACGAAGCTGACTAGGTTTTCTATATCCCTTCTAGCTAGCTTTATCTCCTCGCTCGGAATTGAATCCATCTCATAGCCAAGCCGCACCGCTAAGGCTGTTCTCCACCATTGTAGTAATTCTGGTTTATTTAATGTTATTGAGGAGTAAATCACATACATCCACTGATCTCGAAGCGATACTATTTTTTGATTCTCCCTGTAGGCGCCCAATGCCTCCACTGCCAGTGTGCTGGCTGCCCAAAGATACTCAGCGGCAACCCTATCATCGCTTTCCCTAGACTTCCCTAAGTAGTCAATTGCATATGAAATTAACTCCCTACCCTTAACTCGACCTGGGTTTGCACCAATATCATCAAGTTCATCGCCTAGGTTCCGATTATCAATGGTTATACGCATCAATTCATGCATTACGAAACTCTGGAAATAAGTTTAACGCAGCTGCTCAATCGGTGCTTAATATAGGCTTACTTCTTTATGTGCAACCAACAAGCAGCGTATATGCCGTTCTTGACCTCCACCATGGGCGGTTCTTCCCTTCTGCATATATCCATTGCAAATGGACACCTGGGATGGAACCGGCAGCCTCTAGGGGGATTAATTAAGTTAGGCGGCTCGCCTCCAACTATCTTCCTATCCTTAAATCTATTCGAGGGATCGGGATCTGGAATCGCTTCTATTAAAGCCTGCGTATATGGATGGGCTGGATCCTTTATGACAGACCTATAAGGACCTATCTCGGCTAGCTTACCTGCATAAAGAATAGCTATTCTATCGCTGAAGTACTTGGCAGTGGATATATCATGGGTAATATATAGAAATGCTATATTCATCTTCTGCTGTATCTCCTTAAGGAGCGTCAATATCTCTACCCTCACCGAGGCATCAAGCATCGAGACAGGCTCGTCAGCAACTATGAAGTCCGGCCTTAATATCACGGCCCTGCCTATCGCTATCCTCTGCCGTTGCCCACCACTCAACATGTGAGGGTACTTGAATAGATAATCCTCCGGTGGATTCATCTTCATCTCATTTAGAGTTCGTATAACCATTTCCTCCCTCTCGGCCGCACTGCCGCCAACACCATGAATAATGAGAGGCTCCTCCAAAATGAACTTAATGTTATGAAATGGATTTATAGCAGAGAATGGGTCCTGAAATATCATTTGCGCCCTCCTCCTGAACCAAGCAATGCTTGATTCGCTTGCCTTGGTTATATCTTTTCCATCAAAGATGAGAGAACCCCCGTTCAACTTATATAGCCGCAAAAGTGTTCTGCCTAGGCTGGACTTTCCACTGCCTGACTCACCTATTACAGCGACTGTTTCTCCCTTACCTATGCTTATGCTGACGTCATCAACTGCTTTAACATACCTGGTCTTGGAGAATAAACCACTCTGAACTGGGTACCACATTTTTAATCTGTGCGCTACCACTAAATGATCGGGATTTATCCACGGTGAGTCAGCCATGGATGAGGCATACATTACTAGCCTCTTGGTATCAATATTTAAAAAGATATCCTCACTTCATTACTATTAGAATAACTATCTTAAATTGATATATTGTCACTTATATAGCCAACAAGAGACTAAGTGCCTCCTAGAGCCCTTATGCTCAACATCAATAGGCGGCGGCTCATCCCTATCGCAGATGCCCTTTAATTCATCTTTAGATGCAAAGTAGGGACACCTAGGGTAGAAGCGGCAACCAGTTGGTGGATTAATTAAGCTAGGCACTTCGCCAGGCATGAACGTTAACTTCTTCTCTCCCCTGAGAGTGGGGACGCTGCCCATTAATCCAATCGTGTAGGGATGCTTTGGCGATGTGTACATATCCTCAGCACTGCCTATCTCCACCATTTTGCCCGCATACATAACTGCCACTGCATCAGCTAACTCGCTTGCCAAGGCTAAATCATGGGTTATGAATATATAAGTCAACTTGAATTCCCGCCTAAGTCTCTTAAGTAGATTCATTATATTAGCTTGAGTTATTACATCAAGCGCACTAGTAGGTTCATCCAGTATGACTAGACGGGGCATTAATATCAGTGCCATAGCTATGGCTACTCTCTGCTTCATTCCTCCACTTAATTGATGCGGGTAACGTCGAACGGTATCCCTAGGTAACCCAACTGCCTCCAACATATCCATTGCCTGCATCATTGCCTTATCCTTATCCGCACCATGATGAATTAAAAGTGGCTCTATCATTTGTTCCCCAATAGTTAAAACTGGGTTCAAAGAATTCATTGAGGCTTGTGGTACCCAAGCTATCTTTTTCCACCTGTATTGAGTCCTAAATTCCTCTGCATCTATATGAAGAACATCGCGACCCTCAAACCTAACCTCGCCGCTTACCATTGATACATTTCTCTCCCATAACCTAATCAATGCCTTAGCTATTGTGGATTTGCCGCACCCACTTTCTCCAACTAATGCAAGCGTCTCTCCCTCATCTAGATCAAAGGATACTCCATCAACTGCCTTTACTACTCCCTTGCTTGTGGAGTAGTAAAGCTTGAGGTTATCTACTTCAAGCAGAGGCATCCCAATCACCCATACCTCAACCTTGGATTAACCACGGGCTCGCTTGCTATTGCTATCAATATAAATACCACTGCTACGAATGCGATCAATAAACCAGGCGGAACCACCCACCACCACATTCCAGCATATAATGCGCCGGTATCATCAGCCCAATACAATAAATTGCCCCAAGTTGGATAAGCACTGCCGGCTAGGTTCAGGAAATTCAATGCTGAGATGGTTAAAATAGCGCCAGGCGCACTGGTCACCAAGAGGTAAAGGGAGTATGGCATGATTTGGGGAAGTATGTGGTTCCTGAGAATCCAAGAGCCACGGGCGCCTATTATTTTTGCGCCCTCAATATATTGAGCTTCACGTATCTGCATTATCATTGACCTAATGATCCTTGCTGCGCCTCCCCACGATAATATGGAGAGGAATATTATTGCATCCCACAAACTCCAAGCAAAGAGAACAGAGAACACTATTAGGAGTGGGAATGCTGGGAGAGTTATTACTAGATCCGTTATCCTGGTCAGAACCTCATCTATCCAGCCCTTGAAGTACCCTGACATTATTCCCACCACTATGGCTATTACCATTGTTATTAAGGCCGATACTATTCCTATTTCTAGATCAATTGGGAAACCGGCCAGCAATCCCTCCCATAAATCATGCCCCTCGAAGTCCGTGCCCATTAAGCCATAAACGTTTCCTCTCATTATTATAGACACTGGGGAGGAGCCGACGCTTCCTACATTGAATACAGTGGCAAGTAGCTTTATGGTGTAGTTGCCGTTCAGTGATGTTAATTTACCATCCTTATAAGCCTGAAATAGAAGCGGTATCGCTGATTGAGTTGGGGCTAAATTCAATGATTGGCCATTGCTCGAGAAGAAACTGAGGATTTGATCCTTCACTTGAGAGGATGAAGCCAAATCAATATAGCCGCCTGAGGGGGTTAACGGACCTATTGATATGGATGATCCATCCGGCCTATATATTGTTAATTGAAGAGCCACCGATGCATTGGCCGGTATGCCATTAAATAATACATAGATATCCTGCCACGGAACATCATATGGATCCGCCACGCTGATCGTGGATGTTATATACGTCACGCCATGATAGTGAACCACCGATTGAGGGGGAGTGATCTCTACTTGAGGAGCCAATTTCTGTGTAGTGAAGTAATTAATCCAAGCTGGCGGGGCATCAACGGGATTGAATTTCCAATAGGATGGATTATTCCATACCGCGCCGAAGTTTGGAGGCAAGGCAAAGTAGGAGTATATTGATACAATGACTAGAATAACGAATAATGCTGATGCTACCTTACCGGTATTGCTGCTGAAGAATTCTTTACTTATCTCGCTTGGCGACATTCCAAGAATCCTGAAGCCCGAGCCCCGTCTCTTTTCCTTCTTTTCCTGGCTACTCATTGCTCTCTCACCCTGGGATCAAGCATTATATAAAGAATCTCCAGCACAAACACTATCACTATATAAAGCAAAGTAGAAGCATAGGTCAGCGCAACCACTACAGGCGTATCGGGAGTACCGGCAGCGGTTATGGCTATATTATATACATAGCCAAGGCCCCACCACTTAAAAACCACCTCAGTTACTAGGAAGCCGCCGAAAAGCACGAAGGGTATGGTTATCAATATGGATGTCAATATGGCTGGAGCGGCTGGTCTAATTATGTACTTATTAACGACTTGGTTCTCAGAGAGGCCCTTTGCTCGAGCTACTGTCACGAAATCCTCCTGCGCAACATTTAGAACCACTGTTCTAGCGAAGTATGCCCAACCACCAATATTAACTATTAAAACTGTAAGCAATGGTAGCGCTAAGTGCCACAATAAATTAATTACAGCAGAGGCATTGGCGAAAACCGCCACTGGATTAGTTAACCAAGTGCCAAAGTATTGAGGATCCAATATACCTCCAAACGGGAAGTATATGGGTGAGTGAACTTCCCTTAGCATTACGGCGAAGACTATTATGAAAACTATGCCAACCCACCACTGGGGCAATCCATTGGATATGGCGGCATAATACATGACACCTCTATCGCTGATTGAACCATATCTTAATGCAGACCGTGTTCCTATATAGATGCCAATCACTGCACTAAGCAATATGCCAAATGTATCAAGTATTATAGTCCCAGGAAGCGCCGACGCTATTATGTTGACGACCTTACCATTGCTGACTCCATAATTCTGGGGAAAGAATGAGTAACCCCAATTGAAGCTAAGCATGTCCCACATTATGTAGAATGTCCTAATTATTGGGGGTTGATTCAAGCCATATGCCTTCTCCAGTTGAGCAACTATTGTATTATAAACTTGCTGAGCCTGCGATGCGGCATTAGGATTGTGCTTAAGCACGGCTTGAGCCACCGCTCTTGCCTCTATCTTCACTTGATTCTCAAGCACTGAGGATGCGGGGCCTGATAAAGCGTAGGATATGATGAATAATACAACTATTAAGATCAGTACTAGGTTTATCGCTCTAAAGCCCAGCGACCTTAATAATCCCATATCAATGCAAGGATATTACCCTATTTATTAATTTTACCCAAAAATAATAAACGATAAAATACATAGAAAAATATATAAAACAGAAAGAGAAATAAAAATCAATAAGCCAATGACAATAAAGAAATAAAAAATTATTTTTAATTAGCCTTGAAATCACATTATTGCTTCCTTCTACCAAGAGCCAACCAAACGCCTACTGCTATAATCACGACAACTATTATGACAACCACAGCTATCAGCAATGAACTTGACGTCGTGGTAGGCGGCGGAGTAGACGTAGTAGGCGGAGATGTAGTAGTAGGCGGCGGAGGCGGCGAGACAAGAACAGTAGCCTCATATTGGGCCGGTATCGGGGTGATCGTGGTGTGAACCACGGCCAGAACCTCATAAGTTCCTGGCTGGAGCATTGCTGTAACCGTTGCTGGAACAGTTACATTAACTATACCATTAGCTCCAGTGACTGTTGCATTATACAATATGCTGCTGGTGGATGGATTAATCAAGTAAATGGTAGCAACAGGATTACCAACTCCTTGAACCTTTATTGTGAACGAAGCGGTCTGATTAGATACTATACTGGTTGGTGAGAAACTTACCACTGACGGCGCGAAGTTTCCTTGTGGCGGGAATGAGGTGATGCCTTGCGATGCATATATCTTATTGAACCAGTAATTATAGTTGAATGGGTATCCACTCCAGGCAACAAGGGTAGCCGATTGTGGAGTAACAGTTATTAATTGCTTCAATATATATGGTCCATTACTTATGAACATATTGCCATATGTGTTGTAGAAGTTCAATGCATCCTGGTAATCCTGAACCGCTTGGCTAGTGGATAGGAACGAGACACCATTTATGTTAAAGACGGATCCATTATCCCAAACATAACCTGTTGCTGTCCAATTCTTCAGTATTCCAGCCAGTATTGCAGAGTCACCAGCTTGACTAATATCTATTTGATGCGTATTGAGGGAGGACGCCTCGCTGCTAGTGAATGCACCCTTGCCCTCAACGAAGTCTTGCAACATAGCTGCATATACTTGCCATGGAACAACCATCGAGTATAGGCCCGGTGCATAGTAAGCGGCAACTATGTTAGGGTCGGGGAACCAATAGTTTCCATAAACCACGACTGTTCCATTATTGAAGAATTGTAGACCCACTATCTCCGATGTCGTCGGCGAAATTATTCCCTGGAGATCAGACAAAGCGCTGGCGCTGGGGCCAAGATCCTTGCCGAGCTGAGCTAAGTCGAACCATAAGTAGTAATTGAATATCATGTCAGCCATGGTTATGGGCTGGCCATCTTGCCAATTAGTGCCTAGCCAGGTTCCGTTGAAGTATAGATAAACTATGTCCTTGGCAGTATGACCAGGCCCGACGGGCACCCACTTCTCCAGCGTTGCATTCCAAATTACTGCATTAGACGGCACTGGATACGTCGCTGCGGCGTTATTTACATTCATAACAGTTCTCCATGCGCCCCTAAACGGCGATGGTTCTCCACTAGTGGGGCTATAGAACATGAATGGATCAAACAAGAAACCACCAAATACATCAGCGCTATATGAATCAATGGAGTAATACCATCCTATTGGATCCCATGGGAACTGAGCAACATGAAGCATACCAACATTCAGTACACTTGGATGAGCCGCATTATAAGCGAATTTGACGCCAGCAGGGTTAAAGCTCTCGAGACCCATGAGGCTTGGCAAGTAATCCTTAACGCTATTCAACACTGGGTAAGACACGGCCCTATATACTACCCATACCCTTACCGCTTGTTGGAATCCCATTAGGTCCGATAGTTCGGAGTACTTCTCGAACTGAGCCAGAGAAGAGAAATTACCCGTAGCGACCATGTATGTCAAGTTATTTATTGTTGAGTTAGCGTAATTATACCAGCCTGGGGTACCCCATCCAGGAACATTGCCGTACCAAGTGGCGAACCAAGCATCACCAGCACCCGTGTCCCAAGGCTCTGGAGTGACTGACCAGGCCTCAGTATATATGCTCCAACTCATGTTAGCAGGATTGCTGCCGTACACGATGGTTAAGGCATCCCTAAGGCTACCATACTCCGGTTGAACTGTGAAGCCTAATTGCTGGAGCGATGCCATGAACATTTGGCCCATTTTATACCTGAATTCATCGTCGTTCCTAATGAAGAACTTTATAGTTACTGGTTGAGGCGTCGATGAACCTGGCGGTAGGTAGTACCACATGTGGTTTATATAGAGGATCCTTCCATGCCAAACTGGATCAGTCTTGTTTAGCTTTACGAAGTAAGCGTATATAGATGCATTCACAAAGGATGGATCATAATGAACATTATACTTTAATATTGATGGCAATATTAGCTTGTAATTGTTGGGAGCGAATATGGATGGCCAAGCAATCATTGGCTGAGCATTTCCGCTGAACACTTGAGATATGACGCCGCTCCTGTCAACTAAGTAATTCATAAGGAATCTAACGTATCTATATGCAAATGGGTTAAATGTAGTATTGCTTGGATATGGATTGAAGAGGTAATCATATATTGATATAGGCGCTGGCGACACGAAGGTTATATTGGGATTACTGGAGAGCTGGGAAAGAGTGCTGGGCGGAAGCGCCCATGGATTTAGAAATAGATCTATCTTTCCAGAGGAGAAGTACTGCGGCACTTGACTTGAAGATACCTCATATATATTAACTGTTTGCGGCATTTGTTGCGCATATGCTACTAGCGCTAAGCCCATCGCTAGCGCGATGGCAAGCGCGAGAATCCAAATTTCCTTGCGCATATTCATTTCGATTACTTCTTGCTTTTAAGTTTTTCTCTATATACCTCGTTTATTATTTGTGAAAACCCAAACACAACTAGAACTATAGTGGCAATGAATAAAATCAATGATAACCATAAAAGCACCCAGAAAATATAGGTCCTATTTAGCTCATAAACCCGATAATCCATTGAGGCTGAAGCATTGCTAAGCGTCATATTGGTTATCATGGTGAAGAAATGATATTCATCTGTCGAATTAATCACCGTGGAACTCGGCACCGTATAATTAGTATCTGGAACCACACTATAATACGACACGGTTAAATTACCTGTCCCATTACCCAGTTGAACCACGACTATGCTGGTTGGGGGAACAGTAAACGACACTGTTGAATTAATACTACCCGGCATAATTACCCCGCTTCCTATTATACGCACACTATACGGATGAAACTCAACATAAATGGACACAATTATGGCCAAAATACCTAATATTACTCCAATCATGAATGGCTTATTCCTAACTATACTGCCCCAAAAACCCATGAGTAACCAATAGCTAAATTAATTTAACCCTGTCGGTGCTGAGTATTTGCGACAATTTCTTAATGAATACATTTTCCCCCTTTAACGTTTCAACTAATAAAAGGCGATTAAAAAATAATCCCTCACTTAACGGCGAATTACTTAATAATGTTGACCATAAACTACCCCTTCCTTATGGGCTGGGTTTTGGAGTTTCCAGCCACCTTTGTGACCCACCTTAATCCACATTGGAGTTATCTACACTCCCCTTGACCCACGCCCTCAGGATGGGAAGGAGGTCGGACATGGAATGATGGGGATAACTTCACTGCATGGAAATACTTTTCTAGAACCATGTTGAGCTTGTGCCATTTCGAGGAATCGGGATCTGGAATCACTTCTATAGTTATTAGGGTTCATTATCTTTCCTTGTACAGCTATCTTAACTTCCGCTTTCAGGGAGCGTCCCTCCATATTTAAATGCTCTCTTCTGATTAAACGAACGACAAACCTCGCCCCCTTCTAGGGGCGGGGATGAATACTCTCCTTTGTAGAAGTGTTTTTAAAGTTAGAACACGTATTCTTTCCACGACTCTCTCCCCTGGTCAACTTATTGAGGATGAG
>JAGDXC010000013.1:55354-58644 GCA_023269935.1 Thermocladium sp.
GCGTAACCCCCTAGACCCCGGGGAACCCCCTCAAGGCGGGGAGGAGGTCAGGTCTCCCTATAACTCATGGATGGGTCTCGAGCGGGAACGATGAATCATCTTAAACTCAATGACGACAACGTTAAAAACTCAAATAAAACCAAGGTTTAATTGGAGGACCCGTAGCTCAGCATGGAATCAGAGCGGCGGCCTTCTAAGCCGTAGGTCGTGGGTTCAAATCCCACCGGGTCCGCCAAGAATCCTCTTCCTGTAAATCTTATTCCTCATCGTTGTATTGCAAAGCGAGAAGCTATAGAGCCCATGCTGCTTGGCATTATATATTATATGCTCTCTTATGTATGTTATCCGGATTTATCTAGCTTTATTATATTCATATCTATGTTATTCTGCTTGGCTTTCTCAATTATTGAATCCATAAGGGAGGAGTCTTGCGTGGCAACTATTACTTGCTTAGATATTCCTTCCCTTAAAATATTAATCAATAGGTTGGCGAAGGATGATTTAACCTTCTCATCAACATATGGGAGAGGTTCATCCATTAAGATGAAGCCGAACTTATGCTCTACTAGTTTATACATAGCTAGAACAAATGATATGGCTATAGTGAGCCTCTGGCCATCACTGAGCCTCGACATGGGAACCTTCCTACCCCTTCGTAACGCATATAGTGCATATGCGTAATCCCCCTTTTCACGCTGTTCCAGCTCTATTGAGACACCGGCAAGATCGCCGTATGGATACATTCTCCTAAACATGGAGGCGAATTCATCTCTTATGCCCTCGATTATGCGTTGCCTAGCGATCCTCTGAACCCTTAGGAGCCCATCCTTAATGCTTAGGAATCTAGCTAATAGTGACTCTAGCTCCTCTACTTCTCGAATTGCCTTCTCAACATCGACTCCACCTATGGTGATCTTGCTTAGCTTCGACTCCAGCTCCACATATTCAGAACTAAGTATTTCCAGCTTATTTCTCAATGTATCCAGCCTATTGCCGATATCATTTATTTCATTCTCTAGCCTTATCGCTGCCTCCACATTAATATCGTGGCTTTTCAATACCTCCTCCAGTTTCCGCAATTCAGCTCTTATTTCCTCTATTCTCCTGATTCGCTCAACCTCTCCATAAACCTCCTCTAGCCTGGCTAATCTATCCCTCGCCATCGGTATGAAGCTGGAGAGCTCAGCGTATCTTCGCTCAAGATCTTGAATTGCCTTATCCATTTTCTCGGCGCGGGCAATGCCATCCTCTAATTGCTTCTTGGTCTCCTCTAGTCTCTTGCCTAAATCAATGAATTGAAGATAAATTGGATGAAGAACCTCCATCTCGCTAACCAGTCTCTCCATCCTCTCCAATCTTTCACGCATCTCCCTAACCTCATCATCTTTGATGGTATCTACCTTAATTGCCGCCAAGAATTCGGCGTCCAGCTTTGATCCGCAAATTGGGCATCGTTGATCCTTTACTCCATGATTCCTCAAATGATTAATTACTTCTAAAAGGGCGGACTTGTAGCGGGCCTCTGATTCGATTGCTTCATAATCTAGCCGGAGTCTCTCTAGTTTAGCCTTAGCGGTCGGTAATTCACCTACTTCTGCAGCTGCAGAACTGTATCTCTTAAAGCTAGGCTCAAGGGCGTGCATCCTTTCCTCAAGCATTGCTACGCTTGTCTTTAGTCTCTCTAGGTCTCTCCTCGTCTTCTCAGCTTGTTCCCTATATTGCCTTAAATCATCGCTGATCTCCTTAGCTCTCTCCTCTAATTGGGCCATGGCCTTATACATAGCCATTAACAATTCATCCGGCGACGAAGCCTTGCTGAGCGATTGGGCCTCATCCTCCATTAGGTTCTCCTCTAATCTAGCGATGAGCACTGCCTTAAGTGCCTCTGAATCGCTTGCGGCCTCTGCCTCTATCCCCCTCGAGATTGGGCCACGTGACTGGAGTTCCCTCAATTTCTCGCTGAGAATCACGTATTGCCTATATTGCGCCTCCACGTCCTTGATTTTATCCATATTCTCTGACCGCTTCTTCAATAGATTACTATAGGCGCTGCTCAACTTCTCTAATTCTTCCCTTACTTTACCCATTTCATCCCGCAGGGAAGCCGCTCTCTGTTTGGCTGCTTCTATTGAGCCGTATCTTTGCCTTAACTCGCTTGCCTCGGCTGCTCCCGCTATTTCCCGCTTTCTCTTATCTATTGCATTGCTAATTGCATCTATGGGGAGCAGGCGAATTATTGAATCTATATAATCAATATCAAATAGTCTATCTATGATAACGGTTCTACGCTGGATAGAGCCATATGCTAATTGTTCCAAGGTTCTATGTGTTATCAATATGAATCGCTCGAAATCATCATCGCTTAAGCCTATTAGTTGAGCCAATTCCTCCTCATTGCCCTTGTCCCCATTAATAATTAATTCCTGCCTGGCGGAATCCCGTTGACGGACTAATGATCTTTGTATGCTTAGGCCAGAATCATCGTTTATAAACGATACGCTGACCTTCGCATAATCGCTCTCCTCATTGATTAAGTCAAGTAGTCTCGCTATTTTTTCTTTTACCTCAAGCTGTTCCCCGTATAGGCAATACTCTATTGATTGAATCAGGGTGGATTTGCCAGTGCCTATTGACCCGTGTATTAAGGTTAAGCCGGGCCTTAGAATGAATTCTTTCTCTCCCCTGAAAACCTTGAAATTAATTAGATCCAGCTTATTTATTAAGTACTTCATAATGCTACACCTCTATTCCGTACTTGGACAGCAATTTGTTTAATTCATCCTTAACTCCCCTTGATCCTCTCTCCCTATATGCCTCATATAGAGATATGGCTAGATCGGCATTGTTCCCAAGCTCCTTCTTCAATAATTCCATGATTGTCTCATCAAGTTTAGTGCCCATTTACTCGGTCAAAGAAATGAAACCGGGTTTTTAATACTTTCCCAAATAGGGCGAAAGCTCATTAATAATTACGGCTGTGAACCAACCCCCATCACTGAAGGAATTCCCAATATGAATCAAAAAAGACTTTTTGATTTTTCTAATTATGAGACACGGGGAGCCTATTTCATGTTATAATGAGGTTTTCCCTTTAATAATTCGCAGCTCAAGTTCATGAGCTTACGGAAAAATGAGCAAGAAAGCTCCGACCTTCATGGAGGAGGTGAATTGCGGAGGGTATATAAATGGTGAAGGAAAGAACGTGCACGTGGAAAGTCCTGCATATAAGTCCTCAGAGGCACGCAGGATACTCCCACGGCAAATCCAGCCACTGGCTGGTTTGGAATGCC
>JAGDXC010000010.1:0-82889 GCA_023269935.1 Thermocladium sp.
GTTTGGAACGCCCCCGCCAGTCTGCACTGTGAAAGGCATATCCAGATTGCATGCAGACAGGGATGCATGCAAGGGGGCACTGATGCCCAGAGGGGCAACTCCAAGACGGAGACCCCAGAACCCCCAAGCCTCAGCGAGGAGAGTATGTCAGTAATAAGCAAAACATATAATGTATGCATTTAAAACCTTACCTCACTATTAATGTTGGGGCCTTGCCGTATCAAAGCTTTCTCCATTAACCCCTAACTTTATAAGTCAGATGGGACTTCATAAAAATAAATGTCGGTGATTGATAGATTAAACGTATTGATAGAGAGTCTTAAGAGCATTAAATCATCATGCCGAGATCCCGACCTAATAGAAGAGGCAATAAATAAAGCGCTTGAGGTGGAACGAGATGTGTCTATAATGGCTGACTCCCTAATTGATATATATACAAAGTCAAGATACCTAGTCGAGAAGTATATCGGTAAGGGATCAGTTGCGAATATTGATCAACGAATAACTCAACAAATACTTGATATGATAGGAACAGGTTCATCGCTTGATAAAATACTTGAGGGCAAGGACGAGGATGAAACTCAAATGATAATTCATATCTTGAATGCAATGAAACAAGAAGGGCTGGTTGACTTCAATATTACGTTTGTGAACGGAAAAGTCAAGATAAACATCAATAGATCGCTCTAAAATCAATGTGAGTTACCCCTGTTCCTTAGGATTGGGGTTTTTGCCTCCTGGTCTTTATGCCTGCGCCCACTGAGGAAAAACCAGAAGGGTTAAGGGTAAGTATACACATAGGCAACAATAACTAAGCCTTAAGAAGAAAAAAGTATTACTAAAATCATACATCCCCACCCTAAAGAGCGAGTTAAAGCATATTAATAATTGTAACTTGCTAAACTATCCATTTAATTGAGTCAATGGTTATTGAGTTACGTAGGGAGGCCAGTGCTTCTCCAGGTATCTTTACCTTAGCCTTAACCTCACTATGATCCACCAAGATAGTTACATCATCGGTTCTCATTAATAATGCGGCTAAGCCGTTGCTCTTGTACTTAAGGTAATGAATGCTCCTAGCTTGTGCACCTGGTTCATAATCGCTTGGGTAGATCGGCAATGGCTTTATTACATTATCATTTATTGATAAACCTATTCCCCTCTCTATACCACTATACCTGGGAAGCAGTCTCCTCATCTCGTCATCATTATATACATGTATAAATAAGGTAAATGATACTTCATCGTGGCTTGGTATCATTGGTTGATATGTACTTATTATTTCCCGTATCATTTGCTCATCATCCGTGCCCTCCATGTGAATGGTTTCCTCTATTTGGAACCAAACTGTGGCTGCGTCCTCAAATAAAATCGTTAATCTATCAGTCAATTTAAGGTAACGAGGAGCCTTATAACTAGAGATTGCTCTGTATGCTTCTTTCCTTATCTTTTCATACTCAGATGCCGGCTTAATAGCATTTATTAACCGTAGTATTTCGTTCTGCATGCGGCTTCGCTTTTTATTCTTATAATTTACCTAGGGTTTCGTCCTCTACTTCAGCCTTGATGCCCTTGTTCTTATAATATTTCTCTAGTGCCTCATTAAATCTATTAGCATGATACCTCTCGACTTTGGCAACGGCTTCGAACCATTCAGCTACTTCTTGATAACCCTCATCTCGCGCTACCTTAGCGAATCCTGGATACATTTGGGTCCATTCATATGTCTCACCATATATTGATGCCTTAAATGCATCCTCTATTGTTTTTATCTCTATATCGGCCACAGGATCGGCGCCAAGATACATTAAGTGACCAAATGCGTGGCCAGTCTCGGCATTAGCTGTTTTCTCGAATACCTCAGCGACATCGTTCAAGCCAAGTTGCTTAGCCATCCTTGCATAGTACAAATATCTTCTATTAGCCATGGATTCCCCTTGAAAAGCCGCCTTTAGGTTTTCATATGTTTTGCTTCCCTTTGGGATTTTAGTACTCATGAATTGAGCAAAGCTATTAATAGTTAAAAAACTTACGTCTTTAACTAACTGGCTTAAGTAAAGGTGATTATTTTTAAAGACTACTCATTATGAATTGATCTCCTTGTCCTTAATCGAATTTTTCTTAAGGGTTTTGGGTTTATTGTTTCTCGGTGGGTTTCTATTATGTGGAATTCCCTTGGTGATTGAATATGGCGCTGGAAGCCCTCATCATGATTAAAGCACTGCTCAAAATCAAAAAGCCCCGAAAGTCACATAACAAAATTGACCGACATCAGGCAGTAAGAAATCCTGTTTAAAATCCATCACCTTAAAAGGCAAGGTTTGTCCTGATAAAAAATAGGCGGTGAGCATCCGTCTTTTAAGGTAGGAAGGGAATCTAACTTGGATTGATTGCATTTTCAAAAACCTTTTTAAGCTAAATAAATATTCTAAATTGATTTAAATGTCAATGTATAGAAAGGTAATTCGAATAGGCGAGAAGAGTATAGGCATAACATTGCCGAAGAATTGGCTTGACTCAATAGATATAGGGCTCGGGGACTTAGTTGAGGTAAGGGCGGCGGGGGATATGTTAGTGATAAAGCCGGTCACCACGGGAAGACCGGAAGAGAAGCCCACGGAATTCTCGGTAAGCGATGATATTGATGAAGTAAGTAGGATAATAATAGCCAGTTATATAGAGGGGCTCGACAGCATGGCACTGAAAGGAAAGCGAGAGACCATAAGGCGAGCGTATCAACGAATAGAGCCCAAGCTCCCGGGTTCTCTAATACTAGAGGGCGAGTCGGAGACCATAATAAAAATAGCGACCTCCGAGGTTAATGTGGATCTACTCGAAATATTATCTAGCATGTCGTCCATGCTTAATTCAATGTTTGAGAGACTTGTGACATATCTGGAGAGCAATGGGGATAAAAATATCACTGAACTTCTGGAGATGGATGATCAAGTAGATAAATTATACTTCCTTGCCCTCAGAGCAATAAAGAAATTATCATTCAAGGATCCAAAGGAATCAATAGATGATACGCTTGTGGTGAAGAATATGGAACACATAGCGGATGCATTGGACAGAACCGCTAATTTCATCCGTAGATCAAATTTCTCCCAAGCATGCCTATCCACTCTCTCCACTAAGGTAAAGGATGTATGGTCATACTCACTAAAGGCCATTACCGCCTACTTATCTAATTCGAAGGATAACGCACTAAGAGTAATAACCAATAGAGAGGCAATGTTGGACAACATATTCAACATAATAAAAGAGGGGCACTGCGAGCGCGATATTGCCGGGGTAATACATGAAAGCCAATTAATAATTGCATTATCTGTGGATATTGCTGAATCGACATTCTCCAAATATGTGCGTCAAATAATTTAGGATCCCATAATCAACCCGATCAATTAATGCGAAAACAATTAGTGCCTACGTGAATTACCCCTTATGGATCTCCCGCTTCCTTACATCCTTCCCTCACCCACATGATAGAGGTTACGGCAGGGTCCTCCACAAGCATGAATTCCCCACTCCCAGAGATACGATTCAATAATGGTCAAGGCCAAATCAACTACACAATATACTATAAAGCATTTCTATGAAGTCATCCCTTCGCAGAAGAGGACTTCCACCCCTCAATTCCTGAGGTTAAAAATGAGTTAACCGCGTCGATAGCGGAACTGCCCATTACTAAGGCATACTTCTTACCCTGCATCTCCATTACATGAGCATTAGGAGATACAACGTTGCCTTCATACTCGACAGCTATTATTCCCCTCAATCCTTTGCCTATTGCCTGCACAGTGAGTGATTCAAGCACTGAAGGCACGCCGAAAACTGGTTCACTTATTTCGTTATTGAATTCTATATATATTCCTTCATTGCCCTTCCTAAAATAATCTAGTGAAAGTAATGATACGGTAAAGCCTCGCTTAAAGCCAGCACTTATTAGTTTCTTAGCTGCCTTTATGGAGTCCATGACTGAGTCATATTTGGCAGACTCTATATAGAGTGAAGCAAGAGAATTAACAGGTCCATGACCATGCCCCAGATTCAGTGAGTAAATTATGGCATCAGTTATAAATTTCTTTGCATTACTTATTGCGCTTAATTCATCGAGACCCTTTGCTAGCCCAGCAGCTATGGCTGCAGAGAAGCTGCAGCCTGTTCCATGAGTATTCTTGGTGTTTACCCGTGGTGATTTTAATTCATGGAATTCATTGCGTCTGGAATCATAAACTACATCAATTGATTCTAGCCCCTCTAGATGACCGCCCTTAACTATTACTATGGGGGTCCCTAAATCTCTGGAAATTAATTGGGCTGCTTTTCTCATGTCACTTATATTAGTAATTGATATTCCCGTCAATGCCTCCGCCTCAGGTATATTGGGGGTAACTATTAATGCCACCGGCAACAAGTACCTTCTTAAGGCATCAACGGCATCTTCCCGCAATAGGCGGGCACCGCTTTTAGCAACCATAACGGGATCCACCACGAGAGGGAAACCCCACTTCTTAACCACACGTGAAACCGTTGCTATTATCTCGGCATTGCTAAGCATCCCCGTCTTTGCAGCATCAACCCCTATATCCTCAGCAACCACATTTATCTCATCCTCCACTACATTAGATGGAACATCACTTATTGATCTAACCTCAACAGTATTCTGCGCGGTGACTGATGTTAATGCAACCATGCCATAAACGCCTAATGCATGAAATGTCTTAAGGTCAGCAGTTACACCTGCGCCTGCACCACTATCCAAGCCAGCTATAGTTAATGCCTTTGATATACCCATCATTTTATTGGTGACCAACCATTAGCGTAAATATTTTTTGCAACTTAAAGCTCTAAATAAGCGTTACCTGTATGTACTTAGAGTCGCCCTTGCGTTTTACCTTGTACTTCTTTACATCGCCATCCTTAGTCATCACTACATTATCTCCATTAACGTTTTTAGCAATGCTGCGCCAACTAGTTGAGAAGTAGAACTCACCCTCAGCATATCTAGACCTAGCTATTGGGTAAGCATTTTTATTATATATTATTAAACCCACGCTCCAATCCGGCAACTTCTTGAGGAGCTTCGATAATTCACTTTCGCCTCCAACTTCTTCTTGATTATCTAGCTCATCCTCATTGAACTCCTCATCCCGTATATTATCATCTTCCTCCATTATTCAAAGCATGTACCTCCCAGTTTATATTATTTACTACTGGATCATCACCTAATAATACCTAAATGTTATTCACCGATCTTCTGCCTCAACCGGTAACTATGGTACCATTTATACATAGAAATAGAATAAGATATAAATGGATTATAAGATTCAAGGTTTACTATTATAATGTTTACTATTATAATTATTAATAATGAGCTTTCTTGGAGCCTAAACCAATTCAATTATCAATCTATTTTTAATGAATTATATTTGTTTTATATTTACCTGACCGGTTTCTGTTTCTTGCCTAATAATATTGCCTTTAGACTTATTCCATTTACCTTAGTTACCTTAAACCTGACCCCTGGTAAATCGCCATAGGCCCTGCCCTCTGGGCCGCCTATACGCTCCACCATGACCTCATCATGCTCATTAATGGCATTGAGGCCACCGTCCCAAGGAACGAATGCAGTTATGACCTTGCCATTCTTGGTTAATTGCACCCTTACGCATTTTCTAACTGCTGCATTGGGTTTCCTTGCCTCAACGCCAACCTTCTCTAGAACTATTCCCTTAGCCATTGGAGCCCCCTCTAACGGATCGTATCGCCTAGCTATTCCTAATGCCTTCCTTTTATAATAAATATCACTCCAACGCTTGCGTTGCCGCTTAATCTTTAGCTTCCTAGCTGCATATAGCCCTAAAGGGGACTTCTTGCCTGTCATTTACCTATCACCGCAATACCCATACAACTTCTTGCTTATCTATAGCTTTTAAAAATATATCGCAATGTTGACGATCCTCTGCCTAAAGAGCAAGATTTCCACCCAGTGGATGAAGCGCACCACGGTGAATTGAGCCTTTATACTCCGATCCCTTTATCATTAAATTATGGAAAAGCCATCCTCTAGGTTAATTAAATGGAGGCATCCTCTAAACCTCGAGGAATTTCCATCCATAAGGGCGGGAGGAGGCTAGAAAATCGCTTCATTGATGTATAGTTATTATGAATTGAAATTTATTACTTGCCTAATAATGCTCTACCATGTCTCATCGTTACATGAATAGCCGGTAAAGCTTTTATTAGTGGACGAGGCATTTATCAATGCGATTATACTCAGAGGCATTAGGGGAATACGTTAATGTGCCGAGGCCGCTCAACTCTATTATAAGCCTTGATCCGGCAGCTACCGAGGCCATATTCATGATGGGAGCGGGACACCTAATAAAGGCAACCGATGCATTTAGCTATAGACCGCCTAATGCTAGGGCTATTCCTAAGATAGGTAGTTATACGCATGTAGACATTGAAGCATTAAGGGCATATAATCCTCAATTGATATTTACCAGCACTGGAGTACAGCGGGACTTATATAAGAAATTGATTAGCGCTGGGTTCAATGTATATCCAGTTCCCGTCGCCACAAGCGTTAGTAAAATAATGGATAATGTCATAATAATAGGGGAGGTAATAGATAGAAAGGTAGATGCGAGGAGGCTTTACTTGGAATTACTAAGTACCTTAATTAATAAGAGAAAGAGGCGGGAGAACCCCATTAGGATTTACGTTGAGCTAGATTTAGGGGGTCCAATTTCGCCGGGGTTCCCCACTCACATAAGCGATGCAATAAGCATATTAGGCGGCATAAATGTTTTCGATCACATTGATGAGGCATATTTCACTCCAACCCCAAGCCAAATAATTGCCCAGGATCCAGAAATAATAATTTATGAACCTAAGCGAGGATCGAAAATAAGTGAGGCAAGCATTATTGACGCATTTAGGCGGAGAGGAATTGATTTAAGTAAGGCAAAACTACAATTAACTCCCGGCGATTTCCTTGCCCATATGGGTCCTAGTTTCATCACGGATATCATGAGGTGGCTTGAGCAAGTAATTAGTCGATAAATCCAAGATTTATGATAAAAGTATATAAAGTACAGCATAATTAGTGGTCATGTGGTCATTGAACAATTAGAGGAGTATGGAGAAGAAGGGATAGATGATAGGGATAAAAAGATCATCGAAATAATGATGCAGAACTCCAAGATCCCTTTCACTCAGATAGGTAAAGAGCTGGGCATAAGCGAGGCTGCCGTTAGACGTAGGATAAAGAAGTTAGAGATGATGGGCGTAATAAAGAAGTTCACCATAGTTGTTGACCCGGCTAAAATAGGGTATAAGCACGTTGCAATAATAGGAATTGATAGCGAACCCGATAAATTGATACAAATAGCCCATGACTTGGCCAATAAACACTTCAGCAAGAGGGTCTATATAACTACCGGTGATCACATGATAATGCTGGAGGCTTGGGCAAGGGACAGCGCGGAAATGACTAAAGTGCTTCAAGAAATAGGGGCAATAAATGGAGTTCGTAAAGTATGTCCAGCAATAATCTTAGATTCCATAAAGCAATAGGTTGATTATCTCTGGATTAACTCTATTTTGCGTTCACCTAACTTCCGGCCTAATTCTACGGCCCTATTAATTAATTCATCTCTGTTATGAGGGCCATAAATCATTTTCCCATTAACAATGGTAGCCACTACATCCCTACCCGTGGCTGAATACACTATATTTGACGCTAAATTACTGGAGTCCAACGGCAGTAGGCCTATGGAGTTGACATCCAATAGAACGAGATCCGCCTTATTTCCAGGCGATATCTCACCGCCCTTTACACCGATCATATTATAAGCCTTCCTCGTCGCCATATCCAGCGCGTGGCCTGCCTTCATTGCAGTGCTCCAATAATTATTACGTTGAAGAAGGACTGCAAGCTTCATTTCCCTAAACACATCAAGGGAATTATTGGAGGCAGGGCCATCCGTTCCTAGCCCAACATTTATTCCATTATTAATCAATTCAATCACAGGAAAGAAGCCTCCTGTAGCCAGCTTCATATTAGATGTTGGACAATGAACGGCGTTTGCCTTATTCTTAATCATTATCTCTATCTCCCAATTAGTCACCCAACCCAAATGAACTAATATGCTGCTCTTCCTGACGAGACCAAAATCATCTAGCACCTCTATTGGCTGCTTACCATAAGTTTCCCTAGCTTGAATCACTTCATCCCTCGTTTCATCAACATGAATATTTAGAATAAGATGAAGTTCATCCATTAAGGCAGATACCCTGCTCAAAGTGTCTCGTTCCACTGAATATATGCTATGTACATTTATAATGGGCTTAACCAATTCATTGCTTTGAGGAATCATATTCCTTAACTCGTTCTCCACTAGTTTCGGCTTATTGAAACCATCGATGAAGACGGGACCCAGAAAGCCTCGTATCCCATATTTCTTGGCAATCTCCATAGTAGCAAGCGGATGAAAATACATGTCTATGAATGTAGTGGTGCCACTCATTATTGACTCGATTATAGATAATTCGCTCGACAATGCAACTATTTCCTCAGTTAATTTACTCTCGACTAACCACATGCTTTTCAGCCACTCAAATAATTCCTCATCATCTCTATAACCCCTTAGGAGAGACATGCCTAAATGAGTGTGAGCATTCACAATGCCTGGCATAACTATCATCTGACTGCAATCCACTATCTCATCGTTTGAATCACTAATTAACCCCCGACCAACTGCCGATATCTCGCCATTAATTATCTTGATATCAATATTCTCCCTGACTAATATGCCGGAATCACTGGGCCACACAGCAAACCGACAATTACGTAGCAACATTAAAACTGTTTTAAAGATGGGTTAAAAAATCTTTGGCAATAATCCATCGCATTAACAAATTGTGAACTACCCTTTATGGATGGGCTCCTAGCCTCGTGGCATGGGTTTCTTGCTTCCTTGGTTGATCCCCCTACCCGCAATACTGGCCTCATCGAGGTTGTTTCATCGACATGCGAGGGAGCGGTTATGGTCCGTCCCCCATATATCAGAAAAAGGAACGGGCTAGCATACCCGCAATAGATGGAGCGCCTTATTCCTATTTTTGGATATGATAAGCGGGGCATTACTAGCCTAGGCCTGTGATTGAGCTGATTATTCCGCTAATTAATGCAATGACCCCAAGGGTGAATACTAATAATAGGATCCTGTTGCTTCTGGCAAACCTAAGTAATGCGTCTATTAGGAGCAAGCTAATTAGTGTGGCTATTATTATGGAGATCCCCAGAGCGCTGAAGCTAATTAGGTTAGTTGTGCTTTCCACTGCATGCTTAGAAAAAATCAGGGTTACGCCAATGGCCCCCAGCGCAGCTGGTATGAGCTCTATGAATGATAATCTAAATGCATCCTCTGGCTTAACTCCCAAGAGAAGCAAGGCTGATGTTGTCATTCCAGATCTGCTGACTCCGGGCAAGGCCGCTAGACCTTGGGCTAATCCTACTATTATGAAATCTTTGATTGAGAGGTCATGCAAAGACCGCCGCGGAGCATATGATTTCCTCGACAGGTAAATGACAATTCCATCCAGTATTAGGACTAATCCCAGGATTGACATTGGGATCCCAACGACTGGTCCTTTGACTAGGCCCTCTATGAAGATATAGATTGGTACCCCCATCACTCCAGTGATAATAGTTGATACAATGATATACTTCAGCATTATCATATCATTCTCACTCCCTCTCCCCACCAACGCCATGATTACCCCATAAATTTCCTTCCTGAAATATATTATTGCCGCAAATATGGTGCCTATCTCCATGAATAGCCCAAAGATGTATCCCTTGGAGAAGCTTAAACCTAGTAGAAAAGTGGATGCCAATAAAATCTGGGTCTTGCTGCTTATTGGGAGCCACTCACTTATGCCCTGCACTAATCCCAAAATAATCCCTAAAACAAGTGAATTCATAATCGTGCCGACCAAGACATAATAAAAATTTTTCGCATACTCCTCTTTATATGAGGCCGGCAATTATTGGCTGCGAGGAAAATAGCCCGCCATGGGTCTCCTTTAAAACCAATTAAGATTAAAACTCATCAATTTATTTGTTTTTCATGATATATCTAATACGGCACGGGGAATCTATATTTAATGAGGCTGGGATCCTCCATAGTTCCTCGCTTAATGAGGGGCCATTAACAAGTAAAGGAAGAATGGAGGCAGAAGCAGTAGCTAGGTTCTTGAAAAATAGCGGATTTAATGGGAGGGTATATTCATCTCCATTATTGAGAGCCAAGGAAACAGCCATGTTTATATCCAGTGATGTTATAATTGATGATAGATTAAGGGAAGTAGGCATGGGGGAATGGGAGGGAAAAAAGATAAGTGATATACCCGATTTCCATAAGTATACCCAGGATCCAGTAAATAATTCCCCTAGAGGCGGAGAAGCAGTGAAGGATGTAGCGGCGAGGATGATTGATTTCTTGAGGGAAGTAGAGGATAATGCCGCGATAGTCTCTCATTGGTTACCAATATCAACCGCATTAGCAATAGTACTGGGCATGCCTTTGGAGCATGTATATAGGATACATGTATATACAGCCTCAATATCTGGAATCAATAAGGGCAGCGAACCTTGGAGCATTGAGTACATAAATCTAAAGCCAAAGGATTTGGAAAATATAATTAATAAAGGCAAATTAAAGTTATGATGAGGGAGGATGAGTTTTTATTGGTTATTATGAGGATTTTATTTTTGCTTGGTAACATGTTTTTCGCTTCACCAATAATCAATTAATGACGGTGAGTTGCCCACGACGGAAAACAAACATGACCTAGGAAGTCCCTTTAGAGCACAAAGAGGCTTATTGGAATGAGTTAGAAAATTTTATATAAATACTTCCTCAATGGGTATTATGTTCAGGGATAAGCTGCCCCTACGCAATGCATCGCTAACATTTAGGGATGTCGTGTTGGTTCCAGGAAGAGCGGTGGATGAACCATCAAAAGTTGATCTTTCTACATACATTACAAGGAAAATCAAGATACGGATACCATTAGTTTCATCTCCCATGGATACCGTGACTGAGCGGGACTTAGCTATATCAATGGCTAGATACGGAGGCGTTGGCGTCATTCATAGAAATATGACCATGGAGGCAGAAGTAGAAGAAGTAAAGGCTGTTAAGGAAGCGCCGCTTCATCCCCTTAGATTAATTAGGATAAGCCCAGAGGCGACCCTTGAGGAAGCTGTTGAGGCCATGCTGCTTAACAATGTTGATTCAATGCCAATTGTTGATGCCACGGGAGCAGTTACCGGCATATTAAGGAGAAGCAATGCAATATCTGGGTCGGGTAGAGCCATGGATGCCGCATCTAGGCCCGTGGTTGCTGCTCTTTCAATGAGGGATGATGAGATATTGAGATTAATGCGGGAAAACGGCTTAGACACTGTTCCAGTGGTAGATTCAAGGAATACATATATTGGCTCCGTTTCATTCTATGATTTGAGGGAACCACCATCCCTTGATTCAAATGGCAGATTGCTTGTTGGCGCAGCGGTATCGCCATTTGACTTGGAGAGAGCAAAAAGGTTGTCTCGATACGCAGATTTCTTGGTAATAGATGTAGCTCATGCAGATAACGATAATGTGTTATCGGCAGTGGCGAAAATGGTTAAGGAAGTGGATGTCGATGTGGTGCTCGGTAATGTGGGTACATATAAAGGAGCCTTGGATGCTTTGTCAAGAGTGGACAGCATAGCGGGTCTCAGGGTAGGCATAGCAAGCGGATCCATATGCAGCACAGGCGTGGTGACTGGCGCAGCTGCGCCTACTTTATGGGCTACTGCCCAAGTGGCTGATGCCCTATTGGATAGCGGGGTTAACATACCTGTGATAGCGGATGGCGGGGTAAGGGAACCGGGAGACGCTGTGAAGGCATTTGCAGCAGGGGCTTGGGCGGTCATGATGGGAAGAACCTTTGCCCAAGCATTGGAGTCTCCAAGCCCCGTGATTAAGATTGGAAACAGAAAGTATAAGTACTATAGGGGAATGGGAAGCGAGGGAGCGAGGGAAGCTAGGTTCAGTGTTGATAGGTACGGGCTTAAATCAAAGAATGTGGCGGAGGGCGTTGAGGGTCTTGTTCCATATAGAGGAATGGTTCGGGATATAATTAATTACTTTGTAGGAGGCATGCAGGCAGCAATGGGTTATATTGGGGCAATGAACATACATGAAGCATGGGAGAAGGGAACATTCAATTTAGTTACAAGCCTAGGATGGATGGAAGTAGCTCCCCATGATTTGTTAACTGACGTAGAGGGCGAGTAGCGTGGATAAGGCTGTAGTGGTGAATTTCGGCAGTCAATATGCCCACTTAATATCAAGGAGACTCAGGGAATTAGGCCTATATGCAGAGTTGGTTAGCCCTAACATAAAGGAGATTGATGGAAATACGAGGCTCATTGTGCTTTCCGGGGGTCCATCAAGCGTTTACGAGGAGGGAGCTCCATCTATTGATAAGTCCATTATGGATTTAGGGGTGCCGATTCTGGGAATCTGCTATGGGCATCAACTGATTGCGTCGATGCTCGGCGGATCAGTAAAGAGGGGTGAGGGCGAGTATGGCCCGACAGTGGTTAACGTAGATGCATCGGAACCAGTATTTAGGGGCTGGAATGAGGCTGAAGTAACTTGGATGTCCCATGGAGATTATGTGGCGGAGGCTCCGCCCGGCTTTAAGGTGATTGCCAGATCAGAGCGGGGTTACGTGGCTGCCATGAGAAGCATGGATGGAAATATATATTCTTTCCAATTTCATCCAGAGGTCTCCCATACACAAAAAGGCAAAGTACTACTTAGTAACCTAGTTAACATATTAGTGGGGAAGCATGAGGTATGGAGACCGGAGAACATCATTGAGAAGACGATAAATGAGGTAAGGCGGCAAGTCATTGATGGAAAAGTATTGGTGGCGGTGAGCGGAGGTATTGATAGCACGGTAACTGCGGTTCTAGTTAGTAAAGCCATAGGGGAACGAGCGATGCTTGTATTGATTGATCATGGACTCTTCAGGGAGGGAGAGGTAGAAAGCGTCATGAAGACCTATAAGGAGATTGGACTCAACGTGAGATTAATAGATGCATCAAGGATGTTTCTGTCTAGATTAGATGGAGAGACCGATTGCGAGAAGCGGCGTAAGATAATAGGGGAGACATTTGCTGAGATCTTTGAGGGCTTAATACGAAGTGATCCTAGCATTAAGTGGATGGCCCAGGGAACCCTTTATCCAGATGTAATAGAGAGCGGGGCAGTAAAGGGAAGCGACGTGATTAAGAGCCATCATAACGTTGGCGGATTACCCAAGTGGTTTAATATAGGTTTAATAGAGCCCCTTAGATCACTGTATAAGGATGAAGTGCGGAGACTCGCTGAATCCCTTGATTTACCTGACAGGATAATTAATAGGCATCCATTTCCAGGGCCCGGATTAGCTGTTAGAATAATTGGGAAATTCAGCATTGATAAATTAATGATTATTAGGCGTGCAACCACTATTCTGGAGGATGAATTATCTAGGGCTGGCTTAACGAATTACTGGCAGGCATTAGCTGTGATAGGCGATGATCAGTGGGTCGGTGTTAAGGGCGATAAGAGAGCTGTGGGTTACATAGTTACGATTAGGATTGTGGCCAGCGATGACGGCATGACGGCTGATTGGGTGCCCATTGACCCCAAACTATTAACTAGAATTAGCACTAGAATAACCAGTGAAGTACCTAACGTGTCGATGGTCACGTACTCTATTTCCTCTAAGCCGCCGGCCACAATAGAACCATGTTAAGTTGGCCTGGTCACCACTAGGATCGAGGGATGATGCCTTCCATTATGCAAACCGTTCCCAGGTTCGTGATACACATAAATTCTGCATAACAGATCATTAATGTGTAATGCATTTTAAGTAATTCGAGGTAATTCGATTGTTAATAAATTATGAAAAACTCTTTTATTAATTAATGATAAAAACATATATGGTTAATCTAAGCGAGAGACGTAGATTCATTAAGCTAATGCTTGGCGCTGGAGCAATCGCTCTAATCGGATCAAGCGGATATCGATTAAGCGAATTAATAATGCCTAGTGAGGGATCTAAGAGTGCATTGACTCCTCTGAATCAATGGTACGTAGTTCAGATAGGACCCACTCCAACCATTGACGTGAGCAACTATAGATTAATGATTGATGGATTAGTACAGAATCCCCTTGCCCTTAGCCTAAGCGAGATAATGAGTATGGCATCTACGTCGCTCCCAGATACCATCCAATGCGTCTCTGACTCATTCTTCCTAAAGGCCAATGTCTTGTGGCGAGGAGTACCTCTAAGAAATATACTTGAGAAGGCTAAGCCTATGAGCAATGCAAGTAAGGTTATATTATTTGGAGCCGATGGATACACAAGCGATCTACCAATGGAGAAAGCCATGGAGGACACCACGCTAGTAGTTTATGAGGCCGATAATGAATTATTGCTGAACCAACATGGTTACCCAGTGAGGCTAGCCGTGCCGGGTTGGTGGGGATATAAATATGTTAAATGGCTTACCCGCATAAGTTTAACCGATGAGAATTACTTGGGATACTGGGAATCAAGGGGATATCCTGATGTTGCACGTAAATAATGGCATAAACATATATAATAGAATTGGAATATATGCAGCTACATTAACTTCCTCGATTGCCAGTCTCAATCCACTAATTGGGTTGCTGGTATTGCCAATAATGGCAGTTTTCCTGAGCTCCGACCTGGAAAGAAGCATATACTCGCCCAAGTTCCAGAGAGAGACCGCATGGATACTTCTAGCACTAGCGGCAGGCGAGGGCTTCACAGGATTCGCTGCTGGACCCGTTACCTCCAATATAATATCTAGAGCCACATTGGGATTAATGACGCGAGGATTAGGGCTTGAGCTTCACTTGATGCTGATAGGCCCATTGGCGCTATTCTTCATTCTGCATTTATCAAGCGGCATAGGACTAACCTTGCTGAGGCGAGGCATAAAATGGTCGCCCCTATATAAAGTGGTGATACCAATGGCATTGATAACTCTCTTCGCAGCCATTATTTACATGGATGCATTATTTTTTGTTTGAAACCGTAAAGAGCTTTGATCAATATTAGCTATGGAGCCCCTATTTAATGGCTGTAAAAAGTAGTTGAGACACATCTGCCTTAGAGTAATTAGTTAGTATTGAGTTGCTGCATATGATTTCGGCCGCGCCGGCGCTAATTATTTTCTGATCCGCATCATTCAACAATAAACAATGGGCAGCAATGACTCGTATCGTTAGTGCCTCACCCTTTAGCGCATTTATTCCATTAACTATAGTGCCCCCTGTGGCAATTATATCATCTATTATCACAACGTCCCGACCGGCCGCGCTTATGTCCTTCGGCTTAATCGATACTTGGCCAGTGAATCTATCCCTAGTTTTTTCAAGATAATCGAAGTCAGCA
This sequence comes from Thermocladium sp., assembly GCA_023269935.1. Next base: position 15,547 of record JAGDXC010000010.1, read on the forward strand.
CTAATTAATTGAGCAAGCTTCTTTGCGCGCCAGAGACTGCCAACATCAGGACTCAGCACTAGAGGATTCTTCAAGTTGCTTAATAGGCTGGAGTATGCTTGGAAAGGCTCCAGGTTAATGCCTAAACCATTTCTCTCCAATACCTCTGGTTTATGTATATCCACCACGAATAATTCATCGAGTCCAGCATTTTTCAGTGACTTAATAATATAATCTATGCTAATGGCTTCCCCATCTAGAAATCTCCTATCTTGCCTTGCGTAAGGCATGTAAGGCATAAATAATCCAACCCTAGAGGCCCCCAAATCCTTCAATGCATTAATGACTAGTAGAGACCGCACCAGCGATCTATCTTGATTAGGATAGGCCCTAGTTACATATATTACATGCTCACCGGCAACGCTTGTCGGCAGCCTTACGTACTGCTCTCCATCTGGGAAGACCTTATATATTAATTCTATTCCTTTCGAACCAACGAGGTCCCGAGATGATTCATCGCTCAGCAACAACATAGTTTAAAAGCCGTAATCCAAGCGTTAAAAATATTGAGTGATGATACCAGGCTGTTTGATTAGATGATTTGGGTTAATAGCGCTGATGATTCAATTACTTGGCCTTATAATAAAATAGGCCCTAATTATTTTTGAGCCTTGGCATTTGGGAGCCTTAACTTATGGGCGACCATTTCCGTATCTTAAAGAGCCCCTTACTCATAAGGAACTCCCTGAATGCATCGGTCTCCGTATACGAATCATCGCCTAAAGTTTCCTCGAATGCCTTGAACTCCTCCCATATCATTTCATGAACTGCATCATACTTTCCTTTAAGCCTTACATGCTTGACCAGCGATGATACCGAGGAGTATGTCTTTCCACATGAGGGGCACTTAATCATTTGCTTCCCCTCGGTATGCGCCTCATTATTAAGTTACCGTTCTCAACCTCATATTTAACAATGTATTTAGCCTCGTCAACAACATTCGGCGGCTTCGCCATGTCCTCCGGCAAATACACGGTTGACTCTAGATCTGGGAACGCAACATCATGTATTGTGGTTCCCTGCAACGATCCAACGGGGCAAGCATCTACACAGAAATGACATAATATGCACTGCTCATACCTTATGCCTGGATAGAATTTACCATTTGGGGCTCTATACATCCATATTGCATTCACTGGGCACGCCCATGCGCACTGGAAGCATGAAATGCATTTCTCAATGTCGTTTATTATGAATCCCCTGAACCTATCATTAGTCCAGCGCTTCTCCAGCGGGTAATGAATGGTTAACCTAGATGGTTTTATCAATTCCTTTAGTCCAGTCAACAATGCATCTATGTGGTAAGCAGTTATCCTGAGTCCATCGGATTTTGGAGCAGTTACCTTTATCATATTATAACACCCGCCACGCCATGCTTATTATAAGGCTTACTACAGAAAGCGCAAGCAATGTCTTCCAACCTATCTTAAGCACTTGATCCAATCTATAGTTTGGATAAACTGCTCTTAGGAATGAGAAGAACATCATCAATAGAAACACCCTAAAACCAAGCCAAAACGCCGGGGATAAATCGCCCAGTACCCATATGTATGGACCACTCCATCCGCCCAGAAATAGCAGCGATATAAGCAGCGACATTATGTAGCCCTTCTCATATGTCACAGTCATTGTTAATCCGAACATTAATCCACCGTACTCCGTAAATGGACCGGCAACTACGTCGCTTTCGTTAGTGACTATCTCGAATGGATACCTATCGGTGGCCATGGCGGTTGTTATTATGGCCAAGAGAAATGCTGCAGGATTCATTAATGCGCCGGGCAGCATTGATTGGCTGCTCACAGCCCTAAATGGATCCGCAGTAGCGTAAAGTATAAGCATGGAAATCACCGACGCCATAAATGACACTTCATACGACACATAGACCAAGGCTTCCCTTACGGTGCCTATGAATGCCCACTTATCATTAGAGGCCCAGCCCATGGCTACCATGGCTAAATTAAAAATGGATAATAGGACTACCACTATTAATATGTTATATGGGGTATAGATGGCTATCAGATGAGGACCGGCGGGGAGGAAGAGGAGGGGAGTTAATGCCACGAAGAACGCCAAGACAGGCACATGTAGGAAGTACGGCATATCTACTTCATCTGGCAGAATTATTTCCTGTAGCATGTAACGAATCAAATCACTAACGGGTTGAATTATGCCTCCCGTCCTCCTAGATATCTGTAGAGGACCATACCTCCACTGAACCCTTCCAGCGGCTTTCCTCTCCCACCAAATAGTGTATATGAGCACCACAAAGAGACCAACTAGGCCTGGCAGGAACCAAACCGCAAAAACAGGTTCCCACATCAAGAACTCCACTATTGGACCGATTACTGGAACGCCGAGTAGGAACTTTATTATCGGTTCTACAAGCGGAATTTGCACAAGATACATGACTAAAGCCAACCACTGGCAAAGTTATAAGTTTTGCTAAACTCCAACTCATCACGGCGATCAAGGATGAGGGAGAGACTCTTCTACAGCAGTATATCTCCCTCATTATATATGCTTTGATTTACCTCCCTGAAGGGGCCTATCTTAACATTTCTATTAATAAATACGTGATCCTTTATATATGTGCCATCGCCTATGGTGACTCCCTTCTCAATTCTAACCCATTTACCTATGGATACGTCCTGCCCAATCACTGCACCATCGATATGCGCGCCAGCCTCTATCCTGACTCCATCCATTATTATCGAGTTAGATATATTCACGTTCTTCCCTATCTTGGTATTCCTTAGTACTATTGCGTAGGGTCCTACTTCGCTTCCCTCCCCTATCTCTACATTATCATCGATTAATCTAAGATCGTTGGGCTTGAATCTCTCAAGCGCCTTGAAGTTCGCCTCCATATATGTCTCAATAGTTCCAATATCGAACCAATAATCGTGCAGCACATACCCATAAACATCGGATTCACGCAGCATCTTGGGTAATACATCGGTGGCTAGTTTTCCTTGATTTCCGGGTTCTGGGAAGTACCGTAGGGCCTCCTCAGAGAATATATATATTCCAGCATTAGCCAAGTTAGACCGTTGAGCTGTGGCGGGTTTCTCAATGAAGCTAATTATCTTTCCCTTATCATCAAGCTCGGCTATGCCGTAATGCCGGGGATCAGAGACGGGTGTTAATGCTATAGTGGCTAATCCGCCTTTTTCCTTATGATATTTCAACATATCATTCATGTCTATCATGGTGAATATGTCTCCATTAACCACGGTGAAGTCACCGTTGATGCCATGTAATTTATTTATTAATGAGACGGGGCCTGCATCGCCGAGAGGCTTATCCTCTATTATTATTGAGGCATTATTCCATTTATTATTAAGGTGACGCTCAATCTTGTCACCCATATATCTAATCGAGACGAATATCCTGGATGGATTTGATTTAATGACGGACTCCAATATCCAATCAATTACTTCCTTGTTAAGAATTGGAAGAAGAGGCTTAGGTCTAGTATAAGTGAGCGGCCTTAACCTAGTTGCATAACCCCCCGCCAAAACAATGGCATCCATATAATTGGTATCAATAACTCCTTAATAAAATTTTCAATGGGGCAAGAGCCCTAATCCCCTTACGTGCCTAAAGGATGGAGCCGCCGTTCCTTTTAATAATAATGTGAGATGCGGCAATAAACGAAAGAAATAAAGATATGGCAAACCCTTCACCTTAGTGTTAACGCTCGAGTGGGATAGAGGAACCGTGTTAATAAAAGGTGGGAAAGTGGATTTGCCATATGTGAAATTCGACGAGAGAAGCAGTGCATTCAGGACTCTTGCCATTAATTACGGCAAATTAGTGAAATATTTAGAATCAATGGGGATTAAGTATGTGGATAACGTAATGGATAAGGAACAATGCATTATAAAGGTTAAGCGGGAAGTGAGGCTGAGAAGCTACCAGAAAACAGCGCTTGATAAGTGGATAGCTAAGAGGGCGGGAGTAATAGTGATGCCCACGGGTATGGGTAAGACCCACGTCGGCATAGCAGCCATAGCTGCATTAAGGGTAAAGTCCCTAGTGATAGTGCCGACGATAGAATTAATCGATCAATGGGTTAACACTTTGGAGCATTACTTGGATGCCAGAATTGGTAAGTATTATGGAGGCGAGAAGGTAGAGGGATGCATAACCGTGACGACGTATGATTCTGCTTATATATCAATTGAGAGGCTGGGAAATAAGTATTCGTTATTGGTGTTCGACGAGGTTCATCACTTGCCCAGCGAGGGTTATAGGCAAATAGCTGAATTGTCTCCGGCCATGTATAGGTTAGGACTCACTGCTACACCTGAGAGAAGCGATGGGCTTCATCAAGATCTGTTTGGCTTGGTTGGGCCAATAGTGTATAGGGTAAGCGTGGAGGAGGCTAGGGGACTATATATAGCTGACTTCGAGACTAATTTAATTAAGGTTGACCTAAGCGATGCAGAGTTAAGGCGGTACAGGGAATTAATGAGGAAGTATAGGGAATTCATTAAGAAGAGCGGAATAAGCTTCAGGAGGCCCAGTGACTTTAAGGCATTGGTTAAGATGAGTGGACGAAGCAAGGCGGCGAGGGAGGCATTACGGGCTTGGCGTGAGGCTAGGCGGCTTGCCATGACTGCGCCAAGCAAGTTAGATGCAGTTGAGGAAATATTGAGAAAGCATCCAAATGATAGGGCAATTATATTCACTGAACTCAGCGATTTATCTCATGAAGTCAGCAAGAGGTTACTGTTACCGGAGGTAACGTATGAGACGCCAAGGGAGGAGCGGGAAGCCGTGATGTCTATGTTTAGGAGGGGGGATGTTAAGGCCATAGTGACGGGCAAGGTATTGGAGGAGGGAGTTGACGTGCCTGACGTTAATTTAGTGATAATCCTAGGCGGCACTTCAAGTGAGCGGCAATATGTTCAGAGGATTGGGAGGGCGCTACGGCTTAAGCCAGGTAAGGCTAAAATATATGAAGTAGTCACCAGTGGAACGAGAGAGGCATCGAGGCGGCATGCTTCCACTTAATTTATTGAGGCTACGGTTCAGTAAGGGCCAAGTGAGGCCGAGATACATAGATGCAGCGGAGGCTGAGATATTGCCTGAAGTCATCTCGATATTTAGGCAGAGCATTGGAAAGAAGCTTGGGGAAGTAAATGCATTGATAGAGGACTTGGGCGGGGATCCTCGCCTCTTGCGGGGATTAATGCATGTTCTTAGGAATAGATTAACGCTCGAGGATGTTAATGAGGCTGTCCTCATTAAGGCTAGGCTAGATGCGTTCAGGGAGGCTGCGAAGTTTTATCCAATAAATGCGGAGAAGAGGGATGATGTTCTAGGGAGGGTGGCAAGCAGAATTGGAATGAGTAAGCAGGAATTAGATGATGCATTCCTCAAGATATATGATGATGAAAAGAGAATAATTGATTTCAGGGAACCTAGTCCAGATGAGTTGAGGCGGGAGTATAACTTATCATTGATGCAGACCATGCTGTTTAAGGCTATTGATATAGATATAGAGGTGAGAATGAGTGGATCACAAGCCAAGGCCTTTCTTAGACGAGCCAAATTAATGGGATTAATGTATATTGCTGAAAGCGTTGTCGGCGGAATAAGGATGAGAATAGATGGGCCTGTTTCTATTCTTAAACAAACGGATAGGTATGGCACTAGGCTGGCTAAGTTAGTGCCCATGCTCATTGGAGCAGAGTGGAAGCTGCTTGCTAGAGTCAAGATAGGCGAGGGAACGCATATTTACGAGGAGTCAAGCGATGAGGTGGATTTCCCATTATCTCCACCTCAAGAGGAGGTCTCATTTGATAGTTTTTTAGAGGCGGATTTCTATAGGCGATTGTCCTCTATTTGTGGACAAGTGGAGCGTGAGCCTGAGGCACTAACTGCGGGTGGTCGCATAATTATACCTGACTTCAGGGTGGGAGATGCATATATAGAATTAGTGGGTTACTGGTCGCCACAGTATATTGAGAGGAAGTATGAGAAGCTCGTGAAACTTAACATACCCATAATAGTTCTAGTTAATGAGAAGCTGGCCACATCAACTTGGAAAACCTTGCCCCACTTTGTAGTGACTTATAGAGATAGGCCTAGGGTGACTGATATATATAAATTGATCAAGCCTTACTGCAAAAAGAGTTAGCCGCCCATTTCCCGCCTACATAGTAGGGCCCAAGCCGTGCGTTTGTCAGGCAACCCTTCGCGGGTTGAACCCCCTGACCAAGCTAGACTACGGCCCCCGAGTCGGTTAGGCATAGGAGAGTTTTTAAAGATTAACACGGGTCATCGATTGATCCTCCATTATCCTAATTAATGCTTGATCTCCAGAACTTCCCTGAAAATAATTATTGATAAAACGAGCAATAAATCTCGCCATTCAAAGCAACCAAGCTAATCTTTATATTGTAACCAAGGTATTATTGCTAGATGGGTGTCAAGGCCTGGATAGCTTTTGATGATACGGATGATTATGAGCAGGGATGCACTACCTTTGTAATGTATAATTTCTTGAAGGAGTTCTTGAGGACCAGAAGCGAGGATCGCATTATTGGTTTACCGAGGTTGGTGAGGCTGAATCCATATGTTCCCTTTAAGACTAGGGGAAATGCAGCCGTCGCGGTTCAAGTCGAGATAGATGATCCATATGAATTGTTGGAAATGGGTATAGGCGTGGTGGATAAATTCTACGTGCATGGTGCTAAAACCAGTCCAGGCATAGTTGTGTCCAGAGTAAATGATGAGAAGTGGTTCTATTACTCCGCATTAAGTGATGTTATTCCCAGGGCAGTGGCGGAGAGGGTGGCTAAGAGGATTAAGGCATTAACGTGGGGTGGACGAGGTATAATTGGTGGTTTAGCTGCAATAATGGCTGATTTAAGCGAATCCACATTCGAATTATTATCATACAGAGATGGGGAACGGCCGCCCATAGATGCCGATATGCTTAGAACTCTAAGCAAATTGACCGAACCATTCACGTTTGCCAACATGGATCGAGAAAGGCCACTAATAGTCCCCAGCACTAATGATCCAGTGCTATTCGGCGTAAGGGGGGATTCACCGTTTCACGTTATGTATATCAGCAATGCATTGACTTTTTTACTTGGAATAAACCCTAAGTGGTTACTTTATGAAACCAATCAAGGAACTGGAGCTGGCTTTGCATTAATTGGAAACAAGGTATATCAAGCAACTGCAGTGAGCGGTTATGTAAACTCCATTACGAGAAGCAAGGAGGGGCATGCATTGATTAAGGTGAACAATGAGTCTATTATTATTTATAGGCATACAGGCATGGGAGGAGCAATAGGCAATTACGTGATGGTTCTCGGCGGCCGGCGGCCCGGCATTAATGATAATTCAATATATGCAGAATCAATATTTAGCATCAATGAATCCCCACAGGTAAGTAATCCTAGGTGTCCTAAATGCGGCAGCGTCCTTAAGTCCGCCGGCAAAGGCGAGCTCAAGTGCATCAAGTGCGGGTTTAAAGCATACTTACCCAAAATCGTTAAGGGCAATTGGAGCTTCAGGGAATTATTTCCAAACATGGGTGAAAGAAGGCACTTAGCTAAGATCCCTGAACGAGTAGGCTTAGAGGGAACCAGTAAATTATTTGATCACGTGATAGAATGGATTAGGTAATGATCATTACGACCCATCTCGCCAGATAATTAATGATTGCCTATCCTTATTAAGTCAGTATACGTATAGTATACGTATACTATCATCAGTACTGGCTATGATTAACTGCCGATCGATTTTTCATTTATGTTAAAGTTTATATATCCGATATCGGATAATGTAACTCAAGAGAGCAATGGGTAATCAGGAACACGGTGACTGGAAAGCGAGAGGTGCTGGGTCTCCATCTAGGTATATACAAAATGCGACGTATCTAGCATTATCGGTATCCCTGATAGAGATAATCACGGGAATAAGCATGAATATCATAGTCCTTGAGGCCGATGGTCTACACACATCGATTGACTCGATAATATTGTTCTCACTTTACATAGGATTCAGCATGGCATCTAAACCTGCAGATATAGATCACCCATATGGCCACTATAAATATAAGTACCTTGCCATGTACACGGTTGCAATAGTTATAATAGTTGCAACATTTATCCTGATATATGAGGCTATCATGGATATAATTAGAAACCAAATAGAGAAGCCGCCCATAGTCTCCCTCTATATAGTCGGAATCATACTTGCATTGGTTGTTTCACGTATGGTTTACCTGCTGATTGGACATAGAAGACTTAGTGAGCCGGTCCTAATGTTAGAGGCAAAGCATGCTGCGGCTGATATAGCTGATTCATTAATGATAGTGGGAACCATAGTGCTCTCGATGTATATTCCATTAATAGAACCCGTGGCTGCCTTAGCCATATCATCATACCTGCTCTACCTAGCCAGCAACTATATCAAGGAATCGGTAAATACATTACTTGATCGTGTCGATCCATCCTTGGCACATAAAATAATTAGTACGCTTGGCGATTCAGGCATAATTGTAAGTGATGTGAAGCTAAAGAATCTGGGCAATGGATATGCCGTTGACATAGTGATAAAGGTTCCCCATAGCTATTCAATAGAGGAGGCACATAATGCAGCAAATAACGTTGAAACTAATATACGAAAACAATTCACAACAATTAGAAGCGTGACTGTTCACATGGAGCCACTCCAATAAACAAGGCCCCAAAACTCCTGGGACTCCAATTATGGAAGTAGCTAACACATTATGTGCATCTCGGTCACTCTAATCCCTCTCCTCTTCCTAAAAATTAATCAATGGAATCGATATTAAACGAATCGATGGTTGTTAAGCTGCTGGCTTCATTTTCCTTATGATTTGCCGGAGATATTATTTTGTTACGGATCGATAGGTTATTTAATTTAAATTACCTTAACTTTTCACTGTGGAGAACTACTTGATTAAACCCAGCAATGAGGAGGCCGCTAGGTTCATCAGGGCAAGGTCTCCATCATCTGTGCTTCTAATTAAGGCTATTATGCGTGTAGATTATGAGGGACGAGCAAAGGCCGGCCTTGAGGCTGGATCGTATTTGATAATGACGAAACCAGATGGAACATTCATGGTCCACGGATCCAAGAAAGAGAAACCCCTCATATGGAATCCCCCGGGATCAAGGCTCTACGTGGAGCTACAGGGCAATGCTTTAGTCTTGCTAAGCATTAGGTCGTCGCCGAGGGAGAGAGTTATGGTTATCATTGATGAGCTTGAATTTCTGGGCTCCTTCGATGTAGAGCATGTTGATAATAAGGTGGTGGGCACAGAGTCTGACATAGTTGATTGGCTAGTGAGTAATCCCGACTTCATAGAGCAAGGATTCACTGTGCTGGAGCGCGAATTTGAGACTGGGGTGGGGAAGATCGATATTCTGGGTAGGGATTCAACGGGAAGAATAGTCGTGATAGAGGTGAAGCGGTCTCAAGCAGGACCGGATGCGGTTAATCAGCTAAAGCGATATGTTGATCATATTGCACAGAAACGAGGCGAGAGGCCTAGGGGAATATTAGTATCTCCCGACATCTCCTCATCGGCTTACTTCTACCTTAAAACAAGTAATCTAGAGTACATAAAGATAAAAAGAAACTTAACATCACTGAGAAAAATAACTGATTATTAAAGCTGATTATTGAATCGACTAGTTCATTACCGCCTCAATAGTTACCGTCGCTGTGACTGATGCAGAGCTTGGATTAATGGGTACTGATTGGGATGGCCCCGCCTCCACCGCATATAGGTATGGGGTTGGTCCGTATATTGGGTATGCATTTTCCTGTATTGATATTACATGTATTCTTGAATATCCCAAGGTGGTGGCCACCTCGTGTATTTTGCCCATGGCGACTTGAACTGCCGCTCCAATCGCCTTTATGCTTGCTTCCTGGTACTCTGATCGATTTATGAATGCATTTATGGATACCTCGATGCCCCCATATTTTGAAGCATTACTCAATAATTCGCTGATGAGGGATTGATTAATGGGATTCATCATAATTATCTTTAATTCATATGAGGCAGAGTAACCCTCTACTTGCTGGGTCCCATATTGTTGAGAATACACCGGATTAAGCGAAACACCTAATGTGGTGTAGTTAATACCTAACTCATTTAGAATAGCCATGAATTGATCAAGATTATTAACCATTTCTTGATATGCCTGAGATGGCGTTGGCGATATTTGCGCATTGCTTATTGTAATGTAAATAACTATGCCCTTTGCCGGTAAATTAACCGTGGCTTGCCCCACCACCGTAATGGTAGTCCCATTCCCATCAATCAAGGAAACACCAGTTGAATTACTGCTAGGCTCCAATCCACTGAATCCACTCGTTAAGGGCGATGATTGATCATTCGCAGTCTGCGTGGTCAGTAATTGGTTTGTGCTGGTTGGATTGAGGCCGGCCACAGCCTTTTGTTGGGTTGTATTTGGTATATTTATATATGATGGTGCGGTCCATTGAGGCGTTCTCATTACATTTAAGTAATATATACTCGCTATTATTGCCGCGGTCACCAGTATGGTGGCCATGATGAGTGTTTTTCCAGCCATGCCTAGCCCAGTCACTCGCCCAAATTAATTACTACCCAATAGAACCCACATTAAACCCAAAGCACCAACAATGTACTAACAACTAGAATAAATCAGATTACCCTTACAGGACTGTCTCTAGCTAAGTGAGCTGGATATATTGGACCACTATGTTACTTGATTCGAGTCAATACAGCAAGGCTCACTCCTTGCTTGATGTCTGCTTCCTAGGTATTTTAGCGCGTTCGAACTTGGTTTGATTGGATCCAACAGGTTTGGTGGCGTCTATGCCTACCTTGGTTGTCAAACCAATTGCTTGATCCATTGCAACTGGATCAAGCGAGGACCCCCTCACGTTAGCTACCATAACTAGATCCTTGTCCCCCCTGAATCGAGTGGCTATGGCCCACTCCACTTGCATTGGATCATCTGGATCTATATCATCATCCACGATCACTACATGTTTCAGACTAGGATGGGCTGCGAATGCGGCTAATATGGCATTCTTGCCTTCCCCCTCCACCTTTTTCCTGATCGAAACGACAGCATGCAGCCATCCGCCCCCGCCGGGGGTTAACCTCACTGACTTAACGTCGGTGACCCCCCTCACCGAGTTCCATATTCTCGCTTCTTTCTCAAACCCCATTAATACGCTGTTCTCTGGGCTTCCCGCCACTAATATATGCGAGTAAATGGGCTCCTCCCTAACGTATACTCGAGTGATCTTAACTATGGGCTGCTTCCTAATTATATCATATGTGCCCATTATATCGACGCAGGGCCCCTCATCTGCTTCATGATCCTTTGAGATGTATCCCTCCATAACTACCTCGGCCTCGCTTGGCACCAGCAATCCATTGCTTAGTTGAAATACCTTATAATCAAGCAGCCGAGCCGCCACATCAAGCTCACTTACCCCAAATGGAGGGGAAGAAGCTGATGCTAATAGAAATGCAGGATGAGCGCCCCACACTATTGCAATGGGCGTATCCTTATTTCGTGCCTTGTTTTCTTGATGAATAGAATAAAGATTCCTTGGCACCAGCCTTATCACGAATTTATCTTTATCTATGACGGATAATCTATGTATGGAGGCATTTATATAGGTTCCAAGCCCCAATACGACACCGCTCGTTAGGCAATTAGTGGGTTCCTTCTCAAAGAACCTTGGTATGGGTAATTTCCTTAAGTCGACCTCCGGCAATGGCTTAAACGCGGCATCGCTTGTCTCGGTGGGTTTCGCTGGAGAATTCTCTGCATTTATTAATTTCTCATATAATTCGGCATCACTCGATGCATTTAAAGCCATGCGAAGCTTATCTCTGGTATCCAATATATTGCCGATACCCATAAATCCAGGAAAACCCCGTAATCGGAATACGAGGGCCGGTCCTTGCCTTGACTTAGCGCTTATAATATATGGAGCCTCATATTCAGGACTAGCCTCCCCCTCGCTCACAAGCAATCCCTTCTTATCCAGCTCCGTCAAGAATGATCTAAGGCTCATTCACCAAGCTTGCTAGCGTTATATATTTTAATTTCGCGGAGAACTTAGTAATGCCTTATATTGATGAAATAATATGTCCTTGGAATCATTGTATTTACAAGTAATGAAGCCTAGCCCTTTAGGGGCGGGGAGGAGATCAGATGGAATAGGCTTTGCTAGGTGCATCTAACTAATCCGCCATCTATCAATATCATCGCTCCATTTATGTACGATGCCTTATTGCTGGCGAGAAACGCCGCTAGATTACCCACCTCCTCTGGCGTTCCATAGCGGCCCGCCGGTATTTCCTTTGCCATATCTTTAAGCACATCGTCAATGCTTTTTCCCTGTCTGCTCGCCGAGTCCGATGCCAATTGAAGTGTTCTCTCGGTGAATATGTGTCCCTGCATTATTCCGTTTGATGTAATTCCATATGGCGCCAGCTCCACTGCGAGCGATTTAACTAATCCCATTATTGATAGCCTAATTACGTTGGATAGAACTAAATTAGGTATTTGCTGCTTAAGGGTTAATGACGTGATATAAATCAACCTGCCCCATCCATTCTTCATCATATTATTAACAACTCGCCGTGTTAGCCATACAGCTGATTGAAGCAATAATCGCGAGCCATATTCCCAATCATCATCGCTTAACTGGAGAAATGTACCTGGCTTTGGAGGTGCAGTGTTATATACGAGTATGTCTACGCCTCCCAGCGATTTATTGGTTTCATCAATGAGTTTTGCCACGTCGTCCTTATTGCTTATATCGCCTACATAGTACTCCACTCTTCCCTTAGATATCTTCATTATTTCTTGCCGCGCCGCCCTTAATTCCTCTTCTTTTCTAGCGAATAGCATTACATTGGCCCCCTCCATTGCCATTACCTTAGCCACGCCTAGCCCAATGCCTTTACTGGATGCAGTGACCAATACGTTTTTGCCAGTTAAACCTAGATCCATAATTGGTCCAGCATGTTCATTAATTTATCCTTTTCTGAAGCCTCTGCAGGAATAATTTTTAATCTAACCGCCCTGCTTAGCATTTGCATTTATGGCGACCTTAAATAGGATATAGATCATATATATGGAGAATATTATCGATAATTGAATTGCTATTGAAAACTGAAGGGAATTGATGGTCCTCCTCAACAACATGTAATTGATGATATATATTAATAATGGAAAAAGCGACTCAATATAGGACTTATCGTCTTGAGTAATGAAGTAAATAATAGTTAAGCCAATTATTAATGCCGAGATAAGGGTCACCTCGCCTCCCTTAATAATTGAAATAATCAATAATATTGATATTATTGCCACGGAAATAATCCTCCTAATTACATGTTGAAGGACATACCTCGACTTCATTGCTTTAATACTTGCTTAGCTTCTCGTGGCATAATTTAAATAATTAGCAGACCTTACCTATCCATGAGACTAGCCGTCTATGTGAATACATTGCATGACATTTCCCAACTCATAGGAAGCATTTCCAAAATAAGTAAGATTGAATTAGTAGCCATGAGGCAACACGAAGTGGAGTTAGGCATCTCTCCACTCCATGGTTCTCCAGACATGGTTCTAGTAATAGGCGGCGATGGCACATTATTGAGATTTATACATGATTACCCAGACATGGATTTGCCCATAATTCACATTGGGGCCGGCAGGGTCAATTTTCTTAGCGATGTATTAGTCGATGAAGCCGCTTCTGCCCTTGAAAACGTGGCTTCAGGTAATTATAGCATAGAGGAGCGAAAGGCATTAAGCGCTGATTTAGGTGGTGGTAGGTCATGCTTCGCATTGAATGAGGTGGTAATGAGGAATGTTAACATGGGTAGATTACTTACAGTCACCGTGTTAGAGGATAACCTAGAAATATTGCGGGGACGCATGGATGGCATAATAGTATCAACATCAACCGGATCAACGGCTTACTCATTCGCCGCAGGAGGCCCCCTCCTGGATCCACGAGTTGATGCCAAATTAATAATTCCATTGGCTCCATTCTCAATTGGGGTATATAAGGTGGTTCACCCCTTTGATTCAATGATTAGGATAGTTAGTACGGAAAAAGCATATATATTATGCGATGGAGAGAATTTCGGCGAAGCAGTTGAGGCGGCGATCAGACCATGGCAGAGAAAGATAAGGATAGTGAGGACAAGGACATTCAATCTATACGAGAGAATGCAGCGCCGCCTTTCGATGTTCTAGTAATAGACGCAAGTGGTTTCTTTCATGTCAGGAATCCGTTGGTGCTGGCTTCGCTTGCATCGGAATTAGTGACTACCGATATGGTTATCAATGAATTAAGGGATGAATCTATAGCCATGCTGGATCAATTACGCATAAGGGTGATTGATGTAAATGAAAAGGACATCAAGCGCATGCAAATGGCTTCGCATAATCCACGCCTTAGTAATGCTGACTTATCCATACTAGCGGCGATAAAGTTAGTCAAAAAAGGTAGGACGGGCTTATTAAGTGATGACGTGGAACTAATAAGGACAGCAAAGAGATTATTTAATGTGGAGGAGGTGGTAGTATTCCTAAGGTCTACTCGGGGGGAGCGGCGGTGAATAAGAAGTACTTATCCTCCTCCCGTAACTCCTTTAGGATTCTCTCGACTATCAACTTAACGGGATCTATGCCAACTCGATCCCGTATATCTTGGTAATTGCTGAACTTCTTTCTACGCCGCTCCTCCAGAAGTTGCCAGAGAGTTTTTTTGCCTATGCCCTTCAATAACTCAAGTGAGTGAAGCTTAAGCGTTAATGGTCCAGCCGTATTAAAGAATTCTATGAACTTCGGCTCCTTCTCTGTCACTATTTTTTGAATGATATCCTCCAAATTAGCCTTAGCCTCATGCGTTAATTCATCATATTTTAATCTCTTCACGATCTTATTTACCTTATCCCTTGTACCTGATCCTATATATATCCGCTCACCTACCTCGGCCATTACTTGGGGTTTTAATGTGACTTCCATTAATGTGAAATATTCATCGCCGATAACTTGCAAATATACCTCATTACGTGGAAAACCCCGCCTAGCTATTGCGGGTTCCTTGGCTAGTATTTGCTCCGGTGGGACTATATCCAGTACATATGCATATTCTTCCCTCTTATCCATGGATGAATCAACCTTGGTTATTGGAGTGCTTCTGCAATATATTTAGCATCTCCTGTAGCTCCTCATTCTTGAACTCTCCCTTCTCACTGCTTATTATCGATTTGATCTCATCGATGCTCTTCGGCAGAATATTGACCAATTGAATTGCGGTTATCTTCGTTATTCCAAACTTCTCCTCCAGTTCCTTAACAATATTCTTGGCATCCTCGCTTGAGACCTTAGAAAACTTGCTTAGATACTCCAGCACTGCATCTAACTTGGGTGATGACCCATAATTAGCAATAATAGATCTAAGTATAGCCAATGCCTCTGCATTAGTTATGTCCTCATAATTGCTAATTCTTTTAGCCATTATGGCATAGAAAACTCACCACTATTTTAAAGGTATCGCATCGTCGATTCATTACGCGTCAACGATTCCAAAACTCCGCATCCTCCTTGGGTTAATTACCCATCCTCAAGACCTGCTTTAATCCTCATTCTTGAACTATTTTTCTCAAAGTATCAACGACCACCCTCAAGTCGCTTAATGTTACATCCCCCATAACTCCGATCCTAATGGATTTATCTCTTATCTTCCACATGCCCCCAGATATTGTGTATCCAACCTCTCTTAGTTTTTTGATTATAACTTGTGGCTCTATTGGGGAATAAAGCGCGGCAACGGTATTGCTTCTAAAGCGGGGTTGGGGAACTTCCTTAAAGCCGATCTTGGCTAATTCATCATATAAATACCCCATTTTCTCCGCATGAATATTAACATACCTCTCTAGCCCCATGCCTAATATAATATCTAGAGACACATCTAAGGCATACATTATCGGGATTGGAGGCGTATAAGGCGTCTCAAGCTTGCCCTTGCTCTTAATGAATCTAGCCACATCAAGTGCGGGAGGCCTTGGTGCATCGCCCATCTTGCCATCATTAAAGAACACTATTGCTGCCCCTGGAGGCGCCATTAAGGCCTTATGACTAGCCGTAACCACTACATCGAACTTGGACGCATCAATAGGCTCCGCCGGCATTCCGGATACACTATCTACTAGCATCATTGCATCATTTTTATGAGCTAAGTCGGCAGTCTCATTTAGCAATCTATTAGCAACGCCTGTGCTTGTCTCATTATGCACAGCTAGAATCGCTTTTGGCTTCTCCCTCTCAATTATCTCCCTTATATTATTCAGCTCTGGAACACCGCCTAATGGTCCCTCAACCCTCATAACACGTGCTCCTCTGGTTTCCGCGGACTCCGCAAGTCTCTCGGAGAACTCGCCTGTTATTAACGCAAGAACTTTATCGCCTGGATCCAGGAAACTATATACCATGGCATCTACTGCCGTTGTACCGGTTCCCGGGATAACCACCACATTCTTGGCATTACTTATCTCCAGCAGTTTATCTGTGACTGCTTTGAATAGTTCCCTGAATTCATCGGTTCTATGAAACATTGGCTGAGTCGAGATCGCCTTAAGCACATCGATGGGAAGCTGCACTGGCCCAGGAGTCAAGTACTTCATCGAATCACCTGCTTAGCCGCCTCCAGTATATTCCCAATTAATTCATCCACCATGCGTTCCTGCGCCTCCCTGGTCTCAGCGCCTATATGTGGCGTCACCAGTACCTTTGGATGCCTCACTAACTCGTTTTCCCAATCTTCTCGGGGCGGTTCATGCTCTAACACATCTAGTCCAACTCCCCACAATTTATCGAGGTAGTTCATCAATGCCTTGGTATCTATAACCTCTCCTCTGCTAGTGTTTACCAGTATTGAATCCTTTTTCATTAAGCCGAGCGCTTTATCATTAATCAAGTGAAAAGTGTTTTTGGTGAGCGATACATGTATTGTGATCACGTCGCTCTTCATGAGTAACTCCTCGAGTCCCATATACTTGACGCCGAGCTCATTTGCCTCTTTCTCAATATTCATTATATCAGATGCATTCACGCTCATTCCCAATGCTTTACCTACACCGGCTACTGCTTTCCCAATCCTGCCGAAGCCTATTATTCCTAGGCTTTTTCCCCTCAATTCTAATCCTTCGTAGGATCCCTTACTCCATTTTCCGTTTCTTAAATCATTATTAAACAAGTTTATTCGCCTAGCTACTCCAATCATTAGGCCAATCGCTAGTTCAGCCGCAGAGTACGTCGCTGCCTTTGGAGAATTAATTATGATTATCCCGTGATTAATCGCATAATTGGTATCTATATTATCCAACCCAACCCCGGCCCTTGCAATAATCCTTAATCGCTTCCCCCTATCTATTACGTCTGCAGTAACCTTGGTTCTGCTTCTAACTATTAATACATCATATTTATCTATTATATCCATCATTTCCTCCTTATCGATGCCGGGCCTATAATCAACGGTGAAGCCTTGGTTCTTTAAGGAACTTACCGCACGTTCACTTATCTTGTCGGTTATTAGGACGTTCATTTTGATTCCGGAAGGGTCCCCCATTCCAGATGAGTCATAGCCATCCTTGATTTATAAGTTTTATAAAGTTTATTATTTAGAGAGTCGATTGATCAATGGCATTAATTATCTATGTGCTTAAATATCGGCATAAATATTTGTCTAAATCCATGCAGTTCCCATGGGGGATATCCGTCTATTTGTAAGGCTTTCCCGAAAACACTTCTTAACCAAGCGTTGAATGAAAAATATTTAAATCTCTATATAGTAATTAAGTTATGTTTAAGAAAATATTGATTGCAATTGATGGCTCCCCACAATCAGATAAGGCTCTCAATATTGGGATAGATATAGCTAAACGCTTCGGTTCAAAGCTATACTTGGTTCACGTGATGGAGGAACAGAAATATATTTTAGCCATGAATTACCCGCCAGTGTATCCGGAGATGATAGATTCCCTGCTTAAGAATGCTAAGGACCTCCTTGACTCATCTATTAAAAAAGCATCAATGGAGGGAGTAGAGGCAGAGCCAATATTGGAGCGCGGCGATGCAGCCGATAAAATAATGAGTGCCGCGGATAGGCTAGGCGTAGACATGATAATAATGGGCTCCAGGGGATTAAAGGGAGTAACTAGGTTCCTGCTTGGATCAGTGTCCGAGAGAATAGTTAGGTACTGTAAACGGCCTGTCTTAGTTGTCAAATAATTTAGGAGCTACGACGATGATCTTTAGCACAATGAGACTTTTGTGCGTAAAATATAGATTACATTAATCTTACAATTGGTTTACTGATCTCCTCCTTGTTCTTGAGGGGCGGGGGAGGTTCCCCGGGGTCTAGAGTCAACCCCATTCATGGCTACCATGTTGTGGTTCATAATGAAGTCTTCTTAATCGTCGATATTATTAATAGCCCTCCTCATGAGTAAAGCACCATTTAGGTCGCTATGCAGTTCATGGCCAGAAGGACAATTACTTCCCCTGGAATGCCTCCTAACCACATTATGATAAGCACACGCCCTCGAGTTACGCTTCGCCGCCTCATATACTTTCATGCCCTCGAGCCTTTAGCTCTGTGGCATTCATTAACTCGCGGTCACACCGCGAATTAACTGTGAATTTGTTGTTCCTTTTCTTGGGCGTGGTTCATAGTTAAGGGCTTATTGATGGCTATTCCTCATCCCCCTATCCTGGTAATCGCTTGGTAGGGGGCGGGTCACGTTAGCCCCATTAGGGTGCTCGCTTCATGGATCCCCCAGCATCGCGGGGAACGGCTCCTAAGAAAATCACCAAGAGAGTAATAAGGGAAAATTGAAGTTTAACTTAAAAACACTCTACAAGGGGATCCATTCCCACCTTAAAAAGGCGAGGTTTACCACTTTTTATTAATCGAGGAGATTAGACCATCAACGATACGGATTTGATGGAGCGACATAAGCATCGCCTTTCAAGCAAGTAATGATTCAGCTAATCACATGCCTTTCCTGGACGCCTAGAAGGCGTGATTTACCATACATTTAACAACAATACCAAGGAAATGGATTTGACAGAGAGAATTATAAGTCTCGCCCTTTAGGGCTAAAAGGAGATCAACTTCAAGAGATAACCTAGACCCTTGAGAGAGAATCATCATTAAAGAGACAAGCAGTTATAATCCATTGGCTATATTTGAGGTTTTTTTATGCATTATATTTATAAGCATTTAGTTCCAATGATGTACATATGGCCATTTTGGATATCTTTACAAGCACACTAGGATACCTTTTCTGGCTCTTGTTATTAATTACCATGATATCACCATGGTTGTCAATGAGGTCATTACAGCATGCTAGGTTAAGGCTTATTACATTAATGGAGCGAAAATATGGCGCGAGAGTCATAACTATGATACATAGACAAGAAAAAATCGGATTATTGGGCGTGCCGATCTATAGGTATATCGATATTGAGGATTCGGAGGCTATAGTAAGCGCCATTAGGACGACGCCGCCCAAGATGCCTATAATGCTGATCCTACACACGCCAGGAGGCTTGGTATTGGCTGCTTCACAGATAGCTAAAGCCCTTAAGTCACACCCGGCAAAAAAGGTGGTTGTGGTGCCTCATTATGCAATGTCGGGCGGCACATTAATCGCATTGGCAGCCGACGAAATAATAATGGATCCAAACGCCGTGCTCGGGCCTCTTGATCCCCAATTAGGTGCTTCAGGAGGAGTATATTTGCCTGCACCATCGATTCTTAAGGCTGTTGAGACTAAGGGCACGGATAAAGTTGATGATCAGACCCTGATTCTTGCCGATATGGCTGAGAAGTCGATTAATCAGGTTAAGGGATTAGTTGTTGATCTACTTAAGGATAGGGTTGGAGAGGATAAGGCTAAGTATATAGCCGATAAATTAGTCAGTGGTTATTATACGCATGATTATCCAATAACTGTAGAGCAACTTAGGGAAATGGGTCTCAAGATATCCACGGAAATACCGCCCGAGGTATATGAATTAATGGTTCTATATCCACAGGCCAGAACCAATAGACCCGGTATTGAGTATTTGCCATATCCATCAACACCAAGACCAACAACTAAGGAGCAAAGAGGATAAATGGTAAAGCATTGGATTCTTGTAGTCAATCTTAGCAAATAGCTAGTTGTCTCGGGGATTAACGATCAATCCTCAATAATAGAAAAAGTATGCCTCTTCTGCCCTGAAAGGCGAGGTTTGCCGCTCGATTTATCATAGCCTCACCGTGGGACTCCACCCCAAACCGAAATCAGTGGGGGTAAACCACTTGCGGCCGACGTTTCATGTGGATCTTGACCTAGGAGGAGTCGCCTCACCGTGGTTCAATAAATAAAGTAAATTTATAGGTGTCTCGAGCTTCTGGGTTAACGTAATGGTGGTTATAACATTTCTGGGTTCAGGAGCCGCCATACCCAGCGTGTGGAGGTCATTGCCGGGCATATTAGTTACTCATGAAGGCCTCAATATATTAATGGATGCTGGGGAAGGAGTTCAACTTCGCCTCCAGGAAATGGGCGTAAGTCCACTTAGATTAACCCATATATTGATTTCCCATCTGCATGCAGACCACTTCAATGGGTTGCTTGGATTAATTGCTACAATGCAATTGCTTAATAGGGTGACTCAATTAACAATTATTGGTCCAGCCCCAATAAGGGATTGGTTGCCTGATTTGCCGTTTCTTAATGTGATTGAACTTCACGAATCAAGCCAAGAACGAGCCATAATTAGCGGCGAAAAATTCGAGATTCACTACATATCTGCTTATCATAATTTATTGGATAATGCCTACTCCCTACTGTTCAAGAAGCCCGTGGGCAAATTTAATCCAGGAAGGGCCAAGGAATTAGGTGTTCCAATCAATTTGTGGCGTCGGCTTCACATGGGCGAGAGCGTTAGGGTGGGGAATAGATTAATTACTCCGCAAGATGTAGTGGATAATGTTGGGAATCCATATATAAAGATAGTTTATACGGGTGACACTGCTCCCGGCGATAATGTAGTTACAATATCTAAGTCCGCTGATGTGCTTATTCATGACTCGACTTATCTAGATGATATGGATGTGAATGAAGTGCACAAATTGGGGCACTCGACATGCATCGATGCAGTGAATGATGCAGTGAAGGCCGAAGTAAATTTATTGGCGTTGACTCACGTGAGTTATAGGTATGGCATGGATTATTGGAATAGATTCATGTCATGCGCTGTTCCTAGGTTTCCCAAGTCCATTGTTGCGCTAAATGGACTTAAAATAGATGTTATGTAGATAACTATTTAATGTAGGGCCCCAAAGTATTTATAATGCTTGCCACATCCATGGGGGATAATTGATATACTCTCTTATTGATATTAATTAAATTAGCTGCCTCCTCCCCATAGAAGTGATTAATTACTTTCCTCAACATTTTATTTGGTTGAGTAAAGACTTTGGCGGTGAACTTCTCCAGCATAGCTATATCAGCGCAGGGGAATTTCTTGCTTAGTTGAATTATTGCGGAATACACCTTGGGTCTCGGAAAAAATGCATTAGGCGGCACTTCTTCAATTAACTTGGCATCAGCAAGGCATTGAACAATTATGCTTAATCTACCATAGTTTTCCGATCCCGGTGCTGCAATTAATCGTTCTGCCACTTCTTTCTGGAGAGTAAGTATAGCCTTATTGAACTTTAGTTCAATCAATAGCCGCAATATGAGCCTGCTTGATTCGCCGTAGGGTAGATTAGATACTATGTAATCAATGGATCTAATGGGAGGTAATCCCCCATCGCACATAATGAAGTCCGCGTTAATCCATGACTTAGATATGTCGGGATATATTGCCGCTATTCTGGGATCCACATCACATGTGATTACTTTATCAGTAACTTTGACCAGCTTCTCAGTTAAGTTACCTAGTCCTGTTCCTATCTCTAGAATTGTCTCGGCCCCCCTCGCTAAATCAGCTATTTTGCTTAAATATTGGCCGCTTATCATGAAGTTTTGACTACGCTTCCTGCTTGGCCTAAAACCATAACGTCGCAGCAATTGCTTGATCCTATTTTCCTCTCGTGGCACTGACGCCTTACCTCTTAGCCATTTAAATTTGCTTAGCGGTTGCCTTTATTGGTTTTCCCCTCAATATTGCCCAATAAAGAACTGCCGCTAGCATTGCCGGCAATGAGAGTATTTGCCATAAGACCAATGGCTCATATAGGTAAATCTGCATTGATTCGCTGGCTAATACGGATCCCATGCTTCTACCCATGCTTGTGGCTAAATTAAAGAGACCCATGTATTGACCTCGCCGATCCGCCTCAGCCATATTCATTGCTAGTGCTTGCACAAGGGGTGACACAATCATCTCGCCCATTGTTACCGCGACAATATCCACTAAAGCCCAATAGAAATTATCTATGAGAGCCACGGCACTATATGATACATAGTATATGAGAGAACCATATATTAGCCATCTAACTGGGGGTCGTCTTGATATGAATCTACCGATGCGTTCCTGAAGTATAACAACGAGCAACCCATTTAATCCAAACACTATGCCTATGTTAGATGTAGGTATCCCTCGAACCTCATTATAGTAAATAGTCAATGCGAATCCAAGCATCCCCATCACCATGAATAATAGGGAGGTTGGTGCAAGGAATTTAGCGAATATAGAATTCATCTTTGAGAGGGTTATTCTATTATGTATCTTGATATCCCGTATATTCATTACCAGTGGGATAGCTATCAATGATATCGCTGCAGTTAATAGGAAAAGCGATCTATAGCCTATGTATTGAATTGCCAATCCACCTATGAAGGGACCCAATGCCCAGCCAGCATTGGCCCCCACCCTAACCCTACTATATGCCTTAACTAGGTCTGCAACACCGCTCTTAACGTCTCCTATTAGGGTTGAACTCGCCACTGCATATAGGGAAGTGAACATTGATTGGGAAAGGAGGAATCCCATCAGCATAACGGGATTGCTTGATAAATAAGCACCGAAAAGCGCAAATCCACCTCCAATTACTCCAATGCTCATTGTCTTGACGCGTCCCAAGTAATCAGTTAACGTTCCTCCAATCACTTGGGCAATTGCTCCAACAATGGCCTGTGCTGCATAATAGATGCCGATTAACCATAGAGGCGTATGGAACTTATATAGTATTAAGCCTATGTATGGCCATACTATGGAGAATCCCAGCGATCTTATCCCGCTCAGCATCATTACCTTATCTACATAATCCATTAAGATTTACCCTCAATCACATAATTATTTAAATAATTAACTATAATAATGGTATGTAAATGATAAACCCTGCTATTTCTGGCGGTATTGCTTAAATTTATGTATGCTATGTTAGCTTCGCCAGTCATTATAGTTAATTATTTGGAAATTGGAAGTGAAAGCCGATTACCGCAATGCCATGGAGGGGAAGCGAGTAATCCATAAAGGTAACCTCCAAGACTCTTGGAAACCCTCGCCCTTAAGGGTTGGAGTCAGAAACAATAATCGCTTCCCAGAAAAGGAATTAGAGAGACCATAGTTTGGCGGAGCATTGATGAATAAGATAATGTATTTGTAATGTTACTGACCATTTATCAGTATTCAGGGCAGGTATCAATGAAAAACTTTATCCTTGATTGATTTAATACTATATTATGGCGAAAGAAATACCCAAGACTCCACAGGAACTGGCTCAATATGTTAGAGTGATAGATGACCAAGACATATGTATTGGATGTGGTGCATGTGTCTCTGTGTGTCCAACCAATGCTTGGGAACTGGATGAGAATGGGAAGGCAAGATTGATCTGGGACTGGTGTGTCGATGATTTCTCATGCATCCCCGTATGCCCGGTTAATTGTATCTGGAAATCAAGCGAAGCACCAGAGGAGGCTAAGCATAAGGATAAGTGGTTCAGAATAGAGAGACAACTAACGCCAGAAGAGCGTGCCATATTCGAGGAATGGAAGAAAAAATACGGAGTAACCAGCAAGGGAGCTAATGGAGAGTGATACATTCAATCTTTATTCACAGAAAAATAAATTATCCGTCTTTTTCCTCGAATACTCACAGTCCTCAATAGTAATCCCCTAGCTGCTAAACTATTCAGCGCTCTATAAATGCCCTGAAGAGACGCGGTTCCGCCTAATTGCCTCCAGATCTGATACGCTGTTGCCTTTTCCATGGATTCAACCACTTCCAGTAATTCTCTCTGTAGACTAGTTAATGTGCTGCCACCAATGCGTCTCCTCATAATAAGGGGGGAGCCCGTAAGAATAGCAATATAATTACTTCCAATTTTAGATGCAGCTACGTATGCTGCAGCGGATATAGGCCTTGGATAAATCCCAGCTTTAGTTAACTGAATTGTTGCGCTTAATGCATCTTGTGGATCCACATCCATAAAGATTACTTCTTGTGATGCTAGGAACTCGATAATGGGATTTCCCACCCCCTTTTTTCCACCCTCCATTATCCTTGCACCAATCATTGTAGGCACCTCACTTATTGCACCAACGTTCAATAACTCCTTAAATCCAAGCCAAATAGAGAAGAGCAATACACCGCTTTCCACCGGAACAACTAACCCCCTCACGTCGCCTAATTGTTCTATTATCTCCATTGCAATAGTTTTGAATCCCTCAATCATATAGGGATCACCATATCGCACGGTTGGTTCCTGGACACACTCTATGCATAGATCACAGCCCAATCTTGCATAGAACTCTATATCGCTTGCATCATCTGATTTACCCACGGAAACCACGACCTTACTCCTCATTTTGGTGGCATATAGGGAAATTGATCTCGAGAAATCCCCATCCATCTTAAGAAGCACCTCCCGTGGTTTTTTGTTGCTTATCCAGACCGCCGTTCCTCTATCCATATAGGATCCACTTGGATTTCTATCCTCCAGCTTAAGCAGGGATCTACCCATTCGACGTATGGGCGTGTATCCCTCTCCCAATGAGAATAATTCACCATAAATATGCGGAAGCATATCGCTATACCTCCATACACCGCTGATTCCCTTTCTTATTCTATACTTAAGTCCCTCCTTAACAACAGTAAGCGGTAATCCACAATGCGGGCATTTAGATTCATCGTTGGGAGTCTCATATCCGCACTTAATGCATTTAAGCACTAGATAAGGGTAATCCAAGTTTATTTAAACTATGGGCACATCACTAAAATCCATTATTATAAGGACCTCCAATATCTTCATATTGCTGCTCAGTTGCTGCATTGAATCCAGGAATTAATGAAGTATGCCATTTAACTTACTGGGGTTGAGGGAGCGAAAAGTTCTCTCCCGTGAGGATAGAGCTTCCAGGGGGCAGGAAACCATCATTATGCGAGGATGCCCCACCCATAAGGACGAGGCAGTTCACGGAGCAAGATTATTTATTAGTTAGGAAGCGGATTTTTTAGGATAAAGCTTTTAAACACTTCTTGATCACGTTTCTCAAAAATCCCTGATAATTGGGGAGAAATGACAGCCACAACATATATCCAAACGTCGACGGGAGAAAAGAATGAGGCCGCTGTGTATGGCATACATATATATGGTAATTTATATGGTTGCGATGAATCATTGTTAAGCGATGAGGTCTTCCTGCTTCAATTAGTAAAAGAGGCTGCCGAAGTAGCTAATGCAACTGTGATATCTGCTTTTTACCATAAATTTGGGTCAAGCGGTGGCGTATCCGCTGTTGCGATAGTTGCGGAGAGTCATATATCCATTCATACATGGCCTGAGCATGGATACGCCACTGTTGATGTATATACTTGTGGGGAACATACAAAGCCCATGGCTGCTTTCGAATTCATCGTCAAAAAGCTGCATGCTTCCCGATATGATGTTCACGTCTCCGATAGATCCATGTATTACGAGGAAAGTTGACTACATGCAGTGAACCATAAATCATCTTTAACTATTTTTGCCTTGATGCGCATAAAGTGTAGTTGCTAGTAATTGGATTTAATATAAAGCATTAGGGTCTAAGACATAATGTAAACTATCCCATTCTTATGGGCTGGGCTTTGGGGTTAGAGGATGAATTCTTTCCGCTTAGTTAATGGTTTTGCCGTAAGCTTTTCATGATAATTTTTAGTGTTTTTATTAATTTTTTATCAGTATATCTATTGAATTACCTTAAGTATTAGATATTAGATTTTGTTATATTCTAGTGGATACTATTATTTCGCTAGCCTATATAATGGTATTCTAGTGCTTCCAGCCTTTAATTGATGGGTTGGGCTAATATATTGTTTATGGATAGGGGGCTAATATTTAAAAATGCCTTATGGAAATGAGCATAATGCAGAAAGCAAATGAGGAGCAACAGCCCTTAAGGTTCTTGAATAAAATGCTAAATAAACAGGTAGTTGTGAAGCTGAAGACTGGAAAAATATTAAGAGGTTCCCTTAATTCATTTGATTATTGCATGAATATAGTGGTTAATGATGCTGAGGAACTTGATTACCGCAGTGATGAAGTCATAGTAAAGTATGGAAAGGTTTTGATAAGGGGAAATCAAGTGCTATATATTTCAGCGAGGGATCTATTGGTGGGGTGAAATGAGGAACATAATTGTTTCTTATATAGATAGAAAACCAGTTGAGGAACAGCCTGTAGAGCTTGTTGAGCGAAAGGGTCTGGGTCACCCAGATTATATATCGGATGCTGTCTCCGAAGCCGCTAGTAGGGAATTATCTAAGTACTATTTAAAGGAATTCGGCACAATTCTGCACCACAACTTAGACAAGGTATTACTAGTCGGGGGTCAAGCATCACCTAGATTTGGAGGCGGGGATATAATACATCCCATATATATCCATGTTGCCGGTCGAGCCACAACAGAGGTAAAGACAAGTAATGGAACTATTAAAATCCCGATTGGTCCAATAATTCTTTCTGCCTCCAAGAAATTCATTAAGAATAATTTCAGATTCCTTGATCCAGATAGGCATATAGTGGTCAATTATTCTATTGGGCCAGGATCCGCTGACTTAGTTGGGGTTTATGAGTTGGGAACACACTCGGCGGTTCCATTAGCGAATGATACATCGATAGGAGTTGGCTTTGCGCCTTTTTCCGTGACGGAGAGGCTAGCAATGGAGTCAGAACGATTACTCAATTCACGTGAATTTAAGCTAAAGTATCCGGAGGTGGGCGAGGATGTTAAGGTAATGGCATTAAGGCAAGGCAGATCCATTAAGATAACGATAGCCGCTGCCTTCATATCATCGCTAGTTAAGGACAAGGATCATTACTTAAGCGTTAAGGAGGAAGTAAAGCGGCAAGTTGAGGACTTAGCCTCAAAGATAGCTCCTGGCTTTGATACGTCTATTTTCATCAATACCGCGGATAAACCTGAGAACGGCATTTATTATATAACCGTTACAGGTACATCAGCTGAGCATGGGGATGACGGCATGACAGGAAGGGGCAATAGGGCTAATGGCTTGATCACGCCCATGAGGCCCATGACCATGGAAGCTGCCGCCGGCAAGAATCCAGTTAATCACATTGGCAAGATATATAACGTATTTGCTCCCCTCGTGGCTAATAGGATATATAAGGAGGTAACAGGCATTAAAGAGGTGTACGTATACTTGCTTAGCCAAATAGGTAAGCCAATTGATCAACCATTAATTGCTAATGTCGAGATTATTCCTGAGAAGGAATTGACTAACAACATGAAACAAGATGCGCAATCAATAATGGATGAGGAGCTAAGCAGAATAACTAGAATAGCCGAGTTAATACTAAATGAGGAGGCAACGCTTTATTAACGCTTCGCAAGCTCACTATAATCTATGTCTCCTATATTCATTTATTATGTCCTCCATGAAGTCATGATTGACCTCGCTCTCTAAATTATTGCGTATATTATTTAGGGCCTTGATCACTGCATCCCTGGATATTAGCTTGACCTCGCCGATATCCCACACCAATACATCCCTTAATGGAATTGGATTTATTCCTAGCTTGAAGAATGCCTTTAATCCTCCCATGCCTGCATCCTCGCTTATTATGATAGTGTTTGCCCCAAGTTCAAGTAATCTGGATATATTCATCATTGATAAGTGGTAAAGTGTGGCCATGGGATAGAATCCCCTCCTAACGGCATCTATAACCTCATCCTCATTCTGAACCTTAACGGCTATGCCAATGCTGCCGGTAACTATGTTGCTCACGTATTCCTCAAGTTGCCTTAATTTATTGGTTAAATCTATATTCTTACTTATCTCCGCCGCTAAGTCTTGCTCCAAGTAAGAAATCCTAGTTCTAAGCGTGGAGTCACCGCTGGGGCTTCTGATGATGATTTTCTCCAGCTCCTCCTTTAACTCCCTATTTTCCTTCCGTAGTCTCTCCACCTCCTTCTCCAGCGCCTCTATGTACTCTAGGTGATTATCAGCCTTGTCTTCCTGCTTATCCTTTATCACTATGACCTTCACATTATTATTGGCTTGTTCCTTCTTAAGCGCCTCATTTAATGCTTGATTTATGGGAATGCCCTTTATCACAAGTTCCTTAACGTGGTCCAGAGGTAATCCTATAGCCCTCCTCCTTACCTCATCCTCAACTTTATCCAGCTTTGGCTTCACATTCATGTATGCCTTATATGCAGCCGCCAATGCATCTCGTTGATGGGGAGTGGATACCTTGATTCCCTGTTGCCTAGCTAGGCTAGTAGCTATATCAGTCTTCTCATCTATGGATAAATCATTCTCTGGATAATAAAGAATGGAGTTAACCATCGCGGCCAGCTTCTTGACATACTCAGAGGGCTTGCTGACATCAGTGGCTATTATTATGGGAGAGCCGTATCTATACACCATCCTCAATAATGCGCTTCTACTTAGGTTTCTCCCACTATATAGCCGCAATATGTTCCCCCTCAAGTCCATGATAGCGACTCCAGCAACTATGCCTGGATCAACACCAATAATGAGTTTCCTATCATGGCTAGGCACAGTCGCTCCTTCAAACCTGAAGGAATCCAATAGAGCAGATTCTATCCTTACCTCAACATCCAACCCCTTATAAGGCTTCACTATCTTTCTCACAACTGATTTCTCGGCGTACACCACGAAAACAGCTGATCTAATTCCCTCACGTTCCCTATAGAATAGATCATAATCTAGGCCCCCCTTATCCAGCGCCTCCTTTATGACCTCTGTTAAGCTTTTAATCCGTAATGAAACATTTCTTTCATATCTATTCCTGCTTTGCCCGCCCGGCGTCGTCGAGATCTTGGCTTTAACCACTATATGGGTCTCATCCTCATATAATTTAATAGCCGTGCCGACTCCCATGATTAATAATCGGGCCGCTGCCTCAGCTGTCTGAAGCGGCGATAATTTTGACACATTTATTCCTAAGTGTTCCTTAACTAAGTGCTCCATGGACTTCTCAGATCCATCGCTGAGCCTCGTGACTTGAATTATGGATACATCAAACGGTAATGCAGCTATTTTCCGTATTAAGTGGGGAGCCATCTCTAATAATTCCCTTACATTATCTATGGCTAGCCTCTTTATACGATACTTCCGCATTACCCTATATAGGCCCCACTCATCCGCTGTGCCGCTCTCTATGAGGCCTTTATCGCTTGCAACAACGTATGCAAACTCGCCCCCATTTATGTCAATGCCCATGACCAGAGAGTCGGCCACATGTTAACTATGTATAGAGGTTAAAAACGCTTTGTTGATATATGCGTTACCAATTATTGGACACGCAATAGATGTGGCACTGATGGGGCCTGAACTAAACCATATGGGTAATCAATATGCGTCGCCGCTCCACATGCTTACGGAGTCAACGCCATTATTGTCACCATGTCCATTGATGCGGGTGCTACATGATAAAAAGTGGCAAGCCTCGCCATTTAGGGCGGGGAGAAGGTCAGCCTAAGTCCAGTGTGAATTGAATAAAAATAGAGTCCAACTCTCAAAAGGTAGCTTTGAAGCAAGTTAAGATGAACATAACCGGAGCAATTATTACTGGAGTCCATAATTAAAAAAATATGCAACCAGATAGAAGAGTGCCAGCTCGCTTATTGCTTATGCCATTTCGAGGAATAATGGAGAAATCCGCTTCCTTATTTATCAGGGATTATATTAAAGAAGAAGATAATGTATTGGATGTGGGCAGTGGCCCTGGCTTCTTCACCGTTAAAATAGCTAAGAAAGTTGGTCCTCAGGGCAGGGTTTATGCAGTTGATGCTGATGAGCATTCCATAGATATTCTTTTGGGGAGAATTAAGGAATTATCGTTATCCAATGTAACTCCCATTATTGCCTCTGCCGATGACTTATCCTTCATCAGTGATGAGACAATTGACGTGGTTTTCTCCAATAAGACGCTATGTTGCATTAGGGATCACTTAAGGTCAATTAATGAGATCATTAGGGTCATGAAAAAAGATGGGATTGCGTACATAAGCGTATCCCGGCCAGCTTTGGACTCTCTGTCTGTGGATTCAGGGGAATGGTCTCTCTTGTTATCGAAGTTTCAAGTAATTAGGAAGGGGTCCTCATTAACCAGTAGATGGGCGATAGTTAAGAAGCTAAACTAATAGCGTAATTCTTAGTATCCTACGAAAAGCATTAATTTGCCTAAAGGCTATAACGAAATATGAACAATGAAAAGCTCAGGATTAAGTATGAGGAGTGGAAGAGAGGATTCTTGATTCCATTGCTGAATAAGATGCCGGAGCAGCGAAAATTCGAGACGCTATATGGAACTAAAATAAGGAATCTATACACGCCGTTGGATTGGAGTGGGGATTACTTGATGGAGCTTGGGTTTCCCGGTCAGCATCCATATACGAGGGGCATTTACCCTAATATGTATAGACATAGATTATGGACATTTAGGCAGTACTCCGGTTTCGGGAGTCCTGAGGACACTAATGCTAGGTATAGGTTTCTATTGAGTCAGGGACAGACTGGACTAAGCGTTGCTTTTGATTTGCCCACGCAATTAGGCTTGGATCCTGATGATCAATTAGCCTATCCAGAGGTAGGTAAGGTGGGGGTTTCCGTCCCCGAGGTTGAATCAATGGATATTTTGTTCAGGGATATAGATCAAGGAAAGATAAGTACGTCAATGACAATAAACGCTACATCGGCGGAATTACTCTCCATGTATATTGTGGTCGCCGAGTCGCGGGGAGTCGATGTGGCTATCTTGGATGGCACTGTTCAAAATGATATATTAAAGGAATTCATCGCCCGTAACCTATACATATATCCCCCACTTCACTCAATGAGGTATGCCACAGACTTAATAGCATATACAGCTAAGTACTTGCCTAAGTGGCATCCCATAAGTATAAGTGGCTATCACTTTAGGGAGGCCGGCGCAACCTCGGTTCAAGAGATAGCATTCACATTAGCGGATGCAATAGAATACGTTAAATGGACTAATGAGCGAAGTAAAGTGCCCATAGATGAATTTGCTCCAAAATTATCGTTCTTCTTCGCAGCCACAACTAATCTATTTGAAGAAATAGCTAAGTTCAGGGCGGTTAGGCGAATGTGGAGTAGAATAATGAAGGATAAATTCAATGCCGCAAATCCGGAGTCAATGAGAATGAAGTTCCACGTACAGACCTCAGGAGCAGCGCTTACAGCCCAGCAGCCTGAGGTTAACATAATTAGGACTACTATACAAGCATTAGCGGCAGTATTAGGTGGTTGCCAATCCCTTCATGTCAATTCATTTGATGAAGCATTGGCGCTGCCCACGGAGAAGTCGGTGGAGTTATCGCTTAGGGTGCAGCAAGTGATAGCATACGAGAGTGGCGTAATTGACACGGTTGATCCCTTGGGCGGCTCATATTATATTGAGTGGTTGACTGATGACATTGAGGAGAAGGCATGGAAAATAATTGAGCAGATAGATAAGTTGGGGGGAGCTGTAAGGGCAGTTGAGTTAGGGTACCCTCAGCGAGAGATAGCTGCCTCTGCTTATGAGTATCAAAAGAAAGTGGATAGTGGGGAATTACCATTAATCGGAGTTAACATGTATAGAAAAGATGAGAGGACAAGGATGGAGCTGCATAAGGTTGATCCCGAATCCAGGAAGAGAAGCATAGAACGAGTCAAGAGAGTTAGAGAGAATAGGGATGCCGAGAAGTGGAGACGTAGCTTAGAGGAGCTCCGTAGATTAGCTAGTAATAATGAAGCTAATGTTTTCCCGGGAATACTGAACGCGATTAGGGCTAAGGCTACTGTCGGTGAAGTGAGCAAAGTGCTTCGTGAGGAGTGGGGCGAGTATAAGCCAGAGCCGATTTTCTAGGTCATCATTATCTAAAAGAGACTAATAGTTATTGCTGGCGAAAGGATAAATAGCATCATTTGCCTTATGCGTTATCGTTAAAAAATAACGCATAACTTGACTTTATCATGGCATCGAAAAACTCTCTCACTATAGGCATAGCGCTGCTAATAGTTGGTCTAGTCATTGGTTTGGTCATAGGCTATGTTATATCGCCGAAGCCTTCAACAAGCGTTACCACTACATCTACGCCTCCCGTCACTAAATCATCAAGCGCGTTCAATGTTGGAGCTGCCGGCACGCTTAAGTTCGCTTTTGGAGATTTACTAAATATTTATGAGCAACTATATCCAAGCATTACAACAGGTACTCCATTGTTCAAGGGCAGCGGTGAAGTGATGAGTGATGAGAACACGACCAAGATTTATAGCTTGGTTGCATCGGCGGATACAACCACCATACCGAGGGTATTGTTCCCCGTTAACTTAACTAATTACGAGATAGCCTTTGGAAGCACTCAAATGGTTATGCTAGTTAACTTAAATACTACCGTGGGGAAAGAGGTCTATAATTTATGGTTGCAGACCGATAATTCCAGTAGTAGTCCATATTGGAAGCAAATATTCCAAATATTGATGCAGCCCGGGGTGGTGGTCGGTGTATCTAATCCCTTCACCGATCCCTCGGGTTATCAAGCGATATGTGTAACCAAATTGGCGGGTCTCACTTACTTCGGTAACTCTTCGCTGGTCTATGATACCTTATATTATTACAAGGGACAGGAGCTTAATCCAAGCAAGATATATATGGAGAATACTGAGGTGGATTTAGTTACATTAATGGAGAGCGGTAAAATAGACTTCATTCTTAGCGCTTACTTAAGCAATGCATTGCCAACGCATGAGGCAGTGCCCACTATAGCTTACATTACGCTGCCATCTCAGATAAATCTGGGTAATCTATCAATGGTGAATTACTATCACTCAGTTAATGTTACGTGGAGCGAGAATGGAGTCACGAAGACATTCCAATGCAATCCCGTAGTTTATACCGCATCAATACCATACGCTGCCCCAAATCCGCAAGCAGCGATTAACTTCATGCTCTTGCTCTTTAGTCCAGAGGGTCAGAAAGTGCTTGAAAGTAATGGAATAACGCCGATATTGCCCGGCGTAGTATATGGCAGTTACGCCTCGGTTCCTCCGCAGTTAAAGCCATTCACTGTGCCGCTTAGTGATGAGCCGGGCCTCGCCTCCATATTCCCTCAGTGATAAATGATTATGGAGAATGTTTCATTTAAAATAACCATTTTCCTCGGTTTTATTCTACTGCTTTTCTATATATTTCCAATACTAGTGCTCACTAAGGTTGCGTCGCTCAGCGTCTTTCATGCGATTAGGTCACCATCATTTCTGGAAGCCATTGAGGTCACCATCATAATGGCCACAATAGCCTCAGTTATATCGGTCATTTTCGGCATCCCCCTTGGTTACTTCATGGCTAGATATGACTTCAGGGGAAAGTATGTTATTGATGCATTGCTTGATGTTCCCATAATGATTCCTCACATAGTCGTTGGCATAATGATAGTATTGGCGTTTGCGTCTAGTTATGGTCTTGGCCCCATACTAGCGCGGCTTGGCGTGAGCTTTATTGATACTTTGTGGGGGGCAGTTGCCGCGGTGGCCTACTTAAGCTCTACTTACACGGTTAGAACAATTGAAACAGCTATCAGAATGATAAATCCAGACATAGAGCTAACGGCTCGTACACTAGGCGCGTCTCAATCATATGTTCTTCTTCACTTGGTAATTCCATATATAAGGAGAGCAATAGCAAATGGAGCCATGCTTTCCTGGTCCAGATCAGTCTCGGAGGCCGGCGCTCTTTTCATAGTTGCTTATTATATATTCATGGGTAAATCAACCATAATGCCGGCTTCTGTTTATATTTATGAATCATATGTCGGCATAGGTTTAACAAATGCAGCCATGTACTCAGCCGCCCTCATTCTGGTGATTTTCATCATATTCGTGATATATAAGGCAATAATTGGGATAAGCCATGTCGCTTCGCATAATTGAATTGGAATATCAAGTTCAATCCTTTAGATTAGGTCCCATAAATTTAACTGTTAATAATGAATATTTCGTATTAATGGGCCCCACTGGAAGTGGGAAATCAACCTTACTAAGGTTGGTCGCGGGTGCCCATAGGCCCCGGAAAGGCAGAATAATAATTAATGGCATGGATGTCACCACGTTACCGCCCGAGAAACGAGGAGTCTCATTTGTGCCGCAGGATTATGCTCTATTCTCAATAATGAGCGTAAGGAGAAATATAGAATTTGGATTAAGAGCTCGAGGCTACCCTAGGGATCATATCGATAAGGCGGTCTCCTCCATAGCCAGCCAATTAGGCATAGATGGCTTGCTAGCACGAAGTCCAGCAACATTATCAGGAGGTGAGCGGCAGAAAGTCGCATTGGCACGTGCCTTGGTTTCCGGAGCTAAGATACTTCTATTGGATGAGCCGTTATCCATGCTTGATCCTCATAGTAGAATGGAATTTATGGAACTATTGAAGGATGTACGTAGACGATATGAATTAACCATTATGCATGTTACGCATGATTTTGAGGAGGCCTATTCCTTGGCTGATAGGATAGGGGTAATAATGGGGGGCCAATTACGGTATGTTGGAGATAAGGAAACGCTATTTAATGAACCGAGTGATGTTGATGTAGCAAGCTTCGTAGGGTATAGAAATAATGTAGTTGATGGCAAGGTTTTAGGGATTGATGGTTTATTATTCATAAGGCCCGAATGGATAGAGCTGGGTACAGGAGTCCTTGAGGGAACTGTGATTACTGTAATAGATTCTTTGAATGGGTTTTACGTGGAGATAAGCATTAATGGAAATCGATTAGTCGCCTTCTCCAAGAGAAGACCCAAAGTTGGAGAGAAAGTGAACATCAATATAGTAAAACATCACGTAATTAAGAAATAGCGCCATGGATTAAGTTCAATATTATATCGTTGTAGAAATACTTAAGGAGGCAATAAACTTAGCTCATGGCAAGGCTAAATTAGGCATTGCAGTAAAAGACAATTCACCGGACGAGAAATAATGTGAAAGGCATGTTTTCTATGGAGGAGTTGGGATAAAGTGAATTGCGAAAAAACTTAATAAAGTCCCTCGGCTAGATTAGCTTAGGTGATCTTATATGACCGAAATCCCTCTAAGTCTCTCCATAGATAAGTTTGATAGAATTATGTTGATCGATGATGGAGATTGCAAGACATACTCTATCGGGTACTCCAGGTTAGGCAAGAGGCGGCTAATGATAGTGACGCTTACTAAATGCGTGGATGGTGGTGGGAAAATACGGATCTATACCTTGAATGCGAAGGACACGCAACATGCATATTCTAGAATAGCTAAATTAATCTCCAGGGGAACAGAGTCTTCATACCGTAGATGATGCTGCGTTCCAGTGATTTAATGATCTCCTAGATGGTTACTTAGGATAATATTTAATAAGTGCTCTAGTTGGCATAGGACACGTGTCTATAAAATTCGACGCAATAATAGTTGGGGCCGGCCCAGCCGGTCTCACGACTGCTCAGCAATTGGCTCAAAAAGGATTTAAGGTTTTAGTGGTGGAGCGTGGGCGCAAGCCTGGCAGTAAGAATGTCTATGGTGGTAGAATATATGCACATGTATTGGATAAATTATATCCAGAGTATGTAAAGGAGGCGCCCGTGGAGCGCTGGGTTAGAAAGGAGAGAATATCCTTTCTAACAGAAGATAGTGGAACCACTGTTGAATTCGAAACCAATAATGTGGAGCATAAATCCTTCACTGCCTCGCTTTCCGACTTTACTGAGTGGCTGGGCAAGAAGGCAGAAGCAGCCGGGGCCATGATAGTGACAGAGTCCCCCGTGGATTCCCTCGTGATAAAGGAGGGGAAGGTAGTAGGTATTCGGTCTGGTAATGATGAAGTATATGGTGATGTGGTGGTCTCGGCCGAGGGAATCAATAGACTAGTATTGGAGCGAAGCGGTTTGGCTCCGAAGCTGGAGCCCAAAATGGTTGGCGTTGGAGTTAAGGAGGTCATTAAACTAGGTAGAAAGGTCATAAACGAGAGATTTAACCTAGATGAGGATGAGGGGGTCGCGTGGGCCCTCGCCGGTTTCCCAACGCATTACGCGCCGGGAGGCGCCTTCATTTATACCAATAAGGATGCAATAACCCTAGGGCTGGTAATTTACTTGAGCCATGGTGATAAGGTCGATGCTCCAGTACATGATTTAGTGGAGGAGTTTAGGCTTCATCCATTTATAAATAGATTAATAAAGGATGGGCAATTACTTGAGTACTCGGGCCACTTAACTCCAGTAATGGGCCTTAACGCATCGCCGCCTAGCCTTTATGGCAATGGTTACCTAGTTATTGGCGATGCCGCCGGCTTCTTGCTTCATGGAGGCATAATAATAAGGGGCGTTGATTTCGCGATCGAGAGCGGTAGAGTGGCTGCGGAGGCTATAACTAAGGTTCACGAAGGTGGCGGCAACTTCGATGAGGCTTCTCTCTCGGTGTATGGTAAATTATTGGAGGAGAGCTTCATAATGAAAGAATTAAGGGTGTTCCGCAATGCATACAAGGCGCTGGATGAGCCGAGGCTATATAATGACTATGCGAAATTCATCAATGCATTCTTGAAGCGGTATTTCGATGTTGATGGGACTCCGAGGAAACTATTTAGTACGTTTAAGGAAACTAAAGGTAATGTAAC
The DNA here is from genome assembly GCA_023269935.1 of Thermocladium sp. The sequence goes on from JAGDXC010000010.1 coordinate 52,814, forward strand.
TATGCTAGATATGATGAGGGATATGGTTAGAATGGTGACCAACCTATGAGCATGGAGAGGAAGATCCCCATAGAGGAGCGGCTTAATTCAAATGCGTGGGATGTCGATCAAAGACCCCATATTAGAATAAAGGATCCAGATCAATGCCGCAAGTGTGATGCAAAGCCATGTCTCTATCTCTGCCCCGCCAGGTGCTATACTCCGGGCAGCGATGGAGCCGTATTGTTCTCTCACGAGGGATGCGTTGAGTGTGGCACCTGTAGGGTCGTGTGCCCAAGCGGAGCAATTGAGTGGAATTACCCCAAGAGCGGTTATGGGGTGCAGTTCAGGTTTGGGTGATGGGTCATGCTTAAAAATCAATCCGATGGTGGTAAAGCCATGGGCGAATTAACAATAGTTGTTCCAGTTAAGGCAGCCGTGCCGAATATAACGGCGGTTAGGCTTGATCCTAATACCCATAATTTAGTTAGGGAGGGCGTTCCATTAATGATTAATCCATATGATAGAAATGCATTGGAGTTGGCGCTCAAGATAAAGGATAGATTTGGTGGAAAGGTGGTGACGATTTCCATGGCTCCCCCCAATGGCAAAGATTTCTTGGAATCCACGATAGGCATGGGCGCGGATGAGGCTATTCTAATAACGGATAGGGTATTCGCCGGGGCTGATACATTGGCTACGTCTCATGCAATAGCCAAATCCATCGCTAAATTATTTCCTAACTTTAACTTGATAATAATGGGTGAGGAAACCACGGACTCCACTACTGCTCACATGCCGGCTCAAGTAGCATCATGGCTTGAGGTGCCTTTTGTTTATTATGCAACCGATGCTGAGCCTAACTTGAAGGATAATACAGTTAAGGTAACTAGGTACTTGGAGGATGAGGGTCTAGTGGAGGAATTCATGTACAGCATGCCAATAATATTAAGCGTATACAGGAATAGTAATCCACCGAGGGATATCAGCTTAAATAGGAAAATAATGGCTAAGATGAATGGTCTAGTGAAGGTAATGACTAATAAGGAGCTAGGATTAAATCCGGAGTGCGTTGGATTAAAGGGATCCCCAACGATAGTGGCTAAGATAGAGGATGCAAAGCCTCTCCCACGTAAGAAGCAAATATTCAAGGGTGATCCTAAGGAGGCTGCTAAGTGGCTTCTCGAGAATCTATCTAAGGAGGGGGTGATCAGGTAATGGTTTGCCCTGAATGGAACCCAGTTAATAAGGATGAATATAGGGGCATCTGGGTCTACGTGGAGCACATCAATGGCAAAATAAGCGAGGGAAGCCTTCAATTAATTGGGAAAGCCAGGGAGTTGGCGACCAAGATAGGAGTAGACGTGACGGCCATAATAGTTGGCGGCGACGTGAAGAGCATCATTAATGAGCCGATATATTATGGCGCAGATAAGGTGATTTATGTGGAGGACGATAGATTGGCTACATACATGCCTCACCTATATGCCGCATCAGTGGTGGAGTTAGCCAATAAATATAAGCCGGAGATAATATTATTCGCAGCAACTAAGAGAGGCAGGGAACTAGCTCCATATGTGGCTAACACGTTACGAAGCGGAATAACCGCTGACTGCACTGCTCTAGATGTAGATCCCAAAACACGCGACTTGGATCAGGTAAGGCCAACCTATGGCGGCAGCATCCTAGCCCACATAAGGACACCCACTAGAAGGCCTCAACTAGCTAGCGTTAGGCCTAATGTATTCCCTACGCCGCCGCGCGATGAATCGAAGAAGGGCGAGGTGATCCAGGAGAAGCTAAGCAAGTTACCGGAGCCCCGGGGCCGCTTCCTTGGATCCAAGCCAATAGTTGAGGAGGATGAGAGCGGCTTGCCTCCTGTGGAGAAATCCGATATAGTGGTGGTGGCTGGGAAAGGCGTTAATGGCGTGGAGGGAGTCAAGCTCCTCACTGAGTTAGCCAAGTTATTGGGCGGAACTATTGGCGGCACCAAGAAGGTGACCGATGCTGGTTGGCTGCCAACTAGTAGGCAAATAGGACAAACTGGAAGGACAATTAGGCCAGGGCTATATATAGGCATGGGAGTCAGTGGGGCGATTCAGCACGTGTTTGGAATAAATGAGTCAAAGATAATAGTTGCAGTTAATAGCGATCCCAATGCCCCCATATTTAACTACGTTGATTACGGAGTTGTGGGGGATTATAAGCAAGTTACAGAGGCTCTGTTGGAGTTGCTGCGTGAGCGTCGAAAGGCTTAGCAATGAGGATAACGGTAATACAGATACGAAATAAAGTTATTTGGCTTATTGAATCTGAAGTAAAGATAGGTCCTGCATCAATCATTAAGATACAGTTAGGCCCGCGAGTAATAATGGAGATAGATAATAATGGGAAAAGAATGAATCTGGAGCTAGAGATCAATCAATCCCAATTGAGTTACCCCACGGAATTAATAATTGGAGGGGATAATCCCCTCATCGGTAAGTGTCGCAAGGATTATAGAGGCATTACTTGCTTCATTGAGCAGCCTTGGAGCCTTCCTGGAAACGGCGAGTAAACGTTATTAAATTATAGATAATTTAGAATACATGGAATCGCTGCCTCAAACATTTATCAAGATACTGGAATCCTTGGTTGAGCTTCACAGCAATTATAAGAGGCCAATAAAGAGCAAGGAGATAGCGGTTCGCCTTGGAATGAATGAAGGAACCGTGCGTAATATAATGATATCGCTAAGGGCTATGGGCTTCATAGATAGCAAGACAGGTCCATATGGTGGCTTCACGCCCTCCCAGAAAGCAATGGAGCTGCTTAGGTCTCCATCAATGATGGCCGGCATAAGCGATATAGCACCATTATCAACCGATAAGGGTGGGGTCACCATGTATGCCACGAACATTGAATTACTGGATATGCTTAATCCATTCATAACAAAGGCCATAATAAAGGTCATGGGCAACTTAAGACAGCTTCAGCTTGGTTCATTAGTTAGGATAGGGCCAACCACAAATGCGCGAATAGTAATTGAGGGCCAGGTCGTGGATAAGAATGAACAGATGAGGGAAATAGTGATATCCATAAGGAAATTCATCTCGATACCTAAGGTTAAGGTTAAGGAAATATCCAGCAAGAATGTGCTGGTCATATCTAGGATTGAGCCTTTATACAAGGCGGCAAGGATTTTCTCCGAGAAGAAAATAAGAGCGCTCCCAGTTATAGATATAGATGGCAAATTGGTGGGTCTTATAACAAGTACCGATGTAGCTAGGGCATATGCGGAAGGCAACTTAAATGCAGTAGTTGAGCAATATATGAGACCTGAGGTACCCCTCATAAGGGAAGATGATGATGTTTACGATGCTATAACTCTCATGATGGATAAAAACATCGGCAGACTAGTAGTTATAGACGTTAAAGGCAATCCCATAGGCATAGTGACTCGAACAGATGTTCTTAAGCTATTCGTTAAGTGAGTGATGCTTTCATCCTTATGGGTGGGGCATCCTCGCATAATGATGGTTTCCTGCCCCCTGGAAGCTCTATCCTCACGGGAGAGAACTTTTCGCGTCCTCAACCCCAGTAAGTTAAAAGAGGGAATAAGCCTCGCCCATTTAAGGCGGGAAGGAGGTCAGATATGGGTTCCGTAAAATTAAAAATAGGTTCCTTTCTTGGTTCATAAGTGGATATACGAACATCGGTGATAATGGCATCGCGCGTGATATATGCTGTTCAATGGTTTGTTTTAGCGCCGCCAATAGCGGAGATACAGGCTACATTTAATATACCGAGCTACTTAGTTGGTTGGGTTCCCCTCTCCTTCTTTATAGGTGCTGCTTTGCTTCAAGTGCCTTCAGCTTATATCTCGTCTCGTCTTGGAGCCAAGAGAACGTTAATAATTGGGATGATAATACTAGGCGCATTCACTTCACTTGCCGGTTTATCCTCTAGCTTATGGCAATTATTGGCATTACGAGCAATATCTGGGGTAGGTGCTGCATTGTTCTTTTCATCGGCTGCCTATGCATTAGTTGAATTAAATAAGGGCAAGGAAGGCATAGTCATGGGACTTTATAATGCATTTTACGGCGTTGGTAGTCTAGTAGGCTTATTATGGGGATATATGGATGATCTACTTGAGTGGAGGATAGCCACAATAGTAGCGGGGGCATTGGCCATAATCATGGGACTCGTAGATCTATATGCGTTAAGAGGCTTCGAGCGTAGGCCAACCTACGCCATTGGAAACATAAGGAGATCACTGGGCATAGCAATAGGAATAAGCGGTGTATGGGGTGCATACTATGTGGTAAGCGAATTATTACCATACCAAGTAGCTCGCTTATTTGGTTATGGGTCATTTCATGCCGGTTTAATAGCTGAAGGACTAATTGTGGCGTCAATATTAGGGGGCTTTATGACTAATGCATTCTTTAACAGGGCAAGCGATAAGTTGCGGCTCCTTATAATAGTCACTATTGCATCATCTCTTCCGTTATATTTCATGTGGATCAGCGATCCCATCATTGAGTTCTTGCTGGGCGCCTTATCCGGCTTCTTTAACGATATGGCTTTCTCTGTTGCATATGCAATAACGGCGACTCGGGGAGGCGCCTTATCCTTGGCGTTTGTTAATTTCATGAACATGATAATAGGAATATGGTTGCAGCCCCTCTTCACTGCCGTATCTGCATATTATGGCTATTTGATTGGGTGGGTGGTGGTGACAACGGTATCCCTGTTATTAGCTGCACCATTAATTAATGAGTCAAGAATTGGAAATAAGGCCTAGTAGTTTAGAAGCTCATTGCGCTTAGGGAAACCATATCGGCTATGGTATGGATAATAATCTCGAGACTATTATGGATGCAATTATTATTGCTAGGATAATGATCCTATGATTAAATGGACCAGCCCATAATCCCTTTAGTTCCTTCCAATTTCCTGCCCCACTATTTCTCAGCAGCGGTATTGTTAATTTTATTGAGAATGGCATTACTAGTAACGCGAGTAACGATGTGTAGGGCAAGTAACCAATTATCGCTGAGATAATTATTATTATATATATTAGCATCGTGGAGATTACGGCTAAGTATCCAGTTCTCCTTAGTCCTAACATTAATGCGATGGTTTTCTTGCCGAATTCTCGACTAGCATCTATTTCTATCGCGCCGGAGCCTAGCAATATTATGAATGTAAAGAGCCCATTTATTAATCCAACCAGTAGAGGTGCCCAGCTGAATATCGTTGCTTGAACCATGAATGAGCCTAGAGAGACTAGGGGCCCCATAGATAGTAAAGCCACGGCCTCGCCTATACCTTTATAATGGAGCCTTAATCCCTCGCTGTAGAGGACTCCAAATAGGAATCCGGCTAAGGCTATTATGAGGATTACCCATGTGGTGTTAATTGCTAAGTATATCCCCATTATACCTGAAATTACTAAAAGGAGATACCCAGCCCGCTTCACTGACTTGGGATCTAGTCCCAAATTTATTATTGGATGAATCCTATGAGGTAATCCCCGTGATATATGTGCCACATCTAGGCCAGTCTTATACTCAGAGTAATCATGAACTAAGTTAACCCCAGCCTGCGCTAGGACTATTCCAGCCACGGTTATAACATAGTAAAGTATGTTTATTTTGGCATATAAGTAAAAGGATAGAGATGCTCCCAATGTGACGGAGGCAAACGCACTAGTTAATGTTGATGGACTAGTCGCTATCACCCACGTACGTATTTTTCCAATTAATCCATCTCCATTGGCTTCCATAGAATTATTTGCCTTTGCTCCGCTCATTTGCCTCGGCCTTGGCTAGTATTCAATGACATACTTAAAAATTTTTAATTGACAAGACCTCATGGCTGATCCCTTACAGCATTAAAACTTTTGCCAGCTATGATTTTCGTTTTTTACACGATTGCGTTATAAATGATTTAATCCCCATAGATCCATGGCAATACTCCTCTATGATGATATGGATGATAATGTGGTAGAGCTGGTTAGAAAACTCATGCCTAGGGCGAAGCTGGTGCGAATAAACTCAATCGATGATGGACCAACACCGTTATTAATAACGGAGGACGGAATATTTAGCGGTTATGAAATATATAGTTATTTAAACGAGAAAATGATGAAACCAAGCGAGAAATAAGATCTCTCCAACAACAGATAGAGGATAAGCATTGTTTCCTTTTGACCAGAAGTTAAGGAATAACCTTTCCCTTTTATAGCGGGTCCTCTATTATAGGAGCATCCATTTATTGTGTGCAGTAGATCATAGAGCATTGTGTTTAGGTTTTAGTAGCTTTGTTTAGGCTTTGTGGAAAGGTTTAAATAGGATATTGATATCGGTATCGATATGTGGCCCACCATATTTAGAGGCGGTATAAGGAAAAAGGGAGGTCTCAGGATACTTGTTCTTCAAATGCTTCAAGAGTCTCCGAAGAATGGAGCGGAGATAATGGATGAAATAGAAAGGATAACTTGGGGATGGTGGCGCCCCTCCCCTGGCTCTATTTATCCATTATTATCCTCACTCGTGGAGGAGGGTCTAGCAGTTAAATTGAGTGACGGCAGGTATAAATTAACCGATAAGGGAATAGCAGAAGCATCAGAGTATAGTGAATTGTTTTCCTGGCCCATTAAGCCGAGGACTATGGATGATATACTGAATGAGATGGAAAGCTACATATCCTATATGGAGGATATGGGCAAGGATAAGATAATGCAGTATAAGAATAGAATAGAGGAGATAAGGGCTAGGCTAGAGAGGCTGATAGAATGAGCGCAATAAAGGCCATTAATTTAACGAAAAGGTACGGAACGCTAGTTGCAGTTGATCACATAAATTTCGAGGTATCGATTGGGGAAATATTCGGTCTGCTCGGTCCCAATGGAGCTGGCAAAAGCACTACAATAGGTATGCTGACCACGCTAGTTAAGCCCACAGAGGGTACGGCCTTGGTTAATGGCTATGACATAGTGAAGCAAGCGTCGAAAGTTAGACAATCAATAGGAGTTGTTTTACAGGAGTACACGGCCGATGAAGACTTAACGGGATGGGAAAACCTAATGCTAGCGGCATCATTGTATGGCATTCCAAAGAACGTCGCCAAGGAACGAGCGAAGGAATTGTTAGATATGGTTGAATTAACGTCGGCTGCTAATAAAAAAGTGGAAAACTACTCCGGAGGCATGAGGAGGCGGCTCGAGATAGCCATGGGGCTAATAAATAGGCCTCGCATACTTTTCCTTGATGAACCAACATTAGGATTAGATGTGCAGACCAGAGCAGCTATCTGGTCCTATATAACCAAGTTAAAGACCGAGTATAATATGACCATTCTAGTGACCACTCATTACCTAGAGGAGGCAGATGCCTATTGTGATAGGATAGCTATAATAGATAGGGGCAAGATAGCCAGGATAGGCACTCCTAAGGAATTGAAGGAGAGTTTAGGAGGGGACATAGTTACCCTGCAAATAGTGGGCGACATTGATCTTGCAAAGGAAATAATAGCCAGCATGGATGGCGCTGGCGAGATGCGTGTCGCTGGGGATACCATATGGATGAGCGTGAAGGATGGAGGATACATGGCTCCAAAAATATTGGAGTCTCTGAATAAGAATGGCATAAAGGTATTGAAAATATCAATAACGCAGCCAACTATGGATGAGGTCTACATGAAGTACACAGGCAAGAGTCTCCGGGAAGAACAATCAAATTGGGAGGAAGCTTTTTCAACTATGAGAACCATAAGAAAGGCGAGATCATAATGGAGAAGCAAGATCTTAGCCCACTTCATGGATTATGGGCATTAACCAATAGGGAGCTTAAGAAGTGGTATAAAGCACCATTCATACTGCTCTTATCATTAGTTCAGCCAGTGCTTTGGTTAGGACTATTCGGTAAGGCAATGAATATAGGCAACATGTTTACATCGGGGCTTAACATTCCCGGGCTCAATATACCGAAGCAAGTGATTGATCAAATAGGGACTGAGCTCATAAAGAACACATTTGGAACATCGGATTACTTCTCATTCTTGGCGGCAGGCATGTTATCCTTCATAGTATTATTCACGTCAATGAATAGCGGTATGATGATTGTATGGGATAGGAGACTTGGATTCCTCAATAAATTATTGACAACTCCTGTATCTCGTGGATCCATAATAATGGGTAAGGTACTATCTGCAGTAATAAGATCCCTAGTTCAAGCCACAATAGTCCTCGTAATAGCCGTACTGCTCGGCATGCAGTTCAAGCCGGGCTTATCGGCGCTGGATATAGCTGGAACATATGCCGCGCTATTCCTAATGTCGCTTGGTTTATCGTCATTATTCATAATGCTCGCTTTAAGATCAACGAGTTGGGAATCCCAAATGGCCATAATGAACCTACTTAATTTGCCGCTATTATTCGCCAGTAATTCATTCTATCCAGTTAAGTTAATGCCATCATGGCTGAAGCCAATAGTTGAGATTAACCCCATAAGTTATGCTAACGATATATCCAGGCAATTATTGCTGGGCGCAACGGGCATGACTAGCATATGGTTTGATTTCGCGTTCCTAATAGCGTTTGCAGCAATATTCTCAGCACTTGGCATAGTGCTTTCATGGAGATTCCTCAATTCATAAAATTAAATAATGATCTGCGTTCCATTTAAGTAGCTGCCTTTAATTTGTATCAGAGGAGATTCATCGCTTTTTGGTCATATGGTTCGGAAAAATTATTAACCCATATTATTGACGGTTCATGAATGTCAGATAAGCTAAACGACTTATTAGCAAGGAGGGGGTTTTATTGGCAGAGCTTCGATGCATATAAGGGTATGGTTGAGGCCGGTGGGTTCTATGATTATGGCCCTCTTGGAGTTGGTTTAAAGAGAAATATAATGAATAAATGGTACAAGACATTCATTGTGCCTTATATGGATTTCACAATAGAGGTAGAGACTCCAATAATCATGCCTAAAATAGTCTTTGAGGCAAGTGGACATTTAGAGAATTTCACGGATTTTCTAGTTACTTGCAATAAATGTGGACGTAAGTATAGGGCTGATCATTTAGTGGAGGACGAGTTACGTAAGAAGGGAATAAAGATAAAGACCGAAGGGCTTGATGAGCAGCATCTCGATGAATTAATTTCACGATATGGGATAAGGTGCCCCAATTGCGGTGGTGATTTAGGTAATGTTCAACGCTTTAATTTATTGTTTCAAACGGTTATTGGCCCCTATAGCAATAATTTAGGTTTCATTAGGCCTGAAACGGCGCAGGGAATGTTTATTGATTTCGCTAAGCTCTATGAATTATCAAATAGACGACTACCATTAGCGGTGGCTCAAATGGGTAAAGTCGGGAGAAATGAGATATCTCCACGGCAGGGACTAGTTAGATTACGGGAGTTCTCTCAAATGGAGATAGAGTTATTCTTTGATCCGCAATCATCATCTTGCCCTTACTTGGATGATGTGCGGGACGTCAAGATACGCATATTGCCGGAGACCGATGTAGCGAATGGTCTCGACTCTCCTCGTGAGGTGGGCATAAAGGAGGCTGTTGAGAGGGGATACATAGTTAATGAATGGATGGGATTCTATATGGGATTAGCCACAATATTTCTAAATGAGTTAGGGATTCCTCTCGATAAGCAATTATTCATTGCTAAATTACCGGAGGAACGCGCTCATTACGCTAAGGCCGTTTTTGATCAAGTAGTTTTAACTGATAGATTCGGTTGGTTAGAGGTTAGCGGCCACGCTTATAGGACTGATTATGATTTATCTCGGCACGCTAAGTATAGTGGCCAAGATCTAGGCGCATATAGAGATCTAGAGACGCCGCGCATTGAGAAGATTGTGAAATTATCCCCTAATCCGGTCAAGATAAAGGAGAGATTCGGGAATGATGCGGGAAGAATAATTAAGTATATACATGATAATGCAGAAAAAGTATTAAATGACATAGAGACTATTGGTAAATCCATTTTCGGGGAATTCGAAATAACTAGGGAATTGGTATATATAAGCGAGCAGGAGAGGAAGATATTCAGGGAGAGATTCATACCTCACGTGATAGAGCCATCATTTGGAATAGATAGATTATTATATGTAACATTAGAGAATGCCTATACTGAGAGGAACGGTAAGCCTCTGCTTAAGTTGCCCCCCGATATAGCTCCAATAAAGGTAGCTGTGCTTCCATTAATTAAGAAGGATCCATATCCAGCCATAGGTAAAAGGATCTGGTCTATGCTTGTATCCAATGGGATAGAGGCAGTCTACGATGATGGCGACACGATAGGCTCAAGATACGTTAAATACGATGAAGAGGGGGTTCCATTTGCAATAACCATAGATGATCAAACGCCCAAGGATAACACAGTCACATTAAGGGAGAGAGATACCACAGCACAAGTGAGGATAGCCATTGACTCATTGGTGAGCGATGTCTTATCAAGGATAAATAGAACAAGAAAAGCTCCCCCTTAAATTTATCGGCTCCATCCGAAGGGCTTAACTTCATCAGAGGCTTGACATTTTGGGATTCATTGATTAATAGTAAAGTTAATAGATAAATTGGCAATGCGGGAGGAGAGGCTTTAATGGGCGAGGAACAGAGCGATATTATAATGGAGGGAAACTATGTTCTTCTATTCTTTAGTGATACAATTAATTATGTGGTTAAGGCGCGCCGAGACTCTATATTCAATACAATAAGGGGACGCATTAGGGGTGATCAAATAGTTGGGGCACATTATGGTGATAAGGTCTCGACTAACTTGGGCTACGTATTCACCTTAAGTCGGCCAGATATAGTTGACATATTAATGAAACAGCGCCGAGCAACCCAACCCATATACCCTAAGGATGCCGCCATAATAATAACATACTGCAATATAATTCCCGGGTCCAAGGTATTGGAAGCCGGCATGGGTAGCGCTTATCTGACCAGCATGCTTGCTATGCATGTAATGCCAACCGGCAAAGTAGTCACTTATGAACGAAATGCGAATTATATACGGATAGCCGAGAAAACATTAAGGGAAATGGGCGTGCATCAATATGTGGAGGTACGGAATCAAGACTTAGCTGACGCTAAATTAAGTGAGCTTTATGATGCTGCAATACTAGATGTGGCTGAGCCATGGTCTTTATTGGATGTAGTGGTAAACTCATTAAAGCATGGCTCCAATGTAGCCGCATATGTTCCCACGATAGGGCAAGTCGAGAAAACCATTAATAAAATGGTGGAGTTGGGATTAATAAGAATCCAATTATTCGAATCAATATTGAGGCCCTGGAAGACAGTTCCCCGAGAGGTTAGGCCTCAAATGTGGATGCTGGGGCATACGGGTTTCATAATAATAGGCAAAAAACCTTGATTATACCCGTGAGAGCGGCGGAATTATACTGTTTGGTTCCAGTATGGATCCAGGCGATATTACTGAATTAGCTCCTATACGTACATTGTTCCCAATTATCATGCCTAACTTTCTTCTCCCAATATTGCTCACCTCTTCATGATGCATTGTCAGCGTCACCACCCCCGGCTCCACTACGCTGCGTTCCCCAATTATTGATGACCCAATGAAGGATCCTCTTCCAATTGTCGCATATGGCTGTATCAATGATTCGGTTATCTCCACGCCAGCCCCGATTATGCTACCTTCCTCAATAGACGCATAGTTACGCACTAATGTGTTTGTTCCAATATATGCCTTTCTACCAATATATGCGGGTCCCCTTATTGTGGCATTATGATCTATCGTGGCCTCATCATCTATTATGACTACTCCCTCTATCGATGCTTTACTTGAAATAGAGGCTTTCGCGCTAATTCTACTTTGGCTTAACGAGCTAAGCTCATTTCTAATCACAGCTAAGAGATCCCAGGGATGCTTCACATCAATCCACCAACCACTCCATAATGCCGCCCCTCCTCCTGACTTGCTTAGTAAATCTATGAAGTCGCTGCTTAATATCTGGGCTAAGTGCTCGCCCTCTATTGCTAGGGCTCCGGCAAGCACGTAGCCGGGTTGATGTTCCCTGCTTCTAATAGCGGTACCTATTCCCTGCCCCTCGGTTAGGTTTATCTTAATATATCCAGCTGCATCCTCTATCGGCACCACGAGCGCAGTTAATGAATTGCCGTTCCCAATATGAGTATCTAACAGTAATCTATAGGCATCCATGGGCATCACTACATCTCCATAAGCTATTATCAGTGTAGTGCCCTTCAAAGAGTATTGAGCTACCTCTCGTAAGGCATCCGTCTCATTGTCTCCATACTTAACATAATCTATCTCGGCTTCATCTATGAATTGCTGATTGGAGGCTATTGTTATTCGCCGGATTCCTAGGTTTCTTATGGCATCAATGGGATACCTTATCAATGGCTTACCCAATATATTGATCAAGTACTTGGATTCACCGTTGCCCATTAATGGATGCATATCAACGCCGCGGCCTCCTCCTAGTATTACAGCCCATATGCTTCTCTGCATTTTACTCCACCGTCACCGTCTTAGCCAAGTTCCTGGGCTTATCTGGATCAAGTCCCTTGGACACAGCAGTATAATAAGCAAGGAGCTGCATTGGGATTGCGTAAACCATGGTTGCGGCCACAGGTTTCTCTATGTTTATCGGGATGGTCACATCGAGCAATTTTTCCATTCTGTTGCTTAATGATTTCGGAATGATTCCTATGGTATATGCATCCCTTGCCCTCATCTCCATTATATTACTCTCCATAGCTTCATTATACTCATCATTGAATATTGTGAAGATCACTGGAAATGACTTCTCAACCAATGCTATAGGGCCATGCTTGCTCTCGCCCGCAGGATAGGCCTCTGCATGTATATAGGCTACTTCCTTCATCTTGAGTGCCCCCTCCATGGAGATAGGCAGCCCAAGCCCTCTTCCTAAGTAGTACATGCTGCTTGCCTTAGATACATCAATGGCTAATCGCTTTATTCGTGCCTCATAATTGGCTAGGGTTAATTGAGCTAAATCAGGTACTTGCTCTAATTGATTAATTGCATCATCTAGCTCGCTTAATTGAATTAAGCCCCGTGCCACCGCCGTGTTCATTGCCAGCATGGTTAACACCATTAATTGAGAAGTAAACGTCTTAGTGGCAGCAACCCCTATCTCTGGTCCTGTTCTAGTATATATGGCCGCATGGCTCTCCCTAGGTATTGCACTATCCATTACATTGGAGATAGCTATTATCTTGACCCCAGCCTCCTTTAACGCACGAAGGGCTAGAAGCGCATCTATGGTTTCTCCAGATTGGGATATAACTATTGCAGTATCGCCCTCTCCAGCAAGTTTAGCATACTTGCGGTACTCGGATGATGTGAATGAATGGACATCCATACCGGCGATTGTGGTAAGTAGGTACTCGCCCACTAAACCTGCATGTAAGGAAGTGCCGCTGGCGGTTATAAATATGCGGCGTGAATCAGCTAATTCCTTACCTATCTTACTCATGGCTTCCTTCTCTATCCCAGCCAATGTGTTTCTAAGCGCTATTGGCTGTTCATGTATCTCCTTTAACATGAAGTGCGGATATCCCTCCTTACTTGCCATTTCGGGGCTCCAAGTCACGTGGCGGATTCTCTCCTCAATATTAATGGGGACTCCACCTCTCTCAACATGTACCGTGGTTGGGGTCACGAATCCATATTCCCCATCATTTACTATTACCACGGTATTAGTGTATTCTAGGAATGCAGGTATATCGCTGGCAATGAAGTTGGCTCCAGAGCCAAGCCCTATAACCAGAGGAGATATATTTCTCACGAAGAATAATTTATCTGGTTCATCCCTTATTATGGTCACCAATGCATATGCTCCCTTTAAGCTGGCAATAGTATTCTTGAATGCCTCGAATGCATTTATTCCGCTTCTTAAGTTCTCCTCTATTAAGTGGGCAATTACCTCAGTATCCGTCTCGCTCCTAAATACATGGCCTCGTCGCTCTAGTTCTGCCTTAAGTTCATGATAATTCGAAATAATTCCATTATGCACAACCGCCACTCGTCCCTCGCAATCAATATGTGGATGCGCGTTCTCGTCACTGGGCTTTCCATGCGTGGCCCAACGAGTATGGCCTATTCCAATTAATCCATCCAACTCGCTGAATTTGATTCTTGAATCTACCTCCCCTATTTTCCCCCGTCCTTTCCTTATAATCAATGTTTTGCCGCTAATAACAGCAACGCCCACAGAATCATAACCTCTGTACTCCAGTCTAGTTAAACTTTTTTTCAATAATCTACCAAGTGGCTCTCCAAGGCCACTAAAGGAGCAAACACCTATTATGCCGCACACGCATTCTTTTAAAGACCTAATTTAATAAACGTTGCGTGATGAGGGATCAACAACCTGATCAATGAGGAGACTCACATGGTCTGAAATTATGGAAATACCTCTTCTGGCATTATTAACACTGAATCGGCATTCAATTGACTTAAGCAGTGAATTGAGATAGCTCGTTGGATTCGATTAATGCCTAATAATTGATATTATAGAAATTGAAATAATCACGCCCCATCCCCTTTAGAAAGGCTTCTTATCTCTTGTTTTCTATGGAGGATCAGCAAGGCTATTGTTGAAATAGAAACAATGCCTACCAACATGTATGATATGTCTATTCCTCTCTCAAACAATAATTTATCGCGATACCCCAATGACGTAGTTAAGCCGAGGAATACATTACCTATCAGCTGCATTGGCTCCACGGTGGCCAGCACAGCAAATACTATCGCTGTCCCTACGGCTGATCCTAGGTTCAACATGAGGGTTCTCAGCCCAGCCGCAATGCCTCTTTGCATGGGCTCCACGGAGAGCATTATTGAAGTATTATTAGGCGTATAGAATAGCCCCATCCCCGTCCCTCCCATTATCATTGCGATAATCATTAAGGTAAGTGGGAGGGGGGACATGGCAAGGATAAAGGCTGCTACGCCTATTAACGTTGATCCAATCGATTGAATAGCATCGCTATTAACATACTTGATTAGCTTAGGCGAGTAAAAGCTTGAGAGACCCATGGCTGCGGCATAGGGAGTCATTAGTAGACCAGCCTCTAGAGGAGTATAGCCGGCGGGGCCCTGCAGATAAAGTACCAATAAAAGAATTAACGAGTATCTAATTATGGAGTTTAATAACGTTGATGTTATTGCCAGCGAGAACTTCCTATTGCTGAAGATATTGGGATTAATCATTGGTTCCGCGGCTCTCCTCTCTATTAATACCAACCCAATCAATAAGATTACGACAGAAATAGGCATAGGCACATTCTTTCCAGCCCATCCAACTATTGGCCCAAGGGTTAGATAAGCTATGAGAATGACCATTAATGTGGAGAAAATGATTGAGCCAGCCCAATCCAATTTTATGCTGCGTCCATTAATTGAATCATTGGGTAAGCTCCTCACCGATATAAAGTAACCCAGTATCGCTATCGGCGCATTAAACAGGAAAACAAGCCTCCAAGTTAATTGGGTTAATACTCCCCCCAATATTGGCCCGATTGCTGTACCTAGGCCCACCACAGCGGCGTTTATTCCCATTGCTCGTTGAAGCTCAATCCCCTTGAAATTATCGGTTATTATCGCTAAACTATTCGAGAAAAGACAGGCAGCGCCAATTCCTTGAAGTATTCTAGCCACTAATATTAATAATGAATTAGGGCTTATTCCAGCCAATAAGGAACCAACGAAGAAAATCAAATAACCAATGCTGTATATGCTTTTTCTTCCCTTTATATCAGAGTACTTACCCAATACTGGGGAGAGAACTGCTAGGGCTATTGAGTATGCAGTTAATATCCATATAACCAAGAAAAAACTCATCTTTAAATCAATCATCATTGATGGAAGCGCTATAAGGAGCGATGTTGAATTTAGGACCGATAAGAAAGAGCCTAAACTAGTAATAATCAGGACAGTATTGCCTCTATTCATATTAATGACACCGATTGTGCATCGTTGCGGCGATAATCAACGAAATAAGTTGCCTCCTTGATTATTGGAGGAAGTGACATGGGTTTCTCATTTGACATATATTTATAAAAATTTCTTTCCCGAAAATTAGCAAGAAGTTTAACCTCTTGGGAGGTTTAGGGGGCGGAAGTCCCCTTACGTAAGGGTGGGGTAGCTCACGGCGAGAAACTAGCTATTAATGTAGTTATCTTATCCACATACTCCCTGAATATCCTTAGTATATCCCTGGATGTTATGACTCCCACCAATTCGCCATTATCTATAACGGGCAGCCGCCTTATTCCTTTCTGTGCCATTAATGTAGCAACTTGATCTGTGGGGGTGTTTGGGTCAATATATGTAAGTGGCTTAGTCATTATATCCCGCAATAATATTTTGCTGGGGTCAATACCCTTAGCCACTATTTTACTCACATAATCCCACTCTGTCACTATTCCAGCAGGCTTCCCATCTTCTCTAATTATTAGGAAACCCACGTGATCCTCCGCCATTATTTTAGCCCCCTCGAGGGCCGTTAAGCCCCCATCAACTTGTTTAGTGTACCTCTTCATTATGTCCTTGGCATAGAGAACCATATGATCTCAAATGCTCAGGATGTTATTAATATTTTTTCCCAAAATAAGAACCTAAAACAAAATAAGCAGGACTGGTGGGGCCGCCGGGATTTGAACCTTCCCCGGGCAACGTGGCCCGACCGGGACCTCACGGGATCGGGTGGGCAGCTAACTCCGTATAGAGCAACGCGGGTTCCCTCTTAAATTTTATCCCAATGACTCTATGCATCAAACTTAAGCGTGAATTCAATATATAATCTCATCAATAATGAAGAGCAGCACTTGAATATAACGGACAATCCATTGGCTTGGAATTGTCTTTAATTATAAAGCTTAATGGCTCAAGGAGCATCATTGGTTGCCTTTAGGGCATAGATTTCATTTTCAATTTATATAGTTGAAAGATCTTGAAAATTGATTTATAAAGTATTAAATTCGTTTTGCCGAAATATTCGTGCAGGAAGATGGATTAGTCCTTTTTTATTAGGTATTTCCTCATCATGGACTCTATGAATTGCTTGTACTCCTCGCTGATCGGCGAATTGCTTGATTTACATGCCAGCTCGTATTGGCTATTTAACGCCACTAATCTTAATAAGGCAGCCCTCGTTTCGCTAAATAATTCCAGCGCCTCTTCGTGGAGTGCTGCCTTTCTAGAATTAAGTCTTAATAATTCTTGCTTTATCTTAAGCGCATCATTGCAATCCTCCACACTTATTCACCTCGCTCATTAGTTTCCTAAACATGTTCTCTATTGTGATTAAATCATCGGTATAGCTCGCTATCAATTCGTTGTATTGATCGATATCTTTCAATAATTCATCCCTATAACTTAAAAGTTGCCTTACCTCATCTTCACAAGCCATCAATGTTCAGCCTCTATAATTCTATTAAGCATCTCCCTATCACTTCGTTGATAATCCTTCAATATGGGCCTTATCGATCTATATCTTGTTACCATTGATGGATCTATATCCACGGTCACGTAATCCTCATCATAGTACTTGGCCTTAATTATGACTTCACCAAGCGGATCAACCGCATGGCTTCCGCCAAAGAAACCCAAGCCATCATACTGACCCACCGTGTTTACGTATATGGTATAAACGACGTTCTCCATGGCCCTCGCCCTCATGAATGCCTCAAAATGATTTTTGCTCATATCAGGCGCAGCACTTATGTACACATGTATCTTTGCGCCCCTCAGCATTAGGCTTCGAGAGATCTCCGGATAGAATGCATCATAACAAATGGCTAGGCCAAGCCTAGCTCCATTGATATCAAATACTGGGGCATCCTCCTCGCCGATCCCAAAGTAACGCGCCTCATCAAATACGCCATAACTCGGCAAGTGCCTCTTACGATATTTAGCTATTAACCCATTTGGCCCAATCACTATAGCAGCATTATATATCACATCTGTTACCTCATCTCGCTCCCCCATTCCAGTTATTATGGTGCACCCGGTCTCGGCTGCAGCTGCTGTGAGCGTTTTAACTATGTTGCCGTTCATTGGCTCCGCCATATTGAAATGGAGATCGCGAGACATGTAACCAGGCAAATATAGTTCAGGAGTAACCACTACGTCCCCATTGCCGCAGTTCGCCTTCATGTAACTTACTAATCTATCCAAGTTATAATTGACATCGCCTAGCCTACTCTTTGCTTGAAATAAGTGAAACCTCATGCGGCTTATTAAGTCCCCGTTGGGTTTTTATTCTTTTAGCAAAAGTGCTCCTCTATACTACTCGAACGCTCTCCAGTTGACCAAGAACTATCGAGTCCAGCCTATAGGTGAGTTCCAAGCTTAGCATTAGGTTAAGCATCTTGCTTGGTTCACCGTGAAGTATTATTGCCTTCTGTGGCTTTGGATCCATGGAACCCACATACCTCATTAGTTGCTTCCTATCGCTATGGCCAGAGAATCCCGGTGCATCGAATACTTGCATCTTTACATCAAGGGTTAACTCGTCATTATAGTACTTTACTTGCACCTTCTTCTCGCCCATCTTTAATCGCCGACCAAGGGTTCCCTCGCCTTGATACGACACAAATATTAGCGAGTTCTTGGGATCATCGACCATGTGAACGAAGTAATCAAGTGCTGGACCGCCATTTAGCATGCCGTGTGGCGCGAGTATTATAGATGGTAATCCCTGCACTATATCCATTACTTGCTCTTGTCTCTTCTCAGGCATGCGTGCCCTCTCAACAGGCTTCACGTATTCCGATAGGAATGGATTCACGCCGTCATATATTAAGTCCCTAATATTTCTATTTAAGTAGTCGGGAAACATCATATGTATGTTCAGCGTTTCCAGCACCATTCCATCCACATATATGGGTACCTTAGGTAATTTACCGCTGCTTATTGCCTCATTAAGGACAAGCAAGACCTCTTGCGCCCGTCCCGTACTGAATACTGGGATCAATGCTTTTCCGCCCCTCTCTATTGTGTTGTTCAATATATCGATTAATTGAGCCTCGCTCTCTTGGCGAGGAAGTTGAACATCATTCTTACCGCCATATGTGCTCTCCATTATGAGTAGTTCAGCTCTCTTGAATTTATTATGGGCTGGGTTAAGCAGCCTGGAAGGACCATACTTAAAGTCGCCGGTATATATTACATTATATAAGCCATTGCCCACATGTAGGTGCGATATAGCGCTGCCTATTTCATGGCCAGCATCATACAGTGTTAACTTTATATCCGGCGCAACATCGGTCACCTCATCATAATCTATGGTGATTGTATGGTAAAGTGCGGTGACTATGTCCTGCATAGTATACGGTGCATTGCCTCTCTCGGCCGCCGTCTCAACATAGTCTGTGAGGAGAACCTCCATTAAGTACTTAGTTGGCTCGGTCATATAGACTGGTCCCTTATATCCATACTTGAATAGGTAAGGCAGGAACCCCACGTGATCTAGGTGTGCGTGGGATATTATCACAGCATCCAATTTATCTATATCAACTAATTCCAACGCTGGCGCCTCGTCTAGCGTTGATGTGGTGGGCTTCGCGCCCATATCCATTATTATATTGCTTTCCTTAGTTTCCATATATATAGCGCTTCTTCCGACTTCTTGGCATGCGCCGAGGCACGTTATTCTGACGTATTCATTATCATAACTATATATGGGCATCCTATGTATTCTATAGCCAAGGCTCTTCAAGAAGTCCTGGCGCTCCTTTGCCATCTTTATCTGCAATTGATTGACTATATCTATCTCATCGTGAGGCAACCCCTTACTCATTTCAAACGCTGTGGCAATTATCCAAGGTTTCCAACCCGTTTCGGCCAAAATGGTTTTCTCCAGTTTCCTATCCCTAGTTGGTCTCTTTAGGTAAATGTAGACTTCCCCAGCCTGCTCATCGAAGTATATGCTGTCCACCTCATTACCGACCTCGGTGATCATATTCCGTATCATTTTCTCCACGTTCTGTTTCGGCGTTCTTATCTTGGGATCACCCCGTATTATTATGTGTTTCTTCAATTCCTTAGCAAGGGATTTTATGAAGTCGCTATTATCCATCACATACTTTGGATTAGCTACGTATATCACTACACTGGGTCCCTCGAACTCGACCCTAGTTACATTGCTTTCTTGAGGCAATATCTTGAGTATTTTCTCCTGAATATCGGATCTAAAGGTCAATTGAATCACCTAACCCTTTATAGCGGTTCAAATTATGCTCTGAACTGAATCGTATTTCTCTATTTAAGTTATGCATTATCCTTTCCTTCCCACGAGGAAGAAACAATATTTCCCCAATCATTTTCGTTCTAGATGCGAAATCGTAGTACTTCCCCATTTATAAATGTTTTTAAACAATAATTGAAAATCATTCCCAGCGGAGTCGAGTAGCACCCACAAAGGGGTGTAACCCTCTAGACCTCGGGGAACCCCCTTAAGGCGGGGAGGAGGTCAGAGGAATAAATTTTGAGTCTCATTAAAGAACTGCATCAAAGAATAAAATTACAGGGGTTTAGTTCCACTACTCAGGGGGATACTTGGACTTAAGTATTCTCATGAATTCCCTCATCCATTGAGGGTGATCGGGCCACGCTCGTGCGGATACCATTACTCCATCAACGACGGCCGCTCCATCAATGAAGATGCCGCCCGCGTTCTCCACGTCGGGCTTAAGCGCTGGATACGCTGATGATTTTCTGCCCTTTAATTCCCCAGCAGCCGCCAGTATCAGTGGCGCATGGCATAGCTGTGCAACGGGTTTATTCCGCTCAAAGAAGTGCTTTACTATTCTCTGGACATCTGGGTCGTTTCGTATATACTCCGGCGCCCTGCCTCCCGGAATCACCAATGCAACGTAATCCTCCGGGTTTACTTCCTTGAATGCTAGATCGGCCTTAACTAAATACCCCGGCTTCTCGGTATAGGTATCGAAGCCGGGCACGAAGTCATGCACTACCGTTTGAATCATTTTCCTGCTGGGCGCAGCTATGTGAACCTCATACCCCTCCTCCAATAACCTCTGGTAGGGATAGAGAACCTCAAGGCTCTCTCCGGCATCGCCGGTCAGGATCAATACCTTGTGCTTAGCCATATATAATTTACTTGAATTGTATTAATAAACTTTTCAAGGGAAGATCGTACATTGGTCTCAATTAATCTCATCTCCTTCAAAGGTGAGTTGCGGCGGTTTCTCAATTTGAGTTATTATTTCGAAATCACGATTGCTCCAGTTGATGTTACTAGAACCATGTCCTCTATTCTGACTCCAACTCTATCCTTTATATAGACGCCCGGCTCTATTGTTATTACCTGGTTTTCCCTAAGCACGTCGTCACTGCTTGGGCTGATGAATGGCCTCTCATGAACTTCAATCCCCACGCCGTGGCCTAGGCTATGCATGAAATACTTCGATAAACCGTACTCAGCCAATACTTTCCTGGCAACTGCATCGATGTCACTTGCCTTAATGCCCGGCTTAATTGCCTTTATTGCTTGATCGTGAGCGTCCTTTACCGCGGTATAAACATCCATCGCTAGCTTATCGCTTTCCTCGAGCAGCATAGTGCGAGTTATATCTGCGCAGTAAAGCATATACCTAGCCCCTACGTCCATGACCACTGCTTCCGTGTTCTGAATCACCTTATCGCTATAGGTGTGGTGCGGCTTGGCTCCATTTCCTCCGGATCCTATTATTGGCTCGAATGCCACTCCATTGCTTCCCTTCTCTATCATGTGCCTATACATGGATGCGGCCACATCTCGCTCCCTTCTCCCGCTCAATCCCTCTTCCAGCACATCCCTAATTGAGTCTAGAGTTATCTTGGCGGCGCGGCTCATTAATTCAATCTCTTCCTGCGTCTTTATGCTCCTTATGTCGCTCAACTCATCGCTAACATCGATTATGGCTGCATTTGGGGCCTTGCCCCTAATTTCACTGGTTAACCAATTGCGTGCCTCGTCTATTGCTATCACTTTATTTCCATTGCCTATTATCATGTTAAACAATGCATCCCTGCCTATCATTTCAATATCCTCTGGAGCACTTATGCTGTAGGAAGCATAACCAATCACCTTCACTTCATCATTCTGAAGAATTTCCTTGGCTCTATAATAATCCAGGACCGGAACCACCGTGGTTATGCCGTCTCGATTTATTATGGTCAGGATCCCATCCTCATAATTAAGTAGGTACCCCATATTTGAGGAATTCATTAGTATTAATTCATCAGCTCCCTTCTCGTTGAGCAGCTTCATTAATGAGTCAAGCTTCTGCTTAAGCATAGATCTGGAAGCAACTCATTGCTTTAATTTTTTCTTCTTTAACCATTTTAGATTAATCCCTGCGTTTCCCCGCTATGAAGTCCTCAACCCACTCCCGTGCAGTATCCGGTGGTGCATGTATTGGAGGATTCTTGAATGCCCACGCCGCGACGCTATATATGGGTCCGCCTATTTCCCGGTCAAGCGCTAACTTAGTTAATCTAAGCACGTCCACCGTTATTCCAGCGTTGTTCCAGGGATCGTGGACCTCCAGCATAACCTCCATTCTAATGGGAACCCCTGCGAGACCTTGCGCCTCTATGAGGGTGTGGGCGATTTTCCTGCTTTTTAGGAATGGTATATAGGCGACGGGCGATATGTATGCATCAAATTGTTGATCCTCCGCCATCCTCTTAACTGCCTCTGTCTTGGTCTTCTCTTTCTGTCCCTTCCTATAGGACAAATTAAGGAAGTCGGGAGTTCCACCGACGTTTATTTGATACGTATCCACTATCTTGACTCCCCTTATCTCAAGCAGGTGAATCAGCGTTTTGTGAAGCACGGTAGCCCCTATCTGGTTCTGTATATCATCCCCCAGGAGCGGTAGGTTCGCGTCCTTGAACTTGGATTGCCACTCCTTGGATACCGCTATTTGGGATGGCATGGCATTTATATATGCAGCTCCAGCCCTAAGCGCTGCCTCGCCATAAGCCTCGCTTGCCTTCTGCGAACCCGTCGGTAAGTAACTGATCAGTATCTGTGCATCGCTTGCCTTTAATTCCTTCACCACATCATCTAGGCTTCCCTCTATCGTGGGCACCGTGGTTCCCCGCAATTCTGGAGCAATGCCATCGAGGAGGGGCCCGGCCTTAACGGTTACCCCTGTTTTACCCACATCGGTTACCTTATAGGCATTATTCGGTGGAGCAAATATTGCTTCTCCCAAGTCTTTTCCAACTTTTCTAGCATCTACATCGAAAGCCGCCACCACTTTTATGTCCTGTATTCGATACCCATTAATTGTCCTATAAGCCACCCCCACCGGCTCCTCATCATTATTGGAGTAGAAGTGGAGCCCTTGTACTAGGGCTGATGCGCAGTTGCCTACGCCCGCTATAGCCACTTTTATGTTTGTTTTCATGGTTTTCCATATTAACGATTATTAATAAATTTTACTATTAATGGCCGTTAATATAACTCCATCCCCCCTGAAACCTAAAAACCCACGCGCTCAGCCTATGAAGATGGGAATCTTCGTATCAGTGGAGGGCATTGACGGCAGCGGCAAGACAACAATAGTCAACGCCGTCGCTTCAAGCCTAAGGCAACGAGGTATCAAGGTGTATACCACCAAGGAACCATCCAACAGCGAAATAGGCAAGCTAATACGCTCCTGGGCACTGAAGAAGAGCACCCCAATGCCGCACCCATCCATATATGCGCTCCTCTTCGTGGCTGATAGAACCATGCATTACATGAATGAAGTATCGCCGTCGCTCCTCAGGAATGATGTTGTGATCAGCGAGAGATACATGGAATCCACCATTGCTTACCAAGGCGCCCTAGGAGTCTCGCTTGATTGGTTAATTCAATTACACAAATATGTTCCCCCCGCCGACCTAGTCATAATACTGGACATAGATGTGGAGACGGCAATGCTGAGACTCGAGACTCGGGGGGATCTTGAGGTCTTTGAGAGAAGATCCCTACTGAACGGAGTGAGAACAATATTCCTCGAGAGGGCTCGGGCAATGAGGTACCCAGTAATAGACGCATCGAGAAGCGCCATAGACGTGGCCAGGGACGTCGAGACAATCATAATGCAGAGACTCAGTGCCCGTGGCGCACAAAATGAGTGATCACAATCATTAACGCAAAGACAGCTCCCACCGCCACTGCGCCCATTACGGCCTCGGCCCCCACTCCTCCCTGGTTTCTAATGGGGGCGCTGGATACTTCGCTTGAATTCAGGAGCGAGAGCAGCGCCTCCTCATCAACCACCGCCGGTAAATTAATGATATAGGTCTGCGTTATTACGACATCCAGGGAGTAAGGTGCAGTAGCGTTAATAATTAAGTAATGCATGGCTTCGCTTCGCAGGGCATTCAGGCTGCTTAGCTCATACCTGTACCTGGCAATCATTAATGATGCATTAGCCCTCTGGGCTCCTATGCTATTGTTAATGGCCAGACGAAGATCAAGCATCGTTGTGCTTATGTTGAGGTACATGTGAAGCACTCCTATCGATGCATTCTCCATCTCCGCCGCGCTTCTCATTAATGCAGCCGCATCTCCAGTGGCATTGCCATATAGGGGCTTCGCCAAATTAACTGCATTGGTTGCATTAATCAAGCCAGCATGGAGCGCGGCAACCGATGAGTTCAATGCTAACTGTGCATCGCCTAGAGCCAGGTAAAGAATATGGAGGGAGGCATTGGTTCCCGATAATGTATCGCTTATATTGGTTAGGGTTGAGGATAATTGGCTCCCCCTACTGCTTAACTCATTGCTTACAGCGGTTAATTCGGCCTCCATTGTCGCTAGTTCCGAGTTAGTTATTGCAATGTTTTGCCGCACGCCATTAAGCTCGATCAATAATAATCCCAGGGTAGTGCTTATTGAGGCTTTAGCCGCGGAGAGCGACGCCAGTATTGCTGTCCGCTGCGTGGCGTTAATTGATGATTCATTGACCAGCGCCTCCAAGTAATTTATTTCCGCCGTCAAATTATCATAGGTGGATAGCAATGCCTCATACTGAGTCTCCACTGTTGCCGATAATTGTCTCAACGTGAATTGCGCGCTGCTTAGCGTGGAGTTAGCTGCATTGATGACTCCATTGGCGTAAATCATGTCCGACACCGTTTCTTTCTGCAGCTCATTTATTTCCCTAATTATGTTGCTCACATTATTCATTACTTGCCTAATCGAGTACCTGAGGCTGGGAATTGTTGAGTTCAACTGAGAGAGGGCTAGATACTCTAGTTGGAGTGCCCCCCTTAACTCCTCTGCCTGTAATTGTAGTAGTCTCTCTATTATCATGGTTTCATTAACTTGATTCGCGGAGTACTTGAACGCATTGGCGGTGTAGTTGAGAAGCGCTGATAATCCATATAACTCGCTGAGTAGCCTAGTGGAATTGTTGAGGAGCGCCCCATACTCCTCGTAATTGCTTAATTGGCTTAGTGTGGAGTTGAGCCTAGCAATGGCCTGGGTCAAGTAAGTCGAGTACAGTCCAGTATCTAGGGTTGAGACTATTACCACGGGCTCCAGCCTAATGCTTCTCCATGGCCCCAGATTCGTCACTAGGTAATTAATGGACAAGTTATAATTATCCCCAATCTCCCAATAAACGAGACTGGTTGAGCCCAGGGAAGCGAATCCACTGGGCGGCTCGCTGTATGTATAGGAAAGGCCGCTCTGCTTAACTAGGTATATGCTAGTGGTGGGGGGAACGGGAGCGGCGCTAATTAATCCAATGCTTAATTGAATTAAAGTGCCATTGCCCCCATTGATCACCGTGGAGTAGTGGGGAGTGGAATTAACGTAGAGGGACTCATTTAGGTTCATTATGTTAATGGAGTAGAGGGGATTAGTGAATTGAACCTCCTCGCTTGTTTCCCCGTAAGGCGGCACGGTGATGCTCCAGTAAACCACGTCGCCATTAATTGTGGCATTTCCACTGGCGTAACTAATAGTGGAGTACGGAGGCAACCTGAACCCAATCACTAATGGCTGCGGTGAGCTTGAGTTACTGACGGCCTGCATCCCGTAAGTAATGACGGCACTGGCCCCCTGTCCCGGAGTGTAAGTGATTTGATAATTAATTGTGTATGTAATTGAGAATCCAGCATGAAGAGTTAGCCCTACGCTAATCGCCGCCAAGAAAACTAGAAATGCTATTGATCTCGGCCTCAATCTTATTCACCTCATCCACAGCGCTCGCTCTCTTCAGTGCTAATAAATCTATATCCAAGCACCTCCTATACATTGATGCCACTCTCCTCACATCAACATCCTCCATTAAGTGCTCCACGGCGCCCCCCTCCAGCAAGCGTCCGCTCCTAAGGGTCACTATCCTTCCCCCAATTCTAGCCACCTCAGGATTGTGGGTTGCTATTATGAAGGTCTTCCCCAGGGCATTCATTGCCTTAATTAAGGATAGAAGCTGAGCGGCGCTCGCGGCATCTATGGCCCCCGTCGGCTCATCCATTATCACGAAGGAGGGATTCATGCTTATGGCCCTCGCCACTGCCACCCTCTGTTGCTGGCCCCCCGATAATTGGCTCGGCTTATTGCTCGCGCGATCCCCCACCCCCACCAGATCCAGGAGGAGCCTGGCCTTGGTTTCCGCCTCATCCCTAGTATAGAGACCGCTCATGAGCATGGGCAACTCAACGTTCTCCAACGCAGTCAAGGTCTGCAGCAGGTTGTATTGTTGAAACACGAATCCCACCCTCCTTAGCCTGAATCCAGCTAATTCATCCTCATCCAGCCCCGTCACGTCGAGTCCCTCCACAATCACGCGGCCACTGGTTGGCTTATCCAGCGTACCCATTATATTGAGTAGAGTGGTTTTACCGCTGCCGCTGGGCCCCATGAGTATGAGTATCTCCCCTCTATCTATGGATAAGTTAATATCAGTGAGCGCATCCACGTATATGGACTCGGATAAATAATACCTCTTGCTTATGTTGATTAATTCAATGACAGCCACGGGCGGCCCCAAGTAATTTGCCTAATAAAAATCTTCGCATGAATTAGCAATTATGAATTGAGGAGAGCTTTAAAGGGGCTACGGTGGGCGAATCAGCATGGAGGTAAAGGATCCCCAGATAGCCATAGCTGCACATAGCGGCCCCTACCCCCAGGAAGCAGAGGAGCGGGCCCGCGCATTCGTGAGGGAAGTATCTAAATGTAGCCCAACCCTGATGTTGGGGGGTTATTGGGGCCTAATGAAGGTTGTGGTGGATGAGGCCGCCGCATTAGGCCTAAAGACAGTGCTTATACTTCCCATGGAGCATGAGGCGGTGGAGCCCCCCAGGGGAGTCATATTGATAAGGACAGGCATGGAGTATAGAGCTAGATCAGTGCCACTGGTGAGAAGCAGTGACGCGTTAGTTGCCTTGGGCGGTGAAGTCGGTACAATTATAGAGGCGCTGATGGCCTATGCAATGGGTAAACCAGTGATAGTGCTCACGGGCCTCGGATTCTCAAGCGATAAATTGAGGCTAGCTTTCCCAAATGCATTCGATAAGAGAATGGCTGCGCAGGTCACGTACACGGATGACGTAAAGCTCGCGGCCCAATCGGCTTGCAGTGGCCACACGATTCATCGCGATGCATCGAGTTGGAGAGGCGAGGATGTGTAGCGCAGCGCGGGGTTAGGCTTAACAATTTTTAAAATGCTTTTCCAGAGCCGGGATCGTGCTTTGGCTCCTCTTGACGACGGGGGCATGTAATTTGCGGTGCCAGTACTGCGGTGGGTCCTTTGAGAGCAGGGTAGTTCCATATAAAACAACATATGACTTGGATAAGTTGAGGTCATTAATGCGAAGCGACCCGGAGCCAACTGTCATATTCTATGGCGGTGAGCCGCTTCTTAATCCTGGATTCATAATGAGGGCCATGGATTCCTTGCCCGCCGCGCGATGGGGCATCCAAACAAATGGCTTCTTCGTGGATCTCCTTCCGGATAGGTATTGGGAGAGGATGTCGGTTGCACTATTATCAATTGATGGGCGGCGAGAAGTAACTGACGCCAATAGGGGAAGAGGCGTGTATGATAGGGTTTCTCAATCGCTAAATAAGTTAAGGAGGTTTAGGTTGAAGACTATCGCCCGAATGGCCGTGACCAGCCTAACTGATATATACGTGGACGTGAATCACTTGTTTGAGTTAGGGTTTGACCAAGTTCATTGGCAGCTAGACGTGATTTGGGGCAGGAAATGGGATGTATGGGGTTGGGCCTCCGCTAATTACCTCCCAGGCGTGAGAAGTCTCGTCAACCTATTCCTAGCTAACCTAGAGAAGGGGCGAGTCCTCGGCATAATACCAATACTTGGAGTACTTAGCGCGCATTTCTTTGAGCCCTATAAGGCATCTCCCTGCGGCGCTGGCTACCGCTCAGTGGCTGTTTCCACGGATGGGAGAGTGCTAGCGTGCCCCATAGCAGTTAGAGAGAGGTGGGCTGTACTGGGCCACGTGGACTCCGGGTTCAAGTTAATGGAGCCAGACCTCCCTGAACCATGTGCATCCTGCGAGTATAGGCGATACTGTGGGGGCAGGTGCCTCTATGCAATAAAGGAGAATTATTGGGGAAAGGATGCGGAGAAGGTTGATGCAATCACCAAGGAAACCATTAAGTCAATACTAAGCATAGTGCCTGCAGTGGAGCAATTGATTAGGGATGGAGTGATAGCTAAGGAGTCGCTCAAGTATGATCCAGTGCTGGACTCAACGGAGGTAATACCATAGCGAAGCACTTAAAAATAGGGAATTAATCGACCAAGCTTGAAGCCGGGTCGTCTAGTGGTCAAGGATGGTGGGCTCTGGACCCATCGACCCCGGTTCGAATCCGGGCCCGGCTATGAAAACATCATTCCCTAGCCATTCTGGAATTAAGGAGACTCACCATCACCATTTACGGAAAGCTTAAACTCATCACCCTAACCACAGAGGGTGGCATAGTTGACTGCGCCCTACTGGACCTGGATCAAGTAAGTAACGAGCTAGGCGCTAACTGACCTCCTCCCCGCCATTCATGGTGGGGGTTCCCCGAGGTCTAGGGGGTTACGCCCCATTCACGGGCGCTACTCCACTATGAAGCACGAGGAAAGAGAGTGGCTTCTTAATTATTGAAACCACAATGTTTATTGCCTTCCTCATTATGTTCAAAGCACCATTCAAGTCACTGTGCAGTTTATGCCCCATTGGGCAATTAATGACTCCTCTTGGATGCCTCTTAACCTCAACCCCATGATAAGCACAGTACCTAGACGTATTATACTCAACAACCTCAAACACCTTCATACCATACTCCTGAGCCTTAAACTCAATGACATCCATTAGCTTGCGGTAAGACCACAAGTTAACCGTGAACTTGCTACCCTTCTCCCGGGCAATGTTGAGGGGGTAACCCAAGTAAATGGTGGAGACGCCAATTTCGTGAAGCGTCCTTAGCAGATGTGAGGCTAGGTTTCTATACAAGTGAAGAAGACGTCTCGTTAATTTCTTGAATAACCTCCTCTTTTCCCTTAGCAGTTCTTCGTATGCCTCATCACCCAAGTTCTTAGCCTTGTCTGTAAGGGATTGTATTTCCGCTATCCTCCTTTGGAGGTGGAAGTAGTCCTCCTTAGCCCTAACACCCTTGTAAAGCAGCCAAGTGCCATCATTAACTACTACACTTGCTAAAACGTTTATTCCTAAGTCAATGGATGCG
Source organism: Thermocladium sp. (assembly GCA_023269935.1). Next base: position 82,550 of record JAGDXC010000010.1, read on the forward strand.
ACTTTGTTACCCTTTGGGGATTCGACTTGAATGCTCTTCCTTTCCCCTTTTAAGACGTGCTTACTCTTCCTTCCCGTCTTCGTCTCCTCCACCCCTACCTCTACTGGGATGGAGGCATACCAAGCATTTCTAGCCTCGTCATGGTATATTTCTAGCCTACCTTGTTTACCGCACCACTTTAGCCTACCAGCGTACTCTATCTTCATGTGGGAGTCCTTGAGGATTAGCTTGTTCTCCTTCACTTCATATCTATCTTGCCTAATGACTAGGATTAATTTCCTCTTCCCTTCCTTGTCCTTCCAATAATGTGGTGGACTCATATGGTTCATGTGAGTTGGTA
>JAGDXC010000010.1:82899-87387 GCA_023269935.1 Thermocladium sp.
TTTCTGGAGGACTGCCTGGGCATTAACGCCTAGTTCACCCTTATACTTCTCGTAGTACTTGCTCCACGTCCCCTTAAAATCAACTTTTTCTCCCCTAAAGAATCGCTGCCTCCTTTCATAGTTTACTTCGTTGAATAGTTTGGCGCATGTATCGGCTAGCCTCCTCAACTTTCTTTCTTGGTACCCGTTTGGTAGGAGGCGAACAACGTTAGTCCTCCTTTTTGAGAACTTAGTTTCGTGGATTCCCTCCCCTGGTATTGCGGGGGTAAATGTCGGCCCCCACCCCTCATCCCCAGTAAGTTGACCAGAAGAGGGCGCCACGAAAAAGAATACATGTTTTGGTTTAAAATATTACCCCGCCCCTAGAAGGGGCGAGGTTTGACGTTTTGGATCAGATAGACTAAACCGAGGGGCGTTAACGAGCCCAGCAGGTAAAGAACATCTTCTATAGTATGAGTCTCTTTAACATGGATTTATTAGTGGTTTTCAATGGTATTAATTTATTTGAAAGTAACTTAATCATAATTCGAATTCTGGCCATATTTTCCTCATTTCGTCTATGTCTAAATCTATGCCTAGCCCCGGCTCATCGCTTAGCTCAATAAAGCCCTTACTTATAAGGGGCCTCCTAGGCTTTATTATATTATTCCAAAATGGTACATCATGGCCATGGAACTCCAGCACACCAAATGTATTGGCCATGGATGCCATGTGGGCATGAGCCATTGTAGCTATGGGTGATCCTATATTATGCGGGGATAGCTCTATATCATACATGGAGGCAAGGTCAGCTATTCTGATCCCCTCCCCTATTCCGCCGGCTTTTGCGAGGTCTGGAGCCCATACTCTAACGCCAGTCCCCAACAAGTCCTTAAATTGATAAACCGTATACATGTTTTCCCCTGTCTCAATTGGAACTTGGCAGAGCTGGGTTAATAGCCTATATTCATCCAAGTTACTGATGGTCATCTGCGCAGGCACTGGATCCTCGATCCAGCGGGGCCTATATGGTTCTATTGCTTTGCAGATCCTAGCAGCAGTATTGATGTTGTACCTCCAATGCAGATCAAACATTAGATCGACCCCATCGCCAGCGGCTTCCCTAGCAGCCCTCACCAAGGATGCCAAGTAATCCACATCCTTTAAGGATAACTCACCGCTCATTATTAAAGTTGGATCCGTGTAGGGAGTCGGTACATCTAAATCAAACTTAATTGCGGTGAATCCCTCCTCAATCATTTCCTTGGCCCTAGTTGCATAGGCGCTTGGGCTGTAATCCTCGTTCCACTTCTCTATGGATAACCTACCATGTATTGGATTGCTCATTGAAACCACCCTATCCTTCTCGATTCTAGTATCATTAAGCCAAGCAGGCTTTACAGGCATGGCCAAGGAATTCATGGCCTCCAATCCCTTACCTCCATGCGCATCCACATACACTCTAACTCTATCCCTATATCCACCAATTAATTTCCATATGGGTATATTGAGGTACTTGCCCACTAAGTCATATAGGGCAATGTTTATTGCGGAAATCATGTGATAAGTAGTAGTACCTGAATAGTGGGTAGCCCACCTAAGTTTCTGCTCAATTCTCCTGATCTTTAATGCATCCTCTCCAATTAACAACTTCTTGAAGGAGGGTAACATACCGATGAGGCCTGGCGCATGCCCAGCCTCCCCCACACCATATAAATCCCCTGCATATATTTTAACAAATGTCCATTCGAAGTTAGCCTGAACAGATTGGGCCCTCATATCTGTTATCTTGAGTTCCATGACTTAATAATAAGCAGTCAAATAAATTCTTTACTAAATATAAATCCCTCCACTCCTTCTTTAGACGCTAATAATGTCATTGATGTAAAGAAGAATTGCAATATGCTTAAGCTAGGATGAAATAATAAAAATGTTTATTTTTATCTATATGGCTGCTTAATGCTTAACCAGTTATTGCCTTTAGGTAGGGAGTTAGATATTTGCTGCTGGCCACTAATTGATAGTTGTATAATCCTATGGTATTATTATTAAGTATGAATGGTCCTGTGGTCATATTATATTGAGGAACTATTCCGTAGCAGAGATATAACCACATCTCGAAGACAGGCAGGAAGCCCTGCTCCATTGGTTGCTGATCGACGGTTCCTATTAATGTTCCGTTCCTAATTGCGTTCAACGTGACGTTATCTATATCGAAGGCCATGATGAAGACCTTGCCATTTAGATGCATATTATTAACAGCCGCAACGGCCGGATCAGTTCCGGCAGGCCCCAAGGTCACTATTAATTGAGTATTGGGATGCGCCTCCAAATACGAAGTTATTATCGAGTATGAATCGGCGTAGTTAAGGGATATGGGAACCACATTTACAGTGGCTCCTGGATCAATGCTTTTTGTAACGTTTTCTATCCCATCAATTCTAAGCGTCAATCCTAGGAGACCTGGTTCATGATTGAAAATAACTATCTGGGTCGGCATTGTTCCGAACTTATGTTCATACCACGTTATCATGTATTGACCGGCGCCAACTCCTGCTTCATAGTCATACTGCCCCACATAAGCTAATGTATCATTATATGGGAAGCCAGGTAAGCTGCCAGGCGGCGGTATCACATTCACCACTATGACGGGTATCCCCATGCTATGCGCCTCCTCAATTATGGGTTCCACCGCGGTGCCCGACGGCACCGATATTATCAAGCCATTGGGATGGGCCGCTAAGGCGGATTGCATCAAATTGACTAGACTCGATATAGAAAACGTGCTCGGCGCCTCATATATAACCGACATATTCAATAGATCCCCCATATAGACCGAGCTCTCCACTATGGGTACCCAGAATGGGTCTGTGGGCGCTCCATGTGTAACAAAGTATACTGTAAGCTTCTGATTTGGATGAGCTGGACAAATGACCGGCAAGGCGGCTAGCTTAGTCGTGGGTGTAGTCGTTGTAGATGAGGTAGAAGGCTTGTATGCATATGCCACAGCTAGCACAACTACTACGACAACCAGAACAATTATAATTATTGTCTGACTTGATATGCCTAGTTTTGTAGATTTTTTGATCATTAGTATAAGATATGCTATATTTTTATAAATTTTTCGCATTATAAATACATTGTTTATTTATATTAATATGATACCAACGAATGTTATGTACCAATATGACGGTACCTTAGCCAATACTAATCCGACATAAATTAAGCCTATTATCAAGGATGCCAAGAAGGTGCCCTGCATCTTGCCTATGCCCCCGGTCAATGGGGTTCCCCCTATCACTGCCACGGCAAGGGTCAATAATGGAAGAGTTTGCCCTTCATCGACGGACATGGAGGTGAAGTATGTTAATGAGAGTATCCCCATGAATCCCGCTGCCAATGCAGAGAGCATAAATAGTATTATCTTAACCATCTTTACGTTAACCCCAACGGCATAGGCTGACCTAACGGAGCCCCCTGTTGCGAATATGTGGTTACCGAACCTCGTGTGTTCCAGTAGGACATATGATATGGCAGTTATGGCTATGAACCATATTGTCCAAGCATTTATGCCGTAAAAAACCTTTCCGCTCAATATTGGCCAGAACGGAACATTTCTAAGCATTATTGATATCGGGAATCCCCCCGTTACTATCAGTAATAATCCCTCCAATGCATAGGACGTCCCTAATGTGGTTATGAATGAAGGCACACTAAGGTAAACTGTTATCAATCCATTTGCCAAGCCCACGATCATGGATACGGCCAACGATATGAAAAGCGCCAAGTATGGATTATAGCCCATATTGATTAAAATGCCAAATGACATTCCGCCCAATACGAAGACTGAGCCTACTGATAAATCGAATTCCCCACCTATTAGCAGTAGAGTGATAAAGATAGCTACTATTCCATACTCAGATGCCGTTATCATTATGCTTGCCCAAGATGATAATGTCATGAGGAGGGGATTAATTGTGTAAAAAATCGCAATCAATAGTACGAAAATGATGGCCGTTATCACTTCCCTATGAAGTTTAAAGAACATGGATGTTTTCTTTCGTAACTCAGTCCGCTCTACCATACTCAATAATGGGTTGCTTGTTATTATTAAATATTTCTTTATATTAATTGCTATTTATAAAGAATTATTTATTCGCAAAAAGAATAAAAATAAGCATGAGACTTGTTGACTTATGTTAGAAGTGCGAAGCCTTTGGAAGAGTTACGGTCATGTCACCGCGCTGAGGGATGTCTCATTTAATATAAAGGATGGCGATCTTATAGGCTTAGTGGGAGACAATGGGGCTGGCAAATCTACATTAGCCAAGATATTGGCTGGATACCTCAAGCCAGATAGGGGCACGATATTGCTGAATGGAAAGTCAGTATCCTTCAATTCACCAAAGGAGGCCAGATTAGCAGGCATAGAGACCGTCTATCAAGACTTAGCTCTCGTACCCCAGTTACCCGTATATAGGAATGTATTTCTCGGGCGTGAGACCACGA
>JAGDXC010000010.1:87397-91841 GCA_023269935.1 Thermocladium sp.
ACGAGGGCGGGTCTTCTCGATAAAAATACAATGAGGAGGCTGACCACCAAATTACTAAAGGAGTTCGGGATAGATATAAACGTGGATAAGTATGCGGAAGAATTGTCGGGCGGTCAACGGCAGATGGTTGCTATAGTTAGGGCATTAATGTTTAATGCAAAAATACTAATACTAGATGAGCCCACCGCCGCTCTCTCAGTTTATGAATCCAAGAGCGTGCTTGATTTCGTTAAGACACTGATAGAGAAGAGAACCAGAGAGATGGCTGCCATAATAATAAGCCATAACATCCACCACGTCCACTCTGTGGCTAATCACATAATAGTGATGGATCATGAAACCATCGTATTGGATACGGAGGGCGGAAAAATGTCCCCTCAAGAACTGGAGGATTATATAGTGGAAACCGTAAGATCTCGTTTAAAGTAAGTCATTATATAGAATTCTTAGTCGTATCTCAACTTATTGGAAAAACTTAAAATTAATATTAATATTTTACCAAAACATGCCAAATCAAGGAGAGTACGATGGCTCCGAACTAATTGCGCAATTCCTAAAAAAAGCCGGAATAAAGTACGTATTTGGGATTCCCGGTCATGGCAATGTCAATATAGTGGATGCTATACTTGACGTGCAGCCCGATGTAACCCTGATTCCGGTGAAGCATGAGCAGTGGGGTGGCCATATGGCTGATGGTTATTTCAGGGCAAACAGGAAAACGCCTGCCGTTGTAACCACATCTGTGGGACCAGGCGCTACAAACCTAGCAACAGCGATGTCCACGGCATTCGTGGATTCCTCTACATTCATAGCGATAACTGGCCAGATCCAAACATACTTATTTGGGATGGGGATCTTTCAAGAAATAGAGAGAAAGCATTGGGTGGATTATTCCAATGGAATGGACCACTTTGCAAAGAGAACTTGGCTGGTTACCAACATAAGGCAATTGCCCCGAGTATTAGTAAATGCGTATAGGGAGGCAATATGTGGAAGACCTGGCCCCGTCCTAATAGATCTGCCGATGGACATACAAGTAAGCAAGATAACGACCGATGTGCCTGACCCCCTTAAGTATATACCGATGGGCCGCATCTATCCGGACCCAGATGCCATAAAAAGGGCTGCAGAGATACTGATAAACGCGGAGCGCCCCATCATATTAATCGGGGGCGGCGTTACAATGTCAGGCGCATCAGAGCAAGTACTGAAGGTGGCTGAATTACTGAATGCCCCCGTCATGACTACCTTCAGGGGGGACGCCAAGGGAGGATTCCCGGAGGATCATGATCTTTACGCCTATTCCCCCGGCAATATAGGTAGCTCGGTGGCCAATGAATTGACTAAATCTGCCGATGTTATTCTGGCAATAGGAGTCACATTCAGTGATGAGACGACCAGCTCATATGTGCCTGATATAACCTTCAATATACCTCCCACTAAATTAATACAGATAGATATAGATTATCACGAGATAGGCAAGAATTACCCTGTCGAGGTGGGGATTGTGGCGGATGCCGGCTCAGCGATGTCGGCCCTATATAATGCCTTGACCTCAATGATAGCTGGAGGAAAAAAGGAGAATACTGCATGGTATAGGAGATTCAAGGAATTAAAGCAGAAATGGATCGAGGAAATGGAGGAAATGAGAGAGAGATCGCCGATGGGTATACCAAATATAGTTAAGGTGACCAGAGAGGTTCTTCCGAGGAGTGCAATAATAACTCTGAGCGCTGGTTTGCCTCAGGAAATATTCTCCCAGCAATGGTTGGCTTATCAACCATTGACATTTATAAGTTCAGGCGGCTTCTCCACCATGGGCTTCGCCCTGCCCGCTGCGATAGGCGCCAAGTTAGCCAGGCCAAATGAGGTAGTGGTTGCAGTAGAGGGCGATGGGTCCTTCCTTATGAATAACATTGAGTTATCCACTGCAGTTCAATTCAATATACCGATAATAGTTTTGGTGTTGAATAATTATGGTTGGGTATCGATCAGGGACCTCCAGATCAGGAGCTTCATGGAGCGCATCTATAGAACCGAGTTTAGAAGATCCGATAATTCATTATACGAATTCTCAATCGAGAAAATAACCCATGCATATGGCGCAGAATACATGAAGGTGGAATCCCCCAATGCATTGCGGGATGCATTAAGTAAGGCAATTAATATGAATACGCCCACGGTTATTGAGGCTATAGTCGAGAGGAAATTCCCGTATAGTGGTTCTAAGGCTTATGGGTACTGGGATATACCGTCGCGCCATGCATGAATCTATTTTTAGTGGCAATACTAGATATTTTAAGTATTAATTCATACATTTCCATGGCTGACTTCAATGGCTTGAAAATGACATAAATATGTGATCACCAATAAAAGGCATAAAGTCTCGCCTTTAGGCAAGGGGGACTGGATTAATTTATTCCATTTACCATTATTGAATTAATGCTGTAATGAGTTAATATTTTTATAGGTCTCTAGCATATTGTGCTAATGCCGGTATTAGATGTTCCTAGAAAAAATTATGGTAAATTAAAGCAATTCATAAATGGTAAATGGGTTGAGTCACGCTCGACTAACTATGCTCCATTATATGATCCCGGATTAGGAAGTATTATAGGGGAGGTTCCGCTTGGCACGAAGGACGATGCTGATGAAGCTGTTGAGGCGGCATATGAGGCATTTAAGTCTTGGAGCCAAGTACCAATACCGGATAGGCTTCAATATTTATTCAAACTTAAGCAAGTGCTTGAAAGCAATAAAGAAGTCATTGCTAGAGTTAATACGCAGAATCACGGTAAATCCATTGGAGATTCGAGGGGTGACATAAGGAGGAGTATAGAGAATGTGGAGAGCTCCATAGCTGTATTGCTTTCCCTATCTAAAGGTGAATATCAACGTGAAATCGCAGACGGCATAGATGAGGTCATGTCACGAGAGCCTCTCGGCGTGTTCGCCGCGGTCACTCCCTATAATTTTCCAGTTATGATTCCTTTCTGGTTTATACCCTATGCCATTGCCTTGGGCGATACCATGGTGGTTAAGGTTAGTCCTGTGACGCCCATACCTATGACATATGTAATGGAATTAATAGCGGAAATATTTCCGCCCGGGGTCCTTAATCTGGTTCACCTAGATAATTCCGCGGTAGAGCACTTAGTATCTCATGAGCACATAGAGGGAACTGGTTTCGTGGGCACATCCTCGATAGCCATGAAGCTATATGAAGCTTCGGCTGCTTCAGGTAAACGGTATATAGGAGGTGGGGGAGCCGCTAATTATGCAGTCGTCATGCCGGATGCGGAGTTTAAAAATACCGTGGAGGCCCTAGTTCATTCTAAGTACGGCAATGCGGGTCAGCGGTGTTTAGCAATACAAAACATAGTGGTAGTCGGGAACGATGATTATTATGACAAGTTCAAGCGTTCCTTCACTGAAAGGACGAGGGCATTAAAGATAGGCTATGGCTTGGATGAGGAGGTCGAGATGGGACCCATGACCACGAGCCAATATAGGCGCAATGTTATAAAGAAAATAGATGATGCTTTAAACGAGGGCGCTAAGCTTGTGCTGGATGGTCGAGACTTCAAGCTGGATGGGTATCCCGATGGGTTTTATCTAGGGCCGACAATTCTAGAGGATGTTAGTCCATCCATGAGCATAGCCAGAGAAGAGATTTTCGGACCTGTAGTTAACTTGATAAGAGCCAAGGAATTGGATGATGCTATAGAATGGATAAATAAAGGGAAGTATCATCATTCCGCCGTCATATTCACTCAGAATGGTAAATGGGCCAGAACATTCTCTAATGAAGTACGAGTAGGGAATGTTGGAGTAAATATAGGCGTTGCTGCACCGGTCGGCTGGTTCCCCTTTGGAGGCAAGGGCATATCTGGGCTAGGCAGCCATCATCCTCAAATAGACACTGTGGACTTCTTTACCGACAGAAAAATAATAATAACCAGGTGGTATTAAATCTATTTTATATACAACGATGCTTCAGTATATTTTTATTAATTATAGCCTAGTTTTACACAAAATTTTTAAAAGAGGCATCATTGGTACTGGCATGACGGTAAACATAGGGGTTATAGGGGTTGGTTTAATGGGCAGATTCCACGCATTAACTTTATCTCGTAAGGTCGATGGTGCAAGACTAATTGGGGTTGCCGACTCTAATAGAAGGGTAGCGGAGCAAGTTGCCTCGGAGACGCACACGACGGCGTATGATGATTATGCCAAGTTATTGGAGAACAAGGATTTGGATGCAGTAGTAATAGCGGTGCCTACGGCATTTAAGCCCGATATAATTAAGGCAGCAATGAGCCTCGGCAAGCATGTATTTGTTGAGAAGCCATTGGCGCTTGATTTAAAAAATGCAAATGAGATAGTAGATTTATCTAAGAAGCGAAAGGTATGGATACAAGTTGGTTACCAGAGGCGTTTC
>JAGDXC010000010.1:91851-96016 GCA_023269935.1 Thermocladium sp.
CGTTTCGATTCCCTGTATAAGAAAATAAAGAATTATATGGATTCAGGGGAGATAGGTGACTTGATTTATATAATGTCGGTCACACGTGATCCCCCGCTTCCTAATCCAGGCGTTAACGTGGAGATAAGCGGCGGCATCTTTTTGGATACCTCTAGCCATGATTATGATACGATTAGATGGCTTGCCAATGCAGAGGCTCGATCTGTAATGGCCCAGGGCTCTCGAATAGTAGGCCAAGGAGATTATGATGTGACGACCACCACCATAATGCTGTCTAACAATGCAATGGCATACGTGGATGCTTGTAGATTCAGTGCTTATGGTTATGATACACGAGTTGAAATTCTTGGTACCAAAGGCTCCATATTGGTGACACCGGTTAGTTCCTCGCGTAGTAACGACATGATAATGATCAAAAAGCAAGATAAATATGAGTGGTTCATAGAAAGATTTGGGGAGGCGTATGAAGAGGAGATAAGGGCATTCATAGATTCTGTGAGAAACGATAAACAGCCATTAGTCACGGCAGAGGATGGTAAGGCTGCCTTGGAGATAGCGCTAGCCGCTAAGTTATCAATGCAAAACAAGAAGGCAGTGGATCTACCATTGGGATAGTTTTATGCCTAGCATTGGAGAGGCAGGCTTAAGGAAGCTGAGCAATATATCAAAGGATATTTGGAGATATAGAATTAATGCACGAATTAGGGAGGAGGCATATGATATATTGCGGAAAAGGGAGAGGCCGAATTTGGAGGATGCAGTGAAGAGGGGTTTGATGATACTTGCTGTTGATCACCCCGCTAGGATGAACTTCTCCGTGGGGAATGATAAGTATGCATTATTGGATAGAGGGAGATTGCTGACCAAGGTCTTCGCGGCGTTGATGCTCGATGAAGTGGATGGTATCTTGCTTACCGCCGATATATTGGATGAATTATTGATTCTAGCCGAGATGGTTGAAAACGAGCTCGACATGCCATTAAAGAAGTATTTAGGTAAGAAAATCATAATAGGATCCATTAATAGGGGTGGACTAAGTGGATCTATTTTTGAATTGGATGATAGGGTCACTGCATTTAGGCCCAGCGATATTGCTAAACTGGGATTGGATGGAGCGAAGTTCTTATTAAGGATAGACTTAAGCGATGATAGAACGCTAAACGCTCTTACCTATGCCCATGAAATATCACGGGAATGCTCTGACTTGAAGTTACCGTTATTCATAGAGGTATTTCCTGTGCGTAAGGCAAATAATGGTTATGCCGTGATTGATGACCCCTATGAGTTAGCTGCTGTCGTTAATGTGGTTTCAGGATTGGGCTACAGCACCTTTAATAGGTTTTTAAAGCTACCTTTCACCCGCAATTTCCAAATTGTTGCTAAATCCACTACATTACCCATAATGATGTTGGGCGGCGGATCCGGCGATAGTGGAGAATTCATTAAGAACGTGAAGGAAGCCTTACTGGCTGGAAATAATGTGGTCGGTGTAGTTGCTGGAAGAAATATTTTATTTCCTAGCGATTCAGAGATGGAGGACGTTATAAAGAAACTAAGGAGCATAATAGATTATGCAATGAAAAATAAAGAAGTGACTAACGATAATTAGCAGTTCTTGGGATTAGGTCTTCATAGATCAATGGGGAACTAATGTACTGGGTTAATTTATTGAATGATATATTAATAATAATTAATAGTATATCATTGTGAAAAACATTTTATATTTGACAAGTCTATAATTATAATCTAGCAAAAAGCTTAAAAAAACTAGTTAATCTCACTATCATGGGGACAAATGGAGTAAACTTCGATGATATGCCCCTCCGAAAGCTGGGCAAATACTTCTGGCTTGCCTGGTTCACTGCATCAATGGGTCAATTCGTGGATGCATATGATACATTAATCATAGGCGCCGCCCTAATATACTTAGTTCCCCTTTGGCACTTAACCACCAGTCAAATAGGTTTGCTGGCTTCCTCAGCATTCATTGGCGTGGCGGTCGGCGCACCAACCTTTGGAGCATTAGCAGATAGAATCGGTAGAAGGTATCTCTATATTTGGGATCTAATATTTCTAGTGGTATTCGGCTTCCTCAGCGCATTCGTGGCAAATTTCACGGAGCTCTACATACTTAGGCTCCTCATTGGTATTGGGGTTGGCGGTGACTATGCACTTTCCCCGACTATGGTGGCTGAATACGCCCCCGCAAAGAGAAGGGGCTTTGCTTTGGCTTCCATGAATAGTTTCTGGGGCATTGGATCAGTAGTGGGCTTCCTCTCGGCATTCGCATTCTCGGTGGCATACTCCGGTAACCCGAACCTGGCGTGGAGAATAATGCTTGGAAGCGAGGCCATTTGGGGCTTAGTCATTATAATACTTAGGATGGGTATATTGGAGAGCCCACGATGGGCTGCAATTCAGGAAAGCCTTGGACGAAAAATGAAGGAGACCCATGATGATGTGGTTAAGAAAATGACAGGAGGCTCGTCTGCGGCGATTGATCCAGGTAAGTCGGGGAAGCCATCCATTAAAGCGCTTTTTGAGGGCAATATGTGGAAGACGACACTCTTCATTTGGGTGTGGTGGCCAGTGGCCGATATAGCCTTCTATGGATCCAACCTATACACGCCGTACATAACTAAGGGACTTGGATTAACCACGCCTCAATTATCGTTCCTGGCATCAGCGCTGTACTGGGTAATAGCATTATTCGGGTACTACACGGCTGCTGTGGCTTACGATAAGTGGGGCAGGAGATTAATGGTAATAGTTGGTTCCTTAATGATGGGGATAGACATGATTGCCGGCCTAGTCTTATACTACATGGGATTCTTCAAGGGGAGCCTAGCGTTCCCGTTAATAATGTTCCTATTCACCGTTTATTACTACTTCATGAACTTCGGTCCAGGACCATACACGGTAGCATTGGCCGAACTATGGCCAACAAGGGTTAGGGCGACTGGACACGGATTGGCATCGTTGTTCTCCAGGATAGGGGCTGCAGCCAGCACCTATGTGCTCCCAGTATTGGTTGGCCAGATTGGGTACGGCGGGGCATTTGCTTTACTTGGAGGCGCCATATTGTTCGTCGCATTATGGTCATTCCTATTAATGCCTGAAACGAAGGAATTGACTCCAAGCCAAATAGAAAGCAAGTTAACCGGAACAGGCTAACGATGAGAACACAAATTAATAGAAAACGCATCTGAAACGAATAAAATCAAAATAAATAATGATATTTACACATTTATGTCCAATTCATAGACAACGATTAAAAATGAAGTGAGTTATCCAAAATACAAGAAAGCGATTTCCCGCCCATAATTAATAAACTTCGGTTTCCGAATACATAATTAAGTGCCTACTAAGGGATACACATCTAAATGTCTGCGATGTGTCCCCATGTTTCCCTAATTTCAAGCATTCTCTTACTTGGTTCTCAATTTAGTTAAAAATTGTGTGAAGATTAAGATAGTTAATTTCTATTTCACTTATAGATCCGGCTTAAGTTTAAAATCCCCTCATAATCGCATGGACAATGCAATATGTTGCTTACTACTTCGCGATAGGTTTCACGGCATCCATTGCATTAACGCTGGCCGCAATTAAGCTAAGGGTGATTAGGCGAGGCGCGGCTCCAGCCGCCGTGCTTATCGGTACCTTAATTTCATTGAGTGGGCCCCTCACCGTTATCTTCTTCATTGTCTTCCTGTTTCTGTCCACAATAGTGACGCGACTAGGCGCATTAAGGAAACGAGCTCTCGGCGTTGGAAGCGACCTAGAGGGGAGAACCGCAAGGCAAGTATTGGCAGTCGGCATTATTCCAAGCATAATCAGCGCCATTGCCGCGTTTCACCCCAGCAATGAGCTGCTGGATCTCCTCGTGGTAAGCATTGCCACCTCATCGGCGGATACCTGGGCAAGCGAGGTGGGGATCCTAAGCAAGTCTCAGCCCCGCTTAATAACTAAGCCCTGGATCAAGATATCCCCAGGCACGTCGGGCGGAATCACGGTTCTAGGGGAACTCGGCTCCGCCGCCGGCTCGGCTGCAATGATAATGACGGCCCTCATAATCAGCAGGGCAGCAGCCTTGCTTCCATTCCCCGCCTCATACGTGTGGCTATCATCGCCGCCCAATGATTACCCAATCCTATGGCTGGTGGGA
>JAGDXC010000010.1:96026-134181 GCA_023269935.1 Thermocladium sp.
GCGCTCTCCTTCAACCCAAGTACCTGTGCCCAAGGTGCGGCGTGACCACTGATTACGAGGTGCATCACTGCGGCGCGAGAACAGTGAGGATCAGGTGGGGAATAGCATCAAATGAATTAATCAATCTACTGGCGACATCCGTGGCCCTCGGCTTGGCCCTAATCCTTATTCACCCCATGCCTCCGTGAATGCTTTAGCCGCCTTAACCGGGTCCTCCGCGCCAAGAACCGCCGAGATAACTGCAACACCCCATGCCCCCGCCTCCTTTATGAGGGGAACCTTATCCAGCGTTATCCCCCCTATTGCGTACGCCGGCACATGTATTGCCTGTATTATTCTCCTTAATCCATCTATTCCGAGAACCTCGTAATCAGGCTTCGTGGGGCTTGGGAACACTGATCCAACGCCCAAGTAATTGGCGCCCCCCGCTTCCCCCTGCACTGCTTCACTTATTGAGCTTGCGCTCGCCCCAATTATCAGTTCACCGAATCTCTTCCTAACCTCAGCCACAGGAGCGTCCTCTACGCCGACGTGAACCCCATCGGCGTCCGATAATATAGCCACATCCACCCTATCATCAACTATGAATACTGCGCCGTACTCCCTACAGAGCCTCCCAATCTCCTTGGCCTCCTCCACCATTTCCCTAATGGATCCACTCTTCCTCCTGTACTGTATTATCCTGGACCCCCCCTCTAGGAAGATCCTCGCCGCCTCCACGTGACTCCTCGCCCTGTAGCCCGTATCCGTTATCCCATAGAGCCCCCTGGGTAACTTAACCATGTGGGCGCCTCACGGCAAGTTTTAATAAACTCCTCCCCAGTTTGAGAAGGGGATTTAGTTTGCCTTCGCTTAATTGCGGCGACGCCGCTTATTGGGGCCCAATCATTGCCTTGAGCCACCCTTTAGGCCCGGTGCTTTCCAGGGAGAGCGCGAAATATATACACTGGACTCGGGGAACTGTTTTAGGGGAGTGATTTAGAATGGGCGTGGATGCGACGGATGTTTATGGGAGCATTGTCAAGATCTATAAATTGCTTCATAGGAGGCTCTCCGAGAAGATGGGCAATTCATCCCTCACGATACTGGACTTCTGGATACTTAAGAGTTTAAGGGATGGCGCGAAGCCCATGGTTGAACTGGCAAACTCGCTTTACGTCACTCAAGCAGCCATCACTAACTCCGTGGATCGATTAGAGCAGAATGGCTTCGTGACTCGCAGCAAGGATAAGAGGGATAGGCGCATCAATATAATAAGCATAACGGGGAAGGGCGAGGAGTTCCTGAGGGAAATAGACGTGGCGTATAGGGAAATCGCCGCCGCCTCCCTCAAGGAATTAAGCAGCGAGGAACTAATTAACTTGGTAGGCCTCCTTGGAAAAGTGCTTAAGGGACTCTCGGAGACCCATGAACAATGATTTTAGGACCTGAAAATTAAGCATCCATACGTATTTGGCTACCCTTTTAAACGCGTGCCTCTGATCTTGGATAAATGATCGATTCACTGATAGTTAGTGAGTCTCTAGGCAATGGATTAGGCGATGCCCTATTAAGGGGATTCATTGATTCAGCGCTTAATCTTAGAACAACTGTGCTAATTAGTGAAGGGGACCTAGCTAAGTGGGGATCCAGCTACATGCCTATCCGCGGTTCCCTCCTCGTGATGGTCATGGGGGACGTGGATTGCCCGTGGGGAGCCATATGCATGAGGCCCAGAGGCGAGGCAGCGATTAATGCGGTTAAGGAGGCCATTAACTATAGCGAAGTGGTTGAGGCGCCTTACGTGGCTATAATGGATGAGCAATCCATGGAGAAGGTCCATTCATTGCTCAGGGAGAAGCGGCGCCGCCTTCCCGTCTTTAATAAGAACTGGGTAATGGGTTACAGGTGGCTTAATCACTCCTCTCGGGGAAACAAGATTAATTGGGCGCTCCATAGGCTCACATTGCTTGGGGTAGATGCTTCATACTCACCGCCTCAACCCGTGCCTAGGGTTGCCCCATCACCCCCAATAACGGTGGCCTACTTCATATATCTTTGCCTATATAAGTCACTATATGATCCAGTGAATGAGGTGGGGGTGCCGCTCGTGATCACCAGGATCGATATGGCGAGGCCAATAATTGGTGAGGGGGCGAGAGGTAACTTTAACCCAAGGCCAATCGCGTTCCTGCCTAGGATGGCTGCCGAGGTGCCGGATATGGCGGTCTCGAGACCCCTCGTTGCGGTTCACGAGGCGGTCAGGGTTGGCTATGATTATGGCCCAATAGTGGGCGTCATGAAGGAGGAGGACTTAATGGATGGTCTTCTAGAGGGAGTATTGAGGAGGGCGGGGCTAATAGTCATTAGTGAAGATGGGGGAGACGCCTCATGCAGCGACGTGGCGTCGGCGCCCCTTGAGTCTCGTCTAGTGAGGGTGCGGGACATTAGGGCGACCCAGCGTCGTCCCTTGGTTCTCTCCGATGACTGTGATGCTTGCGGTGATTGCTTGCGATTGGGTTGCTCAGCGATAGGGGTTGAGGCTGGCCACCCAATTATTGATCCCGGTAAGTGCATTGGCTGCGGCCTTTGCCTGAGCGTCTGCAGTAGAGGCGCGATTCAGTGGTCTAATTAATGGATTTCGGGATACTGAAGCCTCGTTTCCCTGTTTTCTAGACAGTTAAAGTTTATAAACGGCGTCATCTATGATTACTGAGATGTCGACTTACTTATCCGCGGAGGAGATTAGGGCTAGGGTGGATAAGCTGCGGCAAGTTCTTCCGCCTAAGTTGTTGGATGAATTCTTAGCTAAGGCCAGCGACGCGCGATTAACTGAGGATCAATTCAAGGAGGCCCTTAAGCTCCTAGTTCATGAGTATTATAGGGCTGTCGTGGATCCAGGGGAAGCAATTGGGGTAGTCACGGCCCAAAGCGTTGGCGAACCATCTACTCAAATGATTCTCAGATCATTCCACTTCGCTGGGCTCAGGGAGTTCTCCATGGCGCTTGGATTACCCAGGTTGATCGAGGTCATTGATGCCAGGAAAAAGCCGGAGAGACCAATGATGACCGTGTACCTCCAGGAATCCATTAAGCATGATAGGGACAAGGCACTTGAGGTGGCTAAGCAGCTTCAATCAACCACTGTGGAGAACGTGGCTAAAGCCGTCAGCATAGATTACATAGCATCAACGATAATAATAGAGTTGAACGAGGAGCAGTTAAGGTATAAGGGAATAAGCGTCAGCGATGTTAAGAAAGTGCTGGATAGGGCTAAGGGCAAGGGCGGCGAGATAGAGGTGAATGGCTATACAATAATGGTTAAGGTGGATACAACGGAGCTCAGCAAGTTGAAGAAGGTGAGGGACAGGATACTGCAGACTAAGGTCAAGGGCATTAAGGGCATTAAGAAGGCGGTCGTCATTGAGGAGAAGGGGGAGTACATAATTCAAACGGAGGGCACTAATTTAGAGGCCGTCCTCCTACTGGATGGCGTGGATCACAGGAGAACCGTATCCAACGATATTCACGAAATATCCGAGGTACTCGGCATTGAGGCTGCCAGGAGCGCCATAATAAACGAGATACAGAAGATCCTTCAAAGCCAGTCGCTTGAGGTTGATGTGAGGCACTTAATGATGGTTGCGGACGTCATGACGTGGGACGGAGTGGTTAGGCAGGTGGGGAGGCATGGAGTTGCGGGCATGAAGGAGAGCCCACTCGCCAAGGCAGCCTTCGAGGTCACCGTTAAGAACCTGGTCGAGGCCTCCCTCAGGGGAGAGGCGGAGCGGTTTAAGGGAGTTGTGGAGAACGTTATAGCCGGCAAGTATATACCGATAGGCACTGGCTTCGTTGAGCTCCTCATGGAGATGAAGTAGGCTCCTTAATATTGAGGCTCCTCCTCTGGCTTATATAGATCCCCACGAACATTATGGTTGCGCCAATCAATTCAAGCGTGGTTGGCGCCCTCCCCAGCACTAAGTAATTCAGCAAGATGGTTAGGGCTGGAACCAGGAAAACCACTGAAACCGCCCTCGACACGCCCATGTGATTAATTATTAGGTTCCAGAAGAGAAATAATGCTGAGCCGCCCACTAGGCTTGTTTCCGCTAGATCCAGGAGGAACATGGGTTGAAGCCGTATCCTGATTCCCATGGGTATTGCAACCGCTATTAACATGAGGGAGCTAATTAACATTTGCATGGCTACCACATTCATTGGTTCCCTATTCCCCAGCTTCCTGAAGTAGACGCTGTAGAGTGCCCAGAATACGGCGTTTATCACCGTGAAGACGGCTCCAATTAATTCAACGCTGCCCAGGAACGAGATGTAGTACACCATGACTCCGAGAAAGCCTACAATGACTCCAATCACGTTTCCGCGGCTCGGGCTCTCGTGTAGCATGATCATCGAGAACGGCACGGCGAATAGCGGCATTGTGTAGCTTAGCACCGCCGATGTGCCTGGATCCACGTAGGTGAGGCCGATAGCCCAGAACCCCGTGCTGGCGGCGGTGAAGGCCGATAGGAGGAGCATATCGGTGTCAATGATTGGATCAAGCCTATGCAGTGCTGCTAGGGGTATTGCTAGTGATGCGCCGGCCAATGCGTACCGGAGCGCCATGAGGGTGAGGGGGTCAGAGTATGAGAGGCCGCTCTTCACAAAGAAGTAGTTGCTGGATGCGCTTAGTATATAGATCAGCAGGTACGCGTTTGTCTTCTTGCTCATGAATGGCGTCTGCGTTATGGATTTAAAAATTGTGTCTTTTGCCTTGGGAGAAAAGTTTATATAGAACCGTTACTGGACGATGTCAACTATGTCAGCCCAGCAATCGCAACCTAAGACGGGAGCTCAAGGTGTTCCTGTCTCGATATTAAAGGAGGGAAGCCAAAGAACAGTTGGAGCAGATGCGAGGAGAAGCAACATAATGGCCGCTAAAGTGGTTTCGGAAATTCTTCAAACAAGTCTTGGACCGAGGGGAATGGATAAATTATTGATAGATGCATTCGGCGACGTCACCATAACCGGCGATGGAGCCACGATACTCAAGGAAATGGAGATCCAGCACCCAGCCGCTAAATTACTAGTGGAGATAGCCAAGGCCCAGGACGCGGAGGTCGGAGATGGAACAACAACCGTAGTGGTTCTGGCCGGCAAGATGCTTGAGAGCGCCGAGAGCCTACTGGATGAGGGCATTCACCCATCGATAATAATAGATGGTTATAAGAAGGCCATGGATTACGCCCTGGAAACCGCCAAGAGCGTCGCTATACCCATAGACATAACTAAGAAGGAGGAGCTAATCAAGGTGGTCGCAAATAGCTTGAGCAGTAAGGTAGTGGCCGAGGCCAGGGATTACTTGGCCCAAAAAGCAGTGGAGGCCGCGCTAATAGCTGCAGATAAGGTTAACGGCAGTTATGTTCTAGACCTTGACTGGATAAAGGTCGAGAAAAAGAAGGGAAAGAGCCTCTACGAGACTCAATTAATCCAGGGAATAGTGCTGGATAAGGAGGTTGTTCACCCAGACATGCCTAAGAGGGTCCTCAACGCCAAGATAGCTCTCCTAGATGCGCCTCTGGAGATAGAGAAGCCCGAGTGGACCACTAAGATATCGGTTTCATCGCCTCAACAAATAAAGGGCTACCTCGAGGAGGAGACAAGCATACTGAAGTCCTACGTCGATAAATTGAAGTCTATCGGGGTAAACGTAGTCATAGCCCAGAAGGGCATTGATGACACTGCCCAGCACTTCCTAGCGAAGGCCGGCATAATGGCGGTGAGGAGAGTGAAGAGGAGCGACATAGAGAAGCTGGTCAGGGCCACCGGAGGAAAACTGGTCACCAATATAGAGGACTTGACTCCAAATGATCTTGGTTACGCTGGACTAGTGAAGGAGGAACGGGTTGGAGACGAGAAGATGGTGTTCGTGGAGCAGTGCAAGAACCCCAAGGCCGTCAGCATATTGATAAGGGGAGGATTCGAGAGGCTAGTGGATGAGGCGGAGAGGAATCTAGTGGATGCATTGAGCGTGGTCTCCGACGTTATTGAGGAGCCATATATAGTGCCCGGCGGTGGAGCCGCAGAGATGGAGGTAGCTAAGGTTGTTAGGCAATATGCATCCAAGGTAAGCGGGAGGGAACAGTATGCAGTCGAAAGCTTTGCCTCGGCAATAGAAACCATACCGAAAACCCTCGCAGAGAATGCTGGTCTGGATGCAATAGATATACTTACAGAGCTGAGGCACGTACATGAGAGCAAGGAGGATGGATGGAAGTATGGAGTAAATGCATTTTCAGGCAAGGTAACTGACATGACTGAGGGCAACATAGTTGAGCCGCTCTCGGTTAAGGTTCAAGCAATGAAGGCAGCCGTGGAGGCCATGACTATGATAATGAGAATAGATGAGATAATAGCCGCAAGCAAGATAGAGACTCCCAGCGGCAAGGGCGGTGAAGGCGGCGCCGGCGGAGAGAACCCGCCCAGCTTCGATTAAAAACCTATTATAGAATTCAATACTTAATTCCTATATATAATTTTGTTCCGACTTGTGGCGCATTGCTTACATTATTAATGCTAATTATGAAGCCGCCGGCGGATGCCTTATAGGAATTATCGCTTGATGCATAAACTATTCCCCACATATAGATGCTCCACTTGCTTGGATCATCCTTTTCTTCGGATATCTTTACATGAACTCTTTTACCGATGCCGGATGAGAAGCGGGACGGTATCTCTATCACTATATCATTGCCTAGGAATAACCTAGTTACTTGCCCCTCTGTTTCCAACTTGGTTACATCTAGGTCAGTTTCATATGAGTACATGATTTTCAATGTACCAAAGCACTTAAAAGCATTGCTTCGCTTTGCTTTCATGTCGCTCGCCGAGAGCAATAGACGATTCCTAGTGGAGGTTGCCTCCATGCTTGGCAAGAAAGTTATTGTAAATACTGAAACTGGTTACTATAGGGGAACCTTGGTTGGAATGGATAATAACCTCAACATAGTGCTAAGTGAGGCCGTAAACGATAAGGGAGAGAAGGCAAGCAAAGTTCTGATATCATTCAGTAATTGGCGCGAGGTTATCTTGATTGAGCAATACTTGGATCTAGCCGATTTCGCCAAGGAACTGGATAAGTATTTCCCGGGAATGGTAAAATACATACAAGAAGCAAACATTATCCAAGTTGGGGAAGGCGTTAGGGTTACTCAAAATGGTATAGAGGGATCCGGATTAACGGCTAAACGCGTGAAGGAGCTTTTCGATAACTACCTAAAGAGGAGACAAGCATAACGCTCCGGAGGGGCAAATGTTCGAGATAATAGATAAAGATGACTTGGCTCGCATTGGATTGATTCACACCGTCCACGGAGTCATTAGGACCCCAACCATGTTTCCAGTCATTAATCCAATAAAGCAAACCCTGCGGCTTGATGAGATTAAGGAGGCCGGATTCAATCACTTCATAACTAATGCGTACCTAGTTAAGGTGAATTACGGAGAGATAGCCGCCGAAACTGGGCTTCACTCCCTCTTTAATTGGGATGAACCTATAATGACGGATTCCGGTGCGTATCAATTGCTTCAATATGGATATATAGATGTAGACCCAGATGATATAATTAGTTTCCAAGTAAAATTGGGAACAGATATAGGAGTCATCCTTGATTTGCCCACAAGCGTAGGAACCCCACGGGATATAGTTATTACCGAGGTAGAGGAGACTATTAGAAGAGCTAGACGGGCTCTTATGCAGTTAGATGATGAAGACCCCAAGCATCGCATGCTAAGAGTGGGGCCTCTCCAGGGAGGAACTTACCTTGACTTGTTGGCATATTCATCTAGGATAATGGGGGCCCTTGGTTTCGACATATACGCAATAGGTAGCCCAACAACATTGCTTGAGGAATATGAATTATCGGGTATAATTAAAATGATAATTACGGCTAAATCAAATACGCCGCCGGGTAAACCCATTCACTTATTTGGTGCTGGGCATCCCCTCATAATGCCGCTGGCTGTCCTTCTCGGAATTGATTTATTTGATTCTGCATCCTACGCATTATTTGCACGGGATGAGCGAATCATATTGCCCGATAGAACCGCTAGACTAAGCGAGTTAAGCGATGATTATTTATTATATGCATGCGGTAAATGCCAGAAAACAGTGAAAGAGATAAGGGAAATGCCTAGAGATGAGCGGGAACACATATTAGCTCTCCATAACCTTCATGTAATTTCGCATGAGTTGCAAGAAATAAGGCAAAGAATAGCGGAGGGGTCTCTTTGGGACTATGTGGAGGCCAAGGCTAGACAGAATATAAATCTATATAGAGCCTATAAACTTATAAGAAGCAATGCATTCAAGCGATTAATTAATAAGTTAGGCAGTGAAACCAAAGCAAATACGCATGAAATAGCGGTATTTGATTCCATTGATGCAGAGAGACCGGAGGCAATACTATTTAGACGACGGATTAAGAGAATTAGGAAATCAGGGGAGAGAGCCATAATATTATTGGGGTATCGTGAGAAACCCATTATAAGATCACCTCTTGCCCCCTTGTTAGAGCGAATAATTAGGTGCGGCGTCGATGTTTACGTATTGGATGGCGTCCTTGGAATAATTCCCTTGGAGTTAAGCGATGTCTATCCAGTCCCACAAATCAATAGCGATGTAATTATAAATAAGAAGATAATAATGACATACAGAAAGACAGTAATAATAGTTTCAGAGGATCACATTAAATACGTTAATCTAATTGATGTAAAGGGAGAGAAAGACATATTAATAATACCGAGTTACAGAACCATTTACTCATACATTAACGATATATTCTCAAGGATCAATTGCAAGCAAGCATGAAAGAGAGCAAGTAATTTCATTGGCCTAAGCATTACATTGTGGGCACCGTTATGTAGGGGATACCCATTATAATGAGGAAACCTACGTTACAAGATCAAGGAGAGACCACAAGAGGAAAAGTTTGCCGTTCCTCCAATCTTAAAGCGAGATCTATGACATTAATAATGTTAGGGAGGTTATATATAGAGCGAAGTCTCTCTGCGTCCCTCTAATTGCTTCATTTGTTTCTGTACTTCCTCCTCAAGAACTTGGGCATCCTCATATAGCTTAGATAAATCAATCTTAATATTGAATTTACTCGCAAAGTAGGAGAGACCAGTAGCGGCTGCCCTGGGGTCTGCCAAGGATGGATTAGCGTAGGGAAGTATTGCCATGGCTGGATAAGATCTATAGGAGAACTCATTCATCATTATTGCAAGCGGGCCTAGAACTAGGTAATGATCATTCAATAAGTTATCAATTACATCCCTCTTAGTAGTCATTATTTTTACTCCACTCTCGTCGCCAGGATCCCTTAGGGATGCATCGAGACCGCCAAACAAAATCACGTTCTTAAATCGAGATGTGATAACCCACTTAGCTAACTCCTTGGATGCAGAGAATAATTGCTTATCAGGTATTCCATAATTAAACGCAGCAATAGTAATTCCATTGCTTGGGCAATAATATATATCGCCTGGAGATGAGAGCCGGCCCTTCATGTATGATGTGTAGGGCATGGCTATTCCCATAAACCCAATCCTATTGCACTCCATTGATGATACTAAGTGGCGCACCGCCAAGTAACCTACTAATCCTACTCCATGGAATCCAGTAATAAAGAAGTCCGTATTGAGTATTGGCTCGTTTAAAATTATATTAGGCATTAGGAACCTCCTCCTCCAGCCTTTTTAATCTACTGACAACATTTAACAATGAATTTATTTCAGCATCTGAATCAATCATATCAAGGGAGGAACCATCTACGAGGCAAGTGAAGTTATACATGGATGCCTCACTATCTGGATACCGGCGAAAACAAGTGGGGCAGACATAGTATGAGGAATCATGGAGCGACGCAATTACGTGCTCTAATTTTCTTCGTGTTTCCCTGATTATCCACTTAATGAACTTATTTATTATCTTGTTATCTATACTCCAACGCATTTCTTGCATTGTTCCATATTCTAAGGTCTCCTTTCCCCTCGCAACTAATCTGACGCTATCCAACAAATGAAGGACACGGCGAACCTCTACCGCATTAACTCCCAATGTGGATGCTATTTTCTCGTCAGGCATAGCTTCCCCCTTGCTTAGTAATGTGTTTATTATGGCTACAGCGAGCTTTCCAAGCTCTGGATTATCATACTCTATTGTTATTCTCCTATATACGTACTCTGTGACTACGCTTACTAATTGCTGCTGCATCGCCGAGACCCAAGGCTATACTTTAAAAAGTTGAGCCAAAATTGTTCTATTTAGCAGGAACCTGTTTTCGCTAACTTCACTATATTGTCTAGGAACTGGTTTAACTTGCCTTCTATGTATCCCTCTATTATTCGTTGACCTACCGCAGCCATTATGCCACTCATACTGAGGTCAGCATCATATGATATCTCGCCATTACCTATCGTTGCCGTTATATTAGAGTCGAGGGTAGTTCCTGGACCCTTGCTGCGAAGCCTTAATTTAATCGACTTATTGGATTCATCTATTTGAACAATGCTTATCGAGGTATTGAAGTCCCCACGCACTGGCCCCATGTGCACAAATAATTTCATTTCATAGTCTTGACCATTCTTTTTGACCTCCTTGACATCAGGAACGCATTTGATCACATCATCAAGCCGCCCAATTATTAATTTCCACATGTCCTCTGAACCCATGTCTATGGGTCGTTTACCAACGAGCTTCATGGTTATGTTATGCTTCACTTTTGAATTTAAATTTTCCCATCGCGGCGCTTGAATTCCTTCCCTGAATTTCATGGAAACATTTTAATAAAGTAAAGCAATGAAGCCCAAAATGATATGTACAACAATAAATGATAATGGAGAATTGGAGATATTCTCAAAGGCGGATTATATAGTGCTGGTAGACAATGGAGAAATAATACATAAAGAGAAGAACCCAGCCCTAAAAGCCAGAGAAAAAAGGCCAACAGTAGCAAAAAGATGCTTAGAGCTGGGAGCTGACACGGTTATAGCCCCACATGGATCCCTCTGCTTTCCCTCATATACAATACTGAACGGTAAAATAAAAAGAATATATGCAGCAAGGAGAGGCGATAAATTAAATGAAGCAATGGTGTGGCCAGTTAATATGGGCGAGATCGCTTATTCCTCATTTCTAGCAACATGGGAACGACTAACTCACTTAACCAGGAAAGCTAAACCGGAAATATGATAAATGATATTTCATTCTTTATTTAGGGCTACGGCAATATAAGGATCCTATTAGGGGGCGCCCATCATTTTCGCAATCTCATACAATACAGGGGGCTTCCAATAAAGCATGGCGCGTTCCCTTAATATTCCAATTATCCAAATGACCAAGAAAGCAATATCGAATAAGTACCCTATCACCCTGAATATTATAAATAAAAATGGAACAAATAAAGTTGCAATTGATAGTATTCCTAATATAACATCGATCACTATGATCACTAGTCCAAAGGTTATGCTTAAATAAGACCAATGCTTCACGTAATTGGAGTTTGGTTTAATTATTATGCCCAATATGCCGCCTATTAATGGTATTATCCAAGCTATGAGCGCCCATGTGTGCTCCTCATTATCTATTTGGGACATAATTTCTTGAAAGAAATACCATATATAAAGTTTTCCCAATTAGCTTAATCTAAGTAAATTCCAGTAATGAATAATTAACCGGTTAATAATTAATCAATGACTACTTGATTCCCCTTCTGCCTTAAAGGGCAAGGTTTATCGTCTATTTTATAAGTAATGATAGAAAAGCAAGCCTCGCCCCTTTCCAGGCAGGGTAAGTTTTCAAATAACCTAAATAGAATCTACAAAGATATAGTTTTTAAAGGAAACTTGATTCTCATAGCTTCATGAATAGCATGGAGAAGCGGAGACTCCTTGTGAAGTATTTCAGGTTAAGTCATGATGTTGGGTTAAATACATTAATGGGAGGCAATATGAGCGTGAGAATTAAAGATATTATTCTGATAACGCCAAGCAATTTCTCCAAGCTAGAATTAAGCGAAGATGATGTGGTTGAGATTAATATGAATGGAGAAGTAGTACAAGGGAACAGAAAACCATCCAGCGAGTGGAGAATGCATGTTGAAATATATAAAAGAACGAAATATGATGTAGTCTTTCATGCCCATCCCCCTAATGTATTAGCATTAAGTAATTCGGGCATAGAGCTAGATAAATCCTTTAGTGAATTGAAATCCTACTCCCGCGGCGTGGGAATGGTCCCCTACATAGAGCCGGGCACCCAAGAGCTGGCTAACGAGGTGGCTAAACACATTGAGGAGGGAAATGATTTAGTAATACTCGAGAAGCATGGCGCGGTTGCCGTAGGTTCCACGATAGAGGAGGCATTTAATAAAATGGAGGTATTAGATATGGTGGCTTACGTTACGCTTAATACTATAAAAAATAGAATGCCATTTCATGCCTCCATATATTGAGGGAAATGATCATTCATGGTTTATAGAACCGAGAACCAAAGGAGAACCACAAAGCCCCACTCTTTAGGACGGATGAGCGGTAATGAGAATTAACATGAATTCAGGCTAATTAGAAATTAGTGCTTAAATAGTTGATCACTTCGCTATATGCATGAGCCGAATAGCCAGAGTTAAGGCATTGCTTTATAGAAAGCTTTTTCACCTAATACTATCGGTGTTTCTCATTGCTCCATTCATAATAGGACTCCAGCTCCAATTAATAACGTATTATTATTTAATACTTCTATTTCTAGCAGCCATGTTATATGCCACTCAATTAAAAAGACCCATAATATCGCTGGTGATAAGTGAGGCGCTAGATGATGCTCGACAATCGTTCAGGGATCAATTAATAAAGATCTTAGGCACAATTCAACGAGGAGGGGGAGAGGAAGTTATAATGACATTCAATAAATTAGAGAACATGTTTAATGATACATTGAAAAATATAGAGAGGGATTATGAGAAGCGGGGTGGATACCTAGGTGTATTAATGGGCGCAATCGGTGTCTATGCATCATATACTGCATTTGGATCATATGCCGCATACGGCATCTTAGCATTGATTTTCTACGACACATTCAGCGCATTAATTGGAACAGCTATTGGGCGGCATAAATTGCCGTACTCAACATCCACAATAGAGGGATCAATAGGGGGCCTAACCATTTACATGCTTGTGCTTCTAGTGCTAGGACTCAGGCCCATAGATCTAGCTGCACTCGGCGCCGCCGTGGTCATTTCCGAGGCTTATGGAGTCGAGGATAACCTAACTATACCGTTAATAGCATCCCTGGTAGCTTTTCTCCTAGGTACCCCAACCACATTATAGGGATCATCTATAAACCTAATTGGGACCATTTACGAGGAGAACGGTAAGATACTGCATAATTCTTTTCTTCCTGAATCCCCATTATTTAGATGAGGGAATGGCCAATTTCCTATGGCGCGTTTCTCCAAAAATGTTAAATTATGTGGATGGCATTAGGCCGCGTGAGCATTTCCATTGACTTACATGATTTGGAGACCTTGGTTGGACGTAAGTTAGGAATAGATGAATTAAGGGAGCTCATTAAATACGCAAAAATGGAAATAGATAACATAGATGGCGAGAAGGTTGAGCTAGAGGTCACTCATGATAGGCCGGATCACTTCTCGGTCGAGGGAATATCAAGGACATTTAAGGGAATCCTAGGCATTGAAGTAGGATTAGCTGGGCTTAAATCTGTATGGAGAACTGATTTATCGCATATAGATGATGTTCCAAATAGGAAGTACGTTGTCTTCGCTATAATGCGTGGTTTCTCCCTCAGTGATGAAGCTATTCGCCAAATGATACAACTGCAGGAAAAGTTGTCCACTATTTATGGAAGGAATAGGAGGAGAGCATCCATAGGAGTTTATGATTTATCAAAAGTGGATCTACCAGTAGTGTATAAGCAAGCAAACATAGATGATGTCTCATATATACCTCTAGAAATGAATAGGGAGATAAGAGGCGCAGAGCTATTCTCGCTGGAAAAGGGAAGAATATATGGAGAATACGCAATGCTTAATGGGAAGGTACCCATAATAGCTGATAGCAATGGTAGAGTTTTAGCTGTAGCACCGGTGTTAGGCAGTGAGTCAACTAAGGTTGATCCCAACACTAGGGATATTTTAATAGATGTTACGGCAACTGATATCAAGTCATTAAGGGAAGTATTCACTATCTTTGTTTATGGTTTACGGGAGAGGACACTTAATCACGTGGTTGAATTAATAGGAACTAATGCTCTTAATGAAAAAGACCTAAATCCAACTGAGCGGCAAATAGAATTAAGTGATATCAATAAGCGACTAGGCGTAAGTTTCAATATGGATGAAGCATTGAACCTATTATTGAGGGCTAGGCATGATGCAAGCAAGATAGATGAAGACTTAATTCAAGTGAAGATCGCTCCATATAGGCTGGGCGTAATACATGCTGTCGATATAATAGAGGATGCTGCCATAATTAAGGGATACCACGAGATACCCGGCATAAATCCTTCATCCCCATCCAGTGGACGGTTACACCCAATAACTAGACTAGTTGGATTAATTAGGGAAGCGATGATAGGGCTAGGGGCTCAAGAAGTAATGAATTATGTGCTTACTGATCCTTACTTAGCATCGCTTGGGGGAACACCCATTAAATTGGTTAACCCAATAAGCGAGCTTTACTCCATGGTTAGAACAGCTATATGGCCTCAACTAGTTTCCCTTCTAGCTAGGAACAAGACTCTGGCTCCAAGGAAACCTAAAGTATTCGAGATTGGTAGAGTAGCTTCCATTGATGGCGGCAGCGTTATTGAGGAGAACCATTTAGGGTTCGCAATTACCGGCAATGAAGTGACACTAACCGATGTGCTAGTTATGTCCAGTTCATTAATTAATCAACTAGGACTGAAGGCCAGGTATGAGGCAATAAATGAGGAAAATGGCATAAATGGCAGATCAGTTAAGATAATTGTTAATGGCTTCACCATAGGCAAGGCATTTGAAGTTAATCCAGATATATTGATAAAGTTAGGACTGGAGAACCCAACTGGCGTATTCGAGGTGAGCATCGACGAATTACTTAAGCTTATTTTTCAGTAATGGCGGCGTGAGGGAATGATAATTAAGAAACTCATGTTTAGTCACAAGTGCGTGGCTGGTTTTGATGGGATAGCAACTACATCTATTGCATTAATTAATAGGTATATGCTGCTCAATAATGCAGAGTGCATAAGGGCAATCTACATTAATGATTTATTGCAAAACATACTTATGGATACCAAAATACTTAGATTTATTAATTCGCATAATATCGAGTTAATAATTCCCACGCGGATAGCCGTTAATTACGATAATCTAAGGAATTTAGTAAATAGATTCGCTATATATCTAGATGCTAGTTCTATTATTTCGGCAAATATTGATGGAGTGGTTCTGCCATTTCTTTCGCCTAGCATTAATATCAGTGAAGCAAGAATAAGCAGGTTATATGTGGAGATCAATAGAATAACCGTGAGAAGGGGCTTCAACTTGGTCTCTAATATTCCATTAATAAATACCGATAATCTTAGCGAGCTATACATCATTTATAAAACATAAAGCATCTGACCCTCTCCCCTGGGTATTGCGGGGCCAGCCTCCGCTCCCCATATACCCAAAAATTCACGGGACAATAACGCTCCCCATGCAAGCACCTAAAAACCTAACCATGCTCCTTAGAAGGGACAAGTCTTATCGTTCCTTATCAATGCTTGGCGGAGACATCAGTGCATCGCAGCCACTATGGAGTGATATATATCATTTATCGCCTCCTTCCACCTGAATTCATGCCTCTCATAATCCACGTAATTCCTCACTATATCTTTTTTATCGAAGGAGACGTGAATGCTGCAATGGGGACAGTATAGCATCAAGGATACCGGGTTCTCCGCCAGCACTAAGTTACTGGCCTTACATGAGGGGCATTTATAATAGGTTTGCACTTCCATGAATGATGGTATCAACGCATTGTTTATAATGTGAACATCTATTTTAACCAATAAAAATAAAAAAGTCGTTGAGACTTATTGCCGCAATGAAAATCGAAAGTTTCGGTGACAACCCTTGGATCACTATCATTAGAAGTCACCCGCTAAATAAGGAGAGGATGGAATACTTTAACTCATCCTCAAAGGAGTATAGTGATTATAAAAGGAATTAAGCCAAGGGCCACTGGTATAGGGAGCGCAGGAGCATAGCCCCTCCTGGGAAGCAGTACCTTGATCGTTATAATGAAGCCGATTGATACGCCAACAATGGATCCCAGAACTGTTAGAAATGCAATAAATACCCCATAACGAATTGAGGAAATTATATCTAAGCTAGATATCATTGAGTAGACAACTAGATCACCAACCCCCACACCCAAATCGCCTAGGTCAACCATTAATCCCTTCAATATATTACGCTTCTCTCTCCTTTCCTCATTACCATTAGATTCAACTAGTCTTCCTAATAATCCCTTATATACCATGAAAATATCATATATAGCCAATGCAGCTGGCAATATCAGCAATGTGAGGGGAGGAAATGTTATTGACAATATAGTTCCAGCCATTGAACTATAAAGCGTTATACTTATCACGCTGCACACTCCTTCCCTGGCTAAGGCACAGTAAACTATAATTGCCGAGACCACAATAGCCAATGCATAAAAAACAAATGCATTATACAATAAGAATGCACCATACTGGTATGAGAATATCCCCATGAAGAACAAAATCATTGAAAATACCAGTATGGTGATCAAGGCAGCCTTAACAGCAGTAAAGAGCCGTATCTTACCATACTTCACCATAGCATATATTAGACCAGTCATGGCTATCATTAACATTATAACTATTAAGACATTATAGACGCTTGACTCCACAGTATTGCTTTGATTAAATGGGGGACCTGAGGGGACATATGTGACATGAATAGATACTAAGCCAATGGATAAAATAGAGCCAAGCACCATGGCTGCCACCGGCACCATTAAATATAATGGCCACTTGCTTTCCATGAATCAGTTGGCCAGGTACAATGCATAATAAATATTTTTACTAAGAACACCGCCTACTCCGCTGGGGAACCTCAATATAATTATTAAACATAAATTCTATTTTTCTTGTTAAAAACGGTAATATCTATATATCAATGAATTTGCCCATGATTGTGTGACCCCCATCCAGGCCATTTTTCTATAAGTGAAAAACTTATTTACCTATGGAGAAATATAGGGAAAGCAAAATGATATCGTTACCTAGCGTCGTGTTAAGCGGATTAAATATGGTATCTAATGAATTAGAGAAAATTTTTATGGGAATTGATATGCCAGAGGCATTAAAAAATGCCGTTAGGCATTACTTAACTAATAGAGGAAAATTAGTGAGGCCAATGCTAACTCTATTAACCACATATTCTCTTGGCGGCAATATAATAAACGCAGTTAGGCCAGCCGTGGCCGTGGAGTTAGTCCACATAGCCTCTCTGCTCCAAGATGATATAATGGATGGCCATGCAGTGAGGCGAGGAAGTAATACGCCGTTCCACATGTTTGGGCTAGAAAATACTATGCTTGCTAGCGATTTAATAATAGCTAAGTCGATAGAATACGCGATAATGTCTGATAAGAAGATTGTTTTCGAATTGATAAATGCTTCAATAAAGCTCTCCATTGGTCAATCATATGAGATGGAATATAAGTACATGAAGAAAGCCACCCTAAATGATTATATAAAAACGGTTTCATACAAGACATCATCATTAATAGAAGCTGCACTGGTAGTCGGCGGTTATGCTGCTAATGCGGATAAAGACACAATAGCTAAACTAAGGAAGCTGGGCAACCTCATGGGAATTGCGTATCAAGTCAGGGATGATATAGTGGATTACTTAGGATTAGATGCTAACAATCCAGAGGAGGCTGGGACAGGGTTAAACATAGTTACCATACTGGGGAGGAGGACCGAGGAAGCATTATCAATTCTCAATAAATACTTGGATGAAAGCGTAGGACTAGCCAAGGATATATTTAAAACTAATAATTCCGAGATGTTGCAATTAATATCATTTCTACGGCTAGAGGATAAAGTAGGCACATGATGCAACACACAGCGAGTCGCTCCGCGTTTAAAGGCAAGGCTTCCTGCTTCGTTGCCTTACTCTTGCGGGAATGGGAGGAGTGGGGCTCAATAGGCTGACCCCATGCTTAAGCACGCGAGTATCTGGCATTCAGGTTCCTATCAATGATCAAGCTACACATTAGGCACTCGAATACCCTATCCCCAAGCATTAAATCATCTTAACATAACCACACCTAGAACACATCCTCGAAGTACAAGCGGGACTAATAGAGCTATTACTAACTTATGCCGGTACTAACCAATGAAGCGGTAGTGCTCAGGAGGATTATGGTTAATGATTACACATATGTTTTATGTAGGAAATGTAGAAGCAATGAACTACCCCGCCCTCACGGACGGAGACTTCCGCCCCCTTTAACCCCAAAAGGTTAAAGAAATATAAATTCATTAAGGAAGCGGAGATTGATCTTCCATGAAGCGGAGTATATAATGGTTTCAATTCCAAAGCCTCCCTCTAAATGAAGCATTAAAATTTTATCTTAGGAGGTGCTCCCTGTAAGGATAAGGGAATTTTATTGCATATGGCTCAGTATATTCTTTAGTTTATGGATTACTTGAAGCGAGTCCATTCCAAATATGTAAGTTATCGGTTCTATTCCAAACCCACCCAAGTCTATCACTGCATCTAAATCCCTTAGCGATACATCACGCACAACTAGCTCTATTATTTCATCCTCTGTAGGAGCAGACTCATGAGATAATACTGAGTATCTAAGTCTAGATAGCTTGATCGCATTCTCTATTTCATTATCATGCTTAATCGAGGCAACCGCCCGTATTTTTGGCTTTGCATGAGCGATGCCTAATAATATTCTCCCTAAATGCGTGCTTACCCCATATGATGGCAAGCCCCAAGCCTTCGGCATACCTCTCTCTATACCTATCCTGCCGGGAATCGCTGCTATATCCATTTCATTCCGCGGGTCAGGAATCGCCTCAGCTATATTCATCAATACCCTAGGTATTAGCTTAGTGAATTGAGGTAGGCCCTCTATCTCGTTAACTGCCGTAACTAGATTCCGTATCACTATATCCCTTGGGCTAAGCAGTAAACCGCATACCCTACAATCAATGGGTATCTTAGGATTAACGCGCCTATGAGATTCACAATAATCCAAATGGGATAAATTAAGCATTAATTTATTAGTTAAGTACTCTAGTGCAGCCTGAACCTTGTTTGAAATCACAAGCGATGCAACCACGCTTGCTATTGAATCAATATCGCTTAGATCTAGCCCCTCTTCCATGGCCTTTCTTCTAGTTTCTTCATGGGCTGATAGTATTTTGTTAACCATTGGTTGAGTAACGCCTAGAATCCTTGATATACTCAATTGAGTATAGCCGGCCTCATATAGTTTCTGCGCCACCTCGCTCTTTATTACTCTTATTACATGATCAGAAACGAATTCAAGACCAGTATCTAGAGACATCAAGGCTTATGCTTAAGCTTATTTTAAAATGTGAGGGGGCCGTAGCTATGCTTGCTCTATTATGGTAGATTCCTCCCCATTCTCCACAGACTCCACTAGGCTCAATATACTGCGCGGCTGGTAACCTACCAACATCTTCCAAAGATCTGATTCCCTATATATGCCATAAACCTTTCCCCTAGCGCTTCTCTTGACTACCTTTATAAGGCCCTTCTCCACCAATTCCTCAAGGAAGTTCCTTATAACCACACTTTCAGCCCGCGGGGACTTCCTGCTTTTGATGCTTATGTCCTGCGCCAACTTGCTTGGTCTCAGCGTAACTAGTCGACCTCTTGAATTTATCACTAGATCCTTCATTACCTGAAGTACATATATCTTTATATTTCGTGCATCCATAGCGGCGACAGCCACCACCTGCCTCTGGACCTGAGAGGAAGCCATGAAGAAATACCGCGTACTTATTTGCTTATAAATAATATCCCATATTAACACTGACATATATTTCTAAGATAGTGTTAAATTAACGGCTGGAAGAGAAAGCCATACCCAATGTTCCTCCTCTAGAACAACAAGACTTATTCCTCTATCGACACATTAGGGCAAATTTTTTAAACCATGCAGTGCTTCGGCTTGATGAGGTAAAGTGGGTAAGCGAATATTAGTGCAGAGAAGAGGACGAGGAGGATCACAATTCATTAATCCTAAGTGGAGACGCGATGCTCCCCTACGATATGTAAGATACGAGGAATCCCAGCTACGGGGAACAATTAAAGGCATTGTGAAGGAATTAATGCACATAAGTGGGGTATTTCCACCAGCTGCTCACATAGTTCTGCAGGATGGACGAGAAATGTATCTGCCGGCAGTCGAGGGATTATACGTGGGAAAAATAATAGAGTTCGGCACGGGGGCACGCGTGGAAACCGGTAATATAATGCCAATACAGTCCATACCGGAAGGAACGATGATATCCAATATCGAAAAGCGGCCTGGAGATGGAGGCAAATACGCTAGATCCAATGGATCATATGCAGTGGTGTTAGTGCACAAGGGCAACTTTACAAGCATACAGCTGCCCAGTGGCATAATAGTTGATGTAGATTCCCGTTCTAGGGCAACTATAGGAATAGTGGCCGGCGGCGGCAGAACAGAGAAGCCAATGGTAAAGGCCGGAGTAAAGTACCACCTAGCCAAGAGTAAGTCCTGGAAGTACCCATTGGTTAGAGGAAAAGCAATGAGCGCATATGCCCACCCACATGGAGGAGGATCCCACCAGCATGGAGGTACACCTGTACCTAGAAATGCACCGCCTGGTCAAAAGGTTGGATTCATAGCGCCAATGTGCACCGGACGCGGATGCAGAAGGGTTCGCGCACAAATGCAGCAACAGCAGCGGCAAGCCGCTCAAAGAACTACCCGCTGATAAAAATATTGTAATTAAAATTAATTCATACAAGTTAAGCATCAATCTTCCTATTGGAAAGAAAAATCAGAGCTTTGATACGTAATAAAGAATGGCCATCCCCACGAGACTACTTGCTGTTATTGCTAGAGATGGCAAGGCTACAGTTTCGTCATAACCCATGATTGCCCACTTATAATAAGTCACAAGCATTACTAGCCCCTCCAATAAAAACATTAATGAAGCGACCAAGAGTAATCTACCGATCCTAGTGAAGCCTATTGAGTAATAGTTACGCACTATCATGATCGTCAGCAACAAGTCCCCAAACACTAATACAATATCTATAATCCAATATATGCCTATCATCTCTCCCCCCTCGCTGCCCTTACTGCACTATCAACCACTTCCCAATTCTTCTCCACATAATCACTTAGGAAATAAGGCACGCCATAGCCTTTATTAGCCCTAGTAACTAATCCATGCTTCTCCAATATCTCCAAGTGATAAATTATGGTTCTATAATTAACGCCCAAGTGCTTGGCTAACTGGTTTGGATTCATTGGTTTCTCCCGCAGTGCTAACATTATTTGAAACCTCATCCACCCACCTCGAGATCCTCCAAGCAACCATATAAGCATTCTCCTCCAATCCTTTATGTCGCTAAACATTATAGTAAGCGTATCCCTGCTCTCTCTTTTAAAGACATTTACTTGCTCCACGCATCATCCTAATATAGCCCCAATTAAAACAGTTTTTACAAATTACTTACAAAACATCATCACGGACAACTTGTTGATAAATAAAGGAATCTATCCCCCGCCTTAAAAGGCTAGGTTTGTCACTTTTTATCACCATCTAATGAGGATAGCTCAAAAAATTAAAAATACCCTTTGTGAGGAAATCATCAATGTATAGATCACGGAGTAACCATCATGAGCCGAGTAGTATCTCTATAGAAATAGAACTCGCAATCAATTTGGGAAACAAGTGCCGTATAATTGCGCAATCATTAATGGTTGATGAGAAGGACTTACCTTGTTGCATCTCCACTAGCTTATCATGCAGAAACAATGAGTTAATATATAGGGCAAGCACAGAAACCAAGGACCCATCGCTAATCTTAACGCTGCATAACACTGTGGATGACCTTATAAGAAGCCTAAAGGCATCCTTAGCAGCCGCAATATAGAGATTTAGAGATGCGCATTAAACCTATGACTTTTGAGTATTGGGTTGCTGGGCTTGGTTCTGTGTAGATGGAGGCGATGAGGTATTTGATTGAGGAGTTCTAGGCACGGTTGGGGTTCTGGCAACTGGCCTCTTTTCTGTCTTCCTCTCGTTCTCGGATCTAACCTTTAATATGCCCATGTATATGGCGCAATTAACGCAATACGTCTTTGTAACGTAGTACCTGGTTATTAATGCACCTTGCTTCTCTAGATCCTTAGCTAGGTCACCTGGTACTGGAGAGTAAGGCACTGTAACTCTAACTGCCTTTGACCTTGGCACTCGTCGGCCACAATTATCACAGTAGACTACAGACTCCTTCCCTTTATCTCCCTTATGGCGTCCACGATTCTTCCTCTTCTTTGGCATAGGCGACCTTGTATTCAACGTTTATAAATATATCGAAACCCGTAAGCGCAAACACGTGGGGCGGAGAGATTGTGAGGATATTCATTATAAAATCCGATACGGCCTACATAGATGCTGGGAGGCAAGCATTCCAATCCGGTAGGCTAGATGTAGTGCTTAACTCTATGCTGATCGCGATGATTGGTAGGCGCGCTGATAAATTAGTCATCAGGCAGAACGTGACTGTTATAGCGGTGATGCCGAGAAACAATCCGCCCATAATAATGATTAATTCAAATAAGTTACATGATCCAGTAATCAATGAAGCAGACCTTTTAAAATTCATTTTAAGCAATATAAAGAATGGTAATGAGAAGCATATCGGAGTTCAAGGTAATATGGAGACAATAATACGTGATCTAAAGCGGGACAATTATGAAATATTTTATTTACATGAGAAGGGAATTCCCATCAGGAAATTCCTGCCTCTTAGCAATAAGACAGCATTCATATTAGGCAATCAAGATGGGCTTTCTCAAATGGATGAGCAGTTAATTAAACGAGAGGGAATAGCCGCAGTATCATTGGGGTCAAGGTCATATATGACGTGGGAATGCATTGCCATACTTAATTCTATATTAGACGGCACAATAGGCTTAGTTTAAGATAAGTCAATACATGCATTGACCTCCTTCTTGCCTTGAGGAAAAGCCTTCTTAATTCCTGAATCGATAAATCCAAAAAGGGAGACCACGTAGAATTTGTCCCATATTTCGACGTGGAAATGCTTAATAGTTAATTAAGTAATAGCCTGATGATGGAGTCAAAAGCATTTAAGCGATTCATAGATAAGTTAACTAAGGAAAATCTTTGGATTTATATAATTAGGGCTCTCATGGAGGGCGATAAGACTGGTTATGAGATAGTTAAATCAATAAAGGCCTTAGGTATATCAACTTCCACGGTTAACGTATATATGGTGCTCTATAAAATGGAGAGAGAGGGCTTAATAAAATCTGTGGCTCATAACAATAATAAATACTATGAGAATACTCAAATGGGATTAACGGCATTTAATGCTGCATTAGCTTTCCTAGGCTCACTGGCTAATAAGCTTGGATGCGATTTTCGGTGTGGCTCATGATTGGCAAGATAAAGGATAAAATAGAGAAGAGAGTGGAGCCATTGGCATCCATTCTGCCGAGGCATCCCAACCTGATAACAGTGACTGGATTGCTATTGGCTATCTTATCCATTATTCCCGCCCATTATGGGAAGCCAATCATAGTATTAATGCTGGTTATTTTGGCTGGATTGATGGATGGATTAGATGGATTAGTTGCTAGGCGATACGGTATGGCATCCAAGTTCGGTGCATTCCTTGATTCCATGCTGGATAGGTACGTAGACTTCATATTGATAATGGATATAGTGCTTCTAGGGTTCTCGAATGAATCGCTTCTTGTGGGGTTCATTGCTTACTTGGGCTCCATCATGACCAGTTATGCTAGAGCTCGCGGTGAATCCCTTGGGCTAAAGATGATTGGAAGGGGATTATTCGAGAGACCAGAACGAACGATATATATTATCGCGCTATTGATAATTCTATCAATAATAAATGATTATTTTATTATATTATATGGGTTATCAATATTTGCTATATTAACCAATTTAACAGCAATACAACGAGGGGCAATAGTTGCTCGGGAATTAAATGAAAAAAATGCAAAGGTGCAGGGAAACTAGGCTTTGGCGTGGCTCAGATGAAGTATACAGCAGTATTTTTAAGCACAAAATAATGAACCCTTTAGTGACGCGCGTTGAGTGAGAGTGTAATAATATACGTGGAGAACAATAATATAGCCAAAAAAGAGGTTCTTAAGGGCGGTGTTTCAACTGTAGTGAAGGACTTAGCCAAGAAGTTAATAGAAGAATGGGATCCTAATGCTAGTGACTTCATTGTTCTAAAGGATCAATACCCAGTGAAGCTGGCTCTGCCTCTCTCCAAGGAATTAATGGATAAGCTATCATCATTTGACATAAAGAGGGTAGGCAATGAGGCGGAAGCATCTCTGCCCGTCTACGAAATAACATATAGCAATAAATGGGAGGAAGAAACATTTAAGGCTGAGCGATTAATAGTTATTTCTCCCTTCATAAATGATGAAGTAACTACACAGATAACCGATGCAGTAATTAATGCATTAAATGAAGATGCTGAAGAAGATGTAGAGCTAGAGTAGGAATAAATTAATTATTAAACAATGCAAGCAGTAATTAAATGATGGACATTATTAGAAAAGCCTTGATCCTATTATCGATTCAAATGGTATATCCAGCGCATCAAGGACTTGCTCTAGCGATGATTCTAAGTACTCGATATATTTATCGACATCGACCTCATCTATCCTAGCCAACTGAACTGGCTTAACCCCCTCCTTTGTCTTGGTTTTCACGAAGAATATTATGTCGCCGGGCCCTATTTTATATCCGTAAGGAACTAATTGAGCGGCGGCCTTGATGTGTTGTGGCTTATTGGCTTTATATTCAGCCATCCCCTTGGAAAGGGCTACCTTTATCATTAGCATATTAAGCGGTATTTCCTTGTTCTTTAACATAACATAATACTCTCTCACCTTCTCTTGTATCATTTTAGTGACTTTCTCCACATCATTGATTGATTCTATTTTAGCGAATAACTTGAGTACGTCGTTGAATGCCATTTTAGCGAAGTCCGGGGTATTGCGCTTCTTTCCCAATAATCCCTTTATATCCAGGGAACCATCACTAAGAATCCCCGCATAATTCTTTTTTCTGTTACTCATAGCTATTATTTTATATGACTTGTCTAACTCTATATCAATACCTAAATTATCCCTAACCCAACCTATTAACTCCTCCATCTTTACCTTATCCGGGTTAAAAATGAAGAGGCTATCCGTATCCCCATAAATCGGGTAAAGCCCGAGCTCCATGGCCCTAACCAAGGTTGTCGTAATGGATAATCGGCCCAATGCTGTAACTAGCTCAGCAAGGGGTGGGCAATAGAGGGGAAAAATCTCCGCGCCAAAGACCCCATAGGATGCATTTATGAATACTTTCAATGCTGCTTGTATTACATTATAATAATC
Organism: Thermocladium sp.; assembly: GCA_023269935.1. The sequence goes on from JAGDXC010000010.1 coordinate 121,785, forward strand.
CCTCAATGCCGGATTAGGCTCTGACTTAGCTAGTTTCTTATATACTTGAACCCTCATATCGCGAAGCAGTCCCACCAAGAGCGCTGTCATGCCTTTTCTATCCATACATACCCAATGATCCATATCCGGATATGGCCTATTAACCTCTTGATCCTTCTCTGGACACCTCACCGTCTCATAAGATAAATTCCACCTCTTTATTATTGATGGATATAGGCTAGCGAAGTCAAGGACCTGTACATTAGGAAACACCCCGGGCACTGGATCTATAACTATGGCCCCCAGATACTTCTTGCCCTTTATTATGGCCTTGGTAGCGGTGGTCCCCTTGGATTTAAGTATATCGCTTTGATTTGGAATAAGCCAGCCGCGCTTCCTATGCTCAAAGTAAAGCATATTGCGAATCCACGCAGATACTTGTGACCTAACCAAGTCATCTATAGGCGTCTTAGATATTCTAGCCATTAATACAATGAGCTTCATGACCAAATCATTATTATACGTAGTTAAGTGAAGAGTTAAAAGTGCGTCCCTGAAGTTATAATTAACTAACTCAATATAATTCATTTCACTTATTGGCTTCTCCCTAGCAACTTTTGAGATACCGAGAAGTGAACCCGCTATAATATCAAGAGATTTTTCGCCGCCCTTATATTTACCATTAAAGGCGTAAGTCTCTATAGCTCTTGAATTAAAGAACTTATATAGATCGATATGGATGCCGAGAATGTACTTAGCCTCATCATTTCTAGTCAATGCTATGGGAATCTCATCCCTTTGAAAGCCCAACTTAATTGCTCTATTATATATGTATGTGAAGTCGAAATTATCACCATTAAATGTTACAACTATTGGATACATTGTCATCTCCTTAAAGAACTCCTTCAGTAACTCCTTCTCTGAATCGAAGAATAGCAACTCAACATCATTAGACATCAATTTACTTAAGTCACCATCCTCCAACTTTATTTCCTTCCTCTTTAACACCAATACTCTTCTTAATCCATCGCTGCCCGCTAATCCTATTGCTATTATTTCATAGGGAGCCTCCTTGGGATTAGGTATCTTATTCTCCTCAGGCGTGAATACTTCAATATCTATGGCCACTCTCTTTAAGTCTGGAACCGGAGTCTGAAATATGGGGAGCCACTCATTAAAGGCACTTAGGAACTCCTTATCATTGCCGTAAAGAGCTTGGCCCTGCCTCAATAAGTCCTCAGGTATGGTAGTCTCAACTTTCACTAACTTTCCATTATCTATTCTATAAAACATACCTGGAATAAGCAGCCTATCAAACATATATGATAAGTGATACTTTATCTTCGCTTCCCAAGTCTGGCTTAAGTACTCCCTTATTGAGTTACCCCGTCCACCAATGCTTAAGGGATCCTTAGCATATACTTTAGTAAATGTCTTATACCTAAGATCAAGAGGATCAAATTTCTGAACAACCTCTAAATGACTGAAACCCTTATGTGATATGATCTCCTTATGCCTAGTCACTATCTCCTTAGGAGACTCATCCGTTAATAAGTAAGATCGATGGCCAGTATTATCATACCAGAAATAAATTCTATCATTTGCAAAGTCATACAACTTAGCTAAAGCCTTGCCTGTCTTCCCATCATAAATTAAGGATAATAATATGGCCGGCGGAGAATTAAGAGGCGTCTCACCCACAAGGGTTACTTGAATCTCTTCCTCCTCCTCGATCTCCTTAAATTGCTGCTCCTCTTCCTCCTCCGGTTCCTCTATACTCATTGCTTAAACTATTGATTAAACCATTAAAAACCTTGCCACTCATAACCAAAATAATACTGAGGAAGAATCGTAATTCCTTAGTTAATAGCCAATTACTTGGGAAACTGAAATTAATTAGCGCCCAGAGTCTCTATTATTCTCATTATTTCAAATCCAGTGGTATTACCTCCTACTATGGCTCCCCTATTATTAACAACGGAACCCCCTCGGACAAAACCGATGCCCCTATTAACAGTTCCAACATTAACTTTTACCTTGAAAATGTCGCGAATAGTCTTCACATCATCATCGCTTGCATCCGGCGTTAGCAGTACTCCATTATCATTCACCAACGCTATTGAACCTATAACATATGAACCACACAACTCGCCCTGAATCACCTCAGTATCTAAAACATCCGCTATCCTCCTTAATAGTTCCTTCTCGATAATGCTTGATACAAGGGCGACCCTATTATTGGCTAGGATTAAGTTAGACAATGCAGTATACTTGGTCGGCATTATCTCAATATTTATATCGCTTAGTGATTTTCTTAATTGATTAACCTCATCATCGGTGGCTATGTTGGGCAATATGATTCCATTATCATTACCGGCAATGAATATGCCTATCAAGTTGGATTTAGCTATTGTTATGGGAATAATTTCTACCGATAATGCATCAATTACTCCTTGGTGCAGTCTCTGAGGGGCATCTTGAGGAACTAAGGCATACTTATTGTTAGCGAATATATATACGCCTACTGCATTTGTTCCATAGATAGTTAATGGAACTACCTCGAATTTACCCATAAGTTGAACCATTTAATGTCATTGCTCAGCCGCTAAATCTATTAATGCGCTTCCATCCTCATATTTAATCATTTTTACCCTTATTTTCCTAGGAGGCTTCTGAATCCCTCTGCTCCACATTACCTCATTAACGGCCGGAGAGATATTGACCTTGGTGGGCTCCACATCTAAGTGACGCGCAGCCAATGATCTTAACATTCGTATGCCATATGGAGTCCTCTTAGTTCTAGATACTTCCCTAGTGCGGCGTAAATTGACGTTCATGGTTATTTCCTTTATTGATTTTTTCTCTTGTTGCTCACTCATGGAATTCACCCTCCTATAGTCCTAATTTATTTCTTCTCCAGTTTCTTTTGGTGTAGGAGAACGTAACTCTCCTGTTAGTCTTTACTATAACCCAACTCGGTGGATTCCTATTCCTCCTGCCGGCAGCTGCTAGCCGTAATTTTTTCCCAAGCGGCTTATGGCTTGCCATTATACTTCACCTAAACCTTATCCTGTAGTCTTTTTTAGTTTGCTGGTATATGGCCTCCAACATTCTCTTCACATCCTCGTCAGTTACGGGTATCCTTATCCTATTAGCTTGGGCCAAGGCTATTATCTGGGACTCCAAGGCTTGAACCAGATCGGGCTTTACTAGCCTTAAATTATCCAGCCTATTTCTGGCCTCCGGGGTAAGAATGGTCCTAAGCAAAGCCCTCTTTTGAGCCTCTATTTCCCGTTGTCGTTCCTCCTCGGCAGCCTTCTTCTGCATCTCAGCCATTTTCCTCTGCCTAATTGCCTCTATGTCCTCATCCTCACCATAATTCTCCGAGTCATCTCCATAATCCACACTCATGAATTTACCGAACCGCATTTAGCTTAAAAACTTTTAACGGGAAGCACTGAGGAAAATCCCCGCCAAGATCAGTAAGCTTTAAATCCTAGGTTGGCTTGGTTTGATGAAATGTCAGCTACCACTAAGGCTAATAAAGGCATAGGCAAAAAAATAAGGGAATATATTAACTTGATGCTGTGGGTATTCAAAGTAGCCAAGAAGCCCGATAGGGATGATTATATGTCTATTGTTAAAATAGGCGGCTTATTAGTGGTTGTGTTAGGGGCTTACTCATTAATATTTAACTTTATTTTCTATTTACTTGTCACACCCCACTTCTCAATACCGTACCCGGAAAACATAATAGTGCTGGCAACAATAGTGGTAATAATAGCCGCATTATCAATAGTGCTAATAATATCAACGCGAAACATGGGTAAGCAAACGAGGAAAGGGAGCAAATCATGAGCGAACAAAGCGAGTGCCACTTCATAGCCATACGCACTGTTACTGGGCAGGAATATAACGTTGCCGTAATAATTAAATCAAGGATTGATGCATTGAAAAACTCCTCTCAGCCATCCAGCTTCAATGTGCCATCTGTGACCGTAATGCCTGACATGCCAGGTATTGTTCTAATAGAAACGGAGTTCCCATATCTCGCAGCCACTCTCTCTCAGGGAATAAAACACGCCCGAGGAATAATAAAAGGCAAAATAAGCCTCAGCGACTTAACTAAATCATTCGAGAAAGAAGTTGAAGTAAATGTTGGCGACACCGTGGAGGTCATATCCGGACCATTCAAGGGATTCAAGGCAAAAGTGATAGACGTGAACAAGAAGGCTGGAACCGCGCGATTAGAAGTAATAGATGCATCATCCCTTGTTCCCATAACCATATCACTCCAACACATCAGGAAGATTACTCAATAAAATTCTGATAACTCTCCTCACAAACCCGAAAGGATTGAGAGTTATACAGTGGGTTCTCCACAGGGTTCCCCTAGCCCCAGGGATACGACTCAATAACAGCCAAGGCCAAATCAATTACGTATCACATATGGAGACATTTCTATGGGGCCATCACATATGGGGCTTTTGCCTCTTAATCCCAGATCTGTTAAACCAATGGCGTTCAAGAATTTCTACTCTTTAACCTTCATCTTTATAAATTATCCATAACTCAGGGAGATTATGGATAATGATCTGGCTAAATTAATAGATCATACGAACCTTAAACCGTATGCTACAGTGAGTGATATTGAGAGATTAATAATTGAGGCAAGGGAATTAGGCACCTATGCAATATGTATAAATCCAATATTCATAAAATTTGCCCGGGAATACATAAACCGTCATGGCCTTAATTTACGGATAGCCACAGTGGTTGATTTTCCCTTTGGCAGTTCAACCACGGATGCAAGGGTGGAAATGATCAATAAATACGCCACATACGTTGATGAATTAGACATAGTTGCCCCAATTAGCCTAGTTAAATCCAAGCAATTCAACGAAGTAGGGCACGACTTGAAGGAGGTAATTACAGCGGCGCATGATTTAGGCAAGATAATAAAAGTTATAGTGGAGGATGCATACACAACGCTTGAGGAGAAGCGGGAACTATATAGGATAGTAATGATTAACAACGCTGACTTCATAAAAACAAGTACAGGCTTTGAGGAACGAGAATATGCAGCAATGCTGGGGAACAAGGTTGGAGCCCAGGTAGAGAACGTGAAACTCATGGCTGAGCTTTCCCTTATATATAATCCAAGGATAGGCATCAAGGCATCCGGAGGCATTCATTCCCGGGAACAAGCATTAATGTTACTTAGAGCCTCCGGGAAACCCGCTGACCCAACTCACTTCAGGATAGGGGCAAGTAGAACAAGGGATATTCTAGGATCCTAGGCGAAGGATTGTTTGCCATACAGTTATATTTATATATGCGTTACCAATAAGTGGACACGCAAATACAGTGAGCGACATCTAGAGATTAATTCTTGATTTAAGCCGCTAGAGCCCCTCATCACATCATCACAAGTAATCGGTTATTGATCTTGTTTTGTACCTATTCTCAATATCATCAATCATGCTAGTCACGAATTCTTTCCAACTTGCTTGATCCATTACCCATTTAACAACATCGTTAACATGATCCCGAAATACGCTTAGCAGGCCTTGCCAAGATACTCCTCTACCAATCAATTGATTCCTCCAATTAGACCATAGATACGCGGGAAGCTGATTGCCGAACCACACGGCCATTCTTATGCATACATCATTACTACCACATAGTTTAACTCGTTGCCGAATTGCTTCCTTAATGTTAAGGGGCTCTGGAGGCACCTCCATGAGTCTAAAGTATATTAGGGTTGAATTTAATGCTTGCGTTTCGGATAATGCAAGAAACCAAGAGACTTGAAATAATTATCAACTCTTGATTATTATAATTGCTAGAAACTGGATTACTTGATTCGATTACTTGGAATAACACTTTTAAAGAGTAATAGGGGAACCTCAGCATGGTTATGTACAAGAACTTAGCTGTATTAGTGGCTGCTGCAGTCGTGGTGTTCTTGGTTCTCTATGCCTCATATAGGCCCACCACGACGCAACCAGTGTTCAATTCAACATATTCAGTATTGAACCAACATATACCTCAATTACTTGCTGATGCTCGATCCGCTGGCGGATTAATATTTGGCTCAAATAATGCTAGTTCAGTGGTGATTTACTTCCTTAATCCCTATAATGGGGCAAATTACACCGTGGCCAACATAAACTCCACAGTACTAAGCATGATAAGGCACGGAACTCTCCAATTAATAGTGCTCCCAAATACCGCCCTTTATGCCCCAGTAGGCAACTCAACGCTAATTAATAATGTTAATACTAACTTCCTTGCGCTGGATTTATGCCTCTATAAGGTAAATAATTCGGCAGCACTTAATTACCTTCTATGGTTTGAAAACTTGACAGCAACGAAGGGACCCGCCATAGAAAACTTGACCACTACCCAATTAATTAACCAAGTAACTACTTATGGAGTTAATGCATCATTTAACTTGACTAAATGCGTGAAACAACTCTCCACTGTAACCACTAATTCCAATAAACTGCAGGGCCAAGCCTTAACATGGGCCGGCGGCAATCTTGTTCAGATACCTCCCACCCCTGTAATATTGATTGCAATAAACACACAAAGAAACCTAGCTGTGCTGAACCAGTATACGATGGGTTATCTGCCTCCACTCTTAACCACGCTTCACAACTTAGCAACACAAACACCATTATACTCTGGCTCTAGTTAGGGTAAGCTGGACTTATTGAATGGATGCGGAAGAAGATTCCTCAATTCATGAATCTCATGACCATTCTCCCCTGCTATTATTACACGTCGTACCCCAAACTCTTCCATCACTTGAAGACACGCACCACAGGGATATGGCATGCCATGCTCGCTAACCACGATTATAGTATCTATATCACGTGATCCGTCGCTGATTGCCTTAAATATTGCAACTCGCTCTGCACACATGGATAATCCATAGGATGCATTTTCAACATTAACTCCATGAAAAATCTTACCATCCTTAGTGATAGCCAATGCAGCTACCCTAAACTTGGAGTATGGAGCATATGAATTGGGTAATTTGGATCTGGCTAACTTAATTAATTCGGTTTCATTCATAATATTAAGGTAGGAATAGCCATATTATTAAAGCTTCAGGACCTCGATAGCCCTCAATAATGCGTCTGGATCTCGGGGTGATGATAGGAGGATCGCATGAACGCCCACCTCCTCCAGCTGGCTTACTACTCGGGGCAAATCCGGTACATCTACATAGGGTTGCCCAAGCCGCTTTATCCACTCTCTATTCCTATCCGTGCCTATTAACAAGTAAGGTATTAATCGAGACGCGTCTAGTCCACTTAATTGTTTTGGATCGGCTAAGTTAAGCACTAAGAAGAAATCGGCGCCACTCCTTATCCTGCTCTCCATCGCTGTGCGGGGATATGCCATGCTTAGCATCATGCCGGCCCTAACTCCCTCGCTTTGAGCCAAATGAACGGCCTCCTCGGATGTTAAGTAACCCACGGAGCGACCAATGCGAGGCTCATCTCCTCTAGTAAATGCTATATCTAGTCCAAGTTGCTTAGCACTGAGGATCAGTCCTCTAACGTGTAATTCATTTACATCCAAAAGCCTCTGATTAATTATGAGGGACTTAGATGGATAAATACGCCTCACAATACACGCTATAGATAGTGGAAGCGGCGAGGGACGCCCTAATGGAGCATCTGGTATATTAAACCCATGAAACCCCCCTAACTCGCTTAGATGCTCCTCAAGCAAATCCAATTGCTGAATCGGGCGAACCTCAGCATATACTAGCATTGCGTAGATTTGATTCATTCGCTTTTTAACTCTATGGGGAAGGGTAGAGAGACCCTTTTCCGTGAGAGGGGGCAGCAAGTTCTCGAGGGCAGGAAGTCCCCAACTTTCACGGTGGGGAAACTCGGTCGTAACGAAGAAGTTCACCTATATTGGAAATGGATTATTCTTGGTATTTGGTTGGAAACCTTTTACCAAATATGGTGGGGCTTGACACTGTTTTATTGCATTTACTCGTTTATAAATGACATAGATTAATCGCAATAATTCCTCGTTGCATGGGAACCAAAGCATAGCTAAACCTTTAATAGCGCGCCAATGATTAGAGACATGTTAAGTAAAAGACGCGCATCACTTAGCGAGTCCTATGCCGCAGTCATAGCTGTGGCGTTTGGCTTAATGGCTATTGCTCTAGCTATGTACGCTGGTAACTTAATTAATGGTTATGCCTCAACTCAATTAATAAGGAGCAATATATGGGGAGCCATAATAGCATATACCACCATTAATCAAACCATGATAATAATCCAGAATATAGGGCATAATGCATTCTACATTAATGCCACATTCATAGATGGATATCCGGTATCTACTATTGTGAAGGGAAGCGGATACTTACAAGAATCGCATTATGCAGGACCTGGACTTGGACCTAATCAATACGTGGAACTAAGCGCTAGTGGAACTGGATCAATTGCTCAGGCCCAATTATGTTCAATAAACGATCCTAAGGTATGTACAGTTATTTGGACATATATAAACTACACCATAAGGAAAGCAAGCCCTTTAACGGAAACCAAGGGATCGGGAACCACCATAACCATAATGATAATTGATCCATATGATGCCGACTGGGAACTTAATTGGAGCGGCGGTGCCATAGGCAGCACTGGTGGGAACAAGAGCGAGACTATCCTGATTAACTCGGAATCAAATGCATCAGCCGTGGAGGCGTGCCTATACCCGACACCATCCCCACCATACTATTCATATCCTAGATGCATCTCAGTTATGCCTGGCTCCTCTGCATCAATGAGCGTGGAGTATAACTCGACTGGCACAATATATGTGAGCGATGCATATCCCAACTCCAGCTGGATCCTAGACTGGAGCGGCTATAGCACTGGTTCCTTAATGGGCTATGGGAACTCGGTAATGAGGGTGCCGGCGGGCACTGGAATAAATGTTACGCTAGCGGCAAGATCATGGAGCGGCGAGGAATGCATAGTTAAGCCAAGCAAAGCTAAACTTGAGTCGCAAGGCTTCATTGTATTCACGGTAATGAATTGCCCAAATTATAATTATTACATTATCTACTTCAACGCAACAACACCGCTCACCGGTTATTCATTATCTATACTTAACCTACCCCTCGCCTTTAGTAATCAACCAATTGTTACGGCTTACCTAGATGATCCAATTAACTTAGCCACGGGGTGGAATAAAGCTCCGCTGCCTCCCGGCATTATTCAGCCTAATGTAACGGTTATGGGCTTCACATTAACACTGAGCGGGCCTGAGATTGCATCGTGGGCTCTTCCCATTGCTGCCTATGTGTGGGATATAAATGGCACAATCATAAAGACTGGACTAAAGTGGATTAGGGCGAACGAGTTATATGTATTAAATGTGCCAGGGGAGATTTTTCTTGGGCCTAGAATTAATTCCTCAAGAACTGGAGTTATCTCAGTACTTCTAGGTTGGCTTGAGCTAAATGGAGTTCCCATAAATCCACCTACTATTCCAAATAATTGGCCTTGGTGGGCTACGGTTTACGCAGCGACGGGAAGCATTTCTTGCATGGATGGATTGAAAATCGTGACCCCCTTAGGAGACTATTCCCTCATGATTCCCTCAATACTACAATTCTATCAAGTAAGGATACCGCTTCCCAGCCCCGCAACCAGCGTTAATATAACGACCAGCGATCCAAATTGCGCAGTGCATTGGAGTAACCCTCAAATGAACATACTAAGTCAAGCATCAAATCCCATAACGTTATCCACAGGCGATGCTTATTACTTCTGGGTAACACATCAATCAACTAGTGGCGGCGCCTTGTATGATGCCTACATAACTGTGAATGATTCCAACAAAGCTGGCTGGAGCATATCAACAAGTAATGGACAGACCCTCAGCGGCTCAAGCTCGGTCTCAAATGTCATGATAACTTGGAGCGGTTCCAGTGAAACTACTCTAACAGCGAACATAATTAGTAATCCAATTAACTATACATGTAGCATTAATCCAGCAACGGCGCAGGCAAACAATGGAGGGAGGTATGGCTTCACGGTGAAGTGCACCCTAATCACGCCACCGCCGAGCACAGGTGGGGGAGGCAATGCTAAGCATTACTGCAACATAGATGCCTCCATCACAAGTAATGTAACATTAGTAAATGAGTTGGGATTAGATGTGGTTTACCCCACCACGGCGATCGTGCAGAGAGGGGGCTACGTTGATTTTCTCTTTGAGGCCAGCAATAGCATCTCGGCAGGGCTCGGCTTCATAGGATGGTCATTCACGGCTAGTTCTGGATCAATCACGCCAAGCAAAAGCGGAAACCAAGACACAATAGTTAGATTCGCATGCCCAGCTAGTATTAGCAAAAACATAACCGTTTCCTTAATTGGGTTAGCTAATTATGGTCAGAACTCAATTAAATTCACTGATTTCCCAACATCACTTCAGTATGATATGGGGAACCCACCTCCAACCAGTGTAGCGGATTATGATTTCTCCTGGAGCATCTATACTAGTAATATTCAATCAGTGAATTGGGGAGGAACAAAACTAAACAATACTGCCCTGGAGGCATTCGCCACCATATGGTTAGAAACTGGATCTGAACTGAATGCGCATGAAATAACGATGGCTCCAAGTAACATGTGTCCAATAAATGACACTGCTCTGACAATGTTAAATAATCCAAGTAATTCTATTAATAACCCCAGCAACAATGGATCGGAGAATTTCGTAATACAATATATATTGACATGCGAGAGAGGAGGTAATTGAAAAATATTATCACATTAATATTCATCCATAACCTCTATATATCCACCACCACCAGGTATAATGATTAGGATTATTTACGTCGCTGGTTACATTATAGACTATGCCATTTAGGTAAACTGCCTCTCTCCAATTAGGAATTAGGGTCGTTAAATTGTTTAAAAATGATCTAGCCACGGGAGCATTTGGATTTGGAATGGATATGAGGGTCCAATTACAGAGCCATATGTCATACATTGGGTATTGATAGCCCAAACCGAATTGTACAGTATATGTTCTATTTATTGGAATACTAGTGTTCACCGGGAATCCTATATACATTGGATAGAAGGTAACTAATCCCGTGGATGCATTATAGTGAAGAAGAGTAACGGGGCCGCCTCCCCCTGTATCCCCAAAAATCTCTATTGGAGGCATACTGGAGTTACTAGGGATATCTAATTGAATTACACCACCTTGAGTGGCCAAGGGGCCTGAGGGGAAATTCGCGGCCAGCCAACCGCCCGATAAATAAACAACTCCCCCAGGCTCTGCACTGGGATATATGCCGCCGGCGAACCTTAGAGTTCTATGTATTAATTCCTTTCCCTGGCCAGGATGCGCCACTATTGCCCCAATTGTCCACACGGTTCCATTATTGAATGCAATGGAGGCAATATAACAGGATTCCCAGGGCTCGACTATATCCAGATTAGAGACTAACCAACTTAATGAGGGGGGAATAATTGTCTTGTTTACATAAATCGTTCTATTAATATAGATAGTATGATTAATTAGTATCGGAGTGGTTCTATTAATGTAAATTGTGTGATTCACTATCTTAAGAACAGTAACTGGAACTGACTTATTGACGTAGATTGTTTTATTCAAGTATATTGGGACCGTTTGAGTCACGGTCTGTAATCGAGGCGCGAAGGGGCCTTGACCCATTATTCCTGCCATGACTATGCCCAACAATACTGCTAAGGCAACTATAATGCCTAGCAGGATTTTCGGTAGAACGTATTCCTTTATAACCCACATCGCCATTGTGCCGCATGATAGCCAATATAAAGTTGTTCATTAAATGACTCCCATCAATAATCAACGCCAATAATGGGTAAGCCCAAAGAGAAAAACTATGGGAAACTAAAATACCTTTACTTGGTACTTGGTTTCTATTAGTCTAAAGAGGTCATTATTCATTTTGGCCGCTTCCCCCTCTAGTGTCTTTCTTCTAGCCATTATTATGGCCTTAGCATCCTCGCTACTTATCGCCTCCGCATCCTTGGCGACGAGTATCCCCTCATGTATGTGACGATTTAAGTCCAGCAATGCAACCACATCAGCCGGTAGATTACCACCTAATTTCTCCTTTATTTTACCCACCATACAACTCCAGTGAATTGGGCCACCCTTTACAAATGTGAACAGTTGACCCTCCGTAACTGGCTTGCTGCATGAAATGCATTTCCATTGATTCTCCGACATGATTAAAAACTTGATCCAGAACCAAATAAAAACATAGCTCGATTCGTCAAAAACTCAATCCATAGATATCTGTAAAGCCTATATAAAGTGATAAAAAAGAATGGACAAACCTCGCCCCTTCCAGGGGCGGGGAGGAGGTCAGAAA
>JAGDXC010000003.1:0-3798 GCA_023269935.1 Thermocladium sp.
TGGGAAGTGAACTACCTCGCCCTCACGGACGGGGGCTTCCGCCCCCTTAACCCCAAAAGGTTAAAAATAAATGAATGTAATAAAAGATTAGGGATAGAAATGAGCGAGAATAATCTTGAAAGAGGTAAATTTTAGTTTCTCTAAACCCTTATCTTTATAAGTAGATAAATCATTATGGGTAATCTATGAATAAAAGCTTGATGTTGCTAAGCAATTTAGATAAAGTGAAGTCAATGGATCTGCAGCTTATAGAGTCAACTATTGGAAATATTTTGAATCTGCTATATGGAGGTAACGATGATTCTGGAAGCAATGATTGCTGCACAGAATTAGTAATAGATATATTGCATGAATTATTGGCATCACTCCACATAGCCATCAATTCACACCCAATCGGAAACTATAGGGAGCGAATAATAAATGAGATTTCTGCATTAAGCGAAGTACCAAATGCCTGCATGCTTGATCCTGCATCTGAATGCGCAAAGCTAAGCATAAGGAGAGAGACCGCCAGAAGCATATATGAGGGATTAGTTCATGAACTGCGATTAATGGGCATAGGTAGCCGCACAATCTAGTTAAAAAAAGAAAGAAGGCTTCTTCTCCTTAAGTGGTAATAGTTATCGCAATGATTAATTATTTCCTCTCATTAATTATTTATTAACCATTGGTTAAACCATTAAGTGCTGGAAGTTATCCTTATCTTTATCGTACCTGATTCAACGCTCTTGAAGTTGGGCTCCCTCATCATATTGGCTTTTTTAAATGCATCCACTAACGAATCTAGGTCCCTATTCTTTATTATGTTCCATAAATTCATGACAGGTTCCCTATAGAGGCAGGTCTTTAATCCGCCATTTGAGGTGAGCCTCATGGTAGTACATCCGGCACAGAATGTTGGATTTCTATAATTCTTTATTAATTCCACCTTTATGCCATCCACCATGAATAACGGTCTATTATGAAGATCAGCCCTGTTCCCGATAAATCTTCCTCTTTTTTCTAATAATGGTAATACATTGTTTATATCGTAATAATACTTCTCAAATATATGGGATCCATCACCCACCGGCATTAATTCGATGAATTGTAGATTGAATTCATTAGTGACCGCGAAGTCTATTATATCATTTAATTCATCGGTATTTATTCCGTTTAATAGAACCACATTTAATTTTATTTTATTGAAGTAATTCTTGGCCTCCATTAATCCATTTATAACCTTCTCGAAACCATTAACTCCAGTTATATACCTATATCGATCGCTTTTTAAGCTATGCAGCGAAACATTTAGCCTAGCTAGACCGGAATTCCTTAAGTCCCTGGCCAACTCTTTCAAGTTATATCCATTAGTGGTGAGCGAAATATCATTTGGCCGTCTAGATGATATCTCCTTGATTATATCCAAAATATCCCGCCTTAAAAGAGGTTCTCCCCCCGTTATCTTAAAGTCATTTATTCCGATCTTCATGGCTGCATCAACGACGAAACCTATATCGCTAGGGGAGAGCTCTGGAATTAACTTAGCCTGCCCCTCAAAGTGACAAAATATGCAGGAAAAATTACAGACGCTGTTAACAACTATCCTGAGCTTAAGCAGCGGTCTACCATATCCATCTATTAATGCCATTCCAATAATGACGGCGATACCACTTTAAATAAATTATCACATTAGATAAAACAAATGCTCAAACTATGGAACAAAAACTCTATGAGGAAGGTAAGTTGATTTAATTATGGCTTGGAGGCTGCGCGATTCGCTTTGTATTCGGCTACGTAAGCCTTCATTTTATCTGTTAATCCACTCGTGTGGCTTTCCTGTTCGATCTTTTTAACTGCGTGAACCACAAAGGATTCATCTTCGGGATCCTTACATCTAATCCATACACGACCATTTTGCCCAACGGTGACGTCACAGCCCAATTCCTCTCTAAACATGTTGGCCATTGATCCTTTCTTACCTATTACCCGCGGAACCTTTGTGGGATCGACCTCTATCACCACTCCATTTTCTATTCTTCCTAAACGCGCCTCCTTTAATGTCAACGTAACTGGATAATCCCTGGATAAATTGACATCTATTATTTTGGCCAGAATTACATCTCCTATCTTCAGTATTGATTTTAGATCTATGGTAGTCACATCTAATTGCCTTAAGGTAGCCTCATGGATCGAGAGAAAAGCAGCATAAGGAGACTTTATATCGACCTCCCAGCCGGTGACCGTTATATCGATTACATAACCTATTACCATATCGCCAACCCGAGGTCTATATGTTCCATTTAATGGAATTACTTGAATTTCCTTTTCGCCTGAATCCAATTCCTTCACGTTAATTACCGCAACAGCTGCGGCGAATACTTTATCCCCCTCGGTATAAATTGCGCCACTTATGGGTGAAGCCCCCTTCACTCCTATTTGATCCCCCGGCAAAACTATCTGTTTATCAGATACATTGATCTCCATTATTTAATCACCTTCATTAAATCCATAAATCATTAAAGCAAAGGCGCTCTTCTAGTTTTAAACATATCGTTATAATGATTTTGCTGACCTCTTCCTCATTCTAAATGGACAAGGTCTTGATGAAACTACGATACTAGCCTTCCTCTATAATGCGAGGTCTATGTCTCATTGAACAATTGACTCCTCCCTTGATTTTCTAGCCTAAACACCGTGATTTTTATATTGACTGTAGTCGATTCATCTTAATGAACTGAATTGTTCTAATTAATGTTTTAAAACCTAAAATGGGTATTTTTCTATGCCTCTCTTAAGGTATAGGGATAAGTATCCAAGGATAGGTAGGAATGTATTGATACCGAGTACTGCGTATGTGATAGGTGATGTGGAGATAGGCAATGATGTGAGTCTATGGCCATTTGTGGTAATTAGAGGGGATGAGGACAAGATCATTATAGGAGATAACACCAATATACAGGACCTTACCGTAGTGCATACAGATAAGGGAATAGTTACCCAGATAGGCAATGGGGTTACAGTAGGTCATAGGGCCTTGATTCATGGTGCAAAGATTGGAAATAATGTATTAATAGGAATGGGAGCAATACTGCTAAACAATTCAGTTATAGGTGATTATTCGATAATAGGCGCCGGCGCTGTGGTAACTGAAGGATCGGTGATACCGCCTTATAGCATTGCAGTAGGTGTTCCGGCCAAGGTAATAAAAACAGTTGATGACGATGCCAAAACTCGTATAATCAATAACTATAAAGCATACTTGGAATTAGCCAAGGAATATGTGGGAATCTTGTAGAGAACATTAGAGATCTTCTAAAACGGTGACTTAATGCATTAACTTTCCTTGGTTCTCCATCTATCCCATCGGGATAGACCAGTCCCATAATATAAGGATATTATGGAACAGAGTAGGTCAAGGAAGTCTCCTAGGAATTGAGAGAGCCAAGTCAGTCCCCTTCCCATATTGAAGAGGCAAGGTTTATTGCTTTTATTACCTATTCACTGGTGTGAGAAATTAATTAAGAAGCTCTGATAGTTTAATGCCAATGACTGGGGTCTTATCCGTTTTATTAACTATTCCGGGTTCCACTATCTCCACAAGGCCCTGCTTATTCATCGCATCTAGTATTCGTGACAATGCATCACGTGGAATGCCAGTAGTGTGATGTACATCATCGATTAGCCGTATTCTGCCCACGCTCCAGTACTTATTAAGATATTGAACTATAGCCATTGCTCCACGCTCAATATCGGACTCACTGAAGCCGGGAAGAGTAATATTGAGTTCTTTCTGTTGTTTTTGTTCTTGTTTTTGTT
>JAGDXC010000003.1:3898-43419 GCA_023269935.1 Thermocladium sp.
CTTCTTTCTGTTGTTTTTGTTCTTGTTTTTGTTCTTCTTTCTGTTGTTTTTGTTCTTGTTTTTGTTCTTCTTTCTGTTGTTTTTGTTCCTCGCTGAATAGTGCATCCATTATGTTAGCCGTGCTTCTGGCATGTTGCCGCCGTTGTCTTGTGATCTGTTTCTTCTCAATCTCTTGAGGCAGTGAAATTCTAATCTCTTCGTTCCCTATTGATATTCTAGCAATCTCCATTGGATTGCGTGCTACTATGTCTCTTTCTTCCTGTGTTACTTGATTAATTGCGATAAATAGAGCTAGTCGTCCTATTCCTTTAGATTCGGCTAGCTCCAATAATTCATTGAGGGCCACTCGTTGTTTCCTCGTGAGCAGTGAGATGATCCAACTCTTGATTTCATCAATATTCATTTATACCTTAGGGCAATATAATTTTAAGCCATATTTATATGCTTTCCTTGTTTCATTCTGATCGACAGAGATATCATAAGTAAGAGCGGGGTAGTTTGCAAAAGAAGGGAATTGAGGGAATGAAAAATCTCGCCATTTATGGTGGAGATGGGTAACTATATTGGACAAAATACTTAAATAATGGCGATCGCTATGATACAGAGGATGCAGTGATTTATCCATTATTGTTAATTGAATTAGGTAAGGAATGGAAGTACCTCAGTATAGTTATACGTATTCCGCTTACTTCAAGTTACGAAGTTAGGGTGGTCAGTTAATGGATAGATCAGCCAATAATGGATCGACATATATTCGTTATGTGATTTCTCGTCCTCGTAGGTTGAGGATACTAAAGTCCATTTATGCATCATCAAAATCATTGGTGGAGCTAGAAAAAGAATTGAATATTCCATTATCCATTTTATTATATGATGTAGAAACCATGAGACTTCAGGGACTTATAACTAGGATAGGGTCAAATGTGCTCTTAACTGATAGAGGTAGAAATGTAGTTGATGCTTTGCGTGGAATGAATATAGACGAGGAAAAGCCTCTTGGCTCGCTGCATAAGTTGATTAATTACTTATCATTAAGGCCAATAGGGGTTTATCTTCATCAAGTCGAGTCCAGAATATTGCTCATTTATTCATTGTTGATATTAGCGTTAAGTAGTATCATAATGTATATGAGCGGCATTAAATTGATCTTTTTATTGCCGACAACAGATGTATTTATTCCACAATACATAACCATAATTTCAATAATTCTTTTCATTGTTATTAATATTGTAATACTAAGGATGTTGATGCCTCTACATGATATGATATATTGGATAACGTATTCTCTGGCCTCGCTCATACCGCTCTTCACAGCATCAACAATATACTCGCTTGCATATATTCTTGGATTAATGTACAATCCATTAATAGCGGCAATAATATACACAGTGAGTTATTTATCGACAGTTACATCTATTTCCTTGCTCTCGACATTGGTATCCCTTGAAACTAGTCTATCCACGGAGATAGTATTCACCATCTACGTATTCGTAATGTTTGTTCCAAACGTGATACTCTATTTGCTTTTATCATCATCATTATAAGACCTAGCATTTATATTCATTGCTCGATATTGTAAATATGGAAAATGTTTACAAGCCAGCCGAGGACTCGGATCAAACGCTTAGAACAGCAATATCGCTTCTAAGAAAAATTTGCAATAATAAGGATGAAGTTTCTATAATTGAAATTGGAAGCGGTAGCGGCTACGTAATAGGTGGTTTATCACGAGAGTTGCATTTGATGAATTGTAAACATGGGAAATTGATCGGGATAGACATTAATCCTTACGCTTGTAAACTAACCATGCAGACAATGGATGAGATAGATGTAATACAGGCCAACCTTCTTAGTTCAGTGAGATGGGGCCTAGATTTGGATATAATAGTTTTTAATCTACCTTATTTATTAGGCGGCAATAAATCAAGCACAATAGATTGGCTGGATGCCGCAATATATTTAGATTATTTAAGTCCCAATTTGATAGATGAACTTCTTAAGCAAGTCATGAAAATGAACTACGACTTTATTATATTAACTTACTCCTCTGAATCCGCGTCAATCATTGAGAGTTCCTTAGCTAATTATGGGCTAATAATAAGCGAAAAAGTAATTAATCATTTATTCTTTGAAGATATAATAACTAGTATAATAATGAAATAATGAAAAATAAAGCCATAAAAATACGGCTCCGCTCATGTAATGGCGGCTCTTCAGTTAACTGAATATATTTTGAATATTAGGTCTAGTATGAATCATTTTAATGTGTAAATTAAGAATTTTACTACATTGATTGCTCTATTATTAGACTTATTATCGCCTCCCCTATATCAGATATATACTCCCCTATCCTAGAAAGGCTATTTATTATAGTTCTTATGCTTGCCGATAGGGCAGGATCGATCTCTATCTTTGATATTTCGCTCATTATATTTGGAATAGAGGATTTGGATTCCGATTTAGCTAGATCAATTATTCTGTTAATTTCCTCAAGCGTTATGGTTTCTGAGAATGCCTTTGAAATTGAGTTAAGCAATTTATTATCTAGGCTTGTCATGTCTCCGAGTTTGTTTCTAAGGTCCTTTGGTATGCCTATTAGGTATGATGAACCCATATTTAGTAATTCATATGATATTTCCACAACATGATCGGCGGCTCGCTCGAGTGATTTATTTATTGTGGCATACTCTAGCAGGTTTCGTGGATCCTTTAAGCCGGAAAGACTCATCGAGTGCTTACTAACTACCATTCGCTTAAGTAATCTATTAAGGAGCCAATAGAATTTATCAACCTCGTTGTCTCGTTCTATTATATCATTAAGGATAGCTTTATCCGCTGTATCTAGTGCTGTTCTAACATCCTCTAACATGCCTGCTAATGCTCTTACTATTTTTAGGACTATGTCATTTATCTTAACGTCTGGGATATCAATTAAATTCTGCATTACTAAGCTATTTCTACCTTCCTCAGTTACCTCTACTCCGGTTAATTTCCTTCTAACTAGGTCTTTTATTTCCTTCTTTAGTGGTGCAGTTGATACGTCGAAATTTAACTTAAAAATATCGTATCCTGCCAAGTAATATGAAAGTAATATTCGTTCTAGGTGCTCCTTGTTAGCCAAATCATCCTGCACATTTAGGGTTGCCTCAAATGCCATCATTTTATCAATTTTCTTGGGCACAACAAGTAGGGATAAGTCGGGTTGAGGCATTACAAGAACCTCATCTCCCGGCTTTAGATCTGTGGCCCTGGTCCACTCCTTTGGAAGAGAAACTATCAGGGTTGCGCCTCCTGTTAATTGGACCCTTCTGGTTTCTGGTTCATACTTCACTATAGATCACTGTTCCTATATCTAGTACCCTATAAATACTTTATTCTGTGACAGGAAGCCAATAAGGGCTAGCGTAATATTGAGAACTATGCTAATTTAACTATGGCATACTTCCCAGCAAATAATTAAAATATTTAATATAGCTTAAGGTACTTGGTTTCACTCAACTACTAGTTCTGTTTCGGAGGCATTTTCTCCCAATTTAGGCACAACTATTTGTAATATTCCATCTTTTAAATAAGCCTTAGCTTCATCTATCTTAAGTTTAAAGGGAAACTCTATCCGTCTTTGTAATCTATAGTTACCTATTCTCTCCAAATGAATGAACTTGGCTTGTGGAAGGGGTAATGAATCAGCCCTTATCTCTACGTAATTAGAGCCTACTACTATCTTTATCCTTTCCTTAGCTACACCGGGCACATCAAATAGTATAACTACTCTGTTCGGCTCCTCTATTACATCCGCGGCCGGTTCCCTAACTATATCAGTGGAGCCTGTGGCTACTGCAACTTTCTCTAATAATTCCCTTATTGCATTCTCAGCTTTAGAAGCATTATCTATTACTACGGTGTTTCGTTCAAGTGGTGCTTGTACTTGCTCTTGCATATGGATGTTTAATTCATCTAGCTTATCAAGTAAACGGATAAGATTATGTGCTCTGGGGAAATGACTAGGCTATTTTTATATTGGGAGCATGTAAAAAGTAAATATAATAATTACTATGATACAAAATATATTTATTCACTTGCAAATTATACATGTGTAAATATAGTACTACCAGTTGTTATTACCAGTATACCATAACGCTTATATTTGTGGTTTGTTTCTTTGTTTTATGAGGGGCTTATCTAGGGTTGCGTGGATTGCTATAGCGGTGGTAATAATCGTGGTTGTGGCGGCCGCTGTAGCAATAACCTAATACCAACAACGACAACAAAGACTCAAGCAACGAGTGCACTAATATTCTACACGTGGTGGGCCACCACAGGTAAGGTGGCGTTGAACCACTTAATACCAGCATTCGAAAACCAATACCACCTAAACGTAACCCCCATGATTACGCCAGGTGCTGGGGGAACCAACGCCAAGTACGCAATACTCACGCTAATAGAGGCTGGAAGACCGCCGGCATTGTTCCAAGTGCATTATGGTCCTGAGATGATAAGTTATGTGGAAATAGCTCCCAAGGAAGTAAATAACTTCGTTAATATGACACCGATAGCTCAACAGATTGGTCTCTTTAAATATGCCGTGCCTGAAGTACTTCAAGCCGGTGCGTTCAATGGAACTTTATTATCAATACCGGTTAATGTTCATAGAGGTGCATTGCTTTATATTAATCTGAAATTGCTTAAGAAGTATGATTTGCCAATACCAACTAATTTATCTACGCTAGAATATGATACAGTTCAATTAGCTGCTCATGGTGTTTCCCCATGGATGGTGCCTGGCTCTGATGGTGGTTGGGATCAATTAAATCTTTGGGAAGACATATTTCTATCTCTGGCTGGGCCTCATGTATATAATGAAATGATATACGGAGTAATTCCATTAAACAATGCAACGATACAGAAATGGATAGCTGAGGCCAACCAATTATTCCTCAACTTTACCTCATATGATTATCCAGGCTGGCAATCATTGACTTGGACCCAGGGATTAACCGATCTAGCCCAAGGTAATGTGGCATTCCAAGCCAATGGTAATTGGTTAACTAATTATGCCTATGATTTTCTCAATATAACCATATACCCAGCGGTTGCGCCTTATATTAATTGGAATAATGTGACGATTGTGGAGGAGCCATTTCCAGGTACGCAGAACTATTATGCATTAGTTATTGATTCGGTTGCAGTTCCAGTGGGCCCGCAGGAGCAGAATGCTTTGACATTCGTTAAATGGTGGACATCCATGGCTGGGCAAGAAATATGGACCAAATGGAAGGCAGTTACATTCTATAACAATGTTACTACGGATTACTTTAATACGCCTGCTCAGTGGTATGATTACAAGCAACTGCTGAGCACTCCTGAGCAAAGCTTCGTTTATCAATTATCTGATGGTGGGTTATTTGATGATGTATTCGCTCAATTGAATAGTGGTCTCTACACATTGCAACAAGTTGGGCCAAGTGGTATAGCGGCTTGGAATATAACACTGGCCACGGAAATGCACCAGGAGGAGAGTGAGTGGTTGGCCGCTGCTAAGCTTGGTCTTGGTTACCTAGGGTTCCCCGGCCACCCATTTGCTGGTTACTACCCACCCTGGGTTAATTCCTAACAATGTTTCCCGAAGCCAATATTAAAATAATAGTTTGTTTATTGGTGATATGATGAGAATTCAAGGATTAATAATGGCAATCCCAACGATTTTCTTTTCATTTCTCTTACTTTACCTAGTATTATGGAACTTATATTATTCATTCACGAATTGGTCTCTACTTAATCCTCACCCATCATTTGTTGGTCTCCAAACATATATGTCCCTATTATCCACAGAGTATTTCTCAATCTCCTTCACTCATTCTATTGTCGGCAGGTGCCGTTGTCTTTGGTAATTTACTTGGTTTATTATTTGCTTCCTTACTTTATTTTCTAGGCAATGAGAGATTAAGGAGTCTCTACCTATCATTATTGATATATCCATTATCTATATCCATGGCAGCTAATTCATTGATATGGCTTTGGCTATTTAATATTCATATCGGCATAAATTGGTTCCTGAGAATGCTTCATTTGCCGACTCCTCTCTGGCTTTCATCTCCATCCACTGAGTTTCCAAGCCTAATGATAGTGGTCATATGGGCATACGCTGGTTTATCGCTGATTTTTTACTTGACGGCCTTTATGGGCGTTGACAAATCATTGATAGAGGCGGCCAGGATAGATAAGGCCAGTCCATTCAAGATATTATTTAGGATTCTTATCCCTAACTCTATGAATGGATTCATAGTATCATCAGCCCTATTATTCCTCTTCTCCTTCAGGATATTTAGTCCTCCCTATCTACTAAGCGGTGGACCAACTAATATATTTCTCCAAACTAGCGTGGTCTATATGTATTACTTATTCACGACGGAGTATTTTGCGCAAGCCTCCGCTGTGGCTACAATAATAACAGCAATAGCAACTGCGGTGGTAATACCTTATGCATTATATGGAATAAAGAGGTGGATGAAGCATGAGTAAGGCCAAGACTAGGAGAATTAGTCCTGCCATAAAGGCTGCAATTCATCAATTGGTAATCATAATCTTCATAGTTATATGGTTAGTTCCAATATATGCCATGGTAATAAATGGATTAAAAAGTGATATAGCCGTATATACGACGCCAGTTCTTGTGCCGTCGTCATCCCCCACCCTGGAGCCTTTTCAAGTGGTTTGGTCATCGCTAAGTAGGCCATTACTAAATAGCTTGATAATAGTGCTTCCTGTGGCATTCATAGCTACCTTCCTGGGATCCATGGCGGCCTACTTCTTCTATATGCTTTCAAATAGCTTTAGTAAGGTATCTTCTTTTATAAGCAATTTCTTGTTCTCATTAATATCGTTGGCCACATTTATTCCGTATCAAGCCACATTAATTCCATTAACCAAGTTGGTTGCCGATATGGGTCTACTAAATACTTATTGGGGATTAGCATTTGCCTTCTTCATTTTCTATATGCCAACTGGAGCATTGTTGATGTCTATCTTCATAACTGCAATACCCCCCAGGATAATCGAAGCTGCTAGACTCGATAAGGGCAGCGATTGGAGAATCTTCATTAAGTTAGTATTCCCACTATCGCTGCCGGGTTTTGTATCAACATTGATATTTAACATTATCGAGACGTGGAACAACTTCTTCATACCTTTAATGCTGACTACCACGCCCAATATGCGGCTAATACCGGTCACTGTTCAATCATTCACTGGAGGATACGCGACGCTCTATAATGAAACGTTCGCTGCGGCATTTATAGCATCTATTGTTCCATTGGGCATTTTTATATTCCTTGGTAGATATTTTATAAAAGACTTAATAGCTCTTGGAACTGGAGGTAAGGGGGTATAATATGGTTAAGGTAATTGCCAAGGGCATCACGAAGATATTTAAGTCAAAGAAGAAGGAAGTAGTTGCATTAGATAAGATTAGCATAGAGATCAATAGTGGTGAATCCTTTGGAATATTAGGACCCGGCGGAGCCGGTAAGACCACCCTTATGCGTATAATAGCTGGGCTTGATGTGCCAACCACAAGTGAGCTATATTTCAATAATGAATTAGTGGCAGCCTCATAGGTTAATAGTGCCTCCCGAGGATAGGAATATAGGTATGGTATTTTAAACGTGGGCTCTTTATCCCAATATGACTGCATATGATAACATTGCATTTCCGCTGAGATCTCTAAAGATAAGTAAGGCCGAGGAACAAAAGAAAATAAACGAGGTCTCGGAAATACTTGGTATATCACACGTGCTTAATCATTATCCAAGGGAATTATCAGGGGGTCAACAACAGAGGGTGGCGCTGGCGCGCGCATTAGTTAAGAATCCATCCATACTCTTGTTGGATGAGCCGTTCAGTAACTTGGATGCCAGAATAAGAGATAGTGCCCGTGCTCTTGTTAGGAGGATTCAAAATGAATTGAAAATAACCACAATAACGGTTTCTCATGATCCCGCCGACATATTCTCCATAGCGGAGCGCGCTGGCGTTATAGTGCATGGCAAATTGGTGCAAGTGGATAAACCATCCATTATATACTCCAAATCCATCGCCGTGGAGGTAGCGAAATTGATAGGTGATTTAGTGGAGTTAAATGGGAAAGTCGAAGAAAGAAATGGAACAACATATGCAGTGGTTGATGATTTTTCGTTCCCCATAAATAAGATAAATGCCAACAATGTAAAGCTGGGTATTCGTCTTGAAGATCTAAAGATATCCAAGGAATCCTCTCTAGGTAGTGACTGGTTCCTCGTGGGGCAGGCCCGCGTTAAGGTATCTAGTTACTCAAGTGACCTCTTTAGAGTCACCGTGGTGCCTCCCAGCAATGATAATACCGAGGTTGTGGTAATGATGGATAAGCCATTTGATGTTGGGGAAGAGGTCAATTTATTTATAAGGCAGGGAAAGGTGTTGGTGTCCACATGATTCCTATTAATTACTGAAAATTTCGCAATTATCTCTCCACTTAAGATTTTACAGCATCGCTTCTTTATTTAGGATATTACACCATTATATTGAGTATAATGATACGGTTATTTTATCCGTTTACAAGAATAAACTTTATAGGTGGGGAGGATAGATGCAATTAGAGATAGCCAAGTCATCTAAGATGCCCAAGGTAATAAAGCGCAACGGCAAGGAGGAGCCATTCTCTCCGCGGAAACTTCTCAGGGTGCTTAGTCTAGTAAATGCGCCAAATCCAGACCTAGTACTAAAGGAGCTTCAAGGCTTAATAAATAGTCAAACAATAAGGAGTCAAGATATAAGTGATATGGTTCAATTGATAATGCTTAATAAGGCGCCTGAGGATATGAGATGGCATGCTGCGGCCAGGGATTATTTGTTGTGGAGTATATATAAAATGGTGCTGGGCAAGTTCGATCAATCCAACTTCGAAACTATTTATAGAAATGGGTTCAGACAATGGTTCTTAACTGGCATGGGCCAAGGATTATGGAATAAGGAGATGGCATCATTCTATGAGCAATACATAGAGGAACTAAGCAGTATGATTAGGCCGGAGAGAGACCGGTTGCTCACTTATAATGGTGTTAGAACGCTCATGAGCCGCTATCTGCTAAAGAGACTTGATGGTACGTTCTTTGAGACTCCTCAATACATGTGGATGAGGGTTGCAATGGGGGTTGCCTACGCTGAAAAATCATATGGAGTTGACCCTATATCATGGGCATCTAAGTTTTATGATTTGATGAGCAATTTGAGGTTCCTTCCCAATTCCCCAACAATGTTTAATGCCTTTACTCGCTCTGGGGAATTATCTGCATGCTTCGTGGTGCCGATTGATGATTGTATTTCCGGTTACTCTCATGAGAATTGTTTTGGAATATATGATGCCTTAACTCTAACTGCTGAGCTACATAAGATGGGAGCTGGGACTGGATATAATTTCTCTAAATTAAGGCCTGAGGGGGATGTAGTTAAGTCAACGGTGGGAGTCGCTAGTGGTCCCGTCAGCTTCATGCGGTTATTCGACGTTAGCACGGATGTGATAAAGCAAGGCGGCAAGAGGAGGGGGGCCATGATGGGGATACTCGAAGTATGGCATGCAGATATACAGAAGTTTATTAAGGCGAAGTCAGGTCAATTAAAGGACATTCAATTACAAAACTTCAATATATCGGTGATGACCACTGATTATTTCATGGAACGCGCATTAACAGGCGAGGATTGGCTTCTCTTCAGTCCCAGGGAGTGCCAATGCTTGGCTAATACATGGGGCGATGAATTTCAAAAATGCTATGAGGACTGTGAGCGTCGTGCCATACAGGGCGATATAAAGGTATGGGGCAGAGTAAATGCTAGGGAGCTCTTTAATGAATGGGTAAAGAGCGCATGGGACTCCGGCGATCCCGGTATGTTGAATAAGGACTCCATAAACATAATGCATCCAGCAAAGAATGCTGGAGTAATTGCTTCAACAAATCCATGTGGTGAAGTTCCGCTCTTGCCCGGGGAATCGTGCAATTTAGGTAGCATAAATATAACTAGATACATACATGAGCATCAAGTAGCTTGGGATGCCCTATTCAATGATATAGCCATAGCAGTGAGATTCCTAGATGATGTAATAGATGTAAATAGGCATCCGCATAAGATGTTCGATGATGCTAATCATGCCACTCGTAAGATAGGTCTCGGAGTTAATGGCTTCGCTGATCTATTAATAAAGCTAGGTATTCCTTATGATAGCCCTGAGGCATTACGTCTTGCGGATACATTGGCGATGTTTATGTTCAGTGCAGCAACGAAGGCAAGCCACTTATTATCATTGGAGAAGGGATCGTATCCTAAGTTCAATGGGAGTGATTGGGAGAAGGGAATACTCCCAATAGATAGATGGATGGAGAGGTCAAGAAAAATATCACAAATAACTAATCAATACTTATCGGAGTACTTGGAGATAATCAAGCCTCCTCAACATGCTCAAGATGAATTCACGTTAGCTGCATTACGTACATTGAAGGAAATGCACGCTACACTTGATGATATTCGTGCCTTGGTTAAGAACGGTATACGGAATGCTACCGTGATGAGTATTGCTCCAGAGGGGAGCAGAAGCTTAATAGCTGGTGTGAATTCAAGCATAGAACCAATTTTCGCTATTGCCTACGTTAGGAACTTAGCTATAGGTAAACTAGTTGAATATAATGGAACGGCCCTAGAGAGACTAGGTAACGTTCCCGATGATGTAAAGAAATACATATTGGAGAGCGGTATGCTTCCCAGTTCGTATAAACTACATGATTTGCTGAAGACTGCCAATGAGATTCATTGGAGGTGGCACGTGATGATGCAGGCTACGTGGCAGCGGTGGATTGATAATGGTGTTAGCAAGACGATCAATATGCCGAGCAATGCTACCATTAAGGACGTGGAGGGGGCTTACTTAATGGCATGGGAACTAGGCGCTAAAGGCATAACTGTATATAGGGATAAAAGTAAGTCCGTTCAAGTGATTTATAGTGGTGTAGCCAATAAGCCATCTCCATCTAAGATAATCGTGAAGACCATAAATGTCGATGAGAAAATAGATGACAAGTTAAGCGAATTAGGTGAAACAAGCGACCCCTATTGTAAGACAGATTCATGCGGCTGACTCAAACGAAAATAGCTCTAGTTCCTTCATCTCATTAAACAATTGGGTTAGTATCTCCTTATAATCTATTTTACCCATCTCTACATTATCCATCTCTTCCTCGAGCTGCCTAGTCCTATCTTCGCTGACTAATTTACCCAGTTCCTTGTTGTTGACGCATTTAGTTTGCGCATCCTCTAGTTCCTTCTTATCTTCTTCTCGTCTAGGCGGTAATTTTTCTCTGACATAATCGTCACCAGTTAGGCAGATATATGCAAGGATACCTAACCTCTTTGGTACAAGGTATTTCACGTTACCTATTGTTGTGACGTATCCTCGCCTAAGCAGCGTATCTATTATTTTAGCATATGTGGATGGCCTGCCTATGTGTTTTTTCTTCATCTCAGCTATTATATCGCCTTCCCTATAAGGATAAATCGTCCTAATAGTCTTAGCAACCACATCCTTAACATCGAAATCCGCCTCAACAATGGCTTCGCGCTTCCGGATTGATTGAAGCACTAATTGGAACCCGGGATCCATGATATCAATTATTCTCTCGAGTTCCTTGCTGGCGATTTCATTCGAGTTATGTAAGGTGACTCTATACTTAGCCTTCTTTATTGTAGCTGGCCTCATTTGGCTGGCCATAAATCTCCTAAATATTAATCGATAAAGTTGAATATGTCTATTCGTTAATTGAATATTTAATATACCAGTTGATATTAATGTATGCAGTTCCTCCTCATCTATAGGCCTAGTTGGCCTTATACATTCGTGGGCTCCTTCCTCGCTCGTCGTCCAAGTTCTTCCCATGTACTCTTTCTCGCTGAATTTATTGCTTATATATTCCTTGGCTATTGATAGTCCAACAGCGGATACTCTAGTGCTATCAGTTCTATGGTATGTTATTAATCCAGACTCAAAGAGATCCTGTGCAAGTCTCATAGTAGTGTTTACATCGAGTCTCAATAAGTTAGCCGCATCGGTGAGCATAGTATCAGTTGTGTAAGGCGGTGGGGGGTTAATTATTTCCTCTTTTTCCTCTATCTTCCTATAATTAACTTTTAAGCCATCATGGTTCTTTCTGAATCCTCGTAGGTTCTTAGATTCAGCCTTGGCTTCGCTTGGATCATTATTAAGCGGAACAATAAATGTCTCTTGTTCATCATTAACTAGGGTTACGGCCAGTCTCATTGCCTTAGAATATTTATTATCTATGTGCCTTCGTATTATCCATCCTAATACCGGCGTTTGAACTCTTCCAGCAGATAGATTTTTGCGGTTAAGCCTGTCCTGCAGGTATTTACTTAGTCCAAATCCTATCCACCTATCTTCTATTCTTCTAACTAGTTGTGACTTAACCATATTGGGCTCCACTGTTCTTGGATTAGTTATGGCGTCGATTATGGCCTTCTTAGTGACTTCATGAAATTCTATTCTACGGATATTCGGCACAAAGGGACGCAGCATGTTATACACATCCCAAGCTATTTTCTCTCCCTCGGAATCAGGGTCAGTGCCTATTAACACCTCATCAACATCTATCGCTAGGTCCCTTAGGGTATCTATTACTGGCATTGTAGACACTAACTGAGTGCCATCATAGGGGCAAGTATCCCTTTCATCGGTATAAGTCTTACCACATGTAGGGCACCTCTTTATTACGCTGTATATGGGTATAAATTCTCCATCGGCAACTAATACACCATAATAATCCTTAGCCTTTCTCACTATTTCCTGCTCAATGGCATTAGGCGCAAGTTCCATCATGTGCCCCTTGGTTGCCACTATGCTTAACAACATGTTACCCAGATTAGTCTCATATATGTTTAAGCCGCCCATTATTCGTCTACTGGGTTTCCCAAAGAAATTAGCAATGGTCCTAGCCTTAGTAGGGGACTCCACGACTAATAGGACTGACTTGAAATTGCTTAGCTGTTCTTTTTTTGGTTTCTCGCTTCTAAGTAGTTCCGCCACCTCCCTTCTTTCCTCGTTAATGACTCGCATCATTGTATCTATATCATAGGTCTCTGCATCCTTGAACTCAACTTCGTCGAGTCTATATTTTAAGTCGCGTTGAAGCGCCGTGAAGACCGACGAATTATCGACGATGATTATGGATAATCCATGTGTGACTCCGCCAACATACATCCTTGATGTCCTACCACTAGCTTGTATATATGTGGTAGAATCAGGCAACACAATATGGAACTCTCCATTCCGTAATTGGATATTAACTTCCGACTTATTTATGTTATCAATTATTGTCGGTACTTTCAAGAGTTCATCAGCAAGTTTAAGCGATTCTATAGCAGTTTCAGCTACGTACCTTTGGAACCCACTTAGCTCATCAATGTTTTGTTGAGCCTTCGTAAGTATTTCGCTTAATTGATTTTGATTTAGATATGATATTTTCCGCAGCCTAGCAATCATTTTATCTACGCGGCGCTTTAGCTCGTCGGGCGCTATTTGCCGTATTCCAGAGAAGAAGAGGAGGAACCTGATTGGCATGAACTCCGCTAGGTTTAGTTTAAACATTATTTTTGGTACACCTACGAATACTACATACTTAATTCGGGCCGGCATATCTATCCCCCTCACGAGCGATGATCTGGATGTAGCAAGACCTATCAATACGTCTATTTCACCCTCCTGGAACGCAAGCAGTAGTTTCTTTTTTGGTTTCAAGTAAATACCAGCCTTTATTCCTGCCTCGGCTAATTTTTCCGCTATCTGTTTGGCTATCTCCTTATCCGCATCTGTTGGAATGAATATTATACCGCCTTCGCCTAGCCTCTTGACTAGGTTAACGGCATCTTCTATTAAGTTTGTTTTAGGTAACATAAATAAATCTATGACGTTCCTTAGACCCTCAGCTCGACCACCAACCTCAAAGCCCAGGAATTCCCTGAAGAGAAGCGCCCTGGATGTACTGCGCGGCCTAGTCAATACGCCGCTGACTATTAACGTGCCGATATCCTGGCCCTTCATCATCTCTTCTATCGTCTTAGTCATGCTTCTCATTCGTCCATTAAGTTCGGCTAAATAATCTTCATTTCCATTCCTAAGGGCTTGCATCGTATCTTTAGATATTTTAACAGCCTCTAGCGCTATATCTATCGCTTCCTTCGGTATGCCAAGCAGCACTAGCAATCTATCAATGTTCTTACTTGATGCCTTAAGTACGCTGTCTACATCATCCACGAATATCAACTTATACCTATTTCTAGCTAGTAGATCCATGTGTTTAGACAGAAATGAATTCGTGATAATCAATACATCATAATCATTATTGATAACTCTGTTGATTGCTTCCTCCTTCTCCTTCTTTGTTAACAGCGAATTATATGCCACTATCCTCACCTTTCCCTTAGAATATGCCTCAGCCCTCTGGAATAATTGATACGCGAGGGTCGATGTTGGCGCCACTATAAGCGTCTTACCGCCATTAATTGCGGTATATATCGACGCCACGATTCCAAAGGTGGTCTTACCACTACCAGTTGGCGCTATAACGGCAAAACTTTTTCCCCGTACGAGTCGCCGAGCCCATACCCGTTGAGCCCCCCACATCTCGAACCCAGTGATTTCACGGAATATATTATTCAATTCATTATATTTCATGTACATGGATAATATGGGTCTCATCCGTTTCAAAGTTCCTATTTTATCCATTTCTCTCAATATACTTAACACATCATGCTTCTTTGGGATCCGAGGGAGACATAGGCGACACGGCAGTCCGGTTCCTAATCTATCTGCATCTATTATGCCCCCACAGTTGGGGCATGCCCATCGATACAATGCTGGTGGGAATCCATCATTTGCCACTGCCTAATCGTTTGGCGGAGGCGGGTAGGTTCATATAAATGTTTTGATAAGGAACGGCAAACCTCGCCGTTTATGGTTGGGTAAAGCTTTCGAATGGTTGCATATGCCATATTTTTGTTCCATTAGTTAATTTTTGGAAATGGAGAGTGGGGCCAAATCCTAATGATGCCGGCGAGCAATTGATTCATAAAGGTAACCCAATACCCCTCACCCATTAAGGCGAAGAGAGTGTCGAGGAGTGAGTTATGGGACCTTGATTGGGGAAATCGAAATGTTTTGTTTACACAATCGAGGACCAATGATTCTTGAGCATTAGGCAGCCTTAATGGATTTTTATCTATTACATATTTAAATTAACCTATTCATTACCTAAATTAATGGCTATAAACGCACAGGCAAGAAGATTGCAAGTAATGATATATACGGCTTCCCTCATAGTGATTATAGCAACGCTCATTGGAATCGATGTAATGATAATTCAGCTCTGGTTAATTGGTTCCTCTAACTTAAACATAATATTCGTTGCTCTAGCTTCATCATTCACTATATTGACGGATGTGATAACAATGATAGGTATTTTCCAGAATATCCCATTAGTGCAGCTAAATCATCTTCACTTGGCATCACGGATCTTCTGGATTATAATAATTATATTTGCATTTTCCTTGTTTATTTATCTACCATATATAACTATAAAGCATTACTTGAATACATCTATACCAATAGATGATCCCGCGCTCATAATGAATAATCTCCTAGGATTGGGCATTGTATTATATAATTCAGGGCTGGCTCTAACTACTTATATTATTTACACTATAATAAGAATGCGATTATTGCCGGATGTCTACGAAACAATGACTAACACACTCGGATTATCCAAGATAAGTACTGAGCCCCTCATGAGTGGATTTAATAAAAAAGAGAAAAAAGATAACGATGATTCAATAGAGGAAATATAGGGCACCAGCTTACTTGGCTTTTTGGTGGTTACTTATTTATTATGAATAAGGGGATAGCCATCTCCTCACGTGACAGTCCTGCATGATGCCCTCTGAATTTCATTAATTTATCATCAGACGGCTTAAGCAGATAAATTAAGGTAGTTGAGTCGCGGGGCACTGCAATTAGATCCCCGATTCTCCTCCTAACCTTCTCACTTAATCCACCTAGAAGCGGTTCTACCTGATTTAAGTCATATAGATCTACCATGGGAAGGAATTTTTTGAAGTAATCCCTAATGGGATCTACATAGCTTTTATCTATTAGCTTTAGCTGAAGTGCCCGTGGCTCTCCAAAGGGGGGAACAGAAAGAGATTTCAATAATTCGTTGTGCTTACGTAAGTCCACCACCTTCTCGGGCCCTACATCTATTTGCCCATGATCAGCTGTAATTATTAGGGATACATTGCTTGGAAGTTTTTCTGAGAACCTTCTTAATATATGCATTGTCTCCACCAATGCATATTCATAGTGATGAGAGGATGGACCATATGTATGTTGTATTGTATCTAGGTGAGTCAAGTAGAGATACACGAATTGATGAGTATCCAATGCATTAAGAGAAGTGGTGAATGCATCGAATAATGTATGGTATTCCAAGACATTGGCGCCCTTATATAATATATGGGATATTCCGCTTCCACCAATTCCTTTTGGAACCACCACCGCGCTCTTGATTCCGTGTTTCCCAACTTCCTCAAATATCGTGTCATCATGATAAAGTTGTCCTAAGTCGTGCCCTAGATTCAAAACATCATCGCGGGACCCACTCGGCGCTATGCTCATATTAAGGGTGTTGATCATGCTGCCGAATTCATTCATGAAAAGTATGGTACCCAGAACTCCATGTATGCCGGGAGTCACACCTGTGGATAGACTAGTCAATGCAGTAGCGGTTACTGATGGAAACACGCTCGTTAATTGCCTCGATTTCTCCAGGAACCACTTCACATCATCTATACCACTCATTTTCTCCAGTCCAACCCATCCTAATGCATCGACCAACATCAATATTATTCTGTTTCCATGCAATTCAACACCATTTAATGGATTTGTTTTTTCCTGTGCGCCGAAAGCCTTTAATATTGAACTAGATAAGTTAACCAGATTCTCTCCATCATATCTAGGAGCTAACATATTATTTAGGTGAATGAGCAATAATTAAAAGTGTTTTTGCAGTTCTTAATTTTGCTTGAATGGGCATCAATAAATGAATATGCTCTTAGAAATATTAAAAAGATTTTCCGGCTTTTTGGGTCCTTCCCACTAATGAGGAAGAGGACTGTCATACCATAATGTGAGAGACATGATAAACCAACCTCCTCAAAAGCATCAAGATCCCCCAAGTCCCTCAACTTACCTGCCAAGGACTGACCTCCGAGGTCCTCCCCTGGAAGTAGTCCTCCTTAGCCATAACACCCCTATATATCAACCATGTGCCGTTCTGCACCACAATGCTCGCCGAAACGTTAATGCCTAAATCAATGGAGGCTACCTTACTCCCCTTAAGCGCCTCAAACTGGGTTCTCTCCCACTCTCCTTAACCATGTGCTTGCACTTTTTGCTTGTCCTTGTCTCCTTAGTTGATGAGAGGAGTGAGTTCCGTGTCTCATTATTTTCCTGTATAATGACTTGAGCATTAACATTCAGAAGCCCCTATACTTATCATAATGCTTACTCCATGTGTCTCTAAAATCTATTTTCCTCCCCCTGAAGAATTGCCTTCTTGCACTGGATGGCGAAATTTTTTCGCTTCCTTAAATCCCTCCCAATCCAAATCCTCTACACATAATCCTCGCCTTTAGGGCGAGATTTGCCCCCTTCTTTATCGGGGAAATATCCTTAGTCTATAGGATTCCCATTATTCAAGGGGGAAGGGATCAATAGCTATATTTTTATAGTCCCCGCCTCCTAATCGGGTATGTCGTTTATAGATAACTACAAGTATAGAACTGGAAGAAACTTTGCCTTTCCTGAATATATGCCGCAATACCCTGTTAATTACCCATTTTCTGTTAAGTCAATGAAGGCATGGATAGATTTAGATCCAGAAAATAAGGTGATCAGGGGAATAGTTGAATATTCGATAATAGCGATGCGAAGCATTAAGCGAGTTGCATTGAATGCCAAGGAGATGAATATACTGAATGTTAATCATCCATTTGATTATGATGGTTCCACGTTATTTGTAGAGCTGGGCCAATTATCAATCAATGACTCAACCTTGATAAGGATAGAGTACTCAACAAAGCCAAGGCGAGGGCTTTACTTCGTTGATCCTAATCCAAATAAAGGCGATCCCGTATTAACTATTTGGACACAAGGGGAAAGCGAGGACAATAGGTATTGGTTGCCATTACCTGATAACCCCAATATAAAATTCCCCACGCAAATATCAATAAGGGTTCCTTCTAACTTGATTGCGGTGAGTAATGGAATTCTGATAGATAGAAAGGATATTGATAATAAAGTTGAGTGGACATGGGCATTCGATAAGCCTCACTCACCGTATCTTATAGCGTTAGCTGCCGGTGAATTCGAGTCAATAAGCGATGAATGTGATGGAGTTAAGCTAGAGTATTATGTTCCTAGGGGGCGGGCCAATGATTCAAGGCTAAGCTTTGCACATACATGTGACATGATAAGATTTTTCAGTGAATTTACCGGGGTAAAGTATCCATACCCCATATATAAGCAAGCAGTCGTCGAGGAATTCATATATGGAGGCATGGAGAATACCACGGTAACTATATTAACGGATCAAACGCTCCATGATGAACATGCGCATTGCCCTTACTCCAAGTATCCTTGCAAGTATGAGGACTTCAGCTCCGATTCGCTTGTTGCACATGAATTGGCGCATCAATGGTTTGGGGATCTGGTTACAACCAGGGATTGGGCCAATATTTGGCTCAATGAAGCCTTTGCGACATATATGGATGCATTATATACCCTTCACAGCAAGGGAAGGGATGACTTTCTATATGTATTATTAAATAATTTCAAGACCTATTTAGGAGAATATGAGAAGCGATATGCAAGGCCTATAGTTACTCGTCTCTATGGGATACCTGAGGAAATGTTCGATAGACATACTTATGAGAAAGGATCCACAGTTCTTCATGCGTTACATGAATTGGTCGGCGATGATGTGTTCAGGAGGGGCATCAAGAGGTACTTGGAGGTTCATAAATTTGGTAATGCCGATACGGAGGACTTAAGAAAAGCCATCGAGGCTGAGGCTGGGGAGGACTTGTCTTGGTTCTTCGATCAATTCGTTTATTCGGGAGGCCATCCTGTAATAAAGACTAGGTGGGAGTGGGATCCTGATAATAAGCTGGTCAGAATAAGCATCCAACAGACTCAAGATGTTGATTCATATCCAATTTATAAGCTGCCCCTCGATATAAAATTAGTTAATAGAAATGGAAAACAAACTATGCAAGTGTTGATGACTACCAAGGAACAATCAATAGCAATACCTCTAGACACTAAGCCCCTCTATATTTGCATAGATCCTGGGTTTAAATTGCCCCGCATTGTACAGTCCGATAAATCCATCGAGGAAGCTAAGGCAGAGTTAAGCGATGAAGACATTATATGTAGAATAGAAGCTGTTGAGTCCCTTAGCAAGAATCCATCCCCTCAATCGATTGCTGCACTTAGGGGTGCATTAATGGAGGATGCATTCTGGGGCGTGAGAGCCGAGGCGGCAAGAGCATTGGGTCGCATAGGAACAAGTGATGCAAAGAATGCATTGCTGGAGGCACTTAAGAGAGAGGAATCACCACGAGTCAAGAGAGTTATTGTGGAGTCCCTTGGTGAGTTCAAGAGAGATGGGGAAGTACTTAATGTATTGCGGAATTTGCTCAGCGATGAGAAGGAGAGCTACTATGTCAGATACATGTCGGCAATAAGCATGGGAAAGCTGGGCATCGACGATTCACAGAAATCCTTACTAGATGCATTAAATTATGGCGGCCACAATTATGTGATAACGCAGGGAGCATTACTGGGCTTAGGAGAACTTGGTTCCACGGATTCCATTGATGTTATAATTAGATACTCGCTGGGTGATAAACCAACGCCCGTTAGAGTTGCCGCTATTCAAGCTATGGCTAAATTCCCTGGAAACAAGAGGATAATTAATGAATTATTAATGCTAAGTAGAGATGATAATTTTAGGGTCAGGAGTGCTGTGGTGGCGGCTGCTGGAGAATTAAGAGACGATAGACTACTTCCAATGCTAGATAAATTATCTTCCCAGGACCCAGATGGACGGGTCAGGCGGTTAGCTAGGGAGACAGCCTATAGGATTAGGCAATTCCTAGAGAAGGGAGAAGAGTATAGGAAGTTAAGGGATGAGATCGATGAAGTGAAGAGGCGGGAAATCGAATTAGAGGAACGCATGGAGAGAATGGAGAGAAAAGCATAAGAATATCAATCAATTTGTTTCACTATCATTACCTGCATCTATCTTCCCATGGCTTCGCAGCATCACATATTTTATGCACTTATCGCTTATCTTAGATCCAAGAAGCAGCATACCCTCATCGGCATTTAATATGTAATCACTATCCACGGGCTTCTCAGTGCAGTGAATGCCTAAGTCAACTTCATCAACCGTGAAGTCATTGCTGCCCATTATTTTAGCTATGGCTAGGTCCTCGAGGTCCGGCACGAGTTTTGCGGGGACAGGAGTATTAATATCAATGCTATCCTTACCAATAGCTGTCTCCATTGGTGGAAAACCAAACGTGTTGATATAATTTTCAATATAAGTAGAATATTGATTTCTGCCATTAATTATTGCATTGCGTGTGGATTCTATGAATTCACCCGTCTCGTTGCGTATGACTTCCTTAACTCCACCACCCACTTCAACGAGCGCTCTCCGTGCACAATGAAGTGTGCCGCCCTCTATTGTTATTGGTTTAGTGCCTTCAACAGCATAAATGGCGGTATCCTTAGTTGATGCTAGTTGTGTTCCCCCATATTCAGCATTAAGGCACACTAATCCAACTGTGGATATGAGCGGATATCCATTGGGTTGGACACCTATTTCATTGAGAAATCGCGTTAATATGCTCGGCGACACTTCGTCTAGTTCTGCATATGATGCTTCTATGAATAATACCCCATCATCGTCTAAATCTAATAATGGTGATTCTATTCCAAAGCCACTCCTAAAAGCATCAAAGAGAGGCTTATACTTGCTTCTCACCCTATCCAGCGACGTAGAGACGTAGTTACCTATCAAGGATAACATTTTATCCATTAATCTCTTTACTTCCTCCTCCTTTAGCTCCTCTCCATTATTATTTGACAATTTGAGTCGTTTAGGCATCAATAAACATTTTAAAATATATTTCGTTCATTGCCCTGCCCTAAAATTTTTTAACAACCAAATAAAGGAAGTTAATTAAGTGATGATTGACATGCCGAATGATCGGTGATTCCTCCCAGGGTAGCTGAGAATTATCATCCTATTATAAGCGTTAACGCCATTGCGTAGAATATAGCTAGCACCCCGGATAAGTATATACCATCGAATGTTCCCATTCCCCCTATATCTATGATGGCCGGCGATAATTCAATCACCTCCCTAAGATGCATTAGATCAGCCCCAATCAAGCTACTGAGTACACCCACAATATAGGCAGCTGCTGGAGACGCATTAAGAAGTGTTGGGGACATCACATATATTATAAGCGTCGTAGCGATGGCGGATACGAGAGGTGGTAGGAACGCTGGAGTAGTTATGCCGATGCCGGGCACCACCTTAGCAGCCCTATTGACTATCAGTGTCGTTAATAAGAGGGAAATGATTACCCCCGCTAAAACCCTATGGGATATATCCCACATTACATACATCAATACTATGGACATTGCTGTGGGTATTATCGCTCCACCCACATTTATTGATACAATGCTTCTCTGTATTTGCCACATGAAACTGGGGAGCCTGAATTGAAAGCCCATGAAATCTATAGTTACATAACTCGGCATTATTGCCTTGTACTTGGTCTCATAAACAGCCACATGAACTACGCTCCCCAATAAACTAAGCCCCGTTATTGTTAGCGCTACAAATGTGCCGTAATAGGCGGGGAAACCAAGTAATTTAAAGACAAGCATTAGATTAACTATGGACATGGGTATGACGAACACCGCAAGTATGGAGTACAGTATTAACCTAATACCCCCAAGCGGAGAGAATACAAGTATCTTGAACACAAATACCCCGGCATCCTAGGAATAAATGCATTGCTTCCTAAACTAATAACAGAAAAGTGGGCTTAGGCTGCATATGCACTCCCCAAGTATGATTCCTCATGAGAATGGATATTTGGTTCATGACTGGCCTTAATAGACTCCATCCATTTTTAACAGAGATATCTTTCTTCAAAGCAGTTTTTCACAAGATCCTTAAGAAGCCTCGCCCTTTGGGCGGGGGAGCCGTCAACAGAATTCAGTAATTAATTGTAACTAATGGGTTAATAATGTGAGCCACACTAGATATTTATTCCTGTCTATCTTTTCGTAATGTATGCGGACAGCTGTAGTGACAGGTAGTGGGAGGGGCATCGGTAGATCAATAGCTGTGAAATTGGCTGAGGCTGGTTTTTCCCTTGTAATAAATGTGAAGCGACACGTTGAGGAAGGAGAGGAGACTTTGCGGGAGGTAAAAAAGCATGGAGATGGAATTCTAGTTCAGGCGGATGTGGCTACAATTGATGGTGCAAATAAATTAATCAACGAGACCATTAAAGCATTTGGCTCAGTAGATGTCTTGGTGAATAATGCAGGATTAGGTATTGCTAGGCCATTTATAGAAATAGATGAATTATTATGGGATAAATTAATAAATACCAATCTAAAATCAGTTTACTTGGTTACTAGAGCAGCCCTTCCCCATATGATCAAGAAAGGCCACGGTAAGGTAATAAATATAACATCTATAGCCGGTATAACTGGTCTAGCTTACTTGGTTCCCTATAGCGCAGCCAAGGCAGGCATAATAGGCTTCACTAAGGCATTGGCAGCAGAGGTAGGTCCTCTTGGCATAACAGTTAATGCCGTGGCGGCCGGCTTAGTTAAAACCAAGATGGGGGATTCTCTACTTCAGTATATTGGTAAAAACGAGGAAACATGGGTAAAGGCCCACACATTGACGGGCAGCATGGTGGAGCCAAATGAAGTGGCGGAGCTAGTTGCTGCATTAGCATCCGATAAAATTCGCAACTTAACCGGTGAAGTAATAGTAATAGATAGTGGCTCATCAATAATTGAGTCGCGGCGTTTTGTGCTTGATGGGTAACTAGCCAGGGAGTTAAGGGTAGTAAAGAGAGTATAAATAAGGTTGAGATAATGTGGCAAGATTTAACAATTTACGATCAAAGGGAATGTATTTCCCATCCTTTTCTCGGGCTGGATGGGTATAGCTAGGTATAGCTAACTATTTAAATTAATCTCGGGGCTCTACTTTGATATCGATATTATACTTACGCTTAAGGCTCTCCAATTTAGGCAACACCCTTGATATCGTTATTCCCATATAGCCCTCAGGTACCTTTATCACGACCATATTGGGGCCACCATACTCGATGGATAATTCACTAGGCGGCACATACTTTCTTAGTGTTCTCGCTATTCTGCTTATTACCCTATAATCAGCGTGTTGCGACCTGCCTTGCCTTTTTTCCTTTATTGGAACAACAAATGTTTCCTCTCCAAATACATATACTTCATACTCTGCGTCTCCACTAATGAAATCCCTCACCGTAACTACTGGTCGCGCCAAGTCTTGTTCTCGCATTCCCTCCGGTATCTTAACGGCCATCTCCAGAGAGTAAACCTTGCTTACATCCCCTTTATCCATGAATATTATGGTATCCATTATTGATGGCAACATGCCTAGCTCCACTCTTCCAATGAAACGTTGAATCGCATCTATGGGTGTAGTAGCGTGAACCACGCCAACCATGCCTATCCCGGCCAGCCTTAGATCAACATATACCTGGAAGTCCGCCGTATCCCGCATCTCATCAAATATCGTGTAATCCGGCCTTGATAGCAGTAAAATATCATGTATCTCCTCGGAGGATGCCATGGTCTTTGATAATTGTGTTACTTGCGGTGGAAGTATCATATCCCTCGGGGATTCAATGGTCTTGACGATCTTATTCTTTGAGAGGTAAAACTCGGCTAGGGCTTGGGCAAATGTGGTCTTACCGGCCCCAGGAGAACCCGCTATTAGTATCCCCTCTGCCCCCTCTTCTAGCCTAGCAAGTACCTTGGGATGAAGGGAATAATCCTCTATGCGTCGCTTCACCAATGGCTTCACGGCCGTTATTTCTATTCCATCGGACACCGGAGGAAATACAGCCACAATCCTAACATCTTTATGCTGTATTATCAGCGAGTGGTCTCTCCTTACTTCAATAACAGTATCGTTGCTTCTGTGGGCCATTGAGATTAATTCCCGCACCATCTTCTCTAACTGTTCCCTCCGCATTGGTTCTGTGCCCAGCGGCACCATCTCCCACGCTCCTGGTTTTCCCCTCTTGCCCAGCGGCACCACATCCTCCTTCAAGTGAACCGACATTAATCCACGCTCTAATTGAAACATCTTCTCCAGCTCAGAAATAGTTTTTTCCTTGCCTAAATATAAGTACTTTATCTTCATTACTTCACAGACGCTCTTCATTGTTTGATCGCTCGTCACTAGGGTGGCCCCTAATTCCCGGGCAACCTCTCTAGCGATTATGTCTATGTCATCGACTCGGGCAACTTCTCTGGGCACAGTATCTATATACTCTATTCTAACGAAATCAGTGAGGCCCATCTTAGTGATAGCATCATTAATGTATTCCAATTCCTCTATGCCGAGCTTACCTATAGATGATCCCTTCTTCTCCTCTTCCTCAAAGAATCGCACGATAAGGGAGTGAATCAATACTTTACCGCGAACTTCACCCCTTATGACTGATTCCCTTAAACTACCATCAACTATGACGCTGATGTCCGGCACGTAAACCTCATCGGCAGCCAACATCTCATTCAAGAAACCCATAAATAAGCAGCTTAAATACCTTTACCTAATCTAACATTCCTCAACGCAAAATAATTGGAGCCCCGGCCGGGATTTGAATTCCCGGGCGACCAAGGCCGCCACCCGGGACCTCCTGCTTACGAGGCAGGCGCTCCAACCAGGCTGAGCTACCGGGGCTCGTTGGAACCCTTGGGGTAACCCATTTTTACGGTTTACGGTGAGGGAAATCTATATAGGGGACCCACTAATTATGTTAATGTGGATTTTAAGTCTCCACCCAGCGGTGGTTGTCCAATTAATGAAATGGATACGTTGCACCTAATACTGTTGATTCTGTGGAGACGCGTCGTTATTTGCAATGAATTCGGGCTGGACTGCATGGATCTACCCCTCATAGCAACAACGCAATTCATTGCGAGAAATTGCGATAGGGATGATGTTTACAAGTTGTTTGGGAGACTTAAACGATTATCGGAAAAGTTAAATGGAGACATAGGGATATTCTCATATAATGGCATAACCGCCTCATTGAGGTTCAGCTTCGAGAAGGGAAACATATATGTGCATGATGGAGTCCTCCTGGCCAGGAATGATTGCAGAAAGGTTAGTTGCAAGCAAGTTAATAACGTCAAATTAGTGTTCATGTATCTAAGCATAAAGTTGAACAAGAGAAACATGGTTGTGCTCAATGTGCCGGATACATTAGTTTGGTTGGCTAAAATAATGGGCATGGAAACGGTGAGGGAAGTGCTGCAAATAATACATGATTATGTGGAGATAGGTAAAATTAATCAAGATATTGATACATTGATAAAGATCATTAATATGTGGGGAATACGCATGGATGCCGAATCATTCAACACAGCAATACTCCCAGCAAAAAGAAGCCTATTAGCCCTACAGTCATTGACGATTCCCCAGCCCTGAGGAACACCGATAAGCCAATTCCAAAAGCATTATGGCCGACCAGTTGCTAATGGAATTAATGGTCATTACCGCCATGCAGCAGTTCCTCGCTGAACCATGGAACCAAGGCATTCCTTATCGCGGTCACTATAGGGCCAAGCCTTCCATGAATCAGCTCGCCAATCAGGAAACCTAGCCTGGCATAATACTTTATGTATGCCCATTGAAGCATTCTTTGAGCTTCCTCCCTAGTGAACCTATATCCACGCATTACTGCATTCAGCGTCGTGTAGTGATCCCAATTATGATCCTCTATCAATCCTTCTTGCTCGGCCTCTAGGTGAAGCGGTGTGCCTGGGTAGGGGGTTGCTATCGTAAACTGGGCATATGTTGGTTTAAGCTTAATCGCGAACTTAACGGTGTTCCTCATATCATTAATTGATTCCCAAGGAAAGCCGAGCACGAAGGAGCCAACATGGCTTATCTTGACTTCCTTAGCCCATTGAAACACCTTCTCAGCTCTCTCCAGGGTTATCTTTTTTCCTATTCTGTTAATGGATTCCTGGCTACCTGACTCAACGCCGAAGTATAGGGCGGAGCAGCCATGTTTCTTGAGCAGCAGCATCATTTCCTTATCAATGGTATCAACCCGCGAACCACAGGAAAACGATATATCGAGTCGTCGTGATGATAATTCCTTAAGGAAGGCATCTATGAATCTCCTGCCTAACGTGAACTCATCATCAGTGAAGGCAATTATATTAGTTTTATACTTGTTAATTGAATTCTCCAACTCATCCACGACATTTTTAGCAGATCTATACCTAATCATGCGGCCCCAGAAATATGAAGTGGAGCAGAATGAGCAACCATATGGACAGCCACGGCTAGCCATCGCATGAATTATGCGTATAGGTTTTCCAAATAAGGTGTATCTATCCATGGGAAGGAGGTGCCTAGCGGGGGGAGGCAAATCATCCAGGTTCCTAACTATGGGTCTCTCTCGAGTCACTACCGCCTCCCTATCGCCTAAGTAAGCTATTCCAGCCACATTCCTTAACTTGCCTTTATCTAATCCATTTCGCTCAATCACATTCGCCAGTTCCAGGGTCGTGAATTCACCCTCTCCCCTCACCACAATATCTACTCCATTGCTCAAGGCCTCTTGATACATAAATGTGACGTGAGGACCCCCCATAATCACGGGCAAGTCCTTATCATATTCCTTAATGGCCTTAACAGCATCATATGCCTTATATATGGTGGGCGTCATCGAGGTTATACCAACCATGTCTGGGTGCCAAGTCTTCACCTCATTAATGAACGTAGTTAAATCGATTCCAATGGTTGGTGAATCAATTATCTTGACGCTATGCCCACCCTGCTCCAGAACAGCCGCTATCCATGCTAATCCAAGCGGTGGCGCCCTTAATCCAAGCACCTTATACAGCTCCATTTTCTCTATGCCGGGTGGAACGGCTAGGAGAACCTTCATATAAAATCACTTGATCGCCATCGGTGCCTTAATCTTCACCTTAGATATGTCTGCAGAAAGCCTACACCAATCCGCTGAATTATAAATACAGCCCGGATCCGGCGCAAGCACGTCGCCGAAGTAATTATAAGCTCTGGCCCTGCATCCACCGCATATTAACTTATAGGGACATTGACC
Source organism: Thermocladium sp. (assembly GCA_023269935.1). The sequence continues at coordinate 31,505 of JAGDXC010000003.1, forward strand.
GCAGAATCCCTTAAGTAGGTCGCGGTTCCTGAAGTTCTCCATGAATGGATCCATCCATATATCCCAAAATGACTTAACGCGGAGATTACCGATTGGTCGTGGGAGGAAGACGCAGGGAGTTAATGTTCCCTCGGGCTCAATGGCCGCATAGACCCTACCCGCTCCGCATCCGCCAATGAATTCTGTTAATTCCTTAGTAACGGGATCACTCGCTATCACGAAGTGAGTAGGAGAAGAATCGCTTCCCTCGCTTAATTGATTCACTACCCTACCGTACTGAGGAGCAGTGCTTATTATCTCTATCTTTCTTCGCTTCATTTCGCCATATATGTGCCTAAGAAACTCCTCACGATCCTCTGGAGATAGATCTATCTCCAGGTTCTCACGGCCACGACCCACGGGGACGAAATTGAAGAATATCACCTTAGAAACCCCAATTTCTTGCGCTAGATCTATTATCTTGTCAACCTCACCTATATTTACCTTAGTGACGGTGAAGGCCAGTGCAGTGCTGAAGCCAAGCTTAACGGCGTTACGTAATCCAGTAACTGCCTTATTCCATGCCCCGCTCACTCCCCTGAATTTATCGTGAATTACCGGATCAGCGGCATCTATGCTTATCTCCACGTATCGAAGCCCTGCCCTACGAGCCCGCTCGGCAAATTCCATACTTGAGAACGCTAATCCATTAGTAGCCACGGCCGAATAGAAGCCTCGCCGCGATATCTCGGATAGGACGGGCCAGAAATCCCTATGAACAGTTGGTTCGCCGCCGGATAACGCTATAGCCGGTACACCAGCTTCATCTAGCTCCTTCACTACCTTAAGCTTCTCCTCAAGTGTCAATTCATTGGTTAATGGTTTCCCCGCATTCTGATAGCAATGAATACACCTAAGGTTGCAGGAATTAGTGAAGTTCCATACTATGAAGAATGGAGCCGGCAATCTCTGGGGCGTGGTGACGCCGAATAATGCTATGCCCCTCAGAGTAGTTATGAGTCCCCTCCTCACCGCTGGATCACTTAGCATCTGCCTTAATGCATCCTCATCTGATCGCAGATACGCAGCAGTGAGCTTCATGCCTATCTCCAGGAGCGGGGCAATCAAGTGAGCAATAGTTGGACACTGCTTCTCCCCAGCATACTTAGCTAATGCCCACTCCATTAATGGCTTCTTTTCACCCTGCATCTCAACTTCCTTCATTAATGCCCGGAGCGCCCACCTAGTTACTCCCTTATTCAGCAACCGTATTGCAGCAACAATAGTTCCCGTGGCATCTGTACCGGATGATCTCCTCTCGATAATGTCATCAATCTCAGGCATGCTATATGATACAAGGAATAGATATATACGGGTGTTTGATCAATAAACCACATTGGCCGGCATTACCGCTTTCCATCTAAACCAAGCCATTAAGCCGAATTACCAGACACAGTGAAAATAACATCCTCATAGAGACGACGGAATTCAACCATTATTAATCGCTAGAGGATGCTCTTGAAGACATTTACTGTATTATTGCGTTTCCATGTCGCGCATCTATCAATGCTTCATTCATTAAATGAATCTTGAATTTATGTATGCTATTGAATTTCTTGCCGCAGATGGGGCACTTCCTAGTTCTCGGTATTTGCTTGCATTCAACCTTAACATGCCTCACATACTCGCTCATCGAATTCATGCTTTTACCGCATAGTTTGCAGGTAATGGTCATATCAATGATGCGGAGGCCTTTATTTAAAAATATTTTGTACACTGGATCTCCGATTGCCTCATGATGAGGCCACGACTCTTCCAGGGCCAGGAAGGGGACAATAATGTTTATATCCATGTAACCGTAATAATAATATGCGAATAGGGATAAGTGGAGATTTGTCGAAGTTAGGCATTAAATTGGGAGTCGCGGTTGCGATGAATGTAGTTAATGATGTGCCCATTGATTTGAGCCAGGAATGGAATAATGCTACACAGGAAGCCATGAAAAATACAATAAGTACCTTACTGAGCGACCCCATTATTCGAGCATATAGGGACTTTTACTGGAGATATCTAAAGATAGATCCAACTAAGCAGAGACCATCACAGGAGGCGCTAATACGTAGATTATTAAATGGAGGGCGGGTACCAACCATAAATCCTGCGGTGGATATAGGTAATATAGTCAGCATTAAGTATAAGGTACCCATTGGACTATATGATATTGATAAGATAAGGGCTGAGAAACTTGTGCTTAGGTATGCCGCTGAGGGGGAGGTATTCATACCAATAGGCTCTCCAAGAAGAAAACTAAGCAATAACCAAATCGTGCTAGCGGCCAGCGATGGCACTATACTCCACGTATATCCCTACAGGGACTCCGAACTAACCATGGTTGATCAAACCACTAAGAATATATTGATAATAAGTGCAGGAGTGCCAGGAATAAGTGAGGAAACCCTTCTATCGGCGGCGACGGAGACTGGGGTGCTATACGAGAAGTACTTGAGGGGGCGATTAATTAAAGTGGATTTAATCAATGGGGACAAGGAAATAGATGTATTGCCTAGGAGAATTATCTAGATTCATGAAGGTATGGGAAACTTCCTCTGCCTAAGCGTTATGGTTGTCCACCTATCGTATGTAGACTCATGGAAGGAATACTTGCCTCCCTCCCTGCCGATCCCGCTTGCCTTTATTCCTCCGAACGGTACATGCGATTCCTCTAGGAACGTGACGTCATTTATATGAAACATCCCGGACTCCACGGCCTCCACTATATTCATTGCCCTATTTATGTTGCTGGTCAATACCGCACCTGATAAGCCGTACTCCGTATCGTTCGCGATCTCTATTGCCTCATCATCATCCTCAACCATTATTATGGGTCTAATCGGGCCAAACACTTCCTCGCGTAGTACTCTCGCGTTCTTATCTACCCCAGTCAATATGGTGGGCTCAAAGTAATTACCGTTGACCTTGCCTCCAGTCTCCACCTTAGCTCCTCGCTTCACGGCGTCATCGAGGAACTCCATCATGGAATTGACTTGGGACTTATTTATTAGGGGGCCAAAATCTATATTCTTATCGGTGCGCGGATCGCCAATTCTAAGCCTCCTTGTGTATTCTATGAATTTTGGAACGAATTTATCATATATCCCCTTGTGCACTATTATTCTCTTGGAGGCAGTGCATATCTGGCCCTGGTGGAAGAATGCTGCAAATACAGCTAATCGAGCGGCATAGTCTGGATCCGCATCGTCAAGCACTATCAAGGGATCCGAACCCCCAAGCTCTAGCGTAACAGTCTTTAATCCGCGACCAGCCTTCTCGGCTATCTGCTTTCCAGTCCCAGTCTCCCCCGTGAAGGTTATATGAGAAACCTTCTTATTAGTCACTATCTCATCACCAACGATTCCTCCTGACCCGAACACAACATTAAGCACTCCCTTTGGAAGGCCAGCCTTATTGGCCATCTCAGCTATCTTATAACCAGTTATCGGGGTATCGCTGGCTGTCTTCAGTACTACGGTGTTGCCTATTGCTAGGGCATGAATGACCTTCTTCATCGAGATGGATAACGGATAATTCCATGGAGTAATTATGCCCACTATCCCCTTCGGCTTCTTGAACACCATGGATATGGTGGCCTCACTATCGGAATTCAGAACCTCGCCCTCATAGTGGCGAGCCAACTCCGCGGCGTTACGTATAAGTCTCTCGGTGAAAACGACCTCCCCCCATGCCTTCTTATAAATGCCGCCGCCCTCCACTATTAATGTATTGATCAAGTCCTCCTCCATTGACCTCGCTACTTCATACATTTTATATATGTAGTCGGACCTCTTAATGGGGGTTAGCTTAGACCATTGCTTACTTGCGTCGTAAGCCGCATCTATGGCTGCCTTAGCATCCTCTCGTGTGCCGCTGGGAACCAATGCTATGACGGAGCCATCTATTGGAGTGGTCTTGTGATTATATTCGCCATTGCTTGGTTCCCGAAATTCGCCGTTTATGTAGTGCCTTAATTTTACTTGTTGCATGATTGTCAAATAGTTAGCATATTAATAAGCATTACCTTATCTAATTCACCGCAAATGTAAAGCAATGCAAACAATAATGCCTAAGCGGCAGGAACGAAGCAGGGAACCTAATGCGTAATGACCACGGCCACGTAAATCGGCTATCCTAATTATTGAGAATCTTCATTATGGTCATTATTTTACCGGCCAATTCGCTATCCATCTTGCTGACCAATTGCGTTGAGTTGCTTCCAAGCTCTCTTAATGTCTCCCCCAATTCCCAGGGAAACACTATCCACATAGTTGTTTCACCGCCAAAGTAATCAGGCTTAAATTTCGACCAAGGCTTCACGAGAAGTGTCGCCGTTTTTATCTGCATAGGTTTCATGCCTTTAATATATTCTACAGCGGTAACCAACGTATTGCCGCTATCGGCTATGTCATCAATCACTAGCACCTTCTTTCCCTCCACGGCAATAGTCAGCGGTTGAGTTATCCTAGGCTCATCCCCTTGCTCGCCAATTCCCTTATAGAACTTCACCTCCATTGATGATATGGAATCCACGCCAAGGAAGTCCCCTATTAATCGGGCAGCCACTACGCCGCCCCTCATTATACCAACAACTATGTCGGGCTTGAATCTATCCCTCCCCATCTCCTCCACTATATGCAATAGATAAGTAGTAACATCATTCCACGTAACTACCTTAAGCTCTACCATTATGACCACTTTAGCCAACTAAATATAAAGTTTTCTTTTATATTAACTTCAAATCCACGAAGACCATCATTGATCCAAGCCTTGACCATTTACTCCATACTATAATAAGGAGTCCAAGGGGAGCGGCTTCGCCTTTCAAGGCGAAGAGAAGATCAGAGTATTGATCACTCTATACTTATCATCTAGAACAACGGCATCGGCAATGCATCCAGGCCGCAAGCACCCCACGTTCGTTAACCCAATAGAGCGGGCCGGTATTGCTGTGGCCATGCTTATAGCAATATTAGGAGACAAACCGAGGCTAATCATGTTACGCACAGCTTTATCGATAGTTAATGAACTGCCCGCTAATGTTCCATCGGGAAGCGAGGCGCGTCCATTAGACACGATCACATGGAGGTCGCCGAGGACGTACTCCCCATCACCGAGACCAGCGGAAGCTATCGCATCGGTCACTAGAACCACTCTCTGCCATCCTGCATACTTAAGGACAAACAAAATTGTTTCCGGCCTTAAATGAATAAAATCCGTTATTAATTCTAGATACACATTAGCATTATCCATCAACGCCATTGCTGCGCCCGGCTCTCTATGATGGATACCCCTCATTGCATTAAATAGGTGCGTGGCCCTTGTGGCTCCCAAGGCTATAGCGTGTGTAGCTGTCTCATAATCGGCATCAGTGTGGCCTATGCTTACTATTGCACCACGCAGGGACGCACGTTGTATTAATTCGTATGCTCCCTTTATCTCTGGCGCTAAATGAATTACTAGGGGTGGCTCATCAAGAAGCCCCAAGTATTGATTAAACTCCTCCAGGCTTGGTGCACGTATTGCTTGAATGTTCTGAGCCCCCCGCTTCTCTGGATTAATATATGGTCCCTCAAGCCCTATCCCAAGCGCCTTGGACCCCCCAATGCTTCTCCGCGCACTTGATAATAGCTTAAGTATCCTAATTATATTGGAGTGAGGAGAGGAAACGAGTGTTGGCACGAATGATGTAACTCCGAACTTGGTTAATCCATTTGATAATTTGCTTAGCTCGTCTACGGTGGTTAAGCTAGTCACATCAATGCCGCAGCAACCATGTATATGCGTATCCACATAGCCTGGCGCAACGATTAATCCCCTGAGATCAATATCAAAGACGCCACTAGATTCGCTTACTTCCTCCACGACTCCATTCCTAATGGTAACAGAAACATCGTGGAGGACTTGATATGGAGTGTATAGTGTATCTACCCTCAATGTCTTAATTACCATGAATTAAGGAATAAGGGCCCTTATTAATTGTTGGCCTATATATTGAATGGCTCTAAGTTAGTTGAGACGGCCATGGAATCGGCGAATCGAGGTCATTAGGCAGCAGCATTCGCTGAAAAGGTTTATATAATTACCACTTCTTTCCTTAATTTATGTCATTGTCCTTAGGAAGCCTCGAATTGGCGGGGGATGTGATTGATGAGCTTAAATCCAAGCTACTTGATGTGATAATAGTGGGCGGGGGACCGGCTGGTCTTAATGCTGCACTTTATGCCGCTAGGTATAAGTTATCCGTCGCGGTGATAAGCGAAGATATAGGGGGGCAAGTTGGAAAGGCAGGTTGGGTGGAGAATTACCTAGGTTATGAGCGAATAATGGGTCCCGATTTAGTGAGCAAGTTTGAGCAGCACGTGAAGAGCTATGGGGTTCCCTTTTTGCTTGATTCAGTCGCGTCAGTGAAGAGGGACGGTGATGTCTTCATAGTGACCACGGCCTCTGGTGACGATTTTAAGAGCAGGACCGTTATATTAGCGGTTGGAGAGAGGAGGAGGAAGCTGAATGTTAAGGGCGAGAAGGAGTTCGACGGTAAAGGCGTTTCCTACTGTGCACCATGTGATGCTCCTCTCTTCAAGGATAAAGTGGTGGCGGTGGTCGGTGGAGGCGATGCAGCGGCCAGCGCTGCGCTCCTCCTTACTGAGTACGCTAAGAAGGTATACATGATCCATAGAAGGGATAAGCTAAGGGCGGAGCCGACATATCAGGATATGTTAATGAAGAACAAGAAAATAGAAATATTGTGGAACACGATAGTGAAGGAATTGAGGGGAGATAAATTACTGCGATCAGCCGTTCTTCAGCGGGTGGATACTGGGCAGGAGTATGGTCTCTCCATCGATGGCATATTCGTGGAGATAGGCGCGGAGCCCCCCGTGGAATTATTTAGGGGAATTGGATTGAAGACCGATGAGAGGGGGTACCTAGTGGTCAATAACCTAATGGAGACCAGCGAGCCCGGCATATATGCTGCCGGGGATGCTGTGAACATAACTCCCCTTGACTTCAGGCAAATAACCGTGGCCGCTGGTCAAGGAGCTCTAGCGGCGTATTCTGCCTATAATTACATACTTAAGAGGTTTGGACAGGGTAGGCAATGATTAGGATAGTGCGGGACCCGGTGGAAGCCGAAGTTAAGTTCAGTTGCACTCTCTGCGGCGAGTGCTGCTTAAATACTCAAATGGAGCTGTTAATAGATGATATAGAGAGAATCACGGCTCTAGGGCATAAGCTTGAGGAATTCGCCGAGAAGGGGAGCGATGGCATATGGAGGCTTAAGAATATTGATGGCCACTGCGTCTTCTATGATCCGGCAACCAAGAGATGCAGCATATATGTGAATAGGCCCATTGGGTGTAGGCTCTATCCCCTTAACTATGATGATTATGATGGAGCCATTATAGACAAGTCATGCCCTGCCTGGATCACCGTTCCTTCATCCGAGAAAAAGCGACTAGCAGCAATTCTTCGGAGATTCGTGGAGGAATCACAGAAGACAGATGATGGTGTTAAGCTTCTCCGCATTATGGGGAAAATATAGAATAATGATACTTGAAATTACCAAGAGAAGATAACAGTAACTTGGATAATATCAATAAAACTAGGAACCCAGCGGAATTACATGCGGGTAAAGACCAAATCAGCTCACGTGGATAGTGGAGCCATCTCCGTGATTATAGTGACATATGGCTTATCGCTTGGATCTGCTGCATTACTTTCTAGCCTAAGCCCGGTCAGAGCCCTACTCACTACTCTTCTAGTTGCGCTTAATTCACTTAGCTTGGTTAGGGTTCACTTAAGGCTAGTATCAAGGCCTCGACCCACGGATTACGCACTCTTTACAGTTAATGTGGCCCCATATGCATACCTTCTATACCCAACTCCGCAGCCTTGGCTTCTCCTTTCACTTATCCCCCTCTTGATATTCATGATGGAGACCTTAAGAGGAAGAGGACGAGGAGCAGCAGCTAATATTGCCGGCACTGCTCTTCTTTCATCGACGTACTTGCCTTGGCTCTACATGATCGGCATCACGCCAAGTCTAATGATAATCTATATAGCAATCATTTGGGAAAGCTATCATGTGTTTTCCGCGATTTACGTGGAGGGAAAGTTACCGTTTAGATCGATTAAGCCATGGGTCTCATCACTTTGGTGGTTAGTTCTGGCCACGTTATTAACGTACTTAACCATAAATTACAAGCTTTACTTGGCCATGATGGAGCCAACCGCGAGAGCAGTGATTGCTCTAAGAGAGGGAAAAATTGGCCACAGCAATTTAAGGGCAACAATGAGGAAGATAGGAATATGGTCCCTCATTGAATCAATAATTATGGCGATAATGCTTCTCCTTCTCATTAAGTATTAACCTCTGATACTCCTTGCATTAATGTCCCAAGCATATTAATAGAATGAACAACAAGGATCAATATCTTAAGTTTAATAAAATTTGAAAGGATTAACATAAAAATATCATAATAAAAACTTTATAAAAACTTTGGAAAATAGATTAATCCCACCCGAATTACGAAAGGTTTCGCTTTCATTAATCTTCAATATGATTAATTTTTCCATTTTGAATCCATAGCGATTCAACCGATGATTCATTATGATTGTGATCCATTAGTAGAATTTTCACTCTATTTCCTACTCTATCGTGGCAGGATACCTATGCTTTACTTGGCTGCTCACTATGCTGTATGCCTCTGCATATATGAAGGCCAGTATCATCCAGAGCAGGAATATCTCTACATATATTGAGCTCATCTTAGTCAATGCAGCGAGGAGGGAGTAAATTGTTATTCCGGATGCGATTATAGATATAGTTATCCACTTATTAATTCGCCTCCCTATTCCTATCCTGGCTAGGGCAAAGTTAGATACTAGATGCACCACTAGGCCAGCCATTGTTGATAATGCACCTAGTACTAGGAATGCATGAAGTGGACCATGAAATATGCTTGTGAGTATTACGGATATGCCTAACATGATGCCGGAAACCGACATCACTGAGAATATTGGATTGCCCTTATTATTTAGTTGGGAGAATATGCTTGGAAGATAACCGTCCACTGACATTGCGTATATAGTTCGTGATGCAGCTATGGAGAAGGCCAGCGTACCTAATACTCCATCGCTTAGCATGGCGAATATCATTATTGGATCCAGGTAATCTCCAATGTACTTCCTCAACACATAAAGCACGGGAGAGGGGGTTGAGATTACTTGGTTTATATTATCGTGGAACAACACCATGCCGGCATTTGCAAAAGCATATACATCGAATGCTGCCAATATGCCGCCTGTCAGAATTACAGCTATGACTGCCTTAGGTATTGTTGACTTAGGATTCTTTGCCTCACCCGATAGAGGCGTGATGGCACCATACCCTGTTGGTATTGCGGCTGCATATATGACCGCGAGACCCAGATTTGAGAATGAAACTCCGCCCATGAATGGATTGTTTAATTTAAAGTGAACTAGGTACATTAAGACGAAGCCGACTAAGAGGAGGACCGCTATCTCCGCTGAACCGGCAATTATTGCATACTTAGTTGATGGCTTTATTCCGCTGATTGCCAGGAAGGCGGTTATTAATAGAACCGCTATCATAGTTATCGTGGGATCCCAATTAAATAGCCATGAGGAGAGGTAACTAACGCCGAAGGCATAGGAGACCCCATATAGTATGGAGTAGAACAAGTATAGGAACCCAGTTTCTATGCCCACTCTATGGCTTAATAATAGATGAGCATACTTATAGTAGCCGCCCGTCTTAGTTATTTGCCTGGATAACTCGTAAACAACCATTCCATTGAGGAGGACCAGGAGCGTGCCTAGAAGTGCCGCAATGGGGGCTAGGAGCCCTACGTAAATTATCATTGCAGTTCCATAAGTTAATATGCTGAGGAACGGGGATTGTCCGCCTATTGAGGCGAAGTATATGTCGGTGAACGATAATTGCCGCTTCAACGACTTCTTTTCACTGTAACTCCTTCTTACTGACCCAGTCATATTTAATGACTACTGACCACCATTACGACGGTGGTTTTAAAAACTTATCTTTTGTAAAGAGGATTAAGCCAAAGCTAACTCTGACCTCCTCCCCGCCCTAAAGGGGCGAGGTTTATCCGTTCTTTTTTATCACTCAATATAGTTCCTCCTATTCTGAGGATTAATTTAAACGCGAATTCTACATGAATAGCGATAAAGAGACAACAAATTCCTCGTGGAGGAAAAGAAAGATGGGTTTCAATTTCAGGATGCGAATCTCATTCACGTATTAATAATGTCAGACAAGTCCATCTGACCACCTCCCTGCCTTTAAGGGATCCTGAGATCCCAGGAGTTACACCTCCTTTACGGTTATGGTCTAGTTAGTATTTGTTAAGTAGATGACTCTCCTGGATTTTATAGACAAAGTATTTTTACCAGATCGACTGAATATAGTTTATGGAATTCAAGGAACTCGATAAAACCGGCATAAAGATACCAGTAATAGGCCTAGGCACGTGGGGCATAGGAGGGGGCTTCTGGATACCGGACTGCTCTAACATGGATTCCATGGTGAAGCTATTGAGGGAGGCAATAAATATGGGTTACACAATGATAGATACGGCCGAAATGTATGGAGGCGGCTGCTCAGAAAGAATAATTGGGGAAGCAATAAAGGGGTTTCCCCGAAATGATCTCTTCATAATAAGCAAGGTATGGCCAACCCATGCGAGGCATGATGACGTGCTGAAATCAGCTAAGGCAAGCATGGAGAGGTTGGGAACATATATTGATTTATACATGATTCACTGGCCTGCAAGGGATGTACCGATCAGGGAAACCATGCAAGCCATGGAGGAATTAGTGGATGAAGGCGTAATTCGACACATTGGCGTAAGCAACTTCGATGTGGTTGAGCTAGAGGAGGCGCGGCGATCCTTAACAAAGTATGGAGTAGTGGCCAACGAGATACGGTACAACTTATTGGATAGGGATGCAGAGAAGGATTTACTGCCCTATGCAGAGAGAGAGGGAATAACAATAATAGCGTATAGCCCTCTAGGGACTGGGGCAATATTAAGGCCTGGAAGCAGAGAGTATAAGTTGCTAGAGGAGGTGGGAAGCAAGTATGGGAAAACGCCTGCACAGGTTCTACTTAATTGGGTAATACGTAAACCCAATATAGTGGCCATACCAAAGGCAGCTAGGCTGGAGCACATGAGGGAAAACATTGGAGCAATTGGATGGAGGCTAGATGATGATGACGTGAAGAAATTGGAGTCCCTCTACACAATTGAGGGACAAGCTAAGTCCTAGATCCGGACTCCCCCTTCCCTAGTAGAATCCTTAATATCAGTAATGATTTATAAATGGCTCTCCGAGTTTCTTCTCTTCGCAGCTCGCTGACGATTTGAGATAATGAGACCGGCCCCACATCGCTATTGGCTACTTGAATAGCGGAACGAATCTTTGCTGCATCAACGCCATTAATGAGATTAATCAATTCAATTATTTTTTCTAAATCATCATCCTTTATGGATGATAATAGATTAATAACCTTATTCCAATCAATCCCATTAATTACGCTAAATAATTTGCCGAGCAACTCAACTAGATTAAGGCTGGACTCAACCAGTCGTTGTAACTCCTCATCGCTGAGAATTAATTGTATTGAATCGAGGATACCCAGCTCATCTAGCCTCTCAAGTATATTTATTGCCTTAGCCACAGCATCCTGCTGCATAAGCATATTATAGAGATCCACCTAAAAAAGCCATTCATTAATATATCTAAGAACTATGATGCTTATTCCGCTTAACCGAACCTGACCTCCTCCCCGTCCTAGGGGGTTCCCCGGGGTCTAGAGGATTACCCCTTCATGGCTA
>JAGDXC010000003.1:43491-53439 GCA_023269935.1 Thermocladium sp.
CCCGGCATTGCAGGAGTCGGCCCCGTCCCCCATCCCAAAAAAATCACGAAACAGCAAAACCCCCACGCAAGCACCTAAAAATTCTAGGAATTCCCGCCTTAAAAGGCGAGGCTTGCCACTTTTTATCACTTATATCTTATATTATTTGGGTCAATTCTATTCAATAGGCTAAGTTCATTATCATTTAATGGATCTAGGTAGGTGATTGAGTCCATATGTGGAATGAAACCCATGTTTGATAATGCATCGTTTAGGTCAATTCCATGCATTAATGATTTTAGCACCCATTTATTTATTGACTGCTCATATTCCATATATGCTTTTGGTGTACAAAGAACTACCCTTCTTTTCTCATCGCTGGATGGCCCAGGCGCTGTGATGAAGTCAACCTTGGCCGGGAGACTTCTCTTGCTATGATCATTTAACCAAAGTATTAGTTTCCTTGCATGCACATATAGGTAAGCTGCTGCCGCTCCTCCAGGTAATCTGACCCTTGGTTTTTCCCAATTACCTATCACCGATATATTCAAGTTAGCTTGCGCATCTACTTGAGCTGCACTGAAGAACATTATATCTAGGAGCCCCTTTCTAGCTAAGTCAAAAGCTTCCAAGCTGGTAAGTATTCCTTTGCCTCTATGAAAGGCAAAAGGGTCTCCAGATGATGGTGTAATGCTTATGTCCTCTGCATCATATATTTCAGCAACACTGAGCAGCTTAAGTTTCAATCCCCTTGCCTTAGCTAGTGCAACGGCAAGTAGCGGCAATGTTGAAGAGAGACCTACATACACGAGTGAATCATTATCTATGGCGCGACTCATGCAATTAATCACATTATCTATGGGCCTTGCGGGGCTCATAATATCTTCACCGCATCATTATAATTAATGCCACTTCTCACGGATTCATAATAGGATTTTATTGCATCATAATTAGCTTCATATAAACCATACATGGAGGTCGGATAAGCTCCCCGAGGTAATTCGATAACTGCATTAACCTTTATACCAGGAATAGTTAATCTACTTGGATCTTTCTTGAAATAATCCTCATTAACTATCTGCTCAGCTGTTATGATCACCTTCTTTGATGCATAAACCTTGAGGAGATCCTCATATTTGGGACCAACTAATTCTGCATTTCCCTCAGCGTCTGCATTATGTACGTGAATGACAGCTACATCTGGTTCTATTGCCTTAACTACTAGCACATCTTTACCTGTAAATGGATCCCTAGTTAGTCCCCACGTGTTATCATCTAAGTGCATCTTCACAATATTAGATCTCAAATCAACGGAGCTAACCATAAATGGTAATCCAAATGCACCTGCTCGTAATCCAGCCATTATTGCTTCACACACATCCTCCTTAACCCTCAATTTGCCAGCCTCCGCAAAAATTCTAAAAGCTGGCGCTATTCCAAATCTCTCAAATGAAGCCATAGCCATTCTGACCTCACCCACCTTCCCTGAAAGTATTAGTAAGTCAAAAGCAAGTCCTGGTTCCCTATCAAGTAATCGCAAATTGCGCCTATTGCTGCTTCCGAGAGCCTTTGCAAAAGCCATGGGGTTCCTATGGAAGGACATTCCGCCAATTGTTATCCAATCTCCATCATTGATCAACTCTATTGCATAATTAAGATCAACCAATTTATTTGTCATAGTAAGATTACAAATTAGCAAAGAAAAATAAATTTTTCTACATAATTTAATTGAATTTATTTCTTAGCTAAGTTATTATCTTCTCTTTTGTGATTTAAAGAATAAGGCTTAGCGATTATCGTAATTGCCAAAGGTCGGTAAAAGGCTTTGCCCTTCATAGAAAGCGTTACCACTAAATGGACACGATAATATCGAAATGCGCCTACAAGTAACTCAGTTCTAGATATTTAATTTTTTAATTTACTAAGAAAAACGCAAAAAGGAAAACAGATATATAAGGTAAAAACATTATAAAAATGCTTCAATTTAGCTGCTGAAATACACGTCCACTATCAATACAGATGATGAGTTCCAGTAACTCTGATCAAAAGGCAGGAATTTAACTTGAGTCACTAGATTGGCGACCCAATAATCGTAACCGTAAAATAGAACTCCACCTGGAGTCTGTTTACGGACAAACGAGAATTTGATGGGGGGTTGGTTGGGGTAGCTTATAGATTCATTTATCACTTTGGTTTCTCCTATGTCGAGACCGTTACCTAAAACTGAGGCGAACGCATACTGGGGAGAACCACCGTTTACCCCAAAGACCACCTCTTGGCTTGTTAACTTCTGTCCATTAGAGGCAATCATATTGATTATCACCTTGACCCCGGATATATACTCGTTGGGATCGAACGAAGCGGCGACCTTGAACACCGGCAAGTTGTTCTCGGTGAGATAGATAAGCCTCTCAGGCACGGCATCTCTGGGTATCCCGAAGACTAAGTAGCCTTGAGTCGAGTAACCGGTAGAGAGGGAGGAGGAGTTCATACCTGGATTCTGTACGAGACAAACAAAACCGAAACTCATAGAAGTTGGAACTCCAGGGATCCAATCACTCACTCTATTAGAGCAACCGCCGTTTCTTTGCACCAAGGCGAAGGAAGTAGGCCACTGGGAACCAGAGTAAGAAAAGTTGTAGACGGGGAAATCTCCTTCGTTGGTCTCCAGAACCACTCTCTCAGGGGAGAACATGAATGAGCCTGGACCATCGTATCTCAAGCTCACGTTGTAAACTACGAAGGTGAGGCCCTGAGGCCCCCCTATAGACTGTAGGTACTCCCCAAAGGAGCTCGCGTTTATGGAGTTCAGTATAGTTAGGCTATAGAAGCTGGGATGGAAGCCTATATCCACAGTCAACTCCACTTGACCCGAATAGCTCGCGTTTTCTGCCTGTAAGAAAACTTGGTAACTATCGGACTGGCCCTGGAGCACGAACGTGTTGGAGTAATTACCCTGCACCATGAAGGGGCCACTGGAAGTGATGCCTATCACCTCTACCGGTACCTCCGTGTGATAATTAAAGACTGATAAAGTGAGGGGTACCTTTTCGCCTGTGACTAGGAAGTAGCCTCCATAAGAGCTAGAGTAGAGCGAGCTAGCTTGGTTAGAGGGGTAGATGGAGGTCTGAACTTCGGAGTCATTAGAGTTAGAGTTAATCTGCTTTATGAAGAGAACATAACCCGTCGTGGGAATATGGGCATTTAGCTGGAAGACTCTGAGTCCATTGGATGTGTTGTACACTATCTGTAGAGGAATGGCAGTCGAGGGTACCCTGAAGACCAAGGTCTCCTCCGCCCCTCCCGAGTAAGTTATGGTAGGTGTTGCGTAAACCTCTCCAACTCCTGGGAGTTGTTCTTGCTCGGCGGAGTATGTACCTTGGGTAGTAACTAGCGCAAAGTCTTGGGGAAGAACCGTAAAGCTGCTTCCTCCATTGTAACTAACCGTTACATTATAGGCAAGGTAACTCTGTCCCAGAAGCCCCTGCAGATCAGCTAACACTGTGTCGTTCACCACAGACTTCACTAACCCAGAGTAGGCAGATGAGTTTAGTGACGTCATGACCTCGAGCTTGGCATTCCCAAAGACGCTTGAAGAAGGCAGAGAGAGGTTTAGACTCAGCGTGTAACTTCCGTGAGGTGGAAGTAAGATGTGAAGCTCTGGGCTATTGGCTAGCTTTACCGGTCCCTGAACCGCTACTCCCACTAACTCCACGGGGACAGAGGAGTGGTTATTGTAAATCCTCAACTGTACAACAGCGAAACTACCACTGAGTCCCGAGACTGGCACTATCTGACTCCCAGGTGATGCAAAGACATCAGAATCATTGAAAATTGGAGTCATGTTTATGATGGAGAGGTACTGAACTTTAACGCCAGTGAGAGAGATTGAAGTCCCCCGGTACTGGAGAGAACGTGGCTGAACCCCATAAGGAAGCTGAAAGCCCAGGAAGCCTGTCACTGATTGACCGGGCTGTAATGTTATGGATTTGAGCGTTGTATACTGCATCGCGCTCAGGGCTACTTCATTGTATGATTGGCCGTCACTTCCAATGAGAGTGAAATCCGTGGGATCTACAACCGTCGGCGAATTGAGTCCATTTGAAATCGTTACAAAAACTAGCTCATACTTCAGTCCACCTAGACCTCTAGACTGGGCTAGTGCCTTGGCGTCGATAATCGAGCTCACCTGTATAGTCAAGCCAGAGACTTCAGTGGAGACTGGAGAAGAGGAATTCGAGGTTGTGGATATAGAAGAGGAGCTCTGAGCGGATGATGTCGTGACGTTAGTAGAGGTAACATGCTTGCCAATTATATGTGGCAGCACTACGAGGGCTATCACCCCTACCCCTGCAATTATTATAGCTACCATGATAAGAGCTAGCCTAGACATGTTTCCACCAGATCTCTCTCCGGTTTAGCTTATATTATAAATTATTAACTTTATGCAAATTCTTCATTACTATTTAATTATTATAAATTCTATAATTTTTAGGTTAATTATTATTAATTTTATTATAAATTTTTCATATTTTTACATTATCTTGCCCCCATGGTTAGTGCTATTGTGATGATGTATCTAAGGACGATCCTGAGGAAGCTCCACATAAAGTATAAAGTAATACTATAGCCTCGCGTAAAGTCCGTGAGCTAATATACTCTGCATTAAATTGGCTTCTATACATATCTGACTCCATAGTAGCTGGACGAACATTATGCTGAGGATGAGGAAGGCGGTGGGACATATACACAAGTTCACTGCTATGATCGACTTTGAGGATGGGTACATCATGCACATCTACGCCTAGAGAGTTAGCGAAAGTGACCCTGAAGAGAGGATCGACTTATTACGATATGTCTAACATTCGTTACTGAAAAACCTCTGGGCTTGTTTTGACCCCAACGGCCAAGAGTTGATTAGAAGAGGAAGAGCAGTTTCGTTTGATAAAGCGAACGATGGACCTCGCCTTTCAAGGCCGGTAAAAGCTTAAATACAGACGCTAACTCTAAGATAGGACCCCCGATTGGTCAATTCTTAGGGGATGAGGAGCGGGAGCCGATTACCCCCGCAATACCAGCTTGGGAGGATAAACAACAGAGCAGCACCCGTGAATAGGGCGTAACCCCCAAGACCTCGGGGAACCCCCGCCCTTCAGGGCGGAGAGGAGGCCAGAGATTTCTTAAAGCAAGATTATAGTTTCTCACAATAGAAACCAATATTAAGTATTGCCTCACGATGAGGTTGTAGATTGAGTGATTTAAATGAGTGAATGCGGCGTAGATCTTCAATGCATTGCAGGAATACTGAGAAGCGCAATTCATGAATTACCTAATGCCAGAGATAAGGTAGCTGAGGTGATAAATAGCTTACCTGAAAACTTGTTAAACGATATAATTAATAATGAGGTGAACCCGGAGGATTTGAAAAGATTATGTGAGGTTGAACCGCCATTAATAAAGGCATTCGCATTGATAAAACCCTATAAAATAATCAATAAGGAAGTAGCTCAATGCATGGCGCTCGCTCTCCTTGATGTGGGTAAATATGATGAGGCTGCTGCTTTGGTGGAGCGTGCAATTGAATTGTCGCCTAATGCCAATGACATAAGTTACTTAAGGGCACTGCTAAGCATAATACATGCCGGTTCCTTAGTTCCTAAGGCAGAGAATCTCCATCTAAGCAATGAGCATGAGACCGAAGAGGAATTAATAATGAAGGCCGCTAGGGATTATGTTAATGCTGCTAATATTTATGAAACAATTAATGAGCATATGCATGCGGAACTAGCCAGGTTCAATGCATTGGATTTGCTGGCTAAGCATTATTTTATTCATGGGAACCTAGATGATGCATTAAAACAATACACGCGTTGTATAACTATAATTAAGGATGAAGGGATCACCAAGATCTGTAAATCCATGGTGATGCTCATAGATGCAATAATGTCTGGATCACCCGAGAAGTACATAACTGCCGGCGATGAATTAATGAATAATGATATGCCGCAATACGCATTATTGGCTTATGGCTCTGCATATCAGTTAAATAATGATCCATATACATATATTAAGTACATAGCAGCACTAATTAATTACGTCGATAATAAAATAAAGGAGGAATATGGAAGCTTCATGAATTTATTAACCAATATAAGAGCTGCTGGAATCAAAAGTATAGCTGATCACATGGGCATCTCCGATGATGCACTATTGAAGTATCTGGAAGCTAAGGCAGCATTAGAGTCCAGCGGAGAGCCTAGTGCCTTGATTAAGTACTTAGCAAATGATGAGGAGATCACTAGAATAGTGAAGAACACGTTAAGCAAATGGTTGAATCAAGAGAATCATTTACAGCACGCTTAGATCGCGATGGAGCCGCCACCACGTAGTACGGCATCTATGACTCTTTGATCCCTTATTGCGTCCTCTATGGTAGTTCGCGGCTTCTCCGTTCCCCTTACTGCGCCTATCGCATTCCTATCCTCCATTAGTAATTGATCAACAATTGCTTTTGATTCATAGCCCTCACAATCAGTTCTATTATTAAGGAGGTCTAATATGCATGGATTACCGCTATTTCTAATCACATTGTATTGACGCACCTTAACACTTGATACCCATGAGGCATGAATCACGGCGGTAATGTAATTATCTATGTTTAATGATACGATAGATGAGACGATGAAGCCCCCTTTCTCCATATTTATTGATCTCAACATTATTGTAGTTGGCTTAGCCGCCCAAACTATTGCATCTATATCGTGCAGAATCAAATCGAATACCACATTTATATAGACCGAGAAATCCCTATCAAGCTTTGATAAACGCTTAACATCTATGTGATATAAATCCCCTATTTTAGCCAAGTGCTCTATTAATGGATTAAATCTCTCTATATGAGCGGGGATCACCAAGTGACCGGTCTCCCTGGACTTATTCAGCAATGATACGCCATCCTCCACTTTAGTGATCACGGGCTTCTCTATCAGCAAGTTAGATAAATCAATTAATTTAGATGCCAACTCATAATGAGTCGCAGATGGCGTGGCTATAACTGTTAGATCAGGCTTAAAGGAGAATATATCATCAAGGCTAGATAAATGTACAGCGCCATACTTGCCAGCTGCCTCTCTAGCCTTATCGCTCAACACATCGAAGACGCCTATTTCCGAAATATAGTTATCCTCCGCACGTATCTTACTTAGTGCATTTAAATGAAGCTGACCCATTCTTCCAGCCCCAACTACGGCTATCTTCATATGATTCGCCCCCTACTATTGATTAATATTTTTTGCACTCTCGAACCAAACATAAGGGAAGCAAATAATCTCTGTATTTACTTCATTATATAGCGAGAAGCCGGAGAACATTATTCGCATCGCAGTTGATCGAGGGATTTAAGTAAATCACTTATGGTTCGTCCACTCCAAACAACCTCATTATTGCTGCATTCCACTTGAACTGACTCTACAGGATAATTTGTGAGAACTTGATGGGGAGCCAGTGGAAATGCCTTACTCCACGAGACCACCCTATCCATATCGTCAAGAGCCTTTATCTCGCTTTCTATTATTACGCCGTACTTGACCCCCTTGAACTTAATCCTTATCTTTAATCTATACTTTCGAGCTCTCTGAACTAGCTCCTCGAGCTCTTTAAGCGTTACCATAATTATAGATTGGGATTCATGGGTTTAAAAGTAAACGCTTTATAATAAGTCAATATTCCATCGGAGCTTATCAATGCCAGAACTAGCTGCATTCCATTATTTTCTGAGTACTTAATTAGATCTATTATGCTCCTAACAGTTTCTCCCCGACCCTCATTAACTATCTTTATTATATACCTTGGCCTCTCGTTGATAGCATCTTTCTTTTTCTCCCATACGGCCAAATCAATAGGTGAACCTCGCAAAACACGTACCCTATAACCCCTCTTTTTAAGGTCGAGAAAAACTATGAACCTCCAGAAATCACTTTCAGGCAATAATTGATCTAGCCCAACATATCCATCGTTTATATAAATAACTGTATCCGGATCATTCAATGAAATATATGCTAAATCTATTGGATCGGTTGATAATCCCCGCTCATCTAAGTATTTTTTGGTATCCGAGTCGCTGGGCTTAAGCTCATCATTACTCTTAGTAAACCTTAACTTTCTCTTAGCTTGAGCACTGACATCGAATTGTTCATTCATGCGATTAACATTGCCATAAATAGGTAGACGTTATTAAAAATATCGCTAACGGCTTTAGCCTATCAATTATAGGTAATTCCATTATGAGCATTTGAATAAATGAATGAACACTAGCCATTTAAACCTTAAGCCTTAATGGGTTTATTAAGTATGAACAATAAACTGAAAATGCTTAATGACCTCTTACGAGCATTCCAGCTTGGCAATAGGGATGACTCCTATGCCAGATTTCTTGAACAATATAGGATTTTATTAACAGAACGATTAGAGACAAAGTTTAATCATTGGTTAAAATATATAATTGATAATTTGCTTTATGATAATGAGATCACGTTATTTTTCATTAATGCAATAGTTAGCATCGGGAATTTATTATCAATAGAGTCGCTAATTAATAAAAAGAAACAAGATTCTGAAGATAACATAACGGACGAGGCATTAAATGCTTTCAGCGAATACATGACTAGGGGCAATAAGAAGCATTTGGTCCTGTTATTTAAGGAGGATAGTAATGGACTACAAAAAATAGATCCAAGAAAAGGAGGAGAGGAACACCTAGGGCTACTCTCGTTTATGCCAGTTGTTGCATCCATATTGGTATTTTTATTTACCATTAGCATAAGTAAAAACATAATAATTTCATGGTTCTCATCAATAGCATCATCTATAGTTGTTATATTTATATCAATGCTAATATTCATCAATAGGATCCGTAAATATGATATAACCAATGGACGCGTGATTAAGATCGATATAGAAATAGATCCAAACACGCTTAAAGATAAATATGAAGAAAATGTGGGGCAAGCAATATCACTCCTTTCATCTAGTAATTATTCAACAATACAAGATGCGCTCGATTACATAAATACAAAGATTAAACCCCTACTCAATAACCCAGTAATTAATATTGAGGAATACCAATTACGATTGCCTCAAGATATTAAAAAGCTACGTAAGACCAGGATATACATAGCTATCTCCAGCTACTGTAATGCATTCTCCATGGGATTACCCAAGAAAAGCATATTTATTTCTAATAAGATGTTTGCCTGCATGAATAGGCATGAATTAAATGCCGTATTGTATCATGAGTTGAGCCATATAATGAATAATGATTCCACATGGCTCATGATTATACTTTCTGCTACTAATGCTTTCGGAATAATCTTTGCTGTGATTATACCTATATATTTAGGCCTACGTCCAATATATGTATCGCTGTCCTACTTAGTTTACCTAATTGGGTCCATAATCATAATAAAGCAATACAACAAATGGAGAGAACTAAAGGCAGATAGAGGCGTCATAAACTTAGGCAAAGAGGAAGCAACGAGTGAAATCAATCCAGTAATTATAAAGGGATTATTGGCATCACTAATAAAGGTAGGATATCCAGATATATTTAAGAAGAAAAAAACATATATTAGAATCAAGGCATTCATGCTGGATGATCACCCATCAATCGAGAAAAGAATATCCAAAATACTTAACTTAACATTTAACAATGACAACGGAAGAACAACCTCAAGATTAATTGGAAGAAAAACTATGGCCTCTCCCTTAACTCTAATTAATAGAAGCCCCAGACAGGGCCTAACCTCCTCTTAGCCCTGATGGACGGAGGTCCCCCAAGATATTAGGTTACCTTTATGAATCAATCGCTTCCCGCCAGCATTATGAGTATCCAGCCTCACTCCCCAAAATTACTGAGGAATGAGCAAGAAAGCTCCGACCTTCATGGAGGAGGTGAATTGCGGAGGGTATATA
>JAGDXC010000006.1 GCA_023269935.1 Thermocladium sp.
ACCCACGATCTCCCGCGTGCAAGGCGGATATCCTTCCAGGCTAGACTACCGGCCCCCTTGTTTTCCCGGCTGCATGAGTTTTAAAGATTTTCCGTCGCCTTAAAAACAATTAATAAGTTAAGTTTATTTATCGATAATTACGGTGCATAGTTATGAAGATTGGATTAATTGGACTGGGAGTGATGGGTTACAGGATAGGCGCTAACCTGGCGAAGGCTGGGAAACTGCATGCAGTTTTCAATAGGACAATGGATAAGGCCATTAAGTTTGGCGCAGAGCATAATGTGGCAGTTGCTAATTCAATAAGAGAGTTGGTGGAGAACAGCGATATAGTGTTGACGATGCTATCGAATGATGATGCCGTATCGGCAGTGATTAGGGAAGCGATTCCTCATATTAAGGGTAAGACAGTGATAGATCTATCCACCATATCGCCAAGCACAAGCATCGATTTAGCTATGCAGGTAAAGAGGAACGGTGGGGAAATGATGGATGCGCCGGTGATAGGAACCTCGATACATGTTGAGCAGAAGAAGCTAGCCGTGCTGGTTGGCGGACCTGAGGAATTATTTGATTTAGCTAAGGATATACTGATGGAGACGGCTTCATCCGTGACTTACATGGGCGGAAACGGCATGGGGCTCTACGCCAAGCTAGTGAATAATCTGTTGCTCGGCACTTAGGTCGCCGCAATCGGGGAAGCATATTGGTTCGGAGTCAGGAGCGGTTTAAAGCCGAGCGATGTAGAGAAGGTATTGCGGGAATTAAGTAGCGCTAGGTCGCCGACCACGGATCTAAAGGTACCCAAAATAATGAGGGGAGATTACTCGACTCAATTCGCATTGAAGCACATGAGGAAGGACCTCGAGATCATCCAGAAAGAGGCTCAAGGCCTCGGGATGCCTGTCCCATTATCCGCATTGGCCCTTCAATTATATAGGTTAGTCGAGGAAGCGGAGAATGGGGAACTCGATTTCTCGGCTGTAGCTGAATTATTTAGGCCGAGGAGGATCAAGGATGGCAATACTATTGACAGAGAATGATGTCGATAAGCTCCTCTCATTTAAGGAGGCAATTGAGGCTGTGGAGAACGTATTTAGAATGATGGGGGAAGGCACCGCAATAAATGTACCGCGTCGTAGAGTAATAACGAGGGAAGGCGTCCTGCATGTGCTCCAGGGAGCCGTGCCGGGCCTTGGAGTAGCGGGGCTTAAGACTTACTTATCGAGCAGGCGTGGCACTAGATTCGTAGTGCTTCTCTTTGATCTATCCACGGGCGAGCTTGGGGCAATCATTGAAGCGGATAGGCTGGGGCAGATACGAACCGGCGCAGCGAGTGCTGTGGCCACGAAATTCATGAAGCCAACCGCAAGCGTCCTCGGCATAGTTGGGTCCGGCGTGCAGGCTAGGGCCCAATTCGATGCATTGCGGGAATCATTGAAGCTAGATAAGGTAATCATATATAGTAGGACTAAGGAACATGCTACCGAGTTCGCTAAGTACGTAGAGAAGAACGGCATTGATGCAAGGGTTGCAGATAGTTATGAAGAGACTTGTAGAGTTGATGTCCTAGTCACAGCTACGAATTCCAAGGAACCATTCATAGATGGTAAGTGGCTTCCTAATGATATTCACATAAATGCGATTGGAAGTAATTGGGGAGATAGGGCTGAATTAATGCCAAGCGCCGTAATGCGGGCCAAGTTAATAGCGGTGGATGATGTGGATCAAGCCAAGAATGAGGCCGGAGACATAATAATGGCGGGAACAGATGCTTGGCAGCGAGTTGTTCCTTTTTCCAGCATAGTTATTGGGACAGTTAAGCCTAGCGGTGGAGTGACCCTATTTAAGTCGCTTGGCATAGCCGTGGAGGACTTGGCCGTGGCTAAGGTTATTTACGAGAAGGCCCGCAGGATGGGAACCTACCCCGAGTTCCTCGGCCACCATAAATTTATGGCTTAATTTCTCTGCCCGTGGCTTGGAGCCTTAATTGATTAACTAACAAAAATTTAAATATTTAATTTATTTATGAAAAACATGCCCGGCGAGCACGGGTTTCCCGTAGTCCTAACTAGCGAGGGCTCCACTGCCAGCGATACCTTTGGCGCGTCAATTGCTGGGTTCATAAGCGCCTTGCCTGATTCATACCTAAGGGATTGGGTGGCTCACCTATACTTTAAGGTTAAAAGCAATAGGAAAGGCATAGTTAAGCGGGCCCCGTATGGATTAGCGAAGGTTCAAGCAGCGTTGATCAAGAGCGGCATTGACGCCAAGATAATAGACCCAAATAAGCTAGATAAGGCAGTGGGACCCAATACCAAGATATTGGGGATATACACCATGGATCCGCTGGGGCTTAGCTACGGTTCTGGCATAGTTTACTGGATACTAAAACTGGCTGATCTGCCGTACTCCGGCATTCCATACATATCGAAATCGTTTCTTAATGTTATAAATAACGAAGCAATAAAAAAGAATAGAAATCACCTAAAGATAATAGTAGGTGGCCCAGCCGTTTGGCAGATACTCGACTCTGGATCGCAGCATAAGCTGGGAATAGATGTTATTTATGAGGGGGAATTCGAGGAGGAGGGACCGGGGCTTTTTCATAAAATATTGAATGGAGAATCAGTACCTAATGTAGTGACCGCCAAAAGACCGGTGCCAGTGAATCTAATACCAACCATAGTTACTCCATCCATTGGCGGACTAGTGGAGGTTACCAGGGGATGTGGCAGGGGATGCCAATTCTGCACCCCAACGTTAAGCGGCATGATTAGATCAATGCCATTTGAGGACCATATAGATAAAGAGATAAAACTTAATATAGAGATAGGCAAGGTCAAGGAGATAGGTCTCCACAGCGAGGAGTTCTTCAGATATGGAGCAAAGGGGATAAATCCAGAGCCGGATAAGGTGATTAACTTAGTTAAGAGTTCGTATAAATTAGTGAAATCATATGGAGATGAATACAGCATAACCACTGACTTCACCACGGCCGCAGTAGTGGTGCAGGCGCCCAAGATGGTGAAAGAAGTCAGTCAATATATGAATGAGGGTGGGGCTAAGAGCTTCATTGAGATGGGAATAGAAACTGGTTCCCCAAGATTATTGTCAATGCTAATGCCAGGCAAGGTTCTTCCCTTCAAGCCAACACAATACCCCGATATAGTTGAGAATGCGATAGGCATTTTAAACGATAATGGATGGATAGTGGTAGGCACCATGATAATCAATTTGCCCGGTGAGACCGATAACGATGTAGAGAAGAACCTTGAGTTGCTTGATAGGCTCCGGAAACTGCGAGTAATGACTTTTCCGTTGCCATTCATACCAATGGGTGCATTGCGACACAGGGACTTCACTATCCTAGATAAAATACTGGAGAACCCGCTTCGCAGAGAATTCGTGCTTCTGGCATTAAGTAAGGCCATAAGCGAAGCGAGGGCTGATGATGATATAATAACGTCTAAAATGGAGAATCCGGTGGTTAGACGAATGATGAAGCACTTGATTAGGGCCACCATGGGGTTAGTGCTGAGTCGCTACAGGGAGAAGCTGGAGGCAATGCGTAGTCCTAATAGTGCAAGGATAACAGGAATCGTCAACACCATTGGAAGAAAATGAATTAAAGCACGCATATTGTCTCCGGCATTGATGATAACCTCAATAATAATAGATGTACTGAACTATGTGGGCATAATAGCGTTTGCGGCATCTGGCGCGCTTAAGGCAATAGATAAGGACATGGATTTATTGGGGGTAATCGTCCTAGGTTTTTCAACGGCCCTTGCTGGAGGAATAACGAGGGATGTATTGCTCGGCGTGTTTCCTCCAATCAATATAGTTTACCTACCGTATCCCATAACGGCCATTACGGCTGCAATTGCTACCCTGCCATTTTCTAAGTATGTAATGAGGGGCATGAAGCCCTTCCTCTATGCCGATGCCCTTGGACTCGGCGCATTCACTGCAATAGGTGCTCAAGTGGCATTTATGCATGGATTAAATCCGCTTGGAATAGCTATGCTTGCATCCATAACAGCTGTCGGAGGTGGTGTTATACGTGATCTTTTAGCTAGTGAGATACCCATGGTGCTGTCAAGGGAGGTGTATGCCACAGCCTCAATAATAGGGGGATTCGCTTACTGGCTTCTGGCCATGGTAATTCCATTAGGCGATGATGCGATAATAGTGACCGTGCTTGTATCGGCGATTAGGATGATAGCAATAGAAAGAAGGTGGAGCCTCCCAAGAGCCAGAAGCCTCACCGAGCTCTAGTTGATAATATGCCTCCCACTATTCCTGAGAAGAAATTAACCAATATGAATATACCTATGCGAGCCCTAAGTGGCCCAGCATAGGCATCAAACGCCATAGATATAACTGCAAAGGCCGCAATCGTATACATCGATAATCTTTGCATACCACGAAGCAATTGATAATAATTGGATTGCTCCTGAAACCTATAGGGGGACGCGAATACTATTAGCAAGACGTAAACTGCCAGAATCACCCCAGCATCTACCCATTGACCAACATAGATGGCCCACAATGGGCTCAAGATTAGATTAACTGGGTAAAACACATTGGTAATTAACTCAATTATGAGGGTAACGGCCGATAAGAAGAAGGAGTAACCGATGCCGGCCGCTACTTGTAGCCGTGCTGCTCTGCTGCTCATTAATGGCCACTCCTAATTAACTTCACTGAGCCATACTAGTTGAACCCTCCTTTTTCTCCTCCTTTCTAGGCAATAATTGCTCAATGCCTGGCAGCGTTCCTCCAACTATTAAGTTAATGGGGTAATAGGGAACCCCCAGCATCATATTGGTGGCTGCTGGATCCGCTTTACTTGCCATTACCTCCGCAAGCCGAGCGCGCACTGCCTGCAATGTATCTATGCCGAGGGCTAGGTACTGCACTATTCTTCTCATTGTGTCATCCTCCGGCTCAAGCCTAACTATTCTGCAGGCCAATAGGTTGATGCCTATCTCCTCCATTGCAGACCTAAGAGATGCCGCCACGGCATCAGTTATTTTGTGGAGATTAGCATAAACTTCCTTAAGCGACACCAAGTTCAGCACTTGAGACACGGATTGATCAACTATTGGAGAAAGGAACGCGGCCAATGCGTCGACGGTGTACTTCATTTCACCGAATTGAACGCTATTCACGAGCTTAGCTGCATCACTAACCATGAAGTAATAAGCCACCTGATACCGCATCGCCACTAATTCCTTAGTTTGGCTGACGCCCTCGCTCCTGGCCTCATGCCTCGCCGTGCTTATGAAGAGAACCTCTATCTCCCAAGGTAAATTACCGCTGTATTGAAGCCTTGAGAAGAATTGGGAAACCGGATTCGCCGGCGTCTGGAGATCGTGAGCACCAGCATCAAATACGCCAGTTATTTGCCCTTGAACCCTCACAACCGCCTTTTGATTTGAGTAAACAATTAAGCGAGACCGAGTTCTAACATCGACGGAATGATACTTCACTATTAAATCATTGGCCCCCATTTCATCTCTTCCTTGTTCATTTATAGTAGATATTACTTGTGCTCGTATTGACATATCTAAGGCTATCCCTATCAACTTAATATACTTTTCTATTCAACTTAACCAATAAAATATTAATAATTGATATAAATTGGTTAAATTATGTGGAAAATTATTACCTCAGCGATTCAGGAAGCATAAGCTTCAGCCTATCAGTAAATCTCATGTGTAATTCCTTGACCAGCAGCAAGATGGAGTCAGGATCCTTTCTAGATCTAGCTGCCTCCAATATTGCCCTAGCTGAATTTATGAGCGTCAAATCGAATTGAACTATTTTCTCCAAATCCTCTGGAAATAACTTGAATCTATCATGCATGCCTGAATCCCCAAGCGGCGCACTCTGTATATCGCTTATTAGACTACGTAGCTCTGATATTAACCTCTCATATCTTTGCACCGATTCACTGAATGGATCGTTTATCGCCTTCTCTTCGACCTCGCTGGATATTAAGCGACGCGCCTCCTCTAGGGATTGAGTTATGGCTTGCCGAACCAGGAAATCATCCTGCCGAATCAAGTCCTTAATCTTATATCCCCTGAAGCCCGGCACCAATAATTGAAGTCTCTCCAGTGGCGAGAGCGGGGAATCCGAAACTGGACCAGACACGCGCTTTACGACATGGCATAAGCTTAAATGTGTTCCTCTCAACTGTATTTCTGAACTGAAAACTAATAACCCAACAAAAGATACCTTAGAACTTTATTATTAAGATTATAGTATCAATGAAAATGTTTATCTTACTCAGTTAACTCTAATTAGCAATGGATATAAAAATAAAAAGGATATATGATGATGCCCAAGATAGCGACGGGTTCAGGATACTAGTTGATGCTTTATGGCCGCGAGGATTATCTAAGGAACGAGCAAGGATAGACTATTGGGCAAGGGATATTGCGCCCAGCGATACGCTTAGAAAGTGGTTTAATCATGAACCCAGCAAATGGGATGAATTTAAGGTGAGGTACTGGAATGAATTGGACTCTAAACTGGATCACGTGAAGGAATTAATGAGGATAATCAATGAAAGGGATAAGGTAACGTTATTATTTTCAGCTAAGGATAGGGAAAGAAATAACGCCGTGGCACTGCTGGAGTATATACGCAGTAAGTCCAACTATTAACGTGAGCATAATGGTAATTAAGGTCGTCATTGCAGTGGAGAGGGGGGATTGTGAGGTTGAGAATGCATTAAATGAATATGGGGCTAGGTTCTCGGTGTCTAGAGTCAATATAGGGCTAAGTGAATCCACGCATCTAATAGCATTGAGCGAAGATTCAATAGATAGAATAGAGAACTTAATGAATTACTTAAGAAGACGAGGACTAAAGGTGGGCATCGCGGGCAGGAGCACTATTTGGGTGAGAGGACCAAGCTGTTCTGCATGCAGAACCATGGCTGGTCTAGATATAGTAATCAACGGCAGTAAACCGGTGGAGGGCAAGGCCATATATAATGCATGGATCCCAAATAGAGGAAAGATCCGTGAATTGATCATTAAATTGAAAAGGAGCGGGCTATCATTCAAACTGCTAAGCATAGATGAAGTAAGTAGAATAGAATTAACTGAGAAACAATTCGAGGTACTCTCACTAGCTTATAGGCGAGGATTATTTGATCCACGACGGAGAACATCAGTATTAGAACTATCTAGGGAACTAGGAGTATCTCCATCCACATTTAGCGAAGTTTTAAGAAAGGCTATAAAGAAAGTATTGTTTAATTACTTCAATGAACTTCCATGAACGCCGCTTATGCAAGAGGGGTCTTGGATTATTATCTGCCCTTTCTCATCATTGCATAGAACATGCCGAATATTACTATGGCAAAGCCGACCGCAGCGGTTAAGTCGCCTATCATGCGGAACCAAATTAAATTATCCACTAGCGGCAATTCCCAGAAACCTGGCGCACCTGATGGCGTTACAAGTGTCTTCACGAACCAATAACCATATTTTAATTCATACTCGAACTGAATAATGCCAATTGGTAATAAAGTTATTAATGCCTGCAAATAAAAGCCTATGCCAATTATTATTGCTGCCCATCGCATTAGCCTTAAGTATCTATCATTAAATGCACCGGAGAGATAATAGGCTGTTACCCACATAAGGATGGTGGGCACTCCATATGCCAGGGGAAACGCTAGATGCGCGTGTGCCATGGTTGTCTGAAGATCATGAAGATAATAGTTCAGCATTGGTATATTTATGAGACCTGCACCAAAGGCCACTGCACCTATTCCCCCACCTATTCCAGCCACAAGCGCATAAGTAATCAGCGTTTTTTGGAACTCTGTCCTCACTTCACCCCTGCGCCATAGTAATATGGCATATATGATCATGAAGCCAAGGGGCACGGCTTCTAGCGTGCTAACTATGGCCCCCACATACATCCAGAAAACGGGTAAACCGTTGAAGTAATAGTGATGAGCTGTTCCTATCATGCCTGTTATTATCTCAGTAGTTGCATCAAGACCAGTAACAGCTATCCCCAACCGAGAAGGCACAAGACCCGCTATTACTAGGAGAACAACTATTATGGTTACAACTATGGGAGGCCAGAATCCCTCCACAAATGCATGAATAGTCATCCACCTAAAGTATTCATCAATTTGAAAATCACTCCAAGGTTGAATTATGGGTAAAGCACCTATGAAAGCGCCGGCCGCTGTTCCAGCTATTGCTATAGATAATATCTTGGCAAATGGCTTCAATGGATCCAAGGCCGTCTTCGATGCACGCCACCATAGGAGCGAGACGTAAGCCAATAATGCCGATATTAATATCAGCCATAGGGTTCCTTGCGTCACCACATCCCTCCCCTGAGCACCAACTATGAACCACCAAGGTGATGGTATTAAGCCCAAGTAACTCATCCAAATCCCCAGCAATGTGCCTAGTCCCGTGATTACTCCTAGTGATAGGACAATTATTAATTGCTTCCTGCTTATATTTAGACCAAAATAGGGAAAAACAAAGAATGAAAAAGTAACCCAAGTTAATGCTATCCATAATATGGCTAATGTATAGTGCAGCGCCCTAGCCACATTAAAGGGCAAAAACTGGATAAGGTTAATTCCATAGAGGGAGGTATCCACATATAGATGCATAACATACGCACCAAGTAACCCCTGAACACCCATAGCTATCGAGAAGAGAAGGAAGGCCCAGAGAGTAATTTTTTGAACACCATTGGGTTGCGGCAGATTTATTATAAGCCTAGGTTCATGCCAATAATCCACTAGTTTAAGAACCACGTATCCGGCCATAGGCATTATTATTAATAGTATTGTGAATACCATTGCCCAGGAAGCAAAGGTAACATTGTTAGTGAATTGAAGTAGGCCTGGCATATAGGGGAAACCATTCGTATAATTATCCATGGCTACCATAGCGGTCCAAGCAAAGTAAGCCGCTAAATCCCTTATACTATCCTTATTATTCACTAGGTCAGGACGCAGTCGAAAAACGTCAGCCCTTGGGCCCAGCATTTCCCGATAGAAATTGACCGCATCATTGAATCCAACGGCGAATTGATTGCTCACGACCATAACATCGCCATGGGAACCTGGATCAAGCCTGGGCATTAAATCACGTCTTATATCCATCATGGCTGAGGCATTTGATAGGGGCACTGAATCAAAACCTATAGAGCGCGCGGCTGCATCTTCAATTATTCTCAGCGTGAATGATGTGAAGTCGATTCCAAAGTAACTGCCCATGCCGAGCACCGAACCATAATCCATGAGACCATATTTTTGAAAAAGATATTTGCCATGAATTATCTCTTGCCCAGTGAAGATAATTGTTCCATTCTGAGTCATCACCTCGCTTGGTATTGGGGGTATATGAGTGAAGGTGTAGTAAGTCATTAAACCGTACACTGCATACACAAAGATGGTGGCCATTAACACTATGATAGGCCACAGGGATCTACCGTTCGCCATATGCATACATATATGGCACAATAGATAAATAAATCACCTAAATATTTCTATATGACCTCATTCCCAGGAACTAAAGGCACTAGATGCCGCTTCCTTATAAAATAATTCATGACCGAGCATGAAGATCTTTTAGAATACCGAAACCATTAATTATATAAAAAATCTTTTAATGCTTTGGAGCATGGGATTCTGTATGGCTATCTAGGAATGCGGATCTCGGCCGGTCTTCGATCATTCAGTTAAGTGATATAAATGTTAAACGGAAGATAAATATTGGTTTTACAGATATTGAGAATGCATTTAATCTATTGGTTGCTGGGATCTGTATGCTTAAACACGTTTTCACTTGTGGCGGGTCCATTTGATATGAGGAGTTTCGTTTCTATTGATGCAACCAGTTCTCCAAATTGATTCTTCACATCATGCTTAAGAACCACTACTCCTCCATTGTATTTATTGCTAGGAACCTTACTTATGACCTCGCTCTCCACGTAAATCGTGTCACCTATCTTAACTGGTTTATGAAATCTAGAATTAACCTCAAGAAGCGCTATTGTGGTTCCCGCTATTAATTGGGCAAATTGCCCAACCGCCACAGACAACGTTAATAATCCATGTGCAACCCTTTCCTTAAATATTGATTTCCCGGCGAATTCCGCATTCAAATGAATAGGATTGAAGTCGCCCGTTAGTCCAGCAAATTGAATTATATGAGCCTCCGTTATTGTTAATCCATGAGACCTAATCTTCATGCCTACCTCAAAATCATCAAATGAATACGGCGGAGCCTTCAGCACCATAATAAAACTAAATCATCCTAAGATAATTAAATTTTCTGACCTCCTCCCCGCCTTGAGGGGCGGGGGTTCCCCGAGGTC
>JAGDXC010000005.1 GCA_023269935.1 Thermocladium sp.
GTTATAATAGCCATCGCCATTGCCATATATTACGTAATGACGAAACCAACTTCTCATGTAACAACTTCTCAAAACATAACGTTAACTATAGTCACGTTTTCAGGGGAGTCGGCTCAATTCATTCAATACGCCGGCAATGAGTTCCATAAGCTTCATCCCAATATATATGTAAAAGTTATTCCAGAGCCATTTAGTAATTATATAACCGTAGAATTGACGGCAATGGAGGCCCACTCCAGCCAATATGATATACTGGGTTTCACATCCACCTCAGCGTTGAGGGTCGCGCCTTATCTAGCTAATTTGGCGCCATACCTAAACATGTTCAATATGAGTGACTTAATAGCGCCCCAGGAAAACTTTGGCGGCATCTATTACAACACGACCACTGGCCAGGAGGAGTATATAGGCATAGTCTATGAAACCGCTGTCTACTTATTGGCATACAACGCTACTTTATTCAATAACTCGGCGCTGGCTAATCAATTCTATAATGAGTACGGCGTTGAGTTTAATCCACAGACATGGCAAAACTGGACCACTGTCCTAGATGTAGATAAGTTCCTCGTCAGTAATGGAATAACCAAGATGGGCATATTAATAGATGATCACGCAGCTCACGGCATAATAGATGCCTATCCAGCGGTATATGGATGGTTCTATGCAAGGAACTCAACGCTGAATCAAGGCAATATAGGTGGACTTCCAAACTTCAACATAATGTTCATGGGCAAGCCTGCGCCTGGATGTTCTTACCCGTTACCATCATTCAACTCAACTAGCGGATTACAGGCACTAGAGGTGTATAAGCAATTGGTTTCCTATGAGCCATCGCCTAACGTGACCGTGGTCGAGTATGATAATTTGCCTAACTTGTATGAGTCTGGAGCGCCTGGTGCATTCCTCTTCAGCACTCAATTATCGTATTTATCTCCCTCCATCTATAATGAGACTTTAGTTGCCCCGCTCCCAGGCGGCTACGCCGAGACCGGCACTGATTTCCTGGGCATCAGCAAGTATTCTCTACACCAGCAAGCAGCTGCCGAGTTCCTGGCCTTTCTAGTATCGCCACAAATGCAGGAGGAGGCTTACCTATTGTATCATAAGTTCCCCGTATCGAAGACAGCCATAGCGGCGCTGCTATCCAATAGTAGCATACCCATCCATGATAGGTTAATAATAGGGGGCATATATAAGGCAGCATTGAATGCATGGGCTAATCCGCCGAATATACCCATAACGTACACGGAGTTAATACCTCAATTTAATTCGCAAGTATATAATTACTTGATGGGAACCGAGGGCGCACAGGCGGCTTTACAGCAAGCAGCCCAATCATGGGCAAATGACTTAGTGCAGACGTATGGGGCTTGCCGCTGATTCATTTTGAAGTCGTAATAAAACATTAAAACATTGATTTTTCCGGTGTCCTCGCAATGAAGAGTTACTGGCTGTGGCCGTACATCATTTACATAGTGGGGTTTGGTTTAGTGCCGATGTTAGCGACATTCTACTTAGTTGGGGTGGACCTAAAAACTGCTCTACGCGGTCTTCCTCTAGATGTATTTAATCAAGCCCTGGCTAATACGATCATTTTCTCATTATCTGTGGCGGTGTTCGCCGTCCTCATGGCGTTGATCCTAGCCGTTAGGGTGGATAGTTTACCGGATAAATGGCAAACCCCCCTCTCGCTTCTAATATTGTTGCCATTCACGATACCGTTCACTGCCTCTACCCTTGTCTGGAGAACGGTGTTTGACGCGAGATACGGCTTGGCGTATTACGTGTTTTCACTATTTAGACTGAGCCCCATAGATGTAATAACTGTTCCCCAATTATCGATTTGGGGAGTGGTGATAGTGGGCATATGGAGCTCCGTCTCATTCGCGTACTTGATAATACTGTCGGGTTTCAAGTCCGTTAATAGGGAGTTAAGGGAAATATCTATGGTTGATGGGGCCACATTGTCCCAGTACTATTCCCAAATAGTGATTCCCTACTCATTCAAGAGCATTTTGACTGCATTCCTCATAACTCTGGTTCTCTCCATAGGGAACTTCGATACACCCTTTATACTAACCCAGGGAGGGCCGGGCTACTCATCCACAACTCTTCCCCTCCTTGTTTATCTAATGATGTTCTTCATGAGTAACTTCTCGGGAGGAGAAATGCTGGCCGCCGTGCTGACCCTAATGGCCACTGTGCCCGCAATACTTCTTCTACTGGTTCTACGGGGAGAAAGGAGCTGGGTGAGGCTGCCAAGCATAAGGATCCCAGATAATATATTTCATGGAATTCTTTGGATAATTGCAGCAATTATTCTACTTTTCCTAATTGCGCCCGTTTATTGGATGTTCCTAATAGCGTTTAGGCCTGATTCCCTTGATTTCAGATCGCCTCCCCTACTTTACCCCACGCACGTCACGCTTAGGTACTTCATGGAGGCATTGGGGCAATCAGTTCCGTATATAGTGACCAGTATAGTGGTGGGGCTGGTAGCCGCAAGCATATCAACGATCTTCGCCGGCGCGGCCTCTTATATAATGGCCAAGCGTCGATCATATGGAACCTTGCTTCTCTCTATTTATTTATACTCGCTTCCAGCCACTAGCTTTATTTTTCCATTATTCATATTCGCATCGAATGTCGGTCTAATCAATACTTGGTGGATATTAATGATGGCTACCCCCATCTTCACCATAACTATGGTGGCTTGGACGATGTTCAATATATATCAAGATGTGCCGGAGGTATTCGAGGAGATAGCTCAAATAGAGGGCGCATCATCGACTTACATATTATTCCGGCTCATAATGCCTATAACTATGGGGAGCTGGGCGGCATCCTTCATATTATCCTTCATCTTTAACTGGCATTTATTGTTTTACCCGCTCGTGCTGACTGAGACTCCTTGGCAATTCAATTTCCCGCCAACAGGAGCACAGACGGTCACGATATTCGCCGCATTAGCTATAGGGAATCAGGTAGTGGAGTGGGGCCTCCTCGCCTCCGCGGCCTTAATAGTGGCCCTACCAGTCATGGTGCTCAGCTACATAGTCATGGGCAGATTACTGCGAGGATTCAGCTTCGGCGGAGTCAAGGGTTAAAGAATCCCCACCATTAGGACTTCAACTCATTCAAAATAATACTGCCCATTGCCTTAACATTGGAATTAGGGGAATCCAATAATGCATGCGCAGCCAGAAATAAAACGCCATTCTCAGCATAGAATCTAGCCTCACTCCATGGATCCCCCGAGAAAAGCGTTCCCCATAGAGACTTATCCAGATCTGGTCCTCTTAATTCCAAGTCAAATCGCCGCCGCATAAATACATCGCCGGAGACAATATTACTCCCCACCTCTCTACGAGTGATGTCCTCCCTACGATTCACATTAATAAATTGATGCGACATGCCTCTCCTCGACGCACTGAGCAGCGAGACCATTGGTAATGCCCTGTATATATCGGTCACCTTACTTCTGCTCCATTTACGCATCAAATCGATTAATTTAATGCCAATGGGAACCTTAATTGCCATAACGGCCTCCAGGGCCCCATTAGGCAATATGAATGTAGCCACATCAGAATCCTCCACCGCATCCAGTAATTGCCTTAATGCGTTATAGGTTATATAGGGCATATCATTAGGCAGAATCAAGGCCACATCGCCCTTGCATACCTTAAGGCCGGCCGCTATGCCGCCCAAGGGTCCCCTAGGCTCCTCATCCATCACGAACCTAGCCCTCAAAAAATTGCCGTAAATGGATGCCTTAGCCCAATCATTAATTGCAATCACCACGTCATTAGAGACCCCCATCACTGCCTCGTATGCCTTACTGATCATTGGCCTACCATCAATTAAGTAAAGCGCCTTATCAATATATGGTTCCCCAGGCACTTGGAAGCGCCTAGATGATCCACCGCTTAATATTATTGAGCAGGGCTGCATTATTTCATAGCGCACTAATTTGGAATAAAACTATTATGATGAAGGTTAATTCTCCAGGAATACGTTTAGGCACCCGTGCATGAATTGATTATTGCCTTAACCTCGGCTGCCGCATTATCATTTAAGTAATCAAGCATTGACTCAACCGCCTTAGAATAATAAGTTATCAACGATTCAACATCCTCCCCCCGCTCCCTGTATCTACATGCACGGAGAAGAGTGGCTAATTTATCGCTGATCATCACGATACGAGCCTCCCCACTAATTCCCTCTGAGTACTCTTGGAATTCCTTGCCTAACCCTAATTCATTTGCCACGCCCCGCTCTAATTCACGCCAATAATCCATATTTATCTCCCTCACTTCCCTAACAACGTCACCCAACCTATGCTCTGCAACATCATGAATCAAGGCAAGTAATGCAGCCTTTCCAGCATCTAGGCCCGAGGCCCTAGCCAACTTAATAGCTATGTAAGCAGTGAGAAGCGTATGACTACACACGGTTTCAGGGTCGGGGATGCCCCTATTCACCCAACCTATCCTAGGTAGGCGACATAATGCATCTATTACCCTAGGCAATTCTTCCAGCTTCATTAAGTGGGCTTGGATGATTTATTTAAAACATTAATGCCGGTCTCCTTATCAAACACCTTTATCTTATTGGATAAAGCAGCGATAAACACCTTCTCATCCCTAGGAATGGGAGCGGAAGCCGAAATCCTTAACGTGTTCCCCCCAATATCGACCACTATTGTGAATTTCCCCCCTGCATACTCGCTTATCTTGACGACGCCCCACCCCAGGGGAGTCTCGCCGGGCGCTAGTGATTCGTCTTTTCTAATATTCATGTCCTCCGGCCGCACGCCTAGAACCGCTGCCTTAATATCAATGGGGAACGGCAGTTTAATTAATAGGTCCCCAGCCTTGAATGCGCCATCTTGAACTATTCCATCTATTAGATTTATCTCCCCAACTAAGTTAGCTATTGATAAATTGGCTGGCTTATCATATAGATCCATTGGAACCCCTATTTGATTCATCTTGCCATTAAATATAACGCCAGCCCTATCGGCTAGGCTTAACATGTCGGCAGGATCATGGCTGACCAAAATCGATGTTATGCCAAACTTCTTATGTATATCCTTAACCAATGCACGAGCGGTGGCGCGCAGCCTCGCATCCAGATTGCTAAATGGCTCATCCAGCAGTAATACTTTAGGTTCCTTAACTAATGCGCGCGCCAGCGCCACCCTCTGTTGCTGGCCCCCTGATAATTGCCTTGGATATCTATCCAGTACCTTATCTATCTCAAGCATTTTTGCCACCTCCATTACCTTTTTATTAATGGTTTCCCGAGGCACCTTCTTTATCTTGAGGGGAAAGGCTATATTATCGAAGGCCTTCATATGGGGATAAAGAGCCCAATTCTGAAACACCATGCCGACGTCCCGCTTATTGGGGGGAATGAATATTTTCTTGGAGGCCGATGCAACTAATTTATCTCCTATCCATACATCCCCATCCGTGGGCTCCTCTAGGCCAGCTATCAATCTAAGCGTGGTCGTTTTACCACCGCCACTGGGACCCAGCACTACGAAGAATTCCTCGGACCTTATTTCAAGAGTTATATGATCCAACGCGACAACGGTCTTCTTGCCCTTCCCAAAAATCTTAGTCACATTATCCAGCAATACCTTAACCACGCGCTGCTCGCTCCTCTCTATTAATAAAGCTTATCTTAAAATGCTTATAATAATTACACAAATTAAACCCTCCAGTGAATAAATGCACCATGAAGGAGCAACTTCAAGAAAAACGTCATAAACCTCATCTATATTAGTTTTCATCGATTCTTAACCGACCCCCTACTCCAGAACGCAAACCATCAATTTTACCCTCTCATAGATGGCGAGGCTAATTGTTTTTTATCTAAAAAACTCCCCGATAAAGGATTAGATGATTAAGTTCCTACGTTGAATGCCTTGGCGTCGCTCAATAAATCCGCTAGATTCTCCACTATCTTTACATTATCCACGTAATTCCTTAATTCACTAAATAATGCCTTGTTTTGGGCGAATCTATCATCCATGAGAACCACGTAAACCCTATCCTTCTCCGACCTAATTCCCCTACCTATTGCTTGCTTCACCTTTATCAATGCATTCCATGTATATGTTATGTGCCAAGCCAATTGCTTGTCACCTATCTTAGCATGTAGATTATTCATTAGTAATTTAAGAAAATCACTGGGTTCGGGGTAGGGCACTCCAACTATGGCTATCATTCCTATTATATTTCTATCACCAACTCTAAACTCTATGCCCTCTATTAACTTGCCGCCGGCTACTCCCAGAATTAATTGATGGGGATCCGCCTTAACCTTATCCATAACTGTATCTATTGATGTAGTGGATAGCTCTGTTATTACGTTACGCGCATGTATGTACTTCCTGACCCTCTTCATCATGTCATAAGATGGGAACACCGCCAATAAGCCTGCATGCGTTAATTTAAATAATGACTCTATAGAATCGGCAATTTTAGCATACATTGATTCATCCCTCATGGAGTACTTAGTGGTGACTTCAGGATAGATGGTTACCCGTATATTATCTACGCTTATGTACTCCTTCAGGGGAATCCTGATCAGCCTATAATCATCGCGAAGCCCCAGCATTAGCCGCATGTACTCCACGGGGGGCAATGATCCGCTCATCAATATGTACTTATTAACCCTCCTAAACACGTCTTCGCTGACGATTGATGGATCAAGCAATTTGCTTAGAATTGCATCGCCCTCCTCGCTGGGTCTATAGAATAATCCACGGCCCTGGAGCCTAGTTATTATGAATGAGTAGAAATCAAGCACCTCCGAGAGGGGGGATGAGAAGAATTGAAGGCCCTTGGATCGCTTTCCCTGCATTATATCGGCATATATAGCCTTCAGGGTATCCATATCATCAAAGTACGGCAATACATCGGATGCATCTATATGTATCTCACGGGATGAGTCCTCCTCATTTATCGCCTTCTCTCTAAGCTTCCTAAACATGGTTAGGAGGGTTTTAAGCGTGGACAACGCCTTAGCCCTCACCTCCTCATCGCTTACATACTGCTTTACCTCGCTTATGGAGGATCTAACCATGTACTCAGTTAACTGAACTGTGTTTAGATCTATTATCGATGAGGGGAGATTATGAACCTCATCCACTATCAGCACCGAATTGCCTAGATCCAGCTCTATTGTCTCAGGCTTGCTTAATGCAAAGAGGTAATAATAGGATAATATTACTAGCCTAGCCTTATCTATGAGCATCCTCGAGGAATCATAAGGACAAAGACCCGCGCCGCAAAACATCTTCACGTAGCTAGTGGGCGAGGTGAATTGATTACCCTTGATTAGGGATTCCGGGACTCCCTTCATTGTCCTCTCATAATATGGGCACTCATGATTATTCTTCAAGTAATTACATTCCATTAGAAAGTCCTTATATGTCAATTTCCTAGATGAGGTGAGGCAACACATGTCGGCCCTATTCCTAATCATGACGAACGGCACCGAAATGCCTCTCCTCTCGAGGAGTCTACCTATCTCCCTGATGGGAGCCTGTGCCTGGTTCTTGGTTCTTACGAGGTAAATTATCTTGAGGTCCCTATCCACTGCGTATGATAATGCAGCAGCTAATGCGGCCGCCGTCTTCCCGACGCCTGTTGGCGCCTCCATTATCACGCTGAGGCCCTCACTTAATGAGTAGAGAATCGAATTAATCAGCTTCTCCTGAGGCTTCCTTAGGGAATCATATGGGAAATACTGCATCGACTTCAACGACTCAATAAGATGCGGGTTATCATGTTTTTTAAACCTTCTGCATAAATTGAGGAACCAATCACTGAACTAGTCCTAATACGTGAGGTCCTTTCTTACTTTATGATTAATTCATTATCAGCCGCGTAATTAATTATTATGGATGCTTGATCAGGAGGGAGACGTGGGAGACCGCGGCCACGACCACAAAGCAACTCATCTAACTCGCTAGAGTAATAATTAACGATGAGCGATAGATTATTTCTAAGCCTTATGGGGGAGCGGCACTCTAGGATTAATGGAATGACAAGGAGGGAGCCACTGACGCTCCTCAATACATGGCTTAATCCAGCATCTCCCATAATTATTCCCCTATACTTCCTGCCCATGAATAGTGATTTTATTATGAGGGATACGCTGGACTCATCCGGTAACACTCCTCTAGCCGAGTCTCCCCGTATCAATATGTACTTATTGATATCAGGGAAAACAAGATAAACATTCACATCCCGACGAGACTCGCGTGAGGCTAATATTGCTCCCTGTATGAATCTTGAGTGGATGCCGGGCTCTTTCATTACTCTATTAATTGATGTGAGCAAGATGAAGTTACGCATGATCACTGCTTCATGAATTTACCTAGGCGACGCTGGCTCCTCTTTAGCTCTCCTACCATTTTCTTCATTAATTCATACTGCTTTATTAATTCCCTCACATCGCGAGGCGTCGTTCCAGAGCCGATCGCTATTCTCCTGATCCTCGATGCATCCAGTAGATTTGGATCCATTAGTTCCTCCCTAGTCATCGACCGCATTATAGCCAACCAACGCCTCATCCTGACCTGGGCATCCTCAAGCTGATCATCGTTTAGGCTCCTCATGGGGGCCGGCAACATCGTCATGGGCAGCATCTGAAGCAGTTTGCTGAGGGGGCCTAGCTTCGTCATGGACTCCAATTGCTTCATGAAGGTAAGCAAATTGAATTTACCCTCGCTTAACTCCGTTAATACTTGATTCTCCTCCTCTATTGACTTCATTCTCTCCAGCAACTCATCCAAGTTACCCATGCCCAAGAGGCGTTGAACGAATTTCCTAGCATTGAATAACTCAACGTCCTCCAAGTACTCGCCGCTGCCGATGAATTTTATCTTGGCGCCCGTTCTAATTACTGAAGTGAGCGCCCCGCCTCCTCTGGATGTGCTATCCATTTTAGTCAAGAAAATGGAGTTTATCGGTACATTTCTATTAAATGCCTCCGCCTGAGCGGCGGCTTGCTTACCCATTGTTGCATCTATTACGAGTATAACCTCATCCGGCTTAACTGCATCATATATTCTCTTGATCTCATCCATTAATTCCTCCTCATTCCTATGCCTACCTGCTGTATCTATTATTATTATATCGACCTTCTCCTGCCTCATCTTCTCAAGCCCCTTAATAGCGGTATTCACAGCATCACGAGAGTCTGGATCCACATGGAAAGGCAAATTCAACTTCTCCGCTAATTGCCTTAATTGATCATGAGCGCCTGGCCTTATTGTGTCGGTCTCTATTAACCCAACCCTATATCCCTTCCTGGAGAACCAGTAACCCATCTTACCTGCAGACGTCGTCTTGCCGCTTCCCTCAGTCCCAACCAGCAGAATAACGTAGGGCCGCTTAGTTATTGTTATGCTGGGCTCGGCGTCTCCGCCCATTAGTGAGATCAATTTATTATAAATCAAGTAAAGCAGGTAATCCTTACTTGATACCCCAGATGGGGCCTCCTCCTTCCTGAACTCCTCCTCTATGGATCTAGTGAATTCATAAACGAGTTTCACATCCACGTCTGCCTTAATTAAAGCCCGCTGCAGCTCCTTCATTACCTCCCGGAGCGTTTCTTCATCTATGTGGCTTGACCCCTTTATTCTATCAACTAGCCTACTCAATGAATCCATTAAGTCCTTCATGTGGTCACCGCATCAATAGGACTGCTCGTATTGGTACTGGGGCTGATACTGGGCCGCCAATACTTGGGATAATTTACCCCTTATAAGTATTCCATATGGCTCATATATATCGAAGGCCAGCTTAATTGGTTGAACCTTCATCCACCTCATCTTCCTGATATACATGACCCTATATATCTCATGCGTTCTCTCGTCCTCATATAGATGCATTATTATAACTCCACTGGCCAAGTATTCCTCGACGCCGAATCTGCTTATTTTAGTGGTCTCTCCTGTGGGTATCTCGGATGTTATGAGCGTGGTGACGTCCTTTAGCTTCTTCAAATTAAACACTAATTCACGCATGTACTCCCTTATCCATAGAACATCCTGGTGACTGGTTATGAGCAGCGGCGCTATTGGATCAATCACTACTCTCTGGGCGTTATACTTCCTAACGGTCTCCACAAGTATTTTAGCGATGTTCTTGGGATCAATGGATAACTTATCATCATTAGCATAGAGCCTGAAGTGTGTTCGGAAATCATGCATTATTAACTTGTTTTGCTGCTCGTATGGCTCTAGATTCCACCCAAGCGCATCCTGAACGCCTCGCTTAACGTCCTCGCTTGGCTCATCAACTGTTATGTATATGCCTGTCTCCCCCATGTCGGCTCCCGTCTTTAGGAATTGAAGGCTAAAGATGGTCTTGCCCATCCCGGCCTCTCCAGCGACCAAATATACCTCCCCCTTCTTTAACCCGCCCTGCAAAATGTATGTATCTAGGTACTGAATGCCGGTGGGGGTCCTATCGGCGTATGGACTATAGCTATACATGGTGGAGGCATATGGATCATAATAATTATTGCTGTAGTAATTACTATCGTAGTAAGTCGGCTGAGTGGCGGGTGCGCTTGAATAATCATATCCATTGCCATTATCCTGTGATGCACGTAAACTCCTTATATTCATTTGAATCTAATTCAGATATAATACCTTTTTATACTTATCCAAAATGTGTATTAATGAATAGAATATAATTA
The DNA here is from genome assembly GCA_023269935.1 of Thermocladium sp. Next base: position 10,726 of record JAGDXC010000005.1, read on the forward strand.
GTCCTCAATAGGTTGAGGGCTCGGGCTCTGTTGTTGAGGGCTCCATCTTCAACAATAAATTAAGCGTCTCCTTCATTGCATTACTTAATTCCTTGTTAGAATTAACTTCGTCCAGCTCAAAGCAATTATTGAAGATTGTGTTCACGAACTTAGTCATAATATCCTTAGGCACAGCAGTTAAGGCAGTCCTATATAGGGCGGGCAAGTCATTCCTTATGAAGGCTATTAAATCATCGACTTTCCTCCAAGAGTCTTCGCTGTTCTTTATTGAATCCACAAAAACATCAATGGCATACCGCTTATCCGTATCCAATTTACTGAAATCCATGGATGCATACGACCTATTCAGGCAGTACCTAACAAACCTATATAGCACGGGATTCATCTTGCTCATGAGGAGACAATTAAGAACCCCTTATTATGCTTTCCTAAAGCCATTACCGGCGCTGAGCAGCATCCCCTAATACCATTCACATGAACCTAGAAAAAGCCGCAAAATCTAGTCCCTGAGGACGGAGGAGCTGTCATTAGAGGATTGATGTGGAGCAATATTATTTATGCATGCGGAGGATTGACGAATTGCATTTAACAATAAGCCGAGCACGCGTTGAGTGTCCTCGCTGTTTAATTGATTAAGTAGATCCATTAATGTAGCCTTCGGGGCATTAGCCACAGCATTTATGTCTAGCGATGATGATATGCAACTAATTAGGGTTGATAATAGCATTATAGTCAATGGATTCACCTTGCTTAAGGTATCTATTAATTGAGTAATTTTATATATTACATCAATTACCTTGGGCTCCATCAATAATTTAAGTAATTCCTCTATCCTATTAGATGCATCGGCCTCCGCAAGAAGCCCTATCCCTGAGGCATCCAATTTATTGTTTATTGCGTGCAGCAGGTCAATGATTTCCTTGGTCTCCTTTTCATCCATTAATAGCGCATAATTTCAAAATTAATAAAGGTGATGCATCTTAATGGATTTCAGGGAAACCATCGCTAAGGCATGTGCCATCGCTGTGACTCCCTCCGCTTCTTCAGGCTGATTAGCCCACTATCTGTAAGGAATCCCTCGATAATTGGAGGAATTTAATCATCCCTAGGGTAGTTTTATAAATTAAAGTATACGTATAGTATACGTATATGGATAATGATAAGATAAGGATAACCCTCGCAAGCAAGGAGCAAGCGATAGTGGGCGAGTCCTTTCGCGTGTTCGGGATTCCTGATGAGTGTCATAGATGCAAGCTATATGATATATGTATGGGTAGGCTAAAGCCCGGCCGCATATATCGTATAATTGATGTGCGGTCAATTAACTTGCCGACGCCATTTAAGTGCCTCCTAACTGGAGGCAACATGGTGCCGGTGGCCGTGGTGGAGGATCCATTGATTATACCCCTGAAGCTGCGATATGTGGTGGAGGGAATGATAGTCACATATGATGCATCAGCGTGTGGCTGTCCTGGCATAAAGTGCCCCAGTGGCTCTACTTTACCTGAGGGAGCCAAGGTTAAGATAATTGAAATAATGGAGACCCGTGACTGTAATGGGTCAAAGATATTCATAGCGAAGGCAATTCCCATGGATTAATCGCTCAATGATCCCTTATCGGCGATGCATCCTTCCAAAGGGAGTTGAAGTAGGTCTTAGCTATGTCCAATAAATAATCCTGTATGGAGTACAGGGTCAGGTATGTACTATCATACTTAACCGTCAATACAACTCCATCCCCTATTATGCCGGCACCAAACATACCGTTTCTAGTCCTAGCCACCACGCGCGGAGGCAACCGCCTAGCCACCTCGATTAAATTATCCGTAACGAGAAGCCTTACTTCGCTGTTTCTTGATGCTGCATCTATGTCCGCAATTGCTTCATTATCTAGGAGGTCAATGTATGGAACGGCTATATCGATTGAGGAGGCATTTAGGGCCTTACGCATTAATTGCTTCGTGCTTTCCAGGCCCTTTACAATGAAGAATATATCGCTTTGAGCCATGACTTTACTGGGATTATTGGACTCATATAGCAATTGAAGCGAATCTATTATGGGCTTCGTCGATTCTATGTACCCATTAAGCTTCTCCAGTATAGTGGAGAATACTTCACGGGGGGGCTTAGCTATGAATCTAAGGGGCCGTCCCTGCTCCGAGTATATTATGCCGTCCCTCGTTAAGCTTGAGAGCACACTGTATACCTTTGATGCAGGTATTCCGGCTATTCTAGCAATGTCCTTGGCTGTGAGAGGCCCCTTCTCCACTAGGGTTAAGTAGGCTTTTAATTGGTAGGATGAGTATCCGATCAATCTTGCGAGTCTCTTTAGTTCCTCATAACTCATACTACTGAGAGTATTAGTTGGGTATAAAATTTTTAAGCCGATCGCTTACTTTGGATTTAATGACGGAAACAACAACCGTGGTCAAGGCATCTGTGGAGACCACCACGCAGTTGGTGGATATATCCAGGTTCAAAATGCCTGAGAGCTACAAGAGGATTCTATTTAATGAGAAAATACAGGAGAATTGGAAGAAGCAATTCAAGTTACCCCAAGGCGTGAGGGTAATAAAGACGAGCACATCAGTCTGCCCCGTATGCAATAGGCAGTTACCAATGGTAGTATATGAGGAGGGAGGCTCGATTTGGCTCCAGAAGACGTGTCCCGAACACGGCACATTCACCGATATGTACTGGGGAGATGCAGAGATGTATTACTACTTCCTGCAGTGGGATAACCCAGACTACATAGGGAAGGGCGTGGCTAACCCCAATACTACCTTGGAGTACTATGAGGAGGCAGGCGGCTGCCCATTCGGCTGCGGCCTCTGCCCTGTTCACAAGACCAATACCGCGCTCGCGATAATAGACGTCACTAATAGGTGCAACATGAAGTGCCCCGTTTGCTTTGCCAATGCATTCGCGGCCGGCTATGTCTATGAGCCTACCCTAGAGCAAATAGAGTACATGATGCGCACCCTTAGAAATGAGAAGCCCTGGGCTCCAAATGCGCTTCAATTAAGTGGTGGGGAACCCACCATTAGGAATGACTTACCTGAGATAGTGAGCATGGCTAAGAGGTTGGGCTTTGATCATATTGAGGTCAATACGAACGGGATAAGGGTTGCAAATGAGCCCGACTTCTATAAGAAGCTACTCGATGCAGGCGTTTCCACTCTATATCTTCAGTTCGACACAATTAATCCAAATAATAAGGGGGTCTGGAGGCATAGGCTATATGATCCAAAGGCCTATGCGGCGTTGAAGAATAAGGTCATTGAGAATGCTAGGAAGTTGAACCACCACTCCCTAGTTCTAGTCGTCACAATGGCCAAGAATTATAATGAGAAGGACATCGGCGAGATACTTGATTTCGCCATAAAGAATAGGGACGTCGTTAGATGGATAAATGTTCAGCCAGTCTCATTCTCTGGCAGAGCCAAGACTGATTACACTAAGGATGAGTTAAGGAACTTCAGGATAACGATACCGGACGTAATAATAGAGGTAGAGAAGCAGACTGGAGGAAAGATAAGCAGATGGGATTGGCGCCCAGTTAATTGGCCAGTTGCCCTTGGCAAGATGATGGAGGTATTGACTGGGAAGCCTAAGCCGCTCTTCACCAACAACCCCGTGTGCGGTGCATCCACGTTTATCTATTATGATGAGGATCAGAAGGATATTGTGCCAATAACTAAGTTAGTGGATGTAGATGCATTTGAGAAGGATATATGGGACATATATAATACTGCAGTGAAGGGCGGTCTTTGGACGCAGGTTGGCAAGGTTAAGACGCTTAAGTTACTTAGGCACGTTAAGCACAAGGCCGTGAGGGACCTGCTTCAGGATGTGCTCATCTCGAAGAGCTACGATGCACTGGGCAAGTTCATGATGAATGTAGTGGGACTCGGCATAATGCACTTCATGGATACCATGAACTTCGATGTGCAGAGGATACAGAGGTGCGATATTCACTATGCAGAGCCGGATGGCAGAATAGTGCCGTTCTGCACCCTGAATAACTTCCACAGAGAGAAGATAGAGCACTCATTCAAGGTTGACTCCAAGGAATGGCTGAGGCTACATCCCGGCAAATTCCTCAGCGGCTTCGCCTAATCAAATCCCAATCAAGCGATGCCCCTCCATTAATTTCTTCCTTTTCCCGATATTTCGCATAATTGATCAATATTTATAAATTGTTGTAATTATTATTGTATTAAATGACGGAGGATATAGAGGATATAGGCTTGGAGGAGTTATTGAATAGATTAAGCAATATAAATAATGTAGAGATCCTTGACTATACCCAGGATGGATTAGCCAAGGTAACTAAAGTCAAGGGAATAATAAAGGGCGAACTAAATGAGAAGGAGCTAGGCGAGTTAAAGAAGAGGAGGCCCAGGGGCAAGCCAACTCCTAAACAGGTTAATACAGTTAAGGGAGTAGCTAAGCTGTTGTATGATAATAGGGTCAAGTTTAAGGTAGTGTTTGGCTCCAAGGAAGCCACCATAAGATTTGAGCAGGGCTATGTAAGATTAACGGAGAGCGATGTGAGAATCGCCGGCTTCAATAGCGAGAACGATCAGCCCCTCCCCTTAATACTCGGCGAATTATCTAAGTATGGTAAGGTACTCTTCCTGAAGCCGCTTAAGTGAGTTGGATTAGCTTCAAAAAATCCTCTATGCCAAGTTTATAATATCGATTTCCCCGCTTTATTAGAATCAACGGTATCTTCGCCATGAGGTCCTCCACACCATATCGCAGCAGCATGTTTAATCCATCATCGCTAGACAAATTAAGCATGATACATTTATCCCCGAGTCGTTTACATGCATTAAGTAATTTATCGTAATTGATCTCCCAATCCTCCGTCACTATTATAGCTTCATCGAAGTCATGCATTCAATAATTATATAGTTAAGCATATTAAGTATTTACCGGATCAAGAGCCCTCTAGTCAACTCAATGATCCTTAATAATTGAATGATACTAAGATACATCCTCATGATCTCCGGATTCATTACGGATCATGTGAATCAATTCATCCAATAACTTGCTATAAGTTGCATCGGGCTTCTCTAGTTTCAATTCACTATATTTCCTTTCATACTCCTCAATTACCGCATCTATGTTTGGCCTATAATTATGCTTCCTAGCGAAGAAGGTGGCCAGATTCCTTATATCACTGATGAGCTTCTCCATACTGCCTATTATTTTGGTTGGTACCCATTGCGGCCAATCAATTAAATACGGCTTATCCTCCGCCATTATTATATTGAATTCGCTTAAATCACCATGTATGTAGCCAGCCTCGAACGCTATCTTCACGGCATTCATTATTTGCTCCCAAGTAGTAACTGGATCACTTAAGTTGGCATCAGCCAGTTTTTCTCCATCTATATAGCTCATAACTATCGCATGCCTATTGACGGCGATTGGTCGCGGCACTGGTACGCCGGCCTTGTAGGTGCCCACCAATGCCACATACTCCATGTGAGCCGATATCCTGGATTCATATAGCCATGAAACGTGCCTCCTCTCCCCCAGCCATAGTCTATACTTCCTCACATTCCTAAAGCTTACCCTGCCTAATCTATGAAACTTAACGACCCCCTCTCCCCCAGAAATTAGTCGTGTCGCATACACATCGGATTCCTTTCCTGACCCTATGGGGGACGGCGATAACGACTCTATTATACCCATCTTAGCTAATGCATGTATGGCCAATACATCGTAACCCCTAAACGTTAATCGGTAGCCCAATCCACCTGACCTTGATACTAATGCATACTTATTTAATTGCCTAATTGATCTAAGCGTGGAGTCCTCATCCTCCTTGAGCCACCTCAATAGCCGCTCAAGTGGCACATATTCATGATATCTATGAAGGGCCTCAATCACCATTAATACCCTTAAGTCTCGTTTACTTAATGATTCATACGCAGCAGCTATATCCTTAATGCTCACTAACTCCGTAATTTATTACATAGATTTTAAGCGTTGCCTACGAGGAATTCTTATTTATCCTTGCATTATTTGAAAATAATGCTTTGTAGAGAAAAGGCTCTTATGTGATGTTAAGGAGTTATGGGGGATATGATGATGGAGGATAAGTGCTTCTTTCGGCATGGCTTCATGAAGTTAAGGATTCCCAGAATGCTTTCTCCATGGTCCTGAATGGCGGCTTGTTTAGTTTTCGTCAAAACTGTTTTGTGGTGGTTTATGGAAAAAACCTTATATTTAAGTGGCTCGATAAAAAATAGGTAATGCAGAACATTAACGAATCAATAATTAGGATAAAGAACATAAATGAGAAGCTTAACGACATGTTTTATAAGTATTCGGATGAGATATCGGGCATACTTGTTTCCGTCTTGTCGAGGGAGAACTTTCTATTAGTGGGTCCCCCCGGCACCGCTAAGACTACCCTCGTATATACTTTATCCAAATTAACTAATATTAAGTGGTTCTATAGGCAGTTAACTAAGTTCACGGACCTGGAGGAAATACTTGGGCCCATAGATATAGCGAAGCTGCTGGAGGGCAAGGTGGAGCGCATTTATGCTAATTCAATAATCGAGAGTGAGTTAGCCTTATTGGATGAAATATTCAATGCATCCAGCGCGATACTCAACACTCTGCTCTCTCTCCTTAACGAGAGGGTAGTGTATGATGGCGATAAGATAATTCCTGTAAAGACGTGGGCAGTGTTCGGCAGCAGTAACAGGGTTCCAGACGAGGAGGAGCTTCAGGCTCTCTTTGATAGGTTCCCCATGAGGACCTTCACAGAGTATGTATTGCCGGAGGACACTGAGAATTTATTGATAAAGGGATGGAATTTGAGGCGGGAAATGGATGAGCTAAGACCGCTTGCTTCAATGGATGATATACGAGCATTAAACCAAATGCAGGTTAATTACGTGTTTAGCAACACTAAGGATATATCTAAGATATTGTCGCCCGTGATAGCGGATTACGTTGAGCACATACCCATTAGTAATAGAACAAGAATAAAGATACCCCTCTACGCATACTCACTTCTATTGATACAGGGGTTCAAGCCTGAGGAGGTAACTCCCATGATGCTTAAGGTAGCCGCCATAAGGGTGGCTAAGTACTTGATTCAAAACAAGGATCAATTAAGCGAGTATGAAGCCTTTGCCATGACTCATATGCCTGAGGAGCTCCTTAAAATAAATGATTTAATAAGCGAGGCAAAAGCGCTATTGAGCAACAACATAATAGATGATGCGCGGACGAGACTCGTGGATGCCAGGGAAACAATGAGCTCAATTAAGTCTAAGTGGGATAAGAGCCTTTACAGCCTATATAAGTACGAGATAGATGAAATGATGAGCACAATAGAGAAGCTGGAGGAGATGATAATGAATGAGCAGTGAGAAAAGGAGGCGCGGCATTCTTCTTAACGTTGATTATGATGATGAGCTAGCCAGGTATAGGCTTCGTGAGGTGTTCATGGAGAGCAGGAGACGCATGGTGCCCAGCATGGATAAAATACCTCAATATGCATTGATAGATTCATTTTATTTGCATTATAGAAGCCCCATGCTGGGGCAATTAAGCGATTTAAAGGATGAGAAGGACATATTATGGTATCACTTGGTTAACACGTATATACGCAGCGATCAATACGGCGAGGCCGTTAGGGTAACTAAATTGAATGGTCACCTCTCAAAACTCATGGCCGTTAAAATGCTTAGGATATATAGTAATCTACTGAGCAAAATGGAGAGAAGCGAGGGCTTTAGGCAAATGGTTAATGACTCGACCAATAGATCTTCCTCCTCGAAGGAAAATAAGGCAATAATAGAACGTGAAATACGTTCCCTATTATCGTTTTACCTCGGCAACATGAGGCGCATTAATGAAACGGTTAAGAAGGTAAAGTCCGTAATGGGCAGCTCCATTGGGCATGAAGTTGCCGACATATTATTGAGCACAGACATAGATCCCTACAGGACTCGTCTAATAAACATGCTTGACTCATTGGTTAAATTGATTTCGGATGTCAAGTACAAGATGGATCTATTGAAAGAGGAGGACGTAGTCTATAAGGGAATATCATCAGGAATAAAGAAATTATCACATATGGCGGAATTACGCGACGTCACTCCATCTGATCGCGCATTAATGCGCGTATCAAAGCCCCTATATGCCTATAAATTAGGTACTAATAATATCCTAGTCAATGAGCGAAAACTAACCAAGAAACCCAAGGTATATCTACTCATAGATAAGAGCGGCAGCATGTTTTATACCGTAATGAATAACTTATTCGAGTTCGGAAGCATAAGCAAAATAACGTGGGCAACCGCGTTGGCGACCGTTCTAGTCATGAAGGGAAGCAATGTACAAGTGAGGTTTTTCGACCAGCAAGTATACCCAGCGATAAGCGATAAAAAGGAAATAATAAAGACCCTTCTCTCCTTAATTCCATTGGGCGGCACCAATATAACGGCAGCCGTTAACATGGCTATGGAGGACGCCCGTCGAAATCCACAGCTAAGGGATTATAAACTGGTCTTGATAACGGATGGCGAGGATGATGAATTAAGCATGGAACCCATAAATAATGTGCGCTCCATGTTCAGCAATTTCAAGGTGGTTCTAATAGGTAATGAGCAATCCATGTTGGAGTCCAACAAGAATACGATCAAGATAAGCAGTTTGACCTCGAAATCCCTCATGAAGATACTTAAATCAATCTGACCCCTCTTAACTCTATGAATGGATACTAGTCTTGGATTCGCATTATTTTTAAGGAAAATTTTTAAAAGCTATTAACTCTTGAGAGCCTAAGCGGCCGTAGTCTAGTCTGGATCAGGACGACGGCCCCCCATCCATTTGCGGGGGGATCGCCGTAGATCGTGGGTTCAAATCCCACCGGCCGCATCATTTTCAAGAAAGCCAATTACTAGTGCTGCTACTTAGAATAAGGCTTACTGCCTCTTTATCATGGGCGATTTATTGTTGTGAATCATCCGTGCTTGTTTATAATTTAAATAAATATCATAATTAGTATCGTGAATTTAACAATATGGCCACTCCTGTACAACAATAATAATTGTATGTTGAATACAATGGGCAGGTGAACTGCCGATTAACTATTTTTAAATAGTTGATTTAATGGACTGTTATGTCAATTGATTACATGGTATACGCGATGCTCCAGGCAATAATAGAACCCCTTAGGTCACAAGGCGCAATAGGGCTCGGTTTACTTATATATAGGGTATTGTACGGCATAGCATTGCTACCCCACGGCATTCCCAAAATGCCCGGCTCACGCATGAGGGGACAGCTTAGGGAAGCCATGAAGCAAATGGGGGATACATCCAGTGCTCTTTGACTTAGCCGCAATAATAGAATTTCTTGGCTCAACATTCATAATCCTCGGCCTATTAACTGGCTTCACGGCGGCCGTGCTAACTATATACTTCATTGCATTAGTTATAGTAAGCATCACCAAAATGAAGAAGCCATTCCCAACAGGCATGTCTCCTGGATGGGATTTAGATCTCATGTTTCTAATAGGTGCCCTATTATTGCTGTTCACCGGCGCAGGACCATATTCTATAGATTCGGCGCTGAATTTAGTTCTTAGGTAATGCAATCAGAAAGCTCCTTAATTCATAAATAATGCGTCATTTTCTCATCATATATTTGCGAATTCACTATGCAAATTATCCCATTATTCTCCGTTTACTTCTAGGAGGATAACTTCACACCACTTCACATCATTAATTAAAAGGCTTTGGGTGTTATGAGCTGAATCGTTTTCGCATTAAATAGATTAATGACATTTCTTATTTGCGGCTTTAATGAATCTGCCCAATGAGGACTCTGCCCCAAGGGTTAGAAATGAGGAGCTGAAGATGTGGGTCCCACGTCCTTGGGCTTGAAGAGACCCATATTGCAGATAAGCGTGTGGCGGGGGGTTAAGTCTCTAGGCTTAAGATGATAAAATGAGCGAGAAATGGAAGAAGGACAAACTGTTATTGGCAGCAAATGTTAAATTTGAGCGCTGCCCTTAATGGTATGGATAGTATTTCAACAATTGAAATGAGGATCCTAGATAAAAACGCCGAGTACTTAGGCGTGAGTGATAGAATATTAATGGAGAATGCTGGAAAGGCAGTTGCAGACGTAGTAATGCATAGATACCCCAATGCATTAAATATAACGGTGGTCGCTGGTTTGGGCAATAATGGCGGAGACGGCGTCGTTGCCGCCCGCTACTTATTGAATAGCGGTCGTAATGTTATTATAATTTTGCTAGGCAAGGCAAGCGAGGTATCGGAAGAACCGGCAGCCACTAATTTACGAATATGCATGAATCTACTTAGGTGCAGGATAATAGAGGCTAGGGATGAATATACGCTTCTAATGCATCAGGACTTAATATTGAAGTGGCCTCAAGTGATAATTGATGCAGTTCTAGGCATTGGAGTTAAGGGACGATTAAGGCAACCCCATGCAACCGCCATTGACTTAATGAACATGTCCTCCACGCCTAAGGTGGCCGTTGATGTCCCCAGCGGCCTTGATTCCGACACGGGCAATGTTTGGGATAAGGCAGTAAAGGCAGCCATAACCGTGACTATGCATATGGCTAAGCACGGCTTACTCGCTGAATCAGCCAAGCAATACGTGGGCGAATTAATTGTGGCAGATATAGGCATACCCAAGGAGGCATCTCTAATAGTGGGGGCAGGCGACATGTTATTATTAAAATATGGGAGAGACATTAACTCCAAAAAGGGAGATAATGGTAGAATAATGGTGGTGGGGGGATCCCGAGACTTCACTGGTGCAGCCCTATTCACCGGGTTATCCTCGCTAATTATGGGGGCTGACTTAGTTAATATTTATGCTCCTCACGACGTTGCGCATGATATACGCAGCAATAATCCCAGCATGATCTCCATCCCATTAGATGGAGATGCATTGGGGGAGTCACATGTGGATTTCATAGTGGAGGAGATGAGGAAGTTCCACGTACTAGCAATTGGCCCCGGCCTAGGCCTGAAGGAGGAAACACAACGAGCTGTAGTTAATATAATTGATTCCGCCGTTAAGATGGGCAAGAAAGTGGTGATAGATGCAGACGCAATAAAGGCAATAGGCAACTCCGGCAGGCTTGATTTATTGAAGGGATTAATAATTACCCCGCATGCAGGGGAATTCAAGCAATTATTCGGAGTGGAGATCAGCGCTGTTGATCCATTGGAGCGAGGTGAATTCGTTAGGAAAATAGTGGCTGAGAAGGCGCCGGGCTCCATAGTTCTACTTAAGGGCAATACCGATGTCGTAACGGATGGGGTTAGGATTAAGCTGAATAAGACGGGTAATCCCGGAATGGCGATTGGGGGGACTGGTGATGTATTGACGGGTGTAACGGCGTACCTAGCATTTAAGTTAAGTGATCAACTTGAGGCGGCAGCTATAGCCGCATTCATAACTGGCTTAGCCGGCGACCTAGCCGTGATTGATAAGGGATTCCACATAACTCCCCTCGACGTAGTGGATAGGCTCCCAAGAGTGCTCTCCATGTTCTTCGATGTAAGGAGGATAGTCACTGATTCCCTGCATCCCCAGGTTCGTGGCTTCCTAGGTGTTGGCGGGTCCTTATGATGAATCCCCTCCCAAGCCCCCTTAACTCGCTTGGGGAAACCATGAGGCGACCCACCGCTATTACAGTACCTGATTGATCCTTGATAGCTATATCCATTCCCGCCCTTGCATTAATGATCTTAATTATCATGGAAAGGGGAACATTCCTTCCTTGCCGTATGAATGGCGTGGCTTCATTCTTCACTATGGCATATGAGTCGATGAAGCGTGCCCCGAGGAGGGTGGGCAATAAGTAGCCATCGCTTGCCCTAATGGAGAACGCTAGCTCTCCATTATAATAAAGCTGCCTAATCCTGTTCAGCAGGGGATTGAATTCAACGCTTAGGTTCCCGCTCATTAATCTCTCCGCGGTGCTCTTGCCGTACTCGTATGATATTATAGTTAGGGCTCTATTAATTAGGTATGGATCCCGCGTCTTCATTTGCTAACCCACCGCGTGGATGGTCACGTAATTACTATCAACGCTATTGGATAGGAGGGGCGTATGTATCTCGCCGATTATTTGCTTGCCAGCGCCGAGCTCCCGTAATATTGAGGCTAGGACTGCGCTGGTGTTCTCGTCTAGGCAATAATCCATGTTATCTATTAGCACTATGCTCCCCGTCTCGCTAATCATTAATTGAGTGGCTATTGCCAATATGGTCTTTAAACTGCATGGCACTTCCCCGCCCATTATTTCATTATTGTTCTTATCCACGTAAGTTATTCCAACTCCATCGCCCACGAGGCCAGCCCGTAATCGCCTATAGCCGAGTCCATCAATGGCCTTCCGCAGGAACCGCATCTTTCCATCCATTCTCGGCTCCATGCTTAGCCTGGCCAATACCTCGACAGTGTACTCGCCGTGGGCCCCAACCCAGGACTTCCCGCTTATCTTGGAGATGGGTGGGAAATCAAAGTAGGGGCCTAAGTAGTACACCCTTAGATTAGTTAATTGTCGTGCAGTGAATCGCACCATCTCCATGATGGTTTCATATAGTGTTGCGAATTCATCTATTAATTGAACAGCATTACTTCCCTTGAGGGATAATCCCTCCGCGGACAGGAATAACCCTGCATCCTTTACCTCCACTTCTAGAGGTACCTTAATGAAGCTTCCCTCAGCCCCCCTCCTGGATACCAGTAAAGTGCCTTTATCGGTTCTAATCACTTGCTCCACGGCATTCCCATGTCTGGTCACCGCTATGGTTAACATGCCATCTATTGTGGGCAAGTTAACGGCTGAAAGTTTCTCATTCATATCGCCCACCTTCCACTGGGATGTATTGAATGTCAGCTCCACGTTGCCCTCCATCATAAGTATGGAATTTAAATCATTTCCAATGCCGGATAATAATCCATGGACTACCTTGAGTATCAGGGACTTGCCGATTCCCGGGAATCCGCTTATCAATGTAACTGGGGAGAGGTCAAGCTCCTTCTCCACATTATTAGCGAACCTGGACTTAACTCGCACCAGCATTAATCTATGAAGCATTGCACCCATTATAAACTTGCCCGTGTTAAGGCTAGTCATCTTTGCTACTTCTCTTATGCCCTTATTGGGGCTTAATGAACCAGTAATAAAGAGACGGAGAGGAATTATGTGTCGGAATTACTCCTCCTTGCCAGTCAATATCTTATACTTATCTATATCGCGCAGTATCTTTATTTCCTCCTCAGTTGGGTCACAGATAGTTCCCACGTTATCGGCTACCTCTATCTCGAAGCTGCTGTTTGATTGTACCTCATCCAGAGATACTCCCGGCATTAATGCTATTAACCTCATTCGCTTGTTCTTGCCGTTGAAGTCATATAATCCAAGCTGCGTCACCACCATCCAGGGACCAGACGGAGTCGGCAATCCCGCCTCCTTCCTTGAGTCCCCTCCCTGCAGCCATCCAGGCGTTGTTATGAAGTCAACCTTAGGCACAAACTTCCTCTTATCTTGCCTCATTATTATCATTACCTTATTAGAGAGGGAACCAACCTCATTGGCTCCACCGCTTCCCGGCAGTCTAACTAATGGCTTTTCCCATGGGCCTATCACGGTCGTGTTTAAATTGCCATATGGATCTATTTGCGCTCCACCCAATAATCCTAGATCTATGCGACCAGTTGATGCTAGTGACATGACGTAATCCATGGTAGTCGTCATGAAGCCGCCCTTATAGGTTCTGGTATCGGCCACCGATATCGGTAAATGCCTCGGCGCGTGAGATATCCCGCCCGATTCATATATTAACGTTATTTCATGCATGTAAAGCCTCGCAGCTAGGGTGGCTGCCAGCAATGGTAATCCGGTTCCAACGAATATGGTTTTCGCTTGGGATTTCGCTATCATTCTAGCAGCTGCTATCGCCATTAATTCAGTTTTGCTGAAGTTCATTTCCTATTCACCCATGGATACTCGGGCTCCATGAATCCCTCCTCTATATCCTCCAGCATTTTCAACTTCTTTAAGCCAACCTTGTTCTCTAAGTAGTCCCAGTAATCCTTTGAATCAATTATGTACTTCTTAATATATTCTCGGGCTCCTTCCTCGTTTTCAGTGACCTTGAGGAACTCATAGAGGTGATCCTCATCCCAATAATACTTTGTTGGCATTAATGTTGGATGGGCACCATATGGTTGAACTACCACCGCATCCACTAGGAAGTGAGGTATGGTAGTTCTCCATGGTTCCTCCCTAACATGCTCAGGCGACACTAGTTCCTCCGTAACTATCACGAGATTCTTGGCTGCCCTCACTAGGTTGAAATCGGCCATTAGTGGTCCAATTATTTGTGCATTGCCATATTTATCTGCCTTATGCACATGAACCACAGCCACATCAGGCCAACAGGCGGGCACCATTGTTATGGGTTTTCCGGTCATTGGATCGGTCACTTGCATGGCAGCGCTTTTCCTAAACGTGTCGCTTCCGAGCAATGAACGTATGGGGGTCCAGGGGATACCCATGGCCGCAGCTCTGAGTCTCCATTGAAAGCTGCCGAGAGACCACTCGGAGAGTATCTTGACTTTGCCCGTCTCGAATAGTTTCCGTATCCCCCTTAATAATCCCCTGACCTCTAGGGAGGCGGTGAATGCCAGCTCTACTTCGCTTGATGCGCCAGCTAATAGGAGGAGTCCGTATATGTAATTATCGGGTACCATCAGCAATTTAAGGTCCTTAATTTCTTGCCTAATCATTTCGTGGACGAATGCGACAGGGGTTCTAACGTAGCCGAAGCCGCCGAACATTAATGAATTCCCCGGCTTTATGAATGTCTTCACTGCCTCCCTCATCTCCATTACCTTATCTCTAAGGCCCTTATCCTTGCCCGCAAACCACTCCCTCATATCATCCGGGTCACTCCAGCAAATGGTGGTGCCCTCGCCTTTAATTATGTCCATGGGCGTTACTTGAATATAGGCATATATATTTTTTATTGCAGCATTTAAGGTATGGATTCCGGTCAACCTCTAAGGTAGATAAACGCCGCCTCAATTCCTTGATGAGCTCTGAGAGGCATGGCAGTAACTAGGCCCTGAGTATTGGATCCACTTGTTTTAGTCATAATGCTTATAGCGAAGCGTGGAGCTTTACATATCATGGGTGAACGTTTTGAAGAGTATGTTGCTTCTCTTCTAGGTAATCTGGGGTATTCCGTGCTTGGGAGCAGGGTTAAGGTAGAATCCGGTGGGGTTGAGGTTGGGGAAGTCGATTTATTGGTGATGGATCCCGCTGGGGTTAAGTATGCCGTCGAGGTTAAGTCGGGTAGAATTGATGTGAGCGGAATAAGGCAAGCGTATACTAATGCCGTAGTGCTGGGCGTAAAGCCCATGGTGGTGGCAAGGGGCTTCTCCAATGATTCTGCTTCTCAATTAGCCAACGAATTGGGCGTTAAGGTAATTACTTTGGCTGAGTCGGTCGTGTTAGGCGTTGATGAGCTTAGGCTAGCCTTAATTGATGCCCTTTATCAATTTGTGGCTGAGCTAATAGAGCCTGTGGGCAGCGCAATGCGGCGGGGCGTGCCGATGGATCTCATTGATGCATTAATAGAATGTAATAATATTGATTGTATATGTAATAAACTAAGTATAAATGATTGTAGTAAAATAATGGAGTCTCTTAAGGATGAATTTAATGTAAGTAATGCATCTCTTAGAAAATTAAGGGTATTGGCATTTATATATAAATTATTTATGTCGGCTACCGGCAAATAACGCTTCGTCAATAGCATTTATAATTATGGAGAAACCTTAAAAAACAACCTAACAGCAACGGTGTCGGTGCATCTATGAAACCGACTATTGATGATATAAAGCATTTATATAAGCCAAAGGTGCGGCCAATAGAATGGAGAAATGATGGACACTTAATTCTCCTTGATCAATCTAAGTTACCGTTCGAGACTACTTATGTTACTCTATCCTCCCCGGAAACCACGGCGGACGCTATACATAGCATGAAGGTGAGAGGCGCGCCCGCAATAGGCATAACTGCGGCATATGGTATGGTGCTTGCATTATTTAACTCCCTCCCCTCTAGCTTGGAGGAGTCAATACAGGCATTGCGAAGGGCTAAGACCGTGTTGGATGCCGCTAGACCCACGGCAATTAATTTGGCTTGGGCAACCAAGAGAATGCTAGATAAAGCCACTAAATACATTAATGAAGGCACAGCCAGGACCCCGACACAGCTACGGGAGCTCTTAATAGAGGAGGCCAACGTAATATTCAACGAGGAGTATGAGGCTGAAATAGCCATGGGGCTCCATGGTTTGGAAAAAATAAACGAGGGAGACACCGTGCTGACTCAATGTAATGCAGGTGGATTAGCCACGGGAACAGGGCTAGGGACCGCGACGGCCCCAGTTAAGATAGCACATGCATTGGGAATTAAGGTTTCCATGATAGCTCCCGAAACAAGGCCCTGGCTTCAAGGTGCACGGTTGACCGTATATGAATTAATAATGGAGGGCATACCGACGACGCTGATAACTGATACCGCGGTTGGCCTAGTCATGTATAAAGGCATGGTGAACAGCGTGATGGTGGGGGCAGACAGAATACTGAGGGATGGCCATGTCTTCAATAAGATAGGCACAATGAAGGAAGCCATAATAGCCCATGAATTCGGAATTCCATTCTATGCATTGGCTCCATCATCCACGTTCGATATGAAGAGCAAAGTTGATGAAGTAGTTATAGAGGAGCGTGATCCGGACGAGGTGAGGAAAATAAGGGGTGTACCCATAACGGTGGAGGGGGTTCCGGTCTATAATCCAGTATTTGACCCCACGCCCCCTAAGTACGTTACTGGGATTATTACAGAGAAAGGAATAATATACCCCCCCTTCTCTAGAAATATACCGAGAGTGATAGGTGAGTAATATGGAGGATCTCGACACTAAAATAACTAAGGCAATAGTTGAATTGATTCGCCGCAGTAAGGGGCGCAAATTAACCCTAAAAGCGACGGTTCTGGTAAGGGTGGCGGGGCTTGATGAGAGGCACAAGAATATATTGAAGGCAGCTAGATTATTAAGTAAATTAGCTGGAGAGAGAGTTATTAAGATAGAGAGGAAGGTTAAGACATCCAAGTCAAAGTCAATAATGTATGTAGTGGATGAATCGCTGGATATTTGGCACTTATCAAAGGATAAGCCTGATGAGGCAACGAGCTTCCTGGGTTCCCTCACGAGGAGGCTTCACACTAATTCATCGCCAACCCAAATGCGTAGGTGAACTCCTTAATCCATATATTTATACCCAACATTCTAGTTGATTCTCCCATGGCCATTACGCCATTATGTGTTAAATGATTAAATGAGGTCAGTAACTTCCAATGCCGTTTCCGCCGCCTTCCTTGTTATGCCGTCTGTTCCCAATATAGTATATCTATCGGGCCTTATTGTGTGAGCCATGGTTAAGGCCTCCATAGCAATTTCCTTATCTATACCTATATCGCTTAGCTTAGTGGGTATGCCTAGTTCCTGCATTGTCTTCTTTATTCTGCGCCAATTAAGGCCATGCAAGTAAGCCATCACTATGGTGCCCAAGGCGACTTGCTCGCCGTGTAGTGGGCTCCTCATCCCCCGCTCCTTAGCCAAGAGCTCCAATGCATGACTAAAGAGGTGCTCGGATCCGCTGCATGGTCGTGAGCTGCCGGCTATCGCCATAGCCACGCCGCACCCTATTAGGGCCTTAACCACTATCCTGGTCGCTCCCTCATCATGCCTCTTCAAGTTCTGTTTATTCCTCATTATTATTTGGTAACTAGATAATGCCAGAGTAGCCGCGTATTCACTAAATGATTCCCCCTTTATTTTTGCCCCCAATTCCCAATCCTTCACTGCAATTAGTTTACCTATCAATTCACCGATGCCGGCAGTTAAGTATCGTCTAGGCGCCTCCGTGATTATAGATGTATCCGCTATTATTGCGAGGGGTGTTTTATGGATCTTAGGATACCCTAGCCTCATTAACTCTAATTGAAGCGTGTAGGAAACGTAGGGAGACGCTATGCCGTCATGGCTAGCCACCGTGGGAACAGATATGAATGGCTTATCCAGTAGGAATGCAATGGCTTTTCCCGCATCCACTATTCTTCCTCCCCCAATGCTTATCACGGCATCTACTTCCTTGTGTCTATGCGCTAGGCCTATTATTACTTCAGCATTAACCGCATCCACCTCCTCCGTGATTATGTTGCTTCCCATTAAGCTGCCTAGGGCCTTCTTGCTGTGAGTGGTCCCAGTTAATACTAATGCACTTGGCCCCAGCTTCAGCATATTCAATATCTTACTGATGTTATTTATGGCTCCGGGCCCAAACAGTGTGTACCTAGGTATCTCCAGTTCTTCGAGTTCCTTCATTTTACGCATATAATTATTAGGTGAGTTATTTAACTTTACGAGGGCTTAACGAGGCGATTTCATGTATAGGCATGGCAGGTGGGAAGTAGAGCATCATTGTTCAAATTTAGGGAGGTTAAGAATTCAATTCGTAACTAGATTAAGGGTTTTTGCCAAATATTTTTAAAATACAAGTAAATGAAGTTTAGAGTGGATATAGATATCAAGTCGATTCTGGTGGATGTGGGCAGGGGCGCTGCTTCCCTCATTATAAGCAAATCCACTGATGCATCCTATAAATCCATAATTAAGGAAGGGAAGAGCGATGTTACTAGGCGAATAGATTGGGAGGTTGAGGACTTCATAATAGGGTATCTGAGGGAGAAGGGCGTTCCGGCAATTGTTTTGACAGAGGAGCGAAACTTGGTTAAGATAAGTGATGACCCATATTACCTATTTGTGATAGATCCATTGGATGGTTCCCTGAATTTCGTAATGGATATACCATTTTACTCTGTGTCGATAGGCGTAGCTAGGTACTCAGGGGATCCCAAGATGAAGGACCTAATCGCCGGCATAATAGTTGATGTTCAGCGGGATGCGTATTATTATGCGGAGACTGGTAAGGGGATTTATGTAAAGGGCAACACAGTTAAGCCCTTGGGGGATGCATTGGATAAACCGATTGCCTCAATATATATGGAACCATCAATAGGGATAGACACATTTACGAGAATAAAAAGGATATATGATGATTTAGGAACATTTAAGGTACGCACACTTGGCTCATCAAGTCTAGAGGCCACTTTAGCTTCTTTCGGCCGCTTCCTATTCTTCATGGATATCAGGAATAAGCTAAGGGTATTCGATATAGCTGCTGCGTATGTTATAGCTAAGGAGGTGGGCGCTTACGTGATGAACCCGCTGGGGGCATCATTGGATGAATTGGGAATATTAAGCCAGCCAAGAATAAATATAGTTGTGACCCAAAGTAAGAAGGTAGTGGACTCCATTAAGCATGCATTCGGTAATTGATCAATGAAATGCAATGTTAGGTGGGCGGCGTCCACGTGATTTAACTTATTCAGTTAATTTAAGTCTAGATTTATATAATTAATAAGGAATTCAACCATAGCTCTGTCCAATAAGTTAAGAATTACTCTTTAAAATAACCATGCGAGGCAGCATCATGGTGACAGCACCTAGTCGTTCCTGCCCAAATTGTGGAGGCCCCTTAATAATAAGAACCCAGAGCAATATAATATCGATTGGATGCACGACCTGCAGGGTGGTGGTATTTATTTCTAGAAATGAATTAATTAAGGATGGTGAAAGGGAGGAAAGCTTTAATTTAATGGATGCACTATTCCAGAAATACGTGAGAGGATTAAACAGGGTGCTCCAGAGAAGGGGATTAGTGAGCGAAATCATTAAGAGTGGGGAAAACAATTAATGAGGCTGAGTAGAGGTGAATGGGAATAGCAATGATGCTAGGATGAAGGAGTTCCTCCTTCTTCTCTCCAAGAAGGTAGGTTACAGGTTCTCCAGATTACTGGAAATAGCTGAATATGCCGGGGAAGCAACAATAATTGAGGTGAAGGAGGAAAGTAACGGCGTCACGGGGATTCGTCTAAGCTTCAAGTCAGAGACCCGTAATGATGTTTATCACTATGCATCAATCGGTAGATACGGTGCTAAGTGCACTTGTGAAGCGAATACCCTGGGGAGCGAGTTGTGTAAGCACATACTTGCCGGAATAATAATAATGGAAGCCATAAACCTAAATAAGTATGGTAAAAACCTCGACCTGAATGAGATGAAGTGGTTAAGTTCCAATGTGGGGGAATCCAGAGAAATTCAGAACCCTGGTACCTCATCAAAAATCAGAGATGGCGGTCCTCAACACATAAAGCCCTAGGGCTCAGAAACGATTTATTAGCTTTCCCTTAATGGGTGGAAGCCGCATGGGTTTCTCGCATTAATATTTTAATATGATCAGGAGTGCCTCTCTAGATGCATGTTAATGCAGTAACAATAGGGGACTACGCTATAAATAAGGAGCTAGCTAAGAAGAGTTCCTCAACCGATATAACGATTTATCATAGGAGAATCGATAATGACGTGGTAACCCTCATAGAGCCAACCAAGTATCCCGAGAAGTATCAACCCCTAATAAAGGCTATAGCATATGCCGATGCTGCCTTAATTAATCCCCTCCAAATAGATGCATTTCTGGGCGAGGCATTAATTACCCTGGAGTTAATGGGGATGCGGCAAGTATTTGTCATTTCAAACCACGACCCACTGAAGAAGGTAGCCAACGAGTTGGGAGCTAACTATAAGTATCTTGATGCCTATGGAGCGCTGGAGGAACTGCGGCGATTAGGTCCAGCGTCGCTCAGCGATTCGCCGCTGGTCATAATAGATCAAGCATTCAATGTGAAGAGCGTGGGCACTGTGGTTCTTGGATTCATTAAGGGAGGCAAGATAAGAGTTCACGATAAATTAACACTTCAGCCAAAGGGCATAGAGGCAGAGATTAGGTCAATTCAAATACAGGACGTGAATTATGAGGAGGCAGAGCTCGGCACACGGGTAGGACTAGCCTTGAAGGGAGTAACCGCTGATGATATAGAGGAGGGAGATGTGCTATGCATTGATTGCCATGCATCAAACATGATTAGAGGGCATTTCAATCCTAATAAGTACTTTAAGCAAGGAGTTCAGGGCCAGTTACATATATCTATGGGTTCCAAGATACGCCCCATTAAATCAATGAGGCTTGAACAATCCATTGCATATATAGAAGTGGATTCCCCCATACCCATCGTGTCCCATCGTGCGGCAGTGATGAAGCTGGACTCGAAGCCCCCGCGAATAGTGGGTAGCATAGAGATCTAGCGACAAAGTGAGCGGCAGGCCCGTGCCCTTAAGGGCGAGGATCAGTCTTCCCATCCTAGTAAGTTATAATATTGATTATATTGATCCGCGTGTCTCTCTGTTGCAGCGGTTCCTATTCTAATTCTAAAAATCGATTAAGGACGGGATTGGATTGCGGAGGGCAATTGGGCTGGCTGTTGATTTAGTGTTTTGTGTAGTGTGGATAAATTTAAAAATAGGATAATTATCCTATTCTTATGAAGAAACCCACGCTCATAGCCATCACGGTCGGGATACTAGTGCTGGCAGCAGCCGTGACGCTCCTCTATGTTTATAATAGCACAGGAAAGAATCCCGTTATTCCACGGGAAAGAATAGCATCACTGGACCCAACCTGCACGCAATTGTTGTACTCCCTTGGCCTTGGCCATGATGTTGTGGAGATGGACACATACTCAGCTCAATTATTGGCCTACTTTAATGAAACGCCAAAAAGCAACGTGACTATACTATCATCGATCTGGCCATTCCCCTCCCTAGAGTCCATAATTAATGCATCGCCCAGCATAATATGCTATGATTATGGCTGGTATGGTCCCCAACTATCTAAGATAAATGGATATAATTGGACTATAATAATAATAAATGGAACATCTGACACCAACATGAGCCAGATAGAGAATGACGTGCGGTTAACCGGTTTAAAGCTGGGAATCACGGAAGCAGCCTCTGCCGTGATTAATTCCATGAATTCAATCCTAAACTCCGTATCCTCCGCGACCCAGAACAGCGAGAAGCCCACCGTTATTTACTTGGATGGCGTTAACCCAATATACTCTGCATCATATAATACGTTTATTGGAAATGAAATAAAGCTAGCCAACGGAATTGATGTGGTGAATACCACAAATCCATGGCCCCAACTCTCGACTTCTCAGTTCCTCCTCTATAATGCCGATTACATAATTGCATCGGACTTCATGGGCAATTGCTCGGCCACTCTTCAAGCAATACTTAGTTTGCCAGGCATAAATACGGTTAATGCAGTTAAGGAGAATCACATATACATAATTGGAAACCTTGGGCAAAGCCTTGTTGAGGAGCCCGGGCCCCTCTCCGTTTATGGAGTTAAGCTAATCGCTTATATTATACATGCCTCTTCATTTAATGTCTCTCCCCCTCATTGTATTAATGCGACCTGGATAATGAGCAATATAAGGCCGGAGTTGGGTAGCGGATGAAGCCCCTAAAAATCACCCTCACCGCATTAGTGCTATTAAGTATACTGATCAATATGGTTATCGGCACGGTTAAGGTGCCCCTAAAGTATATCCTAATGCCCAGCGGCATTTATAAAATAATAATCCTAGATATAAGACTGCCTGAGGCATTAACGGGAGTATTGGTGGGCTTTATATTAGGAATGACCGGCGCAACATTTCAAAGCATTTTCAGGAATCCGCTTGTCGATCCATTTACGATAGGCAATGCGGGCGCAGCTGTGCTAGGCGCCTTGCTGGCCTACTTATTGATACTCATGCACCTCATTAATTCCTACCTATCTCTTATAGCAATGCCGTTGCTTGCCTTTATTTTCGCCCTAGCCACCAGCCTAGCCGTATCATATATGGGCTCCCGCGGTGGACCACTTGGATTAGTGCTAGTGGGCGTCATGTTCACGCTCCTAACTTCATCCTTGATCATAATAATAGAGATACTCATATCGGAGATTAATCCATCAGCCATAGTACAGCCCCTTTACGTGCTATATGGTGACTTAAACGGCATATCATGGAATAACTTACTGGCAATAACAGCCGCCTCACTGATACCTCTCATTGTACTGCTTAATTATGGGAAACAACTAGATATAATGCTTCTAGGCGATGATGTCGCCCATGCAAGCGGTTTAGATCCAGGTAGAACCAGGTTCATAGTGCTTTCATTAGCGTCCATACCAATAGCCACCGCGATGGCATTTACCGGAATAATAGGCTTCGTGGGATTAGTATCCCCATATGTGGCTAGGTATGTGGAAGGTCGGGGATCCCATACTGCGGTGCTTCCCATGTCGGGGATAGTCGGCGCATTAATGCTCTCCCTATCAAATGCCATCTCTAGATCAGTATCTAACTACATAATACCGATAACCGCGGTCACGGGCATAGTTGGAATACCATTGATAATACTAATGCTTTATCGAGGTGCCTATAGTGCCGCAAAAGTATAATATCGAATTCAAGGGAGTCTCGGCTGGTTATGGGAAACGAGTAATTATTAGTGACATAACATTCTCCACGCCCTCACCGGGCTTAACTACAATACTGGGCCCAAATGGTGTTGGCAAATCAACGCTGCTCAAGGTTTTAACGGGGTCCTTGAAACCATTGCGTGGATCAGTTTTCGTTGATGGAAAGAACTTGAATCAAGAGAAGGATAGATCCATATACTTATCATATGCACCATCGGAGTCGCCGAACATGTTTAACATGAGAGTCATTGAGGTAATCATGTCTGCACGAAGGGGAAGCAAATGGGTTACTCGAGAGAATGCATTGGAGGCACTCAGATTCGTGGGGATCGAGGCACTCACTAATGATTTCTTTGAGGAACTCAGCACTGGCCAAAAGCGACTTGTTCTATTAGCTAGGGCACTCGCAACAGGTGCCCCTATCATTATCGTCGATGAACCAACGGCGAACCTCGACTTAGGCAATCAATTAAGGATACATTGGCTCCTAAGGAAAATAGCGAACCTATCTACGGTGATTGTTGCTTCCCACGATGTAGAGCTCGCACTAGAGAGCGACTTAATAGTGGCGATTAAGGGCGGTCACATACTAATGCAGGGATCGCCGGAGGCATTAACGCCTAAGGTGATCGCAACCCTCTATGACATCGATGAATCCAGACTAGACGTCGTGAGCACCATTATGCGAAAACGATTGAGTGGGAATCAATGATAAGGAACGGCAAGCCTTGCTATTTATGGCGAGATAATGTTTTGCTTACATATAGTGCTTTTGCTCCGTTGGTAACAAGACCTACGTAACTCCTTTAGGACGGGGGGAGTGATTCATATATGTCCATCAATTCCTTTATTAATGAGGCCATCAATATCGAATCCATGTGATCGTTGATTATCTTCATTAAGTAGGTTTTATCCTCATTGAATTCATGCGTGGCGGCCAGCATGTATTTGCCTTTATTAATTATACAAAGCTGCACTTCCTCTGGAGGTTGATAGAGATCTATGGTTATATGCGTTAAATTATCATTGCACTGAATATTGATTTTATTGCTGACATCCATTAAGGCAATCACGGATTTATTAGCCATACAGTAAATGGTTAATGTGACGGGGGTACTCCTCCCTTTAAGTATAACCATGGCTGTCGCCTTCACGCTTTTTCCTGGAACATCATAAACATATACATCAAGGATCCCCAATTCCGCCCTATACTCATTATATGCATCCATGACTGACTTAATGAAAGAGGAGCTACATGATCCCTGATTCACGATCCGATTCTTCATCATTAAGGAGCCATAATTACAGCAAAGTAATAATATTTATGCTAATCGCCTTCACGCGTTCCCTCCCTCATGGAATTGATGCATTGATCCCCCCTCATCAAGGCTTCCCCGTAGGGGGAATAGTTTACTTGCCTTGTTTCCCGCTTTTTCTGTTGGCTCGTTCCTCGATGAATTTTTGCATGCGGTTCTTTGAGGATTCCCCTAGGGCTAGTAGGGCCAATTCCTTTATGGCATTCTTGATATCATCATTGCGGCACTTATTGAGGTGTCGCTTGATGGTCTTTATTGAGATGGGATCAATCTTTTTCAATTCATTTAATATATCGATAACTTTACTCGTTAATTCCTGACTGGAAACCACGTAATCAACTAGGCCTATTCGAAGCGCCTCATCAGAGTTTAGTTCCCTACCCGTGAGGGCCAGGTCTATTATTGTTCTTCCAAGGGCTGTATATCCTATGCTTATTGCTATTGGGGGTATGAGGCCGATTCGCCCCTCCGGTATCGCAAATCTTGAGTCATTACTTGCTATTACTATATCCGCAGCCAGCAGTATCTCGCATCCACCACCATAGGCTAAACCATTCACTGCAGCTATTATGGGCTTCTCTGAATTAAGCATGGCTTCGACTGAATTCATCAAGTTAGTGAAGAATCCGATGCTTTCCTTCTTGGTTGAGAGGGATAGCATTGAGTTTATGTCGTCCCCAGCTGAGAAGGCTCGGCCAGTGCCCGTTATTACGATTGCAACTGAGTCATCGTATTGGGCATCCTCAATGTACTTATTTAGGAGCATCCATGATTCCTCATCAAACGCGTTTAGTTTTTCTGGTCTATTTAAAATTATCCATGATGCACCATATTTTTTCTCAAGGAGGACTTTACTGTTCATAATTCCTAAATAATAGTATATTGTGAGAGATTTTTATGCATTACTAAAACATGCGTATTTAGAACCATATAGTTATTGCCATGTTTGAATCGATATCCTTTTAATGAGGCTAAACCGAAGTCGGGTAGGCGATGCTTATTGATCAATACGGATTTGGTTCTAATAGCCATAGCGATGATAATTCTAATAGGCTACTTAGGCGATGCATTGTTCAGAGCCACTAGAATACCGGAAATATTGATATTAATGTTGATAGGCATCATCCTCGTTCCCCTTGGTCACCTCGTGCCGGATAGGTATGTTGAGGTGCTTAGGCTTTTCGCTCCATTGTTCGGAAGCATAGCGCTAGTCATTATAATGTTTGATGGAGGACGCAAAATAGATTTTGGTTCCCTCACGGCCAGCGCACTTGGTTTATTGATGGGCTTTCTCGATATAGTGCTGCCCATGTTAATCGTTGCGTTAATAATGAATTACTTATTTGGTTGGCCATATATATATGGAGCAATGCTTGGAACAATAGTGGGAGAGACTACCGCGGTCGTAATTGTTCCCGTGGCTTCACGTATAAAGATACCAAGTGATCTCTATAATTTAGCGGTCACGGAGGCCACATTTAATTCTGTGGTGGAGATATTAATATTCTATCTCCTCCTTGTGTTGATAACGGGTTCATCATTTACTCCTCAGTCCTATGCCAAGTATGTAGTTGATTACTTAAGCGTCGCCGTATTTATGGGTCTCGTCGTGGGTTTTCTTTGGCTCTTCGCCCTTAATGTGTTAAAGGGGACTAGGGGTTACGTGGCTACCATAGGTGTAGCATTCTTGTTGTATGGGGTGGTGGATTACTTGAATGGCGCCGCCGTAGTCTCTATATTAATATTTGCAATGATAATTGGCAATTATAGAACCATTGCGCAGCACCTTAACTTGTTCATAGATATACATGAAAAGGACATGGAGATAGTTGAGGGGGAGCTAGAGTTCATAGTGAGGACATTCTTCTTCGTCTTCATAGGCATGATAGCTCTTTTATCTTTCACTTACTTCGTTTACTCACTGGTAATAACAATGGCTCTCTTGCTCATCAGATACATAGAGGTTAGGACTATGATAAAGAAGGAATATAGGGGATTCGTGTTCTCTCTATTGCCAAGGGGATTAACGGTTGCGGTGCTGTCCAGCATTCTTTACTCGATGGGGGGCACCTATTTTAACGATATATTCTATTTGTCATTTATGGTTATAATACTGACCAATATAATAGCCAGTGCAGCGATAAGTCGCTCAGCCCACTCATTGGAGAGAGGCATAGAGACGGGGAAGGAATCGCCGGGCAACGGCTCTGTCCAGTAATTAAAAAATAAAAACCGCTTGCCCCGATTCATTCGCGATCAATGTTGAGGGCAATAGTAATTGGTGGGGGAATAGCAGGTTCATTCATATCCCACTTCCTCCAAGAAGCGGGAGTGGATGTGTTAATGATAAGCGAAAAGACAACTTATCCCCTGGTCGGCTTGATACATTCAATGCTTCTCCGCTTCGATACTGACATGGCATTAGCCAAGAGGACTCTGGAGATATATAGGTCACTGGATAATTGCTGCAGTTGGGTTCTGAAGGAGTATCCCGCCTATACATTCATCGGGGAGAGTGTGGATATAAATAAGTACATAAGGCTTTGGTCAAGTTATGGATCCGACTCCAGCGAAATAAGCATTGAGGAGGCATCTAAGTCTATAGGGGTTAAATTAATGCCAGGGGGTCGAGTGATAATATCTAAGGACCGATTAGTGAATATTGCGGGTATAGTGAATCACATAAGGTCACGCATGAAGGTAATCAATGGATTCGCGCGCCTCAAACGGGATGCGGGGGGATTCTCGGCATTAATTAATGGAGCTGAGTATAGAAGTGACATAATTATTATAGCGGCGGGAGCATTAAACGGCAAATTGCTCGGCGAGGTCGGGGTAAGTGTTCCGCTCAAATCATATGGGTGTAGGGCATTGCTTTTGCTGGTTGGCTCCAAATTGGATAAGGCAATAATCTATGATTATGTGAATCACTTCTATATGAGGCCGGCCACGCCGCTCACTGCATCTATAGGCGACGAGGAATCCCCCCTCGTGGATCCCCTTAATATGCCGAATCTAGTGACGCATGACTTCATTGCGTCAATGAAGAATAGCTTCAAGTCGCGCTTCGGCAAGGCACCGATTAGCTTATTTGGTAGGCAAGGTGCATGTGAATCATCGCCTGACATGTTTCCCATAATAGGCGAAGCAGCGCCTGGCCTGTATATTATGGGTGCATTGAATGGGTATGGTGCAGAGATTGGACCTGCATTGGCTGAAGCCTTGGTAAGCATAGTACTGGGCGGGAAGCCTCGGCTAGATGTAAATCGATACTTGCTTAGCAGGTATGTGGGCGTCGCGCTTCCAAGTGATTGGGGAATAGGGCATGAGCCGCATGAGGTTCTCTAGCGCGCCTTGCCTCTTTTCTTCACAGCATTGATGCGGCGCTTATGGGTCGCGGCATAGTCCTCGCTTAATCCACTTAATGTGCCGAGGAAGGTCATGTCGGTCAGATATATCTCTACATCCTTCTTCCTGTTCCATGGCTCCATATAATTAAGTATCGTATTGTGATTTGTTTTACCCATTAATGCGGTTGGCACATCAATGCCTATAGTTAATGGATTAAATGTGGGCATCACTATTACCGTTACTTTGCCTCTCCCAATCCTTTTTCCATACATCCTCTCCGATAGCTCTCTCTTACTCATCTCAAGCCGTATTATCACTGGTCTCCTCATTAAGTAACCCGTGGAGTCCTGTATGCTTATGGCTGGATGGGTGTGGCCCATGACTATTATATCGCTTCTCTTGAAGTCATTCTCCCTAGGCTTGCTATTGCCATGAAGGAGCAATAAATTCTTGGTTCCCTCCATCAATATGCCCCTGCTATCCACATACGTCACATTCGGCATTCCCATGCCGTTTATGATTCTATCAAGTCCCCCATCGTGATTGCCCAACACTATTAACACATTCTCGAACTTGCTTGATAAACCAGCAATGAATTGTTTGGTCTCTAGCGTGGACTCAAGGGGTAGAGGGAGTTCATGCTTTAAGTCACCTAGTACGGCTATGTTATTCGCGCCCTCGGCCTCGGCTATCTTGATTATTTCATCAAGCATTTTCCCCGTCTGTGATGGAACCATTACTCCACGAGCCGCCATATCTATCTCGATCCCAACATGAGTATCGGCCACTAGGAGCCACCTTCTCCCATCGATGGTAACTACGATTCCTCTTGAGTCCATTTACGGCTATGAATCGGGGAAAAGGATTTAATCTTTTCCGTTGTGGCAAATCCTAATAACGTGTTCATTTGCGCTGAGAATCGGTGCATTTAATGCAGAACTAGTAGCATTTAATACGAATATTGTACTGAAATAATTATGAGTCAACCACTACAGTTAGGCAAACCGGCGCCCGACTTCTGCGCCGACACTACGCAGGGACAAATATGTCTAAAGGATCTTAGAGGCAAGTGGGTTCTCTTCTTTAGCCACCCCGGTGACTTCACTCCAATATGCACCACTGAGTTCGTGGAATTCGCCAAGAGGTTCCCGGACTTCTCCAAGAGAGGCGTCTTCTTGATTGGACTATCAATAGATACAGTGTTTAGCCACTTATCCTGGACCCGTAACATAAGGGAGAAATTTGGAATAGACATACCATTCCCAATAATAGGTGATCCCGAGGGAAAGGTAGCTAGGCTATTCGGCATGATTCCCGAGGGAAAAAGGGAAACAGTGAGGGCAGTTCTGTTGATAGATCCCGACGGTAACATAGCTTGGATGGCATATTACCCATACACTAATGGAAGAAACATCGATGAAATAATAAGAGTTATCGACGCAATACAAACCACATATAAGTACGGCGTCTCCACGCCAGCTAATTGGAGACCTGGTGATCCCGTCGTTGTTCCAGCTCCTAAAACTAAGGAGGAGGCAGACGCCAGGTTAAAGGACTCATCCGTGGAATGCAAGGATTGGTACATTTGCTTCAAGAAGCTTGAAATAAAGTAAGCAAGTAAGTCATTCTCTTGCTTCTTAAATTAAAAATCATTATTGAATTATGCAAATTCAAACCAGAGTGTCCCATAGTGCACAACTTCAATATTTATTACTTGTTCGACGAAGAATTAACTTCTTTATTGAATTGAAAGTCAAGCCCCGTAGAGACGAGGTCAAAGGAAAGCCGGGCTTCATCCCAGAAGCAGAAGGCTAGAGTAATTGGTGGCCAGCATCATCTATTGCCCTAGATATGCCGTATATAGATGCCCCACTTATGGCTAGGGTTAATTCACTGGCTATATTGAATTCCTGGAGTTCAGTGCCATAGTAATAGGCCCCCGTGAGTATTTGCTCCACATTCTTAGCAATGTTAGTGAAGTTCATGCTTATCGAGATGCTTGAGGCCCAGGACGCCAGCAATGTGGTGGATATGGGTAACGTTATTGCAATTGCTATCAGTAATCCTCCCCACGTCCGTGTATGTCTCAGCACTATCAAATCAAAGCCCAAACCCGCTAGTGCAGGAGAGTAATTCCCTATTTTTGAAAGCACATAGAAGAGCCATGCATTAGATAACGCCAATTGAGCCATCCATTGAAAGTACTGAGTGGATTGACTAAGATATACGCTGAGCGGCGCCGTGACTATCGCCGCATCCAGCGCAATTATGCTAAGATAGAGTCCCTCTAAGGTGCTTGATATCGATGTGAATATCAAGTTAAATGTAGTGGCTGGATCCCCGACTATTGATTGCAAGCCTATGGAGCTCCCCATGGTAGTCATTATAATGCTTGACCTGCTATAAATGATATAGAAAACAGCCAAGAGCGCTGCCCCATATACCGAATTATAGAGATGCTCTTCCCCCTCCCTTCTTTGCTGTGCATTGCCTAGATTCATTCTGACCAAGCCATAACCAACCTGGATCGCCATAGATAGGTAAATTATGCCCCAATTAATGTAGGGCTGGATCATGCTTGCCCCTTCCCAAATAAAAATAAAGCTTTATGATTAATTGGCTCCCATTAGCCATAAACATTTAATTTATCCCTATACATAAAGCAGTATTAAGACCCTGAAGCTCGGTGATGGGCAATTCATGAGTCCCTGATCATGGATTAGGGATGATTCTTTGGGACTGGAAAGGCGAGGAACCATGAGTGATGAGGCGGCTATCAGAAAGAAACTAATCGCCGACATAGCTAGGCTAGAGGTAGATCTAGAGGAGCTTCGATATGAAGTGAACACCGACATAAATAGTGCCCGAGTATCCGCTGGAATCGCATTACAGAAATCCAGTGAAGCAGAATTAAAGATAAGGGAATTAGAGGCGGAGCTAAATACAATAATTGAGCTGCTGAAACCTAAACCCAGTAGGAGCAAAGTAATGAGGCGATTACCAATTCTCGGCCTAATTGTTCTCGGTCTAATCATGCATCAATGGCTAATGACTACAGCGTGCCTACTCTGCCTAATCCTTCAATCCCCCCCATCCCCGGGCTCCCCATATACATGGGGAGTGGCCATCAATGAGGGCCGATGAGCCTAAGGTAGGTCACGGAGGATAGGCACCCGAAGCCAAGTGATTTAGAGACCCCCTATACTGAAGAGTGATGATCGTTGCCTCGGGAGGCCCTTCCATTAAGGGGAGGGTTTCCCTCCCGAGGTATAAATATGAATGACCAAAACATCCCATATACGGCTAAAAATAGGGGCTCTCCTTGTAGGCTCGGGACGAGTGGATTCCGTGACCCCGGGAATCCCCGTCGGCGGCACGTATTCCTGGGAATCGATGTTAATAGGGCCAGCGTTAATTTAGCAGTCATAGGATGCCTTGACTCTATCAATGTATTTACGAAAACATTCACAAGCGAATTAAAGTCGATGGGTTTAGCCTACTCATCTAATTATATAGGGATAATAGATGATTACCTCATCAATCATGTGAGGGTTGTGTTTCCATCATTCAATGATAACGAGGTAGAGAAGCTATTGACAGTGGCATTCACTTCATGGAGCAACCTCACTAATGCGGTTTGGCTTGATTTCCTTAGGCTAGGCACCACTAGATTCAGGCAATCACTGAGACAGGAACGACGGCGAGAAATGACACTAATGATCGATGCACTGCACGTGGCTATCTCATTCATGAGAAACATGGGGATGGAAGTAATTCTAGGCGTTGAGGATCTACATGCAATGGAGAAAATAGGCGCAATGTACGACTTCGAGATAGAGTTCATCGAGTTCCTAAATCATGTCGAATCAATGCTTCGCTTGGATCCCCTTACCGCGAAACAGATGGAGACCAGGTTGGGGAACTCTGGAACCACGTGGAGCGGTTCATTGATTCAGGGAAACCATGTATACCTCATCCTACTAAATCCAATGCATACAAGCAAGTTATGCAGCAACTGCATGCGGCGTGGCCACATCAATCAAGTACGTAGATTCGGTCACCGTAATGTGTTGTGTAATTATTGTGGTTCAATAATTGATAGGGATGAGAATGCGTCGATAATTATCGCTGTGATAGCCATGCTCATGCTCGGCAATCACTTGCCCCAGGCATCCATGCGACAATGTTTTAAACACCCCCATTAACTTGGAATTCATGTATATCTCCAAGAAGGCTAACCTAAAGACCAACTTGATCGGGGACGCGGTTATATTGGGCCCCAGCGTTATCGGGGAGGGATCCATAATCGATGGAAACGTAACGATAGGGTACCCCATTAGGTCCACGCTTAAGAAGATTGAGAAAATGAGCGACATGGATGAATTAAGCACCGGCAGCATCATAGGTAGGAACTGCATATTGAGGAGTGGAACAATAGTGTATGAGGAATCCACCCTGGGGGATAACGTGGAGACTGGACACAATGTACTAATTAGGGAGAAAACCACTATAGGCAATGGAACTAGAATAGGAACTGCTACGGTAATAGATGGAACCGTTAAGATAGGCAGCGAAGTGAGCATTCAAAGCATGGTGTATATACCAATAGGATCAATAATAGGCAATAAGGTCTTCATAGGACCCAACGTGGTTATAACGAATGATAGATACCCCCCAAGCAAGAGACTTGATGGGGTCATCATAGAGGATAATGCGGCAATTGGGGCTAACTCCACCCTAATAGCTGGGATACGCATTGGCTCTGGATCCATGGTTGCCGCCGGTTCCGTGGTCACCAAGGACGTTCCACCCAATGTTGTTGTGGCCGGGTCACCTGCCCGCATCATATATGATAGGACCACGTACTTGGAGAAACAGAGAAAATACGAAGCGATGCAGTGATCAATGAGCAACAAATGCCCTTCATGACGAGGAGATCAGTAACTGGCCCTCGTTGAAACTTCGGAGGGGGGTCCCATCATTGAGGTACCCCATTTAAGGTTATCAGTGCTCCCAGTACCAAAAATGTATAATGCTTTTCACAAATCACCTCCTCCCTTGAATATCGGAGCCTTCTTGTGATAAAACAAACGACAAGCCTCGCCTTTTAAGGCGGGGTAAGTTTTTGCTTGCGTAGGGGTATCGTTGTTCCGTGGATTTTTGGGGAATGGGGAGCGGGGGCCGACTCACCCCCGC
>JAGDXC010000004.1 GCA_023269935.1 Thermocladium sp.
TAAGAGACAGATCCTCAAGAGATTGACCAGGGGAGAGAGTCACAAAAAAGAATACGTGTTTTGAATTAAAAACACTTCTTCAAAGGAGGGTATTTATCCCCGCCCCTAGAAGGGGGCGAGGTTTGTCGTTCGTTTTATCATCTGACCTTACAACGAAAACTTTAAAATTTAATTATAAACAAATAAAAAATATGGCTACTAATTGGCCTCTCCCAGATATCCTAAAACCATCCCAATCAGTACTAGTTGTTTGGGATGTTCATAAAGCCCTCGTTAATTCAATTTTTAATAAGGAGGAATTTATGAGCGCTTTAAATACGTCTATAACGGCAGCTCGACAAGCCAAGGTACCCATAGTATTTACAAAGATAACTCCCTATCCCAGAGGATTTGAGTCGCCATCCTCTAAATTACTATATAGGGGTGGTTTACAATTTAAGCCCGAGGAAATGGAGTTAGCGGTGCAGCCATCGATTGATGATATAGTGATCAACAAGAATACATGGAGCATATTTGTGGGGACGAATTTCGAGTTGCTGCTGAGGAACTCCAGTAAATCAACAATAATATTCACAGGAATAGCGACTGAGATAGGAGTTGAAACTAGTGCAAGACATGCCTTCGCACTGGGATTCATCCCCGTTATAATCAAGGACGCAGTGTCGTCTAGAAGCAAGGAGGGCCATGAAAGATCCCTCGCAAACATGTCATCATTCTTCCCAATAATAACCTCGACCGACTTAATTAATCATTGGAAGTGAGACCGAGGGAAAATCATTCGGCCTTCAAGTTCTCTATCCTTATTGCCCTACATAGCTGGCGGGATGCCTTTGCTTGAAGATCTTTATTGAAGTTTGGAGCCTTGTCTCCGAAATATTTAAATTAATAACGAAGCATGGGGCAACATGGAGTATACAGTAGTATATGACACATATGTTGAGGTGCCTATACGTATAAGTAAAACAACGCCTGATGAGGCCAGAATTAAGCGACTTGAGAGGTGGCCAAAGGAGGCTGGACTTTCTCAGCCCCTTGGCGAGGGAGGGACCTTCATGGATCTCGTCAAGTCATTTGCTAGGGACTATGAATTGGAGGTGGGGGAAAAGAATTGGAGCAACTCAACCACCGAGGGTAAAATAATCATAAAAATGGAGCAGAAACTCCTAAGAAACGGGACACAGAGGGGCGCCGCTAAAATGGAGGGGGAAATATCGTTAACCCCGACGGAGGAGGGGGGTAACCTTGTTTATACTGCTAAACTGAAGTACTCTATAGAGCTGGATAATGATGTGCTAGCCGAGAAGGCCGCAAGCGATGTGGTTGAATTCAATTTATAATGCTTCAACACTATAATCAAGAATAAATGCTAACCAAAGAAATTAATTGCTCACTTAAGGGCTCTGCCTAGTAAATCCGCATATTTCCACGCATCGTCTGGAAATATTCCCACGGCTTGGTTAAGCCCAAGCTTTTTAATGGCGGCAACCACAGCTCCACTGCTGGGCCCAATGAGTAGACCGTCACGTGATGCAACTAGTTTGATGCCATTAATGGCTTCTCGCGATGATACTTTAATTACTTCATCTATATGAGCGATTTCTTGGAATGGATTATTCCTATATTCCTTTATGCCCGGTATTATATCCATCGGTTCAACTCCTATCATTTTAATATAATTGCCATACTTTTCCTTAAAATAAAGCGATAAGCCAGTCATGTGGCCCGCCGTACCTAATCCAGCAACTATATACTTGATCCTTAATCCAGCTGCCTGCAATTGTTCATCTAATTCCTTTGCTGTCTCTCTATAATGAATTAAGTAATTCCGTGGATTATTGAACTGATCTGGATGATGAGCCGAAGCAAGCATGGCTTCCCTCTTTACTTCCTCAATCATATCGTTTGTTCCTCCATTTCGTTCTCTTATATCCGAATTCAATAACCTAAGCATTACCTTATATGCCCTACTTGTCCTAGTCGATATATAGGCTATCATTTTCCTACCATATGCTGCAGAAAGAGATGCCAACGCCACAGCCATATTGCCTGATGATGCCTCTATCACGGCATCGCCCTCGTCAGTATGCTTAAGCACTTCTTCATATAGGGATAAAGCAGTTCTATCCTTTATGCTATGGGTGATGGGATTCATGAATTCCAGCTTGCCCCAAACTTCCTGATCGCCGAACGATTTAAGCCTATATAATGGGGTTGGCCAGGACC
This sequence comes from Thermocladium sp., assembly GCA_023269935.1. The sequence goes on from JAGDXC010000004.1 coordinate 2,224, forward strand.
CCCTTATTAGATCCATTATATCGCTATAGACGCGGAGATCCGCAAATATAGGTCATACTCTTGCAATGAAAAAATAGTTTTAAAATATTTCCCAGCTCACTAGAGCCGTTGAACCCTTCCCGATCAAAAATGAACCCCATGCAAGGAAAACTGAAAAATATCAGGAAACTATTTTCGAGAGATATATAAATAGTTAGGAATGGATGTGATGATGACAATGAGCCACTCAACGAGATTAGCAAGGGATGAGGCGAATAAGGCAATAATTAATATAATCATTGCATCGCTTCTATGGTCCACAATAGGTTTAGCCAGCGTTTATGGTGGATCCCCACTACTGCTTCCACTAATTAGATCAGCAACAGCTGCAGCAGTAGCAGTATTTATCTATAGGTCGCTTAACAAGGCAGCAATAACGGCTGGGATAAGCCTGGGGATCCTATTCAGCGTGTACCCGCTCACGGCAGTGATTGTCGGTATTGGATTAGCTGCATACTTACTATATACAGCGCCGCTCTGGGCAACACTGGTTTCATTAATGCTTGGAGAACGCCCAGGCAAGTATAGCATAGTTGGATTGATAATTATCGCGGCAGCCATAATAATTGCTTTAATTGATGCTGGATTGGGAGGCATTGATTACTATGGAGCTCTTTTAGGCCTTGTATCGGGGGCTTCATATGGGCTCTATATAGCTATAGCTAGATTCTTCTCTGCATCAGGGATGAGCAATGATGTATCATATGGGGCCTTGCCATTCACTTTGGTCGTCACGATACCATTATTGCTAATATTAGCATTAATTCATAGATTACCGCAATTAATCTATCTAGGCAAAACATTAGTGGCCGGCACATATATGGGCATCTTCTGTACTGTCATTCCATATAAATTATTCGCAATTGGTGTAACAAGGATTAGAGCCTCATTGGCATCTATTCTAGCCACGCTTGAGCCAGTTATGGCTGCAGTATGGGGTTATTTATTTCTAAGACAGGTCCCAAATCACTATGAAATAATCATCTACCTGTTAATAACAATCGCACTCATAATATCATCAATTGATGCCAGGTAGAGAGACCTCCTAAATTAAGCCATAAAGGTAACCAAGACCCGGAACTCATCAAAATGTAGATGGCTGGTTGTTTTGTATTTTTTAAAAATTTTAAATGAGGCTGTGTATTCTATTTCAGTTCTAGTTGATTAATGCCATACTTCATACTTGATAATGAATAAAACTTGAGTGTTACTGTAAAACATAGGTGTAATTAATATAAATGAGTTGTTTAGGTAGACTTTTATGCAGGAAAAAACAAAGATCTTAGATGGTATAGACGGCGAAGCAAGAAAGAGACTCCTAGCCATAAGGAACAATGAATTATTGGAATTCATTGAAAAAGCCATAGCTATCTGCAAACCTAGTCGAGTATTCGTATCGACTGGAAGCAAAGAAGACTCGGAGTACATAAGGAATGAAGCGATTCAAAAAGGGGAGGAACGACCCCTCAAGACTCCTGGACACACTATTCATTTCGATAGTCCTCTTGATCAAGCCAGAGCAAGAGAGGACACAGCAATATTATTGCCAAGAGGCGAGACACTGCCATTCATAAGAACCAAGGATAGAGATGAGGGGCTAAGAGAAATCCTTGACCTGCTTAATGGTTCAATGCGGGGACGGGAAATGTATATTGGGTTTTACTCTCTAGGACCCAAGGGATCCCCCTTAAGCATGCTGGCAATTCAAATAACTGATTCCGCATACGTAATGCATAGCGAGAATATATTATATAGACAGGCGTATGATGAGGCAGTTAGGTTTGGCGCCGAAGTTAAGTTCCTCAAGTTCCTTCATTCCCAGGGCGAGCTAGATGAACTGGGTAGAAGCAAGAACATAGCGAAGAGGAGAATCTATATTGACCCAATTGATGAAACAGTGTATAGCGTGAACACTCAATACGGAGGAAACAGCATTGGTTTAAAGAAGTTAGCCCTTCGATTAACTATTAGGAGGGCAATTAGGGAGGGATGGCTATCCGAGCACATGTTCCTAATGGGCATAAATGGCCCAAATGGACGCGTGACTTACCTGACCGGCGCATTTCCATCAATGTCAGGAAAAACATCTACAGCAATGATTGGGCGATTGCTCGGCGACGATTTAGCATACCTAAGGTGGATTAACGGCGAGGTTAGGGCAATTAATCCGGAAGCGGGAGTATTTGGCATAATAGAGGGCATTAATTCGAAGGATGATCCAGTGATATTCGATGTACTCAACAAGCCGGGAGAATTAATTTTCTCCAATGTATTGATTAAGAAGGATGGAGGCGTTTATTGGAATGGCAAGGATGAACCACTGCCGGAGAAGGGGATTAATTTCATAGGGGAGTGGTGGCCCGGAAGAACAGATGATAAGGGAAACCTTGTGCCTCCATCTCATCCCAATGCTAGGTTCACTGTTCCCTTAACCAGTTTCAATAATCTTGATCCGGCATATGATGATCCTAGGGGCGTGAAGGTCGGTGGAATAATATTTGGAAGCAGAGATCCTGATACATTTGTTCCAGTGGTTGAATCATTTAATTGGCGCCATGGAGTCGCAACTATAGCGGCATCCTTGGAGACCGAGAGAACCGCTGCAGTAATAGGAAAAGTGGGGGAGAGAGAATTTAATCCAATGGCTATACTTGATTTCCTATCGGTCTCGCTCAGCGATTATATCTATCACTATCTTAGATTTGGCGAGTCAGGAACGCCGCCTAAGATATTTGGAGTTAATTACTTCTTAAGGGGATCTGATGGGAATTTCCTGAACAAGAAGGAGGATAAGAAGGTATGGTTAACTTGGATGGAGAGAAGAATACATGGCGAGGTAGACGCATTGAGGACTCCCATCGGTCTCATACCTACATATGAAGACCTAAGGCAATTATTTAATGAAGTGCTGAAGCGCGATTATGGGAAGGATGAATATATTGCTCAATTCTCTATAAGAATTAAAAAACATATAGAGAAAATAGATAGAATTTGGAACATATATTCAAAGATACCGAACATGCCGCAGGACTTCTTCAACGAATTAAGTGACCAGAAGCAGAGATTAATGGAACTAGGCGAAGCGGAACAAGTTTCTCCTCTTATGTTCTATAAAAATGAAACAGACATTCCAAAGCCCTAGGAGCCATCATTGTTAATAATTATGAGGAAACAGAGACTTTGAAGTAATATAGTGGCATCATTTGATAAAAAGTGGCAAACCTCGCCCTTCAAGGCGAGGATTCCTTTGTAGGGTTTTTGGTGCTTTTGTGAGAGAGTTGTCCCGTGAATTTCTTGGGATGAGGAACCGGAGGCTGATCCCCGCAACACCAATGGAGACGAGTAGCCATGAAGGGGTAATCCTCTAGACCCCGGGGAACCCCCAAGGCGGGGAATATGTTAAACGCTCTTTAGCCCAATCTCTTGACGGGAATCAAATTGTAATGAGAGTAAAACATAAAAATCGTTATGAAGAAACGTTTACGACGCCCCGTAGCTCAGCGGCAGAGCACCTGGCTGTAGACAGCCACGTGGGGTACAATTAATGGCGAAAGCCCCACGGCAGCCACCAGGGAGTCCCGGGTTCGATTCCCGGCGGGGCGACCATTATTCTGAATCCCTTAACTATTAAAGAGTTTCAAAAATGTGAGGTCTCGCAATTCAGGAAAAATATTTAAGTGCTTGATGGCTAAAAAACCATGTGGCCGTAAAGATTCTGGTAGTTGGGGATGCCCATGTACCTGATAGGGTTGAATCCATACATGCAGCGGTGCTGGATAAACTCGATTCCATGAAGCCATTCGATTACGTGCTGATAACCGGCGATTTAATAAATGAAGACACATTAAAACAATTGATCGGATTTGGACGAGCGAAGTACGTGGTTAAGGGAAACATGGATTACCTAGAATTACCTGATAAGGAAGTCATAAGGATAGGGGAAATAAAGATCGGATTAATGCATGGACATCAAATAAAGCACCGCGGTGATCCCCGGGAATTAAGGGAGGTCGCCGTGAATCTGAGGGTTAATATATTGATCAGCGGGCACACTCATGTACCCATGATACAGAGAGGGGCAATTAATCTATTGAATCCCGGATCAATCACCGGCGCTTGGAGTGGAGCAGGAAATAGGGAGCCGCCTAGTTTCCTTGCATTGGAGCTTACTGAAGGTATTGCAAATATTGATCTTTATCAGTTAATCAAGAACGAAATTAAATTGACTAAGCATGAATCCATCCCGATCAACCTAGCTAACATATATCCATCAACTTATTTCACCGAGAATATGAGGACTGACTCCTCACCTTAATGGATTAGAGCACCTCGAGATCTCTAGAGGATTACCCTTAATTATGAAGAGGGTATGATGGGGGATTAGTTTTTATAAAAAAAGTCCCCTCTGGAAAGAGGAGAGGTGTCGGTTCTTCAAAAAATATTGCTAGTCATAAAAAGCAGGATTTACCGCTTTGTGTTCAAATAAGAAAGAAAAATACCCTTATAGTATGGATTTCATGAGGAAGCGTAATTCAGCTTCTTGGATTTATCCATGACCCTAATTAAGTCATCCTCAACAAAAGAATCAGCCCTAATTGAGAAGCCCTTCATACTTACTCTTGGTTCATCGCATGCCTTTGCTTTGCCTATGAGCTTTGCCGGAATGCTTGTCATAATTAATTCATTAATTAATGAATCAATGGAGCCGGGCGGAGCCCCTATGAGCAGCATGCCTGAGCTAAGTGAGCGATACGCGTCAATTCCCAGTGCTCCCAATACATGGGTTGTCTCCTCCAGAACCGGAATATCGCTTTCTATATCTATGCATGTGTTTGATGCTGAAGCCATCTCTATTAGTCCCTGGATTACACCGCCCTCTGTTGGGTCATGCATAGAAGAGGCATATTTAGCTGCTATTAAGGCCTCCTTAACTATGCTAGTCTTTCTAATTAATGCAGCGGCTCGCGAGATTATCGTTGGACTAACTCCCCTTTGAATTAATTCATTCTGCATATCGCGAGCAGCTATTGCCGTTGCCTCTATTGCGGCAAATTTAGTTGCTACTATTAAGTGGCCAGGGCGGAGACCGCTAGTTGATATATAGGAGTCTCCTACCCCCATTACTGTAGTGGATGTTATGGGGTAATGTACCTCCCCAGAGTACTCAGTGTGCCCGCCAATTAATGTACCGCCTATTTCGCTTAATGCATCCCATACTTGATCCATGACTCTACTTAACGATTCATCGCTGAAACCAAGGGGAAGAATCAAGGTTAATACAAACCACCTAGGCATTATTCCTCGGGTTGCAATATCATTAGCTGGCACATTTATGCTTAGCCACCCAACATCGTTTATTGAACCTGTGATTGGATCTGAGTGAACAGCCAAGTATTTGCCGCCCACCTTAATTATAGCGGCATCCTCTCCTATCCTGGGGCCAATAATTATGTCTTGATCGCTGGTTTTTGCTTTATCTAGTATCAATCTCTTTAGCCGATCATTACTTATCTTAACCATTATAAACGCCGCGAGAATTCATGAACTCAGTGACTTAAATGTATGCTAGTAATATTTCTTAAAGCCTAGTTGAGGCGCTACTTCTCTGAAGCATCTTCTGCACAGCATTAATCCATATTTCCTTATAACGGCTTCCCGCGTACCACATCGCATGCATCGCACGGTTGCCCTGCCATACTTTCGTTGCCTCGGCGGCTTTATATTAGTCATTAAAATAAGCCGCTCACTGGTTTTTATAAATTTTATCTAGAGATAAACATAGCCAATGTATGCCGTAATTATATATGATCGAATTATATAAAACGAATGATGAACTTCGCCCTTCAAGGTGGGGAGGAGGTCAGATTAGAGATATTGGAGTTAAGGAGGCTTCGATAGAATGACTATAAACCCCGTTTACGATAGATATTCAATTCTATATTTTCCAATCTATCTCAAATACTACTCGCCGATTAACCTATGAAGTGAGAAAATATTGCTTAATTCCCTTTAAATACTGGGGATGTGCATGAAGTAGTTGCCATAAATGGTACCCCATTAAGTCTTCTCCCTTCATGTATGGGAGTCGATATTTTTCAATTTCTATATACTAAATTAATGTTAAGTTATGTTGGAGACTCGATTGGATTTGTAATGGCCTTTTTAACGTGAATGAGTGATGCTAAGAACATTGAGAAGCAATTGTAATTGGTGCCCAATCCGGCTCAAGTTTTTAACTGAATGTGATCTATCATTCAAATGCTTTGGAGAAACAATGGAAACGGTTTAGGCGCTATAGTTGAGTCAATTATCATTAAGTGTTGTGGACTTGAAACTAATATAAGTGTTAGGGCAGTTGGTTCAACTTACCTTATTCAACTAAGCGATGATGATGTGCCGGACATAGATGTTAATGAGCTGCATAAAAGGGCATTAAGAGGCAAGGGCATTCAGAAAGCTGCTAAGTCGCTTAAAATAGAGTTGACGCCACGGTTGTTAGGAGCATATGAGAGGTGGAGCAAGCATTATGGTGCCTTGACTCCCCTTCTTCTTTACTCTAAACTAACCGATATTTACATTAATAATAGAATAATGGTTCGCCACTCTGATTATGGCTTGGTGGAGGTTAATATAGAGGTCTCTGAGCAAGATATTAACTATCTATTGAAGAGAATAAGTTCCAGATGCAGGACGCCGATAACATCATATCAACCAATGATATCCGTAGCCGATGAGGAGTACGGCATACGCGTATCGGTCACAATGCCTCCGGTGGGTGGACCTGCCATACATATTAGAATAATGCCGCGTAAGCCATGGACCCTTCCGTGCCTAGTCAATAATGGAATGATAACTGCGCGAGATGCTGCCATTCTGTGGCAATTATTTGAGGATAAGGTACCCCTTCTAATAGTTGGCCCAATAGGCTCCGGTAAAACAAGCCTAGCCAATGCCATAGCTTTTATGGGCAATCCATCGCTGTTCATGGCGCTAATAATGGATGTGGATGAGATGAACCTACCGAATCACTTGGTGTATAAATTAATGGAAAGGAAATCATTTGGCTTGGGCGTTAAATCCATATCCAAGGATGATCTGATAACCCAAGCATTAAGGATGGGGGTTGATTATATAATAGTGAATGAAGTGATCACGGGAGTGGAGGCAAAGGCTTGGCTGAACGCCGTGACCAGTGGACATGGTGGAATAACAACATTCCATGCCGGCAATGCAATTGATGCAGCCAAGCGATTCTCAATAATTGCGCCAGATATAGGGGGCATATTGAAACGCATAGCAATAATTGAAACCAACATAATCGATGTAGTGGATGAATCCGGCGGCGTCTCCGTTAATCGTAGATTGAGGGTGGTCAAATCCGTAATTCATGATCATGATTTAGATGCAGGAAAAATAGATGTAAAAACCGAGATAATTAGGGGCTTAGTGGGTTATGATGCGAACTCGATAATAGGGACAGTGAAGAATTACTATTCAAATCCGACTGAATTAATGAGGGATGCCAAGTGAAGCTAAGGGAATTGATTGATTATTCAATCTTCGTATTGATATCGCCGCTCCTGGGAACCAGCGGCGCAATAAAGATAATTAATGATGAATCATGGAACAAAATGGAGGAGGGCGACGCGGGAAGCGGATTCAAGGCGGAGCTCTACAGGGCAGCGATTAATTATGAGCAAGCCGGCACAGGCGCTGATAGTTCCTTTGAATTCTTGAATAATGCCCTTAGAATTAATCTGGAGAAGACCAGACGAGATGCCGGCGAGGCATTATCCTCCGTGTTAATGGTGGTTATTGGATTATCTATATCCATGATATTGACAATGCTATTAGGCGGCTCATCAATATTCTTTCCCATTATGCTGCTTGCCATGATACCATTAATCCATTACTTTCAGGTAGAGGTAACCAAGTATGATTATACATTACCATCCATTCTTGGAGCCGTAGTTGGCATAACCACATTACTGATAACAAAAAATTACTCTTACTCTCTAATTGCTGGTTCCATAGCATTCTCAGGTCCATATATAGCTCAATTCAAGCGAAGCTTCATATTTATTGGACCAATCAAATCCGCAGTAATGAATTCCTTCAATGAATTAATGTGGAGCCCCGACCCAACACCGCTGCCAACTGGGACTTTAATTGGAGAAGAGTTCGAGAGACTATTCGAAGCTGCGAGAACCATAGGTGCACCTCTATTCCTATCCAAAGTGAATAGGGTAGTCTATGACATGCTTTCTTGGATTGAGGATAATAATAGGACCCTCTTGCTTTATGGCTTAGTTATACCAATACCATACATATTGCTATGTATGGTAACTAGGATCTTGGCGATCAATGTAATTCCAATGCAAGGTCCATTCCCCATACTTCCATCACTGAATAAATCGAGGGAAGCATTAATGATGGATGGCATAGTATCATCCATTTTGACCGGAAAATCCATTCATAGCATTGGAGTAGGTATAATGCTTATACCAATCTTCATAGCTGCACAGATTGTCATTGCCTAAGTCTTGTTTATTTCTCGAATTATATATTTCCTTAGGAACATGCATTGAGGAACCCCTTTGGCTAAATTCATGGTCATAAACGCATTAGATCTCCCTCTCCTACATCTTTCGCTTTAGGAGCAATAACTTTCTATTATTAATGGCTTCAATTTATTTCAGTGAACCAGCCTTTATTTACTGCACCTGTAAAATTCCAGCATTAGGCTGCAAATATGGAATTCATTATTAACCGGCTTTCCCTGAAGTAAGAAAAAATAGACGGGTGCCTAGACCCAATAAGTAAGTTTTTAAAGAATAGCGAAACAGATCAATGTGCCTGCCAGTAGTGGATTTAAATTGGATGAAATGAAGCCCAATTTTAGGGAAATAAGGAGGTATCCCCTCGTTGAGCCATTTGCTAGTGCAATAATAGCTGAGGATGAAGAGACCGGAGAATTAATGTATTACCTTGTGGAGCAATCCTTAACTAAGAAAGAGAACGAAATCTATAATTCAATCTATAAATTAGTAATGATGGAATTGCCGCCTCCAGCCGACATAAAGAAGCTTGACAATCCACGTAATGTATTAGGTAGGGAAATAAAGAGAATACTTGATAGGTATAGGGGATTAATTAGAGGGACTAGGATAGATCTTAACAAGATGGCATATCACATGGAGAAGGACCTGCTTGGGTTTGGCCCCATAGATGCCGTAATGAAGGATGAGAACATAGAGGATATTTCAGCCGATGGCGTTGGGGTCCCTATCTTCATCTTCCATAAGGATTACGAAACTATTCCAACTAATATAATACCAATGGATGCACAGGCATTAGATGACTTCGTATCGAAACTGATACACATGGCTGGAAAACACGTGTCGGTTGCCGCTCCCATAGTTGATGCACAATTACCAGATGGTTCCAGGATAGCCATAACATACAAGCAAGAAGTCTCGCCTGGCGGCAGCACATTCACCATAAGGAAGTTTAAGGCCACTCCAATAACATTTACTCAATTAATAAAGTCGCATAATATTTCGCCGGAGATAGCGGCTTACTTCTGGTTAATGCTTGATAATCACAAGTCATTCCTGGTCCTAGGGGTCACGGGAGCAGGGAAAACAACGTTCTTGAACGCAATGGCAACCTTCCTACGGCCAAACCTAAAGATAATAACCGTGGAAGAGGTTCCTGAGGTTAGGTTGCCTCATAAGAATTGGATAAGGCTAACGCCTCGTCTATCCTTTGGACCAGAGAAGACTAATGAGGTTACCCTCTTTGATTTAGTTAAGGCAACGCTAAGAATGAGGCCGGATTACTTAATAGTTGGCGAGGTTAGGGGAGAAGAAACATATGTGTTGTTCCAAGCAGTGAATACTGGACACGGTGGTGTATCAACAATGCATGCCGAGGACTTCACCGCAGCAATAAATAGGTTGACTTCACCGCCGATGAATGTGCCGAAGGCGTACATACCTGCAATGAATATATTCGTTATGGTTAGAAGAGTGAGAGTCGGCGACCGCCTCACTAGAAGGGTCACAGAGGTCGGCGAGGTTCAGAGCGCTGATGAGGTTAGGACCGTGTTTAGGTGGGACCCAAAGAATGATGTTCACGTATTAAGTGGCCAAAGCTTCCTTCTAAGGGAGATAGCCGAAGCAACGGGGCAAGATGAGGAAGAACTGGAGGAGGAACTGCGGAGGAGAACTAGGGTGATTAATTGGATGGTTGAGAAGGATATGATGGACTTCCATGAAGTAGCTAGAATGATTGAGAGATACTACACTAAGCCGGAGAAGGTATTGGCTGAGGTAGAAGGTATCGCCGAGGTAGAGACCACGTGATAGATGTTCAAATATTCAGTTCATTTAGCGATGTATTGAATTACTTGGAAACTAAGCGAGATAATTTATTAAAGGCTCTTGAAGTTAAGGTGGAGAACAACGACGTGCTGAATGCAGTAGATGGGTCGTTTGGGGAACTAAGCGAGACCTATAGGGATGAGATAGAGGATATAATAAGTGACATAAACTCCATGCTTAAGAAAATAAGGACCAGTAATGATTATATTGGAATAATTATACTGGTTGAGGAGAATGGTTCGCCTAGCAGGATATACATGATTCCCGGTGACTTAATATGATGCAATACACTATGCTTCTACCCTTCATAGCTATATTCACGGCATTATTCATAATAGGCGTAACCAGGTTACCCCTCGCATTCACGGGGCTAGTCATGGCTGCAATAGCTATAATACTAGGTGTTGCTTCTTTTATTTATCGCCCGGCGATGCCTTACCTTGGATTATTAATAGGGGTACCCGTTGGTTATGGTTTCTCGTTTCTAATGGATAAGCTAGGCATAAATAATCCACTTAAGTTGCAGTCGAAGCAAGTTCCTGAAAATAATGGAAAGAGACGAATAACTAGGAGAAAGAGGAGGGATCATAAGTCAATATATGTATCGGAAACGACGGGCCACGTAACTGATGCACGCATATTCGAGAATTTCGATGAATTCCTTCAATCAATAAGTATGACTCCTGCACTAAATACCGTACTTGAATACATCAGGAAGATTTCGATAATTAAGAATGAACTCGCGCAGCAACAGGTACTGGTTTATGAAGTTGGTAAGAACCAACATGAATTTATACAGTTAGTGGATGCCGACTCAATAGATGAGGTCAATGATGTAATCCAGAGAGCAATACGGGATAGAGTAATGGTGAGCAATAAGATAAACTCTATTCTAAGTAACAAGGAGACCATCAAGGAAATAATAGGTGGGCGATTCATGGTAATATACATAGATGGAGCGCCAGACAAGATAATCCCACTGTATTATAACCAGGAATGAACCAATAACGACCATTAGTTCTGTGTATATCATTTTAATAGGAGAAACTTATTGCTGTAATCGATGAAGCTGGATAATGGTGTTGAGATCTCCATAGATAAGGTAGAGTCACGTGTAGTGGCTATAGCCGTGGGGGTTGGGGTTGGATCAATATATGAGGAACCAAGCCAGAGGGGCATTAGTCACTTATTAGAGCATATGATGTTTAAATCAAATAAGTGGATTAGAGGAGAGGATTTGGACATGATGATAGAGGGACTTGGAGGCATGGCAAATGCATTCACGGGCAGAGATTACACAATATATGTATTCGAGGCACTGCAGGAGAGTGCACCTCAACTGATAGATATAGCATGCAGGATGATGATTAACGATACGTATCAATTAGATGAATTCATGAATGAGCGAAACATTGTCCTCTCCGAGATCGAACTGCGGGATGAGAACCCCAGTTCCCGCATATGGGATTTAGGCATATTATCGTTATTTGGCAAAAGTGATATGGGGGACCCAGTCACTGGGTATCATGAAACGGTGGAGGCGATAACGCTTCAGGACATGATTGAGTACAAGCTGAGGAACTATATTGGTGGCAATATTAAAATCGCACTTGTTGGTGCAGTGAATAATGATGTAATAAAGGCCGCTACCGATTGCTTCTCCAAGATTGCTCCAGGTAAACCCGTTTTGAAGACGCCTTCACTTGGATCCCCCAGTGACTTGAGCATTAAGAGTAATGGAGATGGGGCATACGTCTCGTTCTCAATATCCATGCCAAATGGGGATCCCGTAGATACGTATCTTAGACTGGCATTAATTGAGTTCCAATTATCAGATGGAGCATCATCCTTGCTTTTTAGAAATCTTCGAAACAAGGGTCTAGCCTACTCATTTGACGTGGATTGGGAACTATTTCCAGGTATTGCTTACCTTCAAACCGTGGTTGAAGCAATTGAGCCTGAAAAACTTGACCTAGTCATGAATCAGCTTCAATACGTTATACTTAACTTACAAGACCTAGTGAACAAAGAGTACTTGAATCAACGTAGAAAGTATTTAGAGTACGTGTCGGCATCATCTCTTAGAAACATTTTTGATAGGGCATATGCTAATTCTTACTTCATGATAAAGGGATTACCCTTCGATATGCCCAGCTATGTGGAAGCACTGGTTCCCGCGTACTGGGGGCTGGATAAGTACATGGTTAAACCATTGTGGAAATCCATGGCTGTCATAGCACCATAAGCCCCTATTAATTAGAATTCAGTAGTTAATGTTAATAACCATTAGGGGATTTGATTATTGATGGGATTTAATTGCTTATTTTGTGATAAGTGTTGTTATTTTAGTAGTGAGGAGCAGTGCCCAATAGTGTTTCCTGATGAGGCGGATAGGCTTAGGTATTTAGCGGATCGGATCGGCGTATCAATTGAGTTTAAGGAATTACGAGTTAATGGTTCTAAGATGTATAGATGGATAATAAATGGGTACTGCTCCTTCTATGATAAGGATAGAAGGATTTGCACCATACATAATGAGAAGCCATTAGCATGCAGAATGTATCCACTCCTATATAATCCAAGGACCGGTGAAGTAATTATTTCTAAGGATTGCCCATGGGTTAATGATAACCCCACTAAATTAACTCTTGATAACTTCATTAATGAAGCTAAGGCAGTAGAGGAGGTAATATGGAGAATACATAAAGTCAAGATAGAGCTGGTCAAGAAATAAAATGATTCTCTGGAAAAATCCTGCTATAACAGAATTATGGGCCTGACTTCTCATTATCAATAATGTAGAGGGGCCTAAGCGACAGAACTAATGCCTCGGCTTTCCTCATGGAGCCAGTTACGCGCAGTGTTACCGCCGTGCTTCTCAATGATGCAACGGCTGCCCTAACCCACTTAATGCATTTCGTATTGGTTCTAATTATTAACCTGTTTTTGTATGTGGCCTTAAGCTCCATGCCGCATCTCAACCAATTTATGCCGGCTATGCTTTTCGCAGTCTCCTCTATCTCGCGATAAACTGCATTAACATCATCAAGCGTCTCTATCACTAGATACCTTGCCAATAGTGACACCTCCTTCCCTACATGACCTAGAGAACTCCAACAGTAGCTCGCGTGCTATTTTCTCCTTATTGGGAACCATTCCCATTAATTCACTCATGGCCTTATCAATGTTAAAGTCATTATAAATCAATGCGCCACCCATAACCCACACCAAGCTATCCAGGTTAATTGCGGGAACACCGCTGAGCTTTGAGATTTGTTCCCATATTTCTTGGACAAGGCGCTGCTTACCCATTAATACTCGAGGCTCCTCCTTGGATAAACCGCTGCAGTGAGTTATTGTTGATACGCGATAATCCACGGGTATAGGCACGCTGGGAAGCCTCTGGAATTCATGACCACATGCCCTAAATGCGTAGTAAGCCATCTTCACGGCGAATACTATTGTCTTGCTTCTCCAATCCACTTCTAAGGCTTTTCCCAATCGCCCAGCCAATTCATCCAAGTCGATACCGCAATGCATTAATTCGCTAAGCACCTCGTCGCTGCATATTTTCCTTATCCTATTTAGTTTCGCCGCCCGTAGCCTGGCCAGGTAAGGACTTGTTGAAGCATATTCCAGGAAATCTAAGCAAGGATCCTTAATTGTTCCTTTCCTAGAGAAGTATTCACTGAAGTAGTTCCAGTGCCTTTCTCCTCGTCCAGTTAACATATAGCTAACTAATGAATTAAGTATGGTGAGCACAGCAACTGTGCACTTATCCTTGATTGAGGCACATAACTTACTTATGGCAATGTACTGAGGATCCCTCTCCTCGAATCCCTTAATCGTGTCCAGCCCCATTTCTTTTATTAGCGAGGCTATCTTCTCTGCCCTACTCGACATTGATTTCCCCCTTATCTAAATCGATTATAATGACGGCACCATCATTTATGTTAAGTATTGAGTCGGGAAGATTTGTCACTAACGGTATGCCAGCCATCACGGACCCTATCAGCATCAACGTATCGGCATTAATGGTCAATATAGCCAAGGGAGCATTTCCATACTTAACTAATTGATACATTATGTATGGACCAACGGTGGAGCCTCTTGAGTAGGGAAGTATGAGGATTCGACCGGCAATAGGCTTCTCACCATCATTTACTTTAATAACGCCTCTCAAGCCATCTACATCGCCCAGAAATGATATGGGGGTTTTAATTACCACCGCATTGCCTTGTACCTTACCTTTTCCATAAATGGTTTTGCCCCTCATCACATCAATTCACCAATGCAGTCCTCTACATCGCATGGCATTGCCCTAACATTAACTAGGCGAGGCATGTAATAGACCGATTTAGAGGATGGCGTGGCCACATTAAGTAAGCCCCTATTTCGAAGGAAGGGAGACACTATTGGACATGTATCGGTTATAATGTGAACATTGGATCCCTTTAACCGTGAGATTAGGCTGGGCGATAAATATGATTTCACGAAGCGGGATGTACTTATGAGGAGGGGCTTCGACAAGTGGGGGAACCCTTTTTCCTCAATTAGCTTAATCACATGCATTACTTCCTCTAGATCTGCGTGAGGGCAGCCTATGAATAATGCATCATATTCAGGCGTAGGAGCCAGCTTCACGTCATTCTCATTAATTGTAAATGACTCCTCCATGTCTCCCTTGTCCTTGTATGACCTCCAATTAGGATTAATGCCCTCTATAATCATGAATGGATTAGGGGAATACGTGGCGAAGGATGAGAGCAAGGCTTTGAGCCCCCTCTCCGGCATGTTATTGATAATGACATAGGGAATCCTATCACCGGCGAATTCGCCAATCATTTTGCCGATAACACCGGCCTTTGCTTGACTTACCTTGCCATTAACTTTAATAATAACCTTAGGCAACCTATTCTCAGGTATATAGAGACCAAACGCCGGCACCTTACCTGTTATCGCTGATAATATAGTGAATGGGCCCGGCAATTTCTCGCTTATCGCATCCCTCACTGAATTTATGTACGCTATGGCATTCGACTCACCCCATGCATGAATAGTGCCCGGAGGAGTCCTCAATACATCATATGGGGCGCAAGTAAACCATGCACTAGCACCCATATCGATTAATGAGCGCATTATCTCAATTTGTTTAGTCTTAAATGATTCATCGACTGGAGTATCATCTCCATCAAGCTCCATTCCCATTGGATTAACTGTAGCGAACGTCTTAAATCGAGCACCACTTCTCGCCAGGTCCCTAAGGAACTCAACGCCCGCATCTCCAATAGTCTGATAACTCACGCCACTTACGTGAACGGTCTCAACATCTAATAAACGAGAAGCGCCCAGTGATTCCCCCACCTTAACTATCGTAGCAAATGCTCGACCGTAAGGGTCATCCCTAGATAAGGCAGCCTCATCCTCTCTTGTTAAGTACATTGAATGAGTTTTTGGTTTTGGTTTAAAATAGTTTCTCGGAAAAATAGTTAGAGCAACTCTATCTCTATTTTAACATCCTCTGGAACCTTAATTCTCATTAATTGCCTCATGGCTCGCTCATCCGCGTCAATATCGATCAGTCTCTTGTGAATCCTCATCTCCCAGTGATCGAAAGTATGATAACCTTGGCCGCTGGGTGCCCGTCTAACAGTCACCATCATCCTCTTAACGGGAAGCGGGGCAGGACCCCGAACCCTAACTCCCAGCTTCTGCACTAAGTCAACTATATCCCTGGCCAATCCATCCACGGCCTCGGGATCCGTTCCCCATATTCTGATTCGCGCGGTTTTAGGCATTATATCTTCACTTCAACCCAGAATCATTAGGTCTTTATCTCTACCTTAGCGGGTTTAATCTCAATTATTTGCCCAGCTGCAACTGTCCTACCCATATCCCTCAACGCGAATCGACCAAGTGCAGCCATATCGCTGTACCTCTCCACTACCACTGGCTTCAGCGGCTTCATCCTAACTATAGCAACATCGCCTCTCTTTAGGAATTGAGGCTTCTGCTCAACGGTTTGGCCTGTTCTTGGATCAAGCTTGGAAATTAATTCGATGAATTGAGTTGGCACCGTAGCTGTATGGACATGCATGACGGGCGTGTAGCCGACACCTATAGCGGTTGGATGCTCCAATATTACGACACGAGCTACTATTTCCTCCGCTACAGTGGGTGGATTATTCAGGTGGCCCAATACATCGCCCCTCTTCACATCATTCTTATCAATGCCCCTGACGTTTATTCCAACATTATCTCCTGGCTTAGCGTCCTCTAATTTCATGTGGTGAGTCTCAATGCTTCTCACGTCGCCTACCTTAGCTGATGGCATTACTACTATCCTATCGCCATTCTTTAATATGCCGCTTTCAACCCTACCCACTATGACGGTGCCCGCGCCAGTTACTGAGAAGACGTCTTGAACTGGCATTCGTAGTGGTTTATCGGTTAGCCTGGGCGGTGGCTGGAGAGCATCAAGAAGCTCTAGTAAGGTTGGGCCATTGTACCACGTCATCGTAGCGCTCTTGGCCTTTATATTATCGCCGGTGACTGCGCTAACCGGTATGAATGGTACCTTGGTTGGATCATAACCAAGCAGCCTCATTAATTTGCCTAGATCGGCCTTTATTTGTTCGAACCTCTTTTGATCGAAGTTAACTACATCCATCTTATTTACTGCAACTATCAATTGATTAACACCGAGTGTCTTCAATAGGAAGAGGTGTTCCCTGGCTTGTCCCTGAGGCCCTATTGCTGCCTCGAATTCTCCTGGCCTAGCTGATACTACGAGCAGGGCAGCGTCTGCTTGGCTTGCACCAACTATCATGTTCTTAACGAAGTCCCTATGGCCTGGTAGGTCTATAATTGTGATGAAGTACTTAGGAGTCTCGAAACCCACATGCATTGCATCAATGGTGATTCCTCTCTCCCTCTCCTCCTTAAGCCTATCCAGTATCCAGGCGTACTTGAAGTCCTCCTTTCCAAGCTTCTTTGCTTGCTCCTCAATCTCTTTAAAGCCCTTCTCATCAACGTAGCCGGTCTCCAAAAGTAGCCTACCTGTTAGGGTGGACTTGCCATTATCTATGTGTCCTACTACCGCGAGGTTTATGTGCGGTTTCTTCAATGCACTCTCCTGCGGTTGCTTAACTATGCTCATATCGAACTCCACTTAGGTTCTGAATTTAAAAGCTTAACTACGCCGAGACAACGTGGCGAGGCAATTAAAATCGAGGAGAAAATGAGGGAATAGTTCTTAGCCGAGCCACTGGGTGCTTAATTAACTGGGCCTCACTTTCTTTAGAAAGATAGAAATGAGCCCAGACCTATCTCTTTGCTGAATTAACGCAATTCAAGCATATTCTCTTTAGTCCAATTCTAACACTATGCTTCCTGCAAACCAATCGTCCACAGGAGGCGCAAGTTGATATTGAGTAATCGCCGCAAATATAGCAAGCTGTCTCTAAGCATGCTAGGCAAATACCGTGTTCTTCGCTAAAATCCAGTTCACAAACATGCCTACCACACTTGTTGCATACATATTTAGCAATATTATCCCTACATATGTCACACTTATGGTTAAGCCCCAATTTAGGTCCCTCCGACTAAGTTACACCCAATGTTCCCTTAATTAAGCTAGTTCTGAACCAATAGGATCACTTATTAACTATGTACTCCGCCCCATCACTTGTTCTGCTCATTAACCCTAACTGCTCTAGATTATTGAGCGCCTTACTTATGTAGGAGAGCGGAACCTTCATCACTTCATCGCCATACCATTCACGCATCTTATCCACTATCTCCGTGAGGCCCCACCGCTTCTTTGATGAGGCCTCCTCAGTTACTATTCTCTTAACGAAGTTAGTTACGTCCTCAGTTACATTCCATGGATAGACGAACCACTTCCAATCGGTTACATTTAACGAGTAATAATCAGGCTTAAATTTAGCCACTGTAGATATCCACTGAAGCGCTGCAGACCTAACCTCACTTGCCCCAGACTTCTCTGCATAGGCCTTAGCCAAGGCAATGCTATCACCCGTATCCACTATGTCATCTATGACCAGCACTCTCTTACCCGTTAAGCTCTCTCCTTTCGCCTCATGCTTGATGAATGCCTTCTCTATAACCTGAGCCGTGCTGGGCCAATGAACCACTTGAACACTAACTAGATCAGTTACTCCTAAATTATCGCAGACCAACCTAGCCGGCACATAGCCGCCGCGGGCAACGGCCATAATTACTTCAGGCCCCCATCCACTATCGATTATTTTATTGGATAAATCACGTGCCCAATCAACTATCTCATCCCAAGACACTAGCTTCACGGCAACTCTAACCATAACATTAACAACTATATAAATCAAGGTTTATGAATATTACGCAAAACATGATTGCACAAAAACATGACCGGGAAATATTATGGTTAAGCTATGTCGATAAAATTAATGATGAACTTCATCTTTCAGGGATGATGAGGCAGAACCCATAATGTAGCTCCCAAGACCTTTGAGGGGCAATAGCTCATAAAGTGGGTTAATAATTTGAAGTCTCTAACAACAAGGAAATATTAGCATCTCTCGTTTAAGTCCATTATCATATATCTTCATTTAACGAGCATAGCATTGATGAAGTAATACTAAACTTGACTTGGGACTTAAGACTTCCCTATTTTTATTATGAAAAACATAAATAGCCTATGGATGTTTGCCAATAATAATGTCGAAGCTTTCAATCATGGCTTATTTCGAGAAATGGTTTATTCTAGGGGTTATAGCTGGCATTATAGCAGGCCTAGCGGCGGCAACGTTTTATATGCTTTTACACCTATTTGAGCTATTATTCATTGAAAGAATGGTGGGCATCTCCTATCCTAGACCTATAGGCGAGGGAGGGAATCCTCTAGCATTTACTTTTCACGCTGGTAGGTATTACCTAATTCCTTTGTCTTTGTCATTGGGTGGCTTATTGTCTGGATTAATAGTCTATATTTTTGCTCCGGAAGCTGAGGGACATGGAACTGATGCCGCCATAAGGGCCTACCATTATTTCCAAGGTAAAATACGGCGAATTGTAATACCTGTGAAAATAATTGCATCGGCAATAACAATAGGATCCGGAGGAAGCGCTGGGAGGGAAGGGCCTACTGCACAATTTTCTGCAGGTGTCGGATCAATGCTTGCAGACATGCTTAGACTTTCACCGGAGGATAGAAGGAGGATGGTTGCTATTGGAATAGGGGCTGGAATAGGTTCCATTTTTAAAACGCCAATAGGTGGGGCTTTGCTTGCAGCCGAAGTACTTTATCGAAGAGATCTAGAGCCGGAGGTGATCTATCCAGCATTAGTGGCTTCTGCAATAGGATACGCAATATTTGGTTCCATGTTTGGCTTTACCCCAGTTTTTGGGTATTATTATGGATCATTTAATCCCCTGAGGCTGCCTTTCTATGGTGTTTTAGGGGTAATTACCGGCATTTTGGCAATAGTATATGTCAAGGTGTTTTATGGAATTAATTCATTTTTTAAGAAAATGCGGATACCTAATCATTTTAAGCCTATGGTGGGCGCCATATTTGCCAGCGCTGTAGCATTGTTAGCGCCGGAGGTTCTTGGAACAGGTTATGGTTGGATAGATTTAATGGAGTATGGAAGGATCAATACGCTCTATTCTCCATTCATTCCAGCATTGATATTGATAATTCTTTTACCATTCCTTAAAATCCTAGCCACTTCATTTTCGGTAGGTTCAGGCGGCAGCGGCGGCGTTTTCGCGCCAGGCCTATTCATAGGGGCCTCTATTGGTGCAAGCATGGGATTATTTTTCCACTATTTATTCCCATCAATAATTCCCAATATAGCGCCTTTCGTGATAGTTGGAATGGCTGCATTTTTCGGCGCAGCAGGAAAAGTACCTTTATCCGTGATAGTTATGATTACGGAAATGACGGGAAGCCTACAATTGTTACCCGGCACTATGATAGCGGTTGCAATATCATACTTGGTATCTGGGAATTACACGATTTATAAATCCCAAGTGCCCACCAGGAGGGATTCCCCAGCCCATAAATCCGAGTACGAGATGCCATTACTGAGGATGATCAAGGTAGGCAATGCCAAGCTAGTTGACGTTAAGGTAAGAACTGATGATGAGGTAAACAAGGCCTTAAACATAATGCTGGAACAAAAATTCCTAAGCTTGCCTGTAATTGATAACTCGGGCAAATTAATAGGCATTATTTATTTAAACGATTTAAGAAATGCCAAAGAGGGGGAATTAGTTGGCAAATACGTAATTAGAGGAATACCTTATGTAACACCCAATTCTAGCCTTGAAGATGCATGGGAAATAATGAGTAGAAATAGAAGTAGATGGGTTTGCGTTGTTGAAAACGATAAATATAGAGGGATAGTTACAATGGAGGATTTATTGGCTGCCTATAAAGAAAGGGCGCCGCAAATAATGGACACAAATGATGCCAAGCATGAAACTAATTAATCTGGATAATGATCTGACCGCCTCCCCGCCCTAAAGGACGAGACTTGCCCCCTTTTATTAACTATCTATGCTTATTGTCCTTGAACTTTACTCGTTTTCTTGAACTAGGTCAAATTCGTAGCCTGCAATGAATAATCTGCCATCCATTATTAATTTACGTCTAGCCAAGTCAAGCTCATTTATGAGTCCCTCACGAATCTCGTATTCAACGTTGCCCTCAATGCATTCTCCGCTTCTTATCGTGAATAAATTGGTCAGCGGCTTGCTTGATCCGGCCCAATCACTGTCTAGCGTTATCTTTATCCAATTAACCCAATCCTCGAGCCCTGTCTTAGTTATGGGGCCGCCAAACCTTAGCCTGACATTAAGGTCTGCACTGGATCTATTACAGTAGCGGATAGATGCCTCATACTTATGATATCCGCTGAGGTCCCTTGTCACGTATACTATGAATCTATGAATTATGACTTTCTTATCCATCCTTGTAAGCGAAGGCCTTCGAGGTCTTAAGAGTTACGCCTCCTTACATTTCCTATAGCCACTATCCCTAGCTATAAAGAATTAGCTAGGGGAAGCTTAGGGTTATTTTCTTGTAAGGATTTTTCATTGTTCTCATCATATAGTGGGGCAAAATTAAAAAGGGGCAATACTGATTCGGGAATTACATGGGCCCGTGGTCTAGCGGCTAGGACGTTCGCCTTACGCGCGAGAGGTCCCGGGTTCAAATCCCGGCGGGCCCACTTTTACCCGTTAGGGGCTACGGTTCCATACCTTTAGCAATTAATAAAAATCCGAGACGCTTATTGACCCATGGGCTTCATAGATGCGCATACCCACTTGATTTTTCCTAGACTAATAGGCAGCGATGTGGAGAGAATTAAGTCGGAGTTAAGGGATGGTTTTAAAGCAATAGATTATGAAAACGTCAAGGATGTAGTTAAATTAATGGATGAGTTAGGCATGGATTATGTGGTAATAATGGCTTATCCAGCATCAATATATGGCGATGCAAGCGATCTCCCCCTTAGAGTCATAAATGTGGTTAAGGAATATGCGGATAGATTCGCCGTATTTGGGGGCCTTGATTTCCAGAGAATTAATGGTAAACAGGAAGCGCTGGATTCACTTGAGAGGCAGTATGAGGCTGGGATAAGTGGGATAAAGCTTCATCCGGTGCATCAATGGGTGAAGCCAAATGCCTATAGGGAAGAGGAAGGAAGAATAATGGTTCTAGAGACCTTATACGAGTTCGCGGTAGACAATGGGTTGCCGGTCACTATTCACACGGGCACAAGCGCATTCTCGCCGGCTAGGAATAAGTATGGGGATCCAATATTCATAGATGATGTTGCGGTGGACTTCCCGAGGCTACAATTAATTATGGCGCATGCGGGCAGACCCATATGGATGCAGACCGCTTTTCAATTAGCCAGAATAAGAAGCAATATATATCTAGAGCTATCCGGCATACCGCCCAAGAGACTGCTCTCCTATCTTCCTCGAATAGATGAATTAAGCAATAAATCGATTTATGGAAGCGACATAGGAAGCCCTGGAGTAAAGGGACTTAGGGAGAACCTCGAGGAATTCCTCTCCATAGACTTGCCCAAGAACTCATTGGAGGCAATGACCTCGATAAATGCCAAACGATTAATTAAACCATTATCAGCAATGCATTGAGCTTCCTCGCCTTGATAGGCGGAGCGCTTCAGGATCCTATTACCTTTATGGATTGCCCATTCCCTTAATTGCCAGCGAAATAAAATAAAACCCAAAACCACTCTCAAATCCTCATAAGAGACATGGTTGTCCTTTTCATTTTTATAAATATCATTATTATATTATTTTTCCGCTAATAATTGATAATAAATCTTGCGAGAAAGCATTATTATTGAACGACCCCGCGGCTCGTCCTTCAAGCATCACCGTGTAGGGGGGACACCCCCGCTCTGCCTGAATCCCAACGAGCCGACTAATTCCGTACATTGACTTTAACCTTAAAAACATTTCGTTGAAAAGAGTCAACTCACTCCTAAGGAGGGGGTAAAAAATAAAAACGCCTATGCTTGATCGAGGCAAGGCCCCGGTAGCTTAGACTGGGTGAGCACCCGGCTGAAGACCGGGGGGTCCTGGGTTCAAATCCCAGCCGGGGCATCATGCTTGCTTAACATCAGTATTGTTCTAACCAACTCCGCGTGGCTCCACGTGAGGGGGGCGACGCTGATTGGTTTACCGGAACCATCTACTTGCTCTGGCAGAAGACCGGCCTTAGTTGCCTTTGATGCAGCCCACTTAATGAGTTGACGAGCTTGATCCATGTTACCGATCAATATGTTCCATTGGGCCAACCATAATGTGGTTATTATCCAGGGATTGCCAGGACCATTAACTGCTCTCTGGTATTGGTCCCCCACGTATCTCGCTAATCCGCCTACACCGTTAACCCAAAGCTTCTCCTCAATCGCCTTAACCGTGTTTATCATTAAAGGATCGCTGGGGTCAATAACTCCCAGAATCGCTAGGCCCAATATGCTGGAGTCTAATTCCTCGTCTGGAATAAGCTTGCCTTCTCTTGATGTGAATCCGCGAATGTATAGCCCGTGATCCTTCATTAAATCCCTATAATTATTTATTATGGAGTCCGCCATTGATCCGTATTCTTGCTTCTTATCCTCCTCCCCGAATAGGTCGGCGAAGCGAGATGCAGCCCGTAGCCCAGCCACCACTGATGCAACAGTCCATGAATAGATCCCACATCGTTCTTCCCACAAGTCATGTGATGGCAAGGGAAGCCCATCCCTTACGTATTTAACCATGAAGTCGCCCGCCGCTTTAACGAGCGGCTTATAGAAGTCCTTTACAAAATCCATATCCTTATATCTCATATAGTGCCTCCACAACGCATACACAACAAGAGCTGTCTCATCCTCCTGTATGGGAAGCGAGCCGCACTTGGTCGCCCATGAATGCCATGTGGATCCCCATCTCCCATCTGCCTTATATCTATGAAACATGTAACCATTCCTAATCGTGGATAATGCGAACTCATAGTATCGCCGTGTCACGTCGCCATACCCAGCATCATCTAGAGCTATCGCGGTTAAGGCGGCATCCCTGTGCCACACGTATGCATACGTATCTCTAGTGAAGTACCTAAGTACATGGGCGTCTCCACTCGCTATTATGCTGCCATTCCAATTAACGTGAGTCATAATGGTTAATATGCCCCTCTTATATGAAGCCAGCAAGTCGCCTGGAATCATGGAGAGAAGGCTTGGATCCTTGTCGCTGAACGCCCGCCAGTAATCCAGGTTCCGCTTAAGCAATTTATCTGGACCCCTTTCCTTAACGAATTTAGTTAGCTTCTCCAGGTCACTATATGATTGGCCAGCGATTAGCCAGTAATGAATGGTATCGCCCCCAGCGGCGTCCACGGCCATTGCAGAATCAACTGATCCCTGCGCCACAGCATTGCCGCTTAGCTCACCATCCTCGCAGTCCCGCCAAGTTCCCTCTAATCCAGCACCCCTATACCCCACGGCATACTGAGTTATCCCTTTATCTGTAGATGCAGCAAACCACCTATCATCCTTATAATGAATAATGGAGGATAATTCTGGGTCATAGAGGGCAGTGTCGCCTACATCATTCTCCTTTATGGTGAAGTCATGGGTGAAGAACAAGCGGACCCTGCCTTCGCCCTTTATTTTGATGCGCCTAATTAGGATCGGCACAACGAAGTCCACTGCATCATTTATCTCCAGTTGAATCCCACGCACATTAACAGTTACGGAGCTTACTAACGTATCATCAATATATGACATGGATGGGGAAGAATCGTGAAGCCACGTGAAACCATCCCGCCAAATTCCTACCCGGAAGTATTGCTGAAGCGAGTGATTCTCTTTCCCCATTAAGGGATAATAGATTTCCCTCATGAAGTACTTCTCATCGAAGAACACGCTTAACTTGCCATTGCTTAAAACCAAGTGCCTAACCATACATTAAATTATGCTTAGAATTAATTAATTTTCTGGCGATCCTCCCCATTCCTAGAAAGTAGCCCAGGTATAGAGGAATCGTAGCAAGCATTCAATTAACGCAAAACAAGGAAGAACTTATTCTCTTTAAATTATTAGCATGCCGCTATAATGGAGGAATATGATTGGGCTAGGGAGTTAATTGAATTGTAGAGGGCTGGACGAAAAAAATTAAAACCCAATCATTGATTGGCGGTAAGGCCGCCGTAGCTCAGCTTGGTGGAGCGATGGGCTGTTAACCCATAGGTCCCGGGTTCAAGTCCCGGCGGCGGCGCCAGGGAACTAATATAGATTTCGCCATTCACGATCTTTCTAGTGAATTAAGGGAGAGAAAAACCGTCATAATGCAGTATGGAATTTCCATGGGTACAATGGTTTATTTAGACGTTTGTAGTAAGTATAATTATGATGAATATATTATTGTCGTATCTCGATCGATAAATTATGATGAACATTGAAGATTCGGTAACTTGCTTTGCATGGGAAAAATGTTATTAATTACCCATGTAGATGCCATTCATGGAAGATGCATTTAGTTTTTACAAAAGTAAACCATGGACGCGAAGCTATGACGAAGGAGTGCCCGAGGAACTTGATATAAGGGTATTTCCACTATATGGGATTCTTGATGAACACGCTAAGTCGATTCCAAGCGAGACCGCCATAATATTCATGGGTCGACGCATTACTTATGGCGAACTTGGGGAATTAAGCGATAGATTTGCTGGAGGGCTGCGGAGGCTTGGGGTGAAAAAGGGTGACGTGGTTGCTCTACTCCTGCCTAATTCTCCTCAATTCGCCATAGCCTACTTCGGCGCATTGAAGCTGGGCGCAGTCGTGACCCCCATGAACCCGCTTTACACTCAGCGGGAAATCGATCATCAAATTCATGACTCTGGAGCCAAGATAATAGTGGCGCTGGATCAATTCTATGATAAAGTAAAGGAATCGAATGTCGATATTATAGTGACCAGCATAGCGGATTACTTGCCTAGGCGACTCGCAGTGGCGTACTCATTAATGAGTAGGGGACCGCGGGTTAATGCTCATAGGTTCAAGGACCTAATCAAGTCAGAGCCGCTGAGGGATAGGGCAAGCATTGATCCCTCTAGCGACTTAGCTGCAATAATGTACACGGGAGGTACGACTGGGGTCCCCAAGGGCGCCGAGATAACTCATGCCAATATAGTGGCGAATCTACAGCAATTATCTGCCATAATACAGAACGTCGAGCGTAAGGCTAATGTGAAGAGGGGAGTATGGATGGGAGTCATACCGTGGTTCCACATATATGGCATGATAACTGTATTCCTCGATGCAATATATGAGGGGGGAGAAGTGGTGGCGATGCCGAGGTTCAACCCCAAGGAAGTAATGAGCGCAATAGAGAAGCATAAGGTGACCCTCTTCCACGGTGTTCCAACTCTCTACATAGCTCTCCTAAATAGTCCCTATGCCTCTAAGTATGATATGTCATCTCTAATAGCCTGCATCTCAGGAGCGGCACCACTGCCTCATGAGGTTGCTGAGAGATTCGAGAAATTGACGGGGGCTAGGCTAAGGGAGGGGTATGGCATGACGGAGACCGCGGTCGTTACCCACGTAAATCCCATACTGGGCAAGTATAAGATTGGAAGCATAGGGGTTCCAATACCTAACACAATAGCTGCAATAGCTGACCCAGATAAGCCGCAATTATTGCCGCAGGGAGAGACCGGGGAACTCGTCATATCGGGGCCTCAAGTAATGAGGGGATACCACAATATGCCCAGCGATAATGAGCTTGTGTTCTTCCAGTGCTGTGGTTATAGATGGTTAAGAACCGGGGACTTGGCCTACATGGATGAGGAGGGCTTCTTCTTCATTGTTGATAGAAAGAAGGACATGATAAAGTATAAGGGATACAGCGTATTTCCAAGGGAGATAGAGGAAGTGCTTTACCAGAATCCATGCATAAAGGAGGCTGCCGTTGTGGGTATGCCAGATCCAGTCTCCGGCGAGGTGCCGAAGGCTTTCATAGTGCTTAAGGAGGAATGCAGAGGCAAGATTTCGGAAAGCGATATACTGGATTTCTTGAAGGATAAGGTTGCCCACTATAAAATGCCGAGGCAAGTTGAGTTCAGGGAGGATTTGCCTAAGACAGCTGTGGGAAAGATATTGAGAAGAGCATTAAGGGAAGAGAAGCGTAATAATTAGATGATTCACTATCTACTTTGATTGTTTATACTCTCTTCTTTACAAGTGGTTTCGTCATTTTCTTATCATCCTTAATGCATCGCTCTCCCTGTAGCGCCTACCTCTCCAAGTTATTTCCTTGGTAATCAATGTAGTGTAAAGAACAATTAACGTAAAATAGAGGTTAGGTATTGAGAATAATGCATGGAGACCGGGCCTAATGTATGGCTTATGGCTGGGATTTAGGCGAGCAATGGCAGAAGCGCGGACATACTCCTTGATTACGCCCATTGGGAAAATAAGGAGGGGAAGTAATGAGAACCAACCGATCATGGGAAGAAGCAGCGGAATGAATGAGGCAAGCGACATTATTGTGTAGGAAGCCAGGGAGGCATGGAAAGCCTTCGTGCCGTATACCTTCACATACCACATCTGCCTTACTGACCACGTAAATGCACTCCTTAAATTCTCCTCGGCCAGGGAGAGAACCATCGCGCCAGGCTCGAAGATTATCCTCATGCCTGCCTCATGTAATTTACGCGTTATTAAGTAATCATCGCTGAGATAGAGAGGAAGCAAATCCATTACTCCGGAACGCAGCACAAAGCTCATTGGTAGAGCCGTGGAGCCGCCCCACGTGAATCTACTGGCATCGCTCTGCATTCCTGTTAAGCCGAGCGAGCTGAAGTTAGCCATTAGAAGCCCAGCCGCGCCTCGACCAATGTACCACCGATACGTCGTCGACGCTGTGAGCGAATCCACGTGACTCACGAGCCTGCGTAGCCATTCTTCATGGGGCTTTATGTCGCTGTCGCAAATGATGACTATGTCTGTCTTCACTTCCCGTAATGCACGTGACAATGCTGATCCCTTGCCTGAAGCATTGCCTGGATCCTGCACCACTATATTGGGATTCGGTATAATGCGGGAAGCAATAGGCAGCGCTGGATCACTTAGCGAATCAACAGCTATTATATAATTAATCCTGCCGCTATACCTCTGGTTAACTATACGAGTCAAATTATCTTCTAGATCGGCATCCAAGCCCCTCATCGGTATCACTATTGTTACATCTGGCTCAGCTCCGTTTCCCGTTAATTCAGCGCTTCTCCAATAAGTTACCTCCCTTACCAGGGAAGCAGTTGAGGCAAGTACTCCAAGTATTGCCAATAAAATGAATATCACCGCGATGATTGACGGCATGAGGCCTTGATTCCCCCATGCATAATTAAGTTATTCGCGTGAAGTCAGCAATTGCTCTAAATTAGTTGATTATGCTGTGCCTAATCTGCGTATACACTAACGTAAGATTTATAATCAGTGTCACGCATACCAGGTAGGTGTATTCATGAACACTACACTGGAGACAATAGATCTTTATGCGTCGGTGGACGGCAAGGAAATATTGAACGGCATAAGCCTCAGCGTTAGCAGTGGGGAGGTAGTTGCTTTGATGGGGCCAAATGGAAGCGGAAAGACAACGCTCTTCATGACGCTAATGGGTCACCCACGATACACGGTGACGCGGGGATCCATATTATTAAATGGAAATGATATAACGAAATCACCACCGGAGGAACGGAGCCTACTTGGATTAATGATGGCATTCCAAAACCCGGTCCCCGTGCCCGAAGTTAGGTTAACCACATTAATAACGGCAATGGTCAATAAGAGGATGAATAGGAAATTAACCGATTCACCGCCGCCTCAAGTAGTGGCGGAACTCATTAAGACCACTAACGAAGTGGGGCTCACGCAAGCCCACTTATCAAGGGGAGCTAATCACGGCTTCAGCGGAGGCGAAGCTAAGAGGAGCGAGGTTCTCCAGCTCCTAATGGCTAAGCCCAAGGTGGCGTTACTGGATGAACCGGATTCCGGGCTTGATATTGATGGAGTGGCCGCGGTGGGTAAGGCAGTGTCACGGCTAGCTGAGAGAGGCACCGCCGTGCTGCTCACAACGCATCAAGCTAGGATTCTTCACTACGTGACGCCGAGGCGCGTCCTAGTTATTAAGAATGGAAGAATAGTTGCCCAGGGCGGACTTGAGGTTGTTGAGGAGATCGAGAAAATGGGTTACGAGGCTTTCCTTAGGAGGTGAGGGCAATGGAGAAGCTAACCATCACTGATATACTTGGAGAGAAAACAATGGAGGATGCATTGGCTCACACGAAGCCTGTGGAGTGGGCTGCGACAGTTAAGGGTAAACTGAGCAGGGAGACCGTGGAGGAGATCTCCAGACTTAAGGGTGAACCGGATTGGATGAGGGAATTAAGGGTGAGGAACCTGGAGCTGTTTAATAAGTTACCCATGCCTAATTGGGTGGGCGCCGTCAACGAGATAGATCTAGAGGAATTAATCAATTATGCGAAGCCCTCGACCCAGAAAGCCAATGATTGGGAGCAATTGCCAAGCGAGATAAAGAGCTACTACGACTCAATAGGACTCCCCGAGCTGGAGGCCAAGGCATTAAGTGGGCTAGGGGCTCAACTTGATTCCGAGATAATTTACCTAAATGTTAAGAAACAATTAAGCGAGAAGGGAGTCATATTGATGTCAATGGAGGAGGCGGTGCAGAAGTATCCCGACATAGTTAGGAAGTACTTCATGAAGATATTTCCACCGGAGCACAAATTCGCCGCGCTGCATGGAGCATTATGGAGCGGTGGGGTATTTGTCTACGTTCCTCCTGGCGTTAAGATAGAGGCGCCGCTCGAGGCTTTCTTCTTGATAAGCAATGCATTGGAGGGGCAATTCGAGCATACATTGCTCGTGGCCGATAAGAATAGCTACATCCATTTCATCGAGGGATGCTCAGCGCCACGCTTCAGTAAGACGAGTTTCCACGATGGCATGGTGGAGCTCTATGCTCATGAAGGCGCACACATAAAGTTCACCACTGTTCAGAACTGGAGCAAGAACGTGATTAACTTCAATAATAAAAGGGCAATCGGGGAAGCGCATAGCTTTATTGAGTGGGTTGAGGCCAGCATAGGGAGCAGGGCTAGCTATGTTTATCCATCAACCATATTGAGGGGGGAAGGCGCATCAACAAGCATAGTTGGCATCACATTCGCTAATGGGAATCACTGGAAGGAGAATGGGGCTAAGGTTTATCACGATGCGCCCAACACGTCAAGTAGAATAGTGAATAAGTCCATATCGGCTAATGGAGGCTCCGTGGTGTATAGAGGCCTCGTATTCGTTAGGAAGGGGGCCAAAGGAGCCAAGAGCCACGTTGTCTGCGATTCATTAGTGCTTGATTCGTCGTCAAAGGCGTATACTATTCCACATGATCAAGTATTCGAGGAGGAGGCAACCGTTACACATGAAGCAACGACGGGCAGGATAAGCGAGGATAAGTTGTATTACCTAAGGAGCCGTGGATTAACGGAGGATGAAGCAAAGAGCCTGGTTGTGCTAGGCTTCATACAGGACGTGACGGAGGGCTTGCCGTTCGAGTACGCCATGACTCTGAACAAGGTCATTGCAATGGAATTCAGCAAGTACGGGAAGCTGGCCTAATGAGGGGAACATCATGGTTACGCTGAAGGAACTAAAGATGGATGCTGCTAAGCTTGTGGACTCCGTGCCGTACCAATTAATAAAAGACTCTCCATCCATAAAGTATTACACTGATTGGTCAGCGTATGAGGAGTGCAGAGGCGCGGGGATCGGGTATGTGCCTGGAATCGATGCTCAAGTCACCATAAGGGATGGAGAACTCGCCAAGAACGAGGCGGGGGCGCAAGTGCTCGGCGAGGAAGATGAGTTGCCGATCAATACCATTGATTTAAAGGAATCGAAAATGATGATTAGGCACATTTTGAATTTATCATCCATTATCTACCTAGATATTAATCCAGGCATGGAGAGACTCAGCTTGTCGATAAACTCAAGCGGCGGAGGGAAGCTTAAATCAAGCCACGTACTGATACAGGTAAGGGATGGCGCAGCGGTGGATCTATCAATAATGGAAAGCGGAAATGCATGCTCATCCAGCGTGGTTGAGCTATTGATTGGACGGGGGGCACGGGTTAATTTATTGAATGCATCGCTACAAGCAAGTAATCCAACATATAGCTTGAGGCGGGTTACCGTGATGGATAATTCAACCATAAACTCATACACCGTGGTTCTAGATGGATCCATGAATAGACTGGAAGAGGATTACCTACTTCGCGGTAATTACTCCAGCGTTGCATCTAAGGTTCTGGAGACCGGCACCGCTAAGTCGAGGATAGATTATTACTCTACCATGCTTCACCTGGGGGAGTCCAGCAGGAGTTATTCCACCGTGTATGGCATAGCGCTGGATGGAGCTATCGTAATACATAGGGGAATGGGGAAAATAACTGAGACCGGAAGATGGAGCTCCACAGTGGTCGAGGGAAAGCTCTTCATGGGATCCCGAGATGCCGTGGCGGTCTCCGTGCCAATAATAGCGGTAGATACGGGGGATGTAAGTGAGGCGCGGCACTCCGCAATGGATGCATCAATAGATGATGACCAATTATTCTATCTATCTAGTAGGGGGCTTGGAAGAGATGAAGTTATAAGCCTCGTGGCATTTGATATGGCCATGAAGTATCTAGATGAGACTCCTCAACAATTCAATAATGAGGCGAGGATCATACGGGAAATAATGGAGCAGAGGCTCATGAGGAAACAATAACGCCCCAAATTGGAAATAATCTTTACGCCTAATTTTTATTAATTACAATAAATTAATTTGATTCGAGGATTCCCATGGGTTACGATGAAGAATCATTCACAGCAGCAAGGCGGAGATTAGTTGAGGAATTAAGGATGGAGGGGTACTTGCATGATGCTGATGTTGAGAGAGCCATGCTAACAGTCCCCAGACATAGGTTTCTGCCCAGGTATATTCGGCAGAGTGCATATAATGATTCCCCCCTATCCATCATGCGGGGACAAACCATTAGTGCACCTCACATGGTTGCAATCATGTGCGAATTAATTAGGCCAAGCCAAGTCAAGCGACTACTGGAAGTGGGCAGTGGAACCGGTTACCATGCATGTGTCTGTGCCGAGGCCATGAGTAGGAGAGGCATTGTTTATAGCCTGGAGATAGATCCATTCCTGGCAATTTATGCCGCCATTAATGTGGTTCACAACGGCTATGGCGATGTAGTCAAAGTATTTAGGGCCAATGGAAGAAATGGATTACCGAGCTTAGCTCCTTTTGATGCCATTCTCGTCACTGCAGCCGCAGAGTCCGTACCATCCCAATTACTGAATCAATTAAGGGAGGGCGGGGTAATGGTGATACCGGTGAAGGAGGGGGATGAGCAAGTGCTTTATAGGGTGACCAAGTTAGGGGGCGAGATGCGCATGGAGCCTATATCATCGGTTCTCTTCGTGCCATTGAAGTAACTGACTCCTCAGCCCTGAAATGGGCGAGCAGTTGACCTTGTCAGATAGAGGCAACGCTCAAATATTTAATAGCTTCCCATGGCTTTGATTCAGTAAATGCGGATACCCAGTGACTACTTGATTGGCGCAGCTGTATCAGCATACCAGGTCGAGGGAGGCAATTCTAATGCTGATTGGTGGAGATTCGAGGAGGCTGGACTACTTCCAAGAAGTGGCGAGGCTTGCATGTTCTGGGAGCGATACAAGGAGGACATAGCAATAATGGAGAACCTTGGACTCAAGGCGTTTAGGTTCTCCATAGAGTGGTCACGCATAGAACCTAGGCCGGGCGTGTTCAATGATGAGGCGATCGATAGGTATAGGGACATAGTTGCAGAACTTAAGGGTCATGGAATAACTCCCATAATTACCCTGCATCACTTCACTAATCCCATTTGGTTCTATGAAATGGGGGGATGGGAGCGGGAGGAGAATACTAGGTATTTCCTAGAGTATGTGGATTACGTGGCTAGAAATATAGATGTTAAGTATTGGCTAACCATAAACGAGGTTAATCTATACCCCATACTCTCATACCTATTGGGCAAGTTTCCCCCCTTCAAGCCTGATCCGGCGAAGATGTGGAGCGTCTTCTCCAACTTGTTGAGGGCCCATGGCAAGGCATACGACTTATTGAAGAAGGAAACGAATATGGTTGGACTGGTGATCAATGTAATGCCCGTACATCCAATGAATAACCTATCTATACTGGATCACATTGCCGCAGCCCTAATTAATAAGCTCTATAACTTGACTCCCATAGATTCAATACGGAGAGGGGAATTACCTAAATGGTTGGGCAACCACGGTATTGGCTATGTGGATTACGTTGGGGTGAATTACTATTCTAGACCACGGGTCAGGTTCTCTAGGAGGGCATTAATTGAGTTCGAGGAGGGAAAGAATAATCAAATGGGGTGGGTCACTAACCCCATTGGATTAAGGGAGGCCGTTAAAATGGCTGGAAGAATTGGAAAACCAATAATGATAACTGAGAATGGCATAGCAACCGATAATGATGATGACCGCATAGCCTTCATAAGGAGCCATCTACGGGAAGCCGTGGTGAGCGGCACAATTGGTTACATTTACTGGAGTCTCCTGGATAATTATGAGTGGGAACGCGGCTACACGGCTAAATTCGGCTTAATTGAGTGTAAGGGCCAATACAGGAGAATCCGGAGAAGCGCTGAGTACTTGGGTATGGTAAGTAGGAGCCTCGAGGTATGATTACACTAGGCCTAGTCTAGTGAGCAGCTCGAATGCATTATTCTCTGGCGATAACTTAACTATCGCCTTTTTCTCTCCCTTAGGGGTTATTATAGTGTTCACCTTAATCACCTTAACGCCGTATGACTTCTCTATCTGCTTCTTTACTTCCCTCTTACTGGCATTTAGGGGAACGGCCAGGGCTACCTTATTCTCCTTCTCCGCCAGCCTAATGGTTTTCTCAGTTATTATGAATCTAATTATGGATTCTGCCACTCCTCATCACCTCATGAATAGATTCCTCTCTTGAAGAATCTTAATTGCGGCGTCGCTCCACAAAGTTAATCTACCTGGAACACCGCCTGGAGCCAAGTAAAGCACGCTCAAATTATTCACATAAACAACATCAACCCCTGGAAAGTTCCTGGCAGCTCTGGCTAATGGCGATCGTGGAGCTGAGACCACTATTAAGACGCTCTTGGGCTCCTTATATCGACGACCCCTTAGCTTACCTATGCCGGCCCTATCCCTCACACCATTGCTTGCCCTCTCGATGTCTCTCCACGCACCTATTGACTCAAGCATGGCCTTGGCATCCCTCGCCTTATCAATGGACTCAATATCGCCGGCAACCACTAGCGGCAGCCCCTTAATCCCGCCAATATCATGCCCCCTCTCCTGAACTAATTCCTTCACGGCAGTGGCAGCTATGGCTGAGCGAATGGCCAAGTCACGCTCCTTCTTATTAATTCTTTCATGAATGATTTTCTCCGTAGTCGGCGCATGAGCGGAGCGACCCTTAACTACATTGGTGGCAAGCCGCGCACGTGGCCATAGGCTCCCAGTGGCCCTGGGAACCCTAGCTATGCCTAATCCAACTCCAAATGCCTTAGCTGTAGTCCTCTTGCCTGCCATTGGATCAGCGCCCTTGGGTTGAAGCGAGGCGGTGAATGCGCTTAGGTATGCCCTTCGTATAACGTCGAGGCGAATGGGGGTCATGAATTGAGGCGGAAGTTCTAGTTCTCCCTTGCTTGAACCATCCCTGCCCAACACTATTGCCTTAGTGGGCAATTGAGGCAAGTCCTTCAAGTAGGGCCCTAGATCTAGTCCAACTATGTTCATGCCCATCACCTAGTCACCGCCTGAGTGCTAACCCACTGTATCTGGGGCTTATTTACATTAACGTAATCATATCTAGGCGGGGGCCTTATTGGGTACCGCAGCCCAATTAATCTCTTTATGGCGCCTGGAACGCTGCCCTCAATTATTATGTAACTGCCCTTTATTACACCGTAATGTGGAAAACCACTTTTCGGCGTTACTTCAGCTCCATTATCGCCTATGGCCAGCACCCTCTTATTATACTCGGTTCTCCTATGGAGACCGGTTTGGCCCTGCTTTGGTATTGTGAACATGACCGCTGGGTTCTGAGGCGATGCTGTTCCCGTTCTCCTGTATCCCTTCCTCATCTTGTTCCACTTGGGTAGAGTAATTACGCCGAACCTCTTGACGACGCCTTGAGTGCCCTTACCCTTAGTAATGCCTATTACGTCAACTAATTGCCCCTCCCTAAGCACGTCCCTCGCGCCTAACTCCTTGCCGAGGAGGGAGGAGGCATACTTGAATAATTCATCTATGTTGCTTGTTCCCCCCACCGGTATTTCGATTATCTCAGGGGTCTTCTTGCCAATGCCGGAGAGGTGGGGCTGAGTCACGGCTATTACCCTGACCTCCGTTAATTCATTGAGGTGGGACTGTAGTCGCGACATGGCTGCCTCCGTATTTATCTTCTCCGGCAGCGTTAATACTCTCCTAAGGTAATTAGGGACATCGCTGATCCATGCTTCCCCAATGCTGACCTTAAGTACCTTGAATGGATCCACAGCGTATCCCCTCACGCCAACTATGCGCATGGGTGGGGCATCCAGCACAGTAACTGGCCTCACAATTTCTTTGCCGTAGAATGGACTAGTTTGCCTATCATCTATCATCACGACGTGAGCCATTCCAGCCTTATATGCTGCGAATGATAATAGCATTGGCTTGCCCACATTTATCTGGGGCCAATTATATATCTTGGGCACAAGAGTCTCGCTGCGCTTGCGTGGATAGTACGCCATCGATCCTCGTCTAGGCCTATGAATTTTCAAACCCACATTTATCCACCAATCGCTGATCCTAATTGCTATGGCTTAAAAACTTTCTCCCAAGCCCTAAGCCTCATCCTAATCAGTAGGGAGGTAAGCGAAATCATTATTAAAATGCATTCCTGGGCTTTGACTAGAATGAGAGCGCTAATAGCGGGACACAGCGGGTTAAATAAGGTTAACTTACTTAATAAACTAAGTGAGGCGGTTAAGGCGAGGACCGGCAAGGATGTATTCGCGTTGGACTTTGATTCAATGCTTTCCCGAGGCATGCCCTACTTCCTGGATAGCTACATGGAGAAGCAGAGGGAACAGTGGTACTCCGAATTCGCCAGGGTCCTCGATGAATTAAGGGAAAGCGGGGCCGAGCATGCATTGATAGGAATGCACCTAACCTACTTTAGGCATAACTCTTACTGGAGCCTAGTTGATCTAAACATGCTTAAAGAGCTCAAGGTCAATATACTAATAACTCTAATAGATGATGCTTACTCTGTCTGGAGTAGAATAGTGCAGAGGGAGTCCAGGGAGAGGCATGGCGTCTACATGAGGCTTAGGGACGTCTTTATTTGGAGAACCGTGGAGACAATGATGGGGGACACCATAGCTACGGCCCTTGGAGTGCCCCATTACGTGGTGGCGATAAAGCACCCAATAGATACATTCTATAAATTGATATTCACTAATTACCCCAAGGCATATTTATCCCACCCCATAACTCACGTTAGGCGCAATAAGGAGGCAGTGCAGGAGATAATGGGATTCGCAAAGAGGCTTCGGGAAGTTGCCACCGTCTTTGAGCCCACGACCATAGATGAATCAATAATAAGCAATGTAACTATCACTAAGGAAATGAGGTGGCCAACGGAGACTGATCTGGACCAGTACCCAATAGAGCTAAAGAAGGATGAGGTTGAGGAGGTCACGGCGAGGAACCCAATAACAAAGCGGGACTTAATTCAAGATCAAATAATGAAGCGGGACTACAGGTATATTCAACAATCAGATATGGTGGTGGCGTATAGGCCGAACTACGGTGGAACGCTAAGCAAGGGAGTGCTCTCCGAGGTTAATCTAGCGGTTCACTTGGGGAAACCCGTATATGTTCATTGGAGCAATGAGGATGGAAACGCTGCGGAGAACCCATTTGAGTATGTGCATGAGTACTTCTATGACGTGGAGGAACTAATTAAGTTCCTCTCTGAGAGAGTTAATACTCGCCAGTTAACTTGATCTCCTCAAGAAGAGAAATTAGCGTGTTGACCACCATTTCCTTATCCTTAGCCACTAGGGGCAGCACCTTCACCCTGCTCGGCACCTCAAGTAGCTTCCTAACCTCCTCCGGCGGAACATGATTCGGCAAATCCTGCTTGTTTGCTGCCACCACGTGTGGCGTATATGGAAAGAACTCCCGCAGGAAGCCATACACAAATATGCTTTCCTTAACTGTGTCAAGCGATGTGGAGTCCACCATGAGGATGTATCCATGCATTCCCCTGGATAACCCCCTCCAAAGAAAGCTGAACCTCTCTTGACCCGGTAACCCAAATAAGTGAACCACCAAATCGCTGCGCACGGCTATTCTGCCGTAATCGAATGCCACCGTTGTAGTCCTCTTCTCTCCCCTCGGATCACTCGTGTTAACCTCGGTCTCAAGAGGCACCACTTCGCTTAGGGTCTTGACGAAGGTGGTCTTGCCGCTGCCGTAGCTTCCCGCGATAACTATCTTAAGTATCTTCATTTCTTAACCCTTTGCGACGGCCTTCAGCCTCTCCCTTAAGTAGAGTATTATATAGTCAAAATCATCAGGCGCCAAGTTCTCAGATCCTTCTCCGCTTCTCCCTATCTCCTCAATGGTTATATCCCTCTCGCTCCTCTCTATGTCGGCCATTGCTTGATCCAATTGCTGCATATACTTATCTATCACCATGTAGGCAACGCCGGTGGGCACGCTGGGCGGCATTAATGCCATTATGGAGCCATTACTAACCGAGTTAATCACAATGATTAGCTCCGGAGTTTCCATAACCATGGACCTAAATGAGGCTATTCTACTGGATTCAATGAATTTATTTATGCACTCCATTAACTTGCTGGCGGGCAACGCTATCTCAGCATCACTTCTTTCCCCCAGCACTGGACCATTTGTTCTATAGGCTAATAGGGAGCCGTCCCGGGAGAGCAGAAGCAATCCGCTGATGTATTCCTTATTTTCATCCACTATGCGGCCCAGCATTGCGTTTAATCCATTAATGGCTTCGTCAAAGTTCACAGGAATACCTCGACTAGCCTTCTTATAAACTTTGTTTCCAAATTGAAGCCCGGAGGAAATGAGCCGCACTATAATGCGACGTACTCATCCCCCTTTCGCCTAAGTATGCCGGCATAAACTCCCCACTCGGCGAGCAGTATGGAGAGGAGATCACGGGCATTGGGGTCCTTAGCATCATGATAGCCCCGCCTCCCCAATTCGCTTATCAATTCATCAATATGAAAAGGCGACCTTCGCCCCAACTCCATCGCCGTCCTAAACGGTTCAATGCTTATTATTTTATCCCTTAACATCCTTTTACGCTCGCTTATCTTTGCGGAGAGGAACTTCCTGCCGTCGCTAGTTATCTTGACGTCCCCATTAACTACCTCCACTAACCCAAGCGATGACGCAGCATTAAGCGCGGGAACCAAGTCATCTAGGTCCGAATCCATTTGCTGAGCCACCTTATATATATCCGCTGCGCCGCCGAAATCATTCTCCAATGTATCCAGGAGACCAAGCACATCCGCTAGCCTGGCATCCAGCGGCATGAAAAGCGTGGTTTGAGACATTTCCCAATTCAATAACACGAGCCACTATATAAACTTTAAGATGGATGAGTTACTATGCAAAACATGCAAAATGCGATATGTTTTTAACTCATTTACATGGATCCGTCCCTAAATGAACATAAGTAGGGCACGGCTCATGGTCCTCCTCGCCATGTCCATTGTGGGAATGGCATCATCATTCATGGTTCTCTATACCTGGTACCTATTGAGGCAACCCCTCCCCATCTGCACAGCCCCCGCAAGCATAGAGCCCAGGGGAGGAATAACCATAAACTGCGCCGCGGTTCTCTCCAGCCCCTACTCCGAGGTAGCTGGTGTTCCCCTTGATGCTCTGGCGGCGATCTGGTTCATAATCAATGCAAGCCTCGTGATCCTATTCGCAACATCAAGAAGGCCAGGCATATATCTAAAGGCATTAATGGGATGGAGATTCATAGGCATAGCCATAGTTCCTTACCTAATCTATATAGAGCTAGCCATAGTGAGGGCAATATGCATATACTGCACCATAATGCACTCAGCAATAATAATCGACTTCATTCTAATAACCGTGCTCCTCAAGGGAGCCCGACCAATGAAGCCAATTGCTCCCCGACCATAAGGAGCAAGATATTGATTCCTCTGACCTCCTCCTCGTCCTGAGGGGGTTACTGGGGTCTTGGGGGTTACACCCATTCATGGCTACTCGTCTCCGCTGGTGCTGCGGGGATCAGCCGCCGGCTCCCCATACCCAAAAAATTCACGGAGCAACAATCACCCAAAACCCTACCCCTAGAAGGAGCGAGGCTCATCGTTTCTTATCAATCATAAATGGGTCACTACCGCATCAATGTTTTCCTATTATCATTAATTCCTTGGAGAAACCATTAAGGGGATTGGCGCGGCCATTCATTACCGCAACATCATCTTCTATCCTCACCCCCAGCTTGCCTGGAATATATATGCCCGGCTCCACCGTAAATACATTGCCCTCCTCAAGCCTCTGATCGCCGCCGGCCACTATGTAGGGCTCCTCATGAACATCTATGCCAAGCCCGTGCCCTGTTCTATGTATGAAGAAGGGCCCAAAGCCTGCCTCAGCTATGACTCGTCTAGCGGCCGCATCAACGCTGCCAACCTCAACGCCTATGCCAGCGATGGATTCAGCAGATGATTGGGCCCTCAAGACCGTATCGTAAATTCTCTCCCCCTCGCTGGAAATGGATTCAATGAAGAATGTCCGCGTGATGTCGGCATTATAGCCGCATAATCTTCCTCCGAAGTCAACCACCAATGAATCGCCGGAACTTAATCGCCTCTCCGTGTGAGTTAGGTGCGGCATGGCGGAGTTAGGGCCGGACGACACTATGGGCTCAAAGGCCAACCCCAAGCCCCTAGCCTCAAGCTCACCCTTAAGTAGGCGAGCCGCCTCATGCTCAGTCATGCCTGGCCTCACTTTAGTTATAAATGATGATAATGCATCCTCGCTTAATTGAATTGCTCTCTTGATCATCTCTATTTCCTTCGCGGTCTTGACCCGCCTTAATCGAGAAACGATGGGACCGAGAAGGGAGGGATATGAACCGTAAGTCCTAGCTATGGCCGCCACATCCTTGGCATAGGCGTAGTCATCAATCGCTATTTTTCTTGGGGATGACTTGATGGATTTAAGCAGTTGAAATGGATCCTCACCATCACTATATGAATACGCTGGAACCGGTAACTCTCTCACCTGCTCCTCGTATAGCTTAGGCACTATGAGAACAGGGTCACCGGCCCCCACTACGAGCATTATAGGCCTCTCCATGGCTGGCT
This sequence comes from Thermocladium sp., assembly GCA_023269935.1. Next base: position 42,769 of record JAGDXC010000004.1, read on the forward strand.
CAGGGAATCCAGTGAAGTAAATCATATTGCTTCCGGGCGTTATCACCGCCATATCAATGCCGACGGAGCTCAATGCATTCTCAAGCATTCTCAACCTGTTCCGGTACTCCCCTGAATCAAAGCACTGCATTAATGATCACATCGAGCCAACTAAATAAACATGTCGAACCGGCCCTAAATGAATTTGACCGCCTAGCGATTCCTTATCTCGTTCTTATATATGTCGCCCGCTATTCTGCGCCCTTCCCTGGTTAACTCATAGTAGACCCCACGGCCCTTGTGCTCCGGATTCTTTTGCTTAACCTTAAGCCAAGGCTTAAGCGAGCTAGTTACCCTCCCCTTCAGGTTACCCCGAAATCTCTGGAGCAAACCAGCCGCTTCTAGGCGTTGGCAAGCCGCCTCCACCTCCTCCGGCGGCACGAGGGGGCTCCAGCCCGCCCTGCCCAATAGTCTCCTCGACATTAGCCAGGGAGTATCGGGGCCGTACTTATAGATGTGGGCCAGTATCCTTTTCTCAAGATCACTTAGTTCCGGCATTGAAGAGCGTCACTTGCTCTCCACTTTATTAACCATACTGCACTTCTCCAGCACCTTCAATTTAGGCAGGCTACGGGGAAGCACCACGGTGCCGCACATCACTATGGAGCTCACCTTGGCATTAAATGTGTCCCAATCAACATCGTCGGTGAATTCCAGTCTCTTTATTCCCCTGAATGATACGGGGGAATCACTTGACTCGAGATCGGCCTTCGTTATGGTTAAATCATCGATTCCCGTCACCACCTTGACTCCCTTCGCCCCCTCGGCGAATGCCTTACCTGACTCCCCCACTGTTTGCACTGCGCCGGCCACTGTCTTGGCGGCCGCATCAGTTACGGACATAACTGTTCGAAGCGCCTTGTTGACTAATTCGCCCGCCGTCATGCCCATTTCCCTGGATAATTGAACCGCCTTCTCATAAAGTTCCTTATCTATGCCCTTTATCGTGACTTGCTTCTTTTCTTGTTGGGCGTCCTTATCGGATGTACTGGAACTCATGGTATTACTAGTATAACTGAGTTAATAAGCCTTTCCCCAATCCCTAACCATGCTCAGAACATCAATCACCCCGAACCCATCATCCCTCACCACGTACTTAGCCATCTTCTTCACCGTTGGCTCCGCATTGCCCACC
>JAGDXC010000009.1:0-21347 GCA_023269935.1 Thermocladium sp.
TGGCGAGGCATTGACGGGGGTTAGGACCGCTGCCGCCACGGCTATTGGGGCTCGAGTAGTTGATGCACCCACGTCGTCCCTGGGAATAGTGGGGACCGGGATAGAGGCGCGGTACCACTTAATGCTGCTTAGGGATGCATTGAGGCCGAGGCGCGTATTGGTGTGGGGGAGGAGGGTGGATAAGGCGAGGGCATTGGCTGAGGAGTTCGGGGGAGAAGCGGTTGAGCTTAGTGATGTGCTTGGTTCGGATATGATTGTGTTGACCACGTCGAGCACGTCTCCCATCGTGGAGGATGTTCCGAGGGGGAGGAGGCACGTGGCGAGCATTGGCGCCCCGAGGCCCGTGGTTGAGTTGGGGAGGAGGTTAATAGAGCGAGTTGGGTGTGTTCTAGTTGATACTAGGAATGCAATTAATGAGGCTGGGGAGGACTTGAGGGGAGTTAGGCTGGTGGAGTTGGGTGAAGCGTTGAGGGGGGTTAAGTGTGGGGTCGGCGATACATCGATTTATAAGGGGGTTGGCTTCGCCGTGCTGGACGCCGCCGCGGCCGACTTCATAATTGGATCCACCTTGAAGCGTTAATGAAGGCATGGCCTGCGGCAATGATTTTCCCCAACCAGGGGGCAGCCGGGCGGGGAAGCCATTACATATTTCTCAGGTGATGCTGCTTGTGAACGTGGGGGAAGGGTTTTTAAGGGGGTTCGGGATTATTTGACTTAGGTAAGTCAAATGAGCATCCAAGACTTCATACATAACCCTAAAAAGAACGAGGACTCCGTGCCGAGCATAGATGAATCGGCCACCCTAATGTTCATGGAGCGACGCCGAATAGGGCCGCTCTAAGGAAAATATATCTCGAGGCAAGGACTGCCCCTCGCGTTTGATGGCGTTAAGCCCACACGTGGATTATGGCTATTGCTTCGCCCTTGGTGGTGAATATCACTGAGTCCCCCTCCTCCAATTTCCTGGCGTTAATGCTCTTCAGGGCCTCCTCAACCCTCTTCACTGCCTCATCCATTTTATCACGTCCCCCCTTGACCTCGGCATAATATAGCCAAGCCCTATCTTCGCCGTTATCTATGACTCGCCCGCCGAGGATTGGATCCAGGGCCTTCTTTATGTCGTCCCTGTTCATAATTTAATATTGGAAAAGCATTTATAAGTCATGCGTCCCAGGCGAGGCGTTAAAGATGAAGCTTGCCCTCAAGTTCAGGGATGGCTCGCAGATGGAGATTAAGTTGGAGACATCCGCGGCGCCCATAACTGTAAGCAAATTGCTTGCATCGCTGCCCCTAAATGCGTCGATCATTAAGGCTGGGCCGCAGGCAATAATACCCCTAGACCTCGGGACTGGGCCGGAGACCTTCAGAACATTCGCGAGGCGAGGGGAGGTAATTTACGTGCCGAAAAACAAGCAGTTAATCATAGCCATAAGCAACATAGAGGTGGGGGATAGGATTAACCCCATAGGGTTCCTAATGGGTGAACCAGATAAATTAAGGCCGGGAACAGTGACGCTGACCCAATCATGATCCCCATAACAAAATGTGGCGTTAGTATGAGTTAGGCGGTTACTTATTTTTAAGTATCTTGCTGGGGCTGAGCTTCTTTGGGACTAGTTCCGTTGGGAGCTCGGCGGCCGCTACCTCTATATTAACCTCGTAATTGAACCATGGACTTGATCGACCAAATGCCCTCTGCATGTAGCCGGGTATCTTCGCGCCCTTGCTGGATGCAGCGTGAATAATGACTACATTGGACGCGTTTAAGCCCTTATATGTGCAGTTACCCTCAAGGTTCTCCAGCAGCTCTAGGTAGGCCTCGGCCGTTCTCCTGGGCCACCGGGCAACAGGCCAACCCCTCCAAGGCACCGAGTGATGGGGCCTCTTCTTATCATGGCCCTTCACGGGGATGGGCGCCTCGCCCCTCACGACGCCCTCCAGGTACTGCTTGGCCTGCTCCAGCGTGAGGCCCTTAATTGCTCTAGCCACATCTATGCTGCTCTTCCAACTCACTCGGAACGTAGCCCTAGCCCGCGCGACCTGATCCTCCTCAATCGAGACCCCGTACCGCCTCCTCACCAACTCAATTAAGTCACCGTAACCAATTGACCAACTCATGAAACGCACCGCCCAGACCAGCTTAAAAACTTCACCCAAACAAGTAATAAGGCGGAACCATGGGGTAAGCACCGCCCATAATTCACTCCATTCCCGCCCATTATTTAGCCGGGATAATATTTAAATACTCCCAAATAGAATAGGCCTATATGGCGTCCAAACTAAACAATAGGAGGGGTATAAGCAATGTCGTGGCCACCATAATACTAATAGCGGTAGCCATAGCCCTCGCAGTGGCAGTAGCCGTATGGGTCTTCGGCCTCGCCGGATCATCAGCAAAAACAGCAACACTACAAGTAACAGCAACAGAACTCTCAGGCATAACCACTGGTACTGCTCAATTATCATTATTAGTTAGTAATCCTACCAGCACTGGAGTGGGTATAAATGGATTCACGCTGGGCAACCTAATATGCACATTCACAAGCCCAATACAAATACCGGCAGGAACAACCGGAGCAAGTATAACCTTCTACATACCAGTCCAGAGTGGTAGTAGTAGTGCATCTGTGTTTGGTACTGGTGTAACTGCTACTGCACTAGCATCAAGTTATCAAGGAACCATTTCTTGTAGTGGTACGCAGAATGCTGAGGTTGGTGTGCAGTATTCTGGAACAGTAACTACTGTATCTGGCCAATCTTATCCATTCACTGTAACCGCCAGCTCATAATAAAACAGCAAAAATATTAAGAAAATAAAATAATTATTTTTCTTATGCTTCTCCGTATGCTCTGTCTCCTGCGTCTCCTAGTCCTGGTATTATGTAGCCGTTTTCGTTGATTTCTGGGTCTATTGCTGCTAGGTATATGTCTGCTTGGGGGTATTTTCTCAGTACTCGTTCTATTGCTTGTTTAGTGCCTATTGCATTTATGAGTATCATTCTCCTTGGTTCCCCCTTTTCCTTTACCGTGTTTAGCGCCGCTATCATTGTTGAGCCCGTGGCGAGCATTGGATCCACCACCATTACCGTGGTGTCCCTTTGGATTCTCGGTATTCTCACGTAGTTCATCTCTATTTCGAACTCCATGGAGCCCCTCTCATGCGTATCCTCCCTTCTCTTGGCGCTTATCACTCCCATTCTGGCCATTGGGAATACCTTGAGGAGGCCCTCAACCATTGGCATTGCTGCCCTCAGTATTTGTATTATCACTACATCGCCCATGTCCACGGTCACTCCCCTGGTTTTTACTCCGAGGGGCGTCTCGACCTCCACCTCCCTCGTTGGGAATGACTTGGCGACCTCGTACCCCATGAGTCGTCCAAGCCTCACTAGTCCCTTCCTGAACTCTATTTGGCCTGTTCTCTTGTCTCTAAGCATTGTGATTATTGATTGCGCTAGTGGGTGGTCTATCACTGTTATGGTCATGCTTAGCTCATGTGCGTGGCGGTTTTTATTTTCTTTTGCATCATTGGGGTTAGGTTTATATATTCGATAACGGAAGTGTTATCGGATAAATATGAGGGGGATAATGTGGATGGGGATACAAGCCCTCCTCCAGCAACTCGAGGGGGGCAGGAAAAAAATAAGCCAACTCAGGCAGGAGGCGCCGCTCTACGGCTCCACCTTCGACTGGGCAGTAACGGGGCTACTCTCGGCTGGACTCGCTAGGCGAGTAAGCGAGGGCGGGGAGGAGTACCTTGAATTAACGGAGGCGGGGAGAACGGCGCTCTCAACTCCATGGGGTCCCTGGCAAGCGTGGCAATACCCGGCCTGGGGAGCAAGGCATGGATGGAGGCACTGCTGGTGAGCGGGCATGGCATTAAATTAAAATAAAAATTATCCATTTTCTTCTTTGCCTCCATTCGTTTAGTTTTTATACCGCCGGCTCCACATTACTCCGTGAAGAGGCACCTACTGAGCAAGCGCGACATGAAGGAATTAGCCAACGCGGTGCCGGAGCTCGGCGATTACTTGAGGGGATTAAGTGAGTTGGAGTACTATGGCCTAGAGGACCTAGCCCTCTACGTGGCTGGGAAAACCCCGGTTCTAGCTGTCACTGAATTAACCATTGAAGGCGTGAAGAGGGAGTACAGGTTCCCCACAATCCCCTTCATAAATAGGAACCCCCAATTACAGGAGAGGTACGGCTTAATCGACGTGGATCAGGGAGCGGTTAGCCACATCGCCGGCGGGGCCGACGTGATGCGGCCTGGAATAAAGTCAATAAGGGGGAACTTCAGCAAGGGAAGCATAGTCCTCGTGAGGGATCCACGGGGATTAGTCATAGCCGTTGGAGCAGCGCTGTACTCGAGCGGGGACATGATTGGAATGAGCAAGGGAAAAGTAATCCAAAACATCCATCACGTGAACGACAGGATATGGAAAATATTCGAGGAATTAAACAAGACCTAACACATTCCTAGCCTCGCGGCATGGGTTTCTTGCTTCCTTGGTTGATCCTTCCCTACTGCAGTACAAGCTTCATCGAGGCTGCTTCATCGACATGCGAGGAGCAGTTATGGTCCGTCCCCCATAGACGCTAGCCCCCGAGGAGCAGAAGGCCCAATCAACAAAGAAAAATAACCATTAAAATCTTTTTACCCCGCCTTGAAAGGCGAGGCTTGCCGTTCTTTTTTATCACTACTATAAACATCCCCATAAGGGGACCGCCCCCTCACTAAACGAAGAACTTACATCCCTCAACCTATACTTAAAGCCGCTCCCCACGTATAATTGACTCATGATCTGACTGATGTGGGGGAGCCTAACCAGTTGATTGGTTCAGCCATGGATGCGTTGCATCCTTCCTAAATGATGCGCCTCCCGTAACTTCTTCGGATCCATGCGTCTTCGCTATCCCCTCATTAATTCCGCATTTCTGTTAGTCGTTATCACTTAATGGGCATGCTTCTCGACTATCCTCAGCACTCCCTCAACAAGCTCCCTAAACGCCTCATCGCTCCTCTCCGCCTTATACCTCCTCGCAGCGCTCCGCAACTCGGGCGCGCCGCCGGTTAAGGCGTTGATTAATTGAAGAACATTGCTCCTGCTTCCATTAATGGTGGCCGACTCGAAGTCCAGAATAATGGGTTCCCCGCCCCTAACCACGACATGTCTTCCCCCCCTTCCCAACTCATTATGGCTTATCCCCAGCACGTCCAGTCTCCTGGCTTGCTCCAGTAACCGCCTAGCAATGTCTGGATTAAGCGATTCATTCAGCGGCTTGCCGAGCACCTCCTCCATGACTATCACGTTCCTGGAGAATGTCAAGAGCCGAGGCCCAACGCCGACGCCGTTGACTAGGCGAAGAATGTAGCCCTCCCATAATAGGCTGGGCCTCGATGCATCCCTTCTCCTCAACTTGCATGCCCACTCGCCCTCAGCCGTCTCATGCCTACACCTAATTACCACCGCGTTCTGGCCCTTCCCCAGCACTCTCCTGCCGAAGAGCGTGGTGGGGCCGCCCTCAATTAACTCGGTGACTCCCAGGGCCCTTAATTCCTCCATGACGGTCTCGCCATGCTCTTTACCCAAGTAAATCTCCAGCACTGCATTTCCCGCAGCACCCAATGCTTAAAGCCTTACTCATTGACGGCTGGAAACATGAGGAGAACACAGGCCCCTGAGCAATGATGAGGAACTTGGGTCTGATCAATATCTAGGCACAGCAATGCCCTTTATAGAGCCATTGGAATTGCGCGACTCATTGATGGGCCTTCATGTGCGCCAGCGCGGCCTTCATTGTTAGAAACTCCCGTCCACACACGAGGCAAATGAATCTATTTAATCCGCCGCCGCTTAATTGAAGGATTAAGTGCTGCTTAACATGTCTCTCGGCCGCACCCATGCTGGGCAACTTAGAGTTACAGATGTCGCAGACATAATTCTTTCCCTGGATCTTTATGTGCTTCTCCATGTGGGCAGCGGCGTCCCTTATAGTTACATCCGCCTTGCACTTGGGGCACTTCATGGAGTCAAGGGCCTGAACCTTACTGGCCAAGTCCTCGTTGGGAGACCCCAAAAAACCGCATGAGGGGCAAACCACTACATTACTTGTCTTAGACATGAATGAACCCTCCAATACGCATTTTTAAGCATTGACGCCGATAAGCCAGGGAATTATGGGGAAGGGAATTATCATTATATTAATAGCCAAGTTATTGGTCGTGGAGGGAAATCGTGAACCACCTCGTCCTTGTGAGCGAAGCATCCTCGCCTCGCGGTGGGGATTTCCTGCCTCCTCCAGGAAACTTGCTATACACCCCCTTACGGAGGGGGATTTTTGCCCACTTAACCCCAAAAATCTTAAATTAAGGGGAGGAGGAGTTGATGTATGACTTTTGACGAGGAATTGCTGAGGACGAGGCTCTTCAAGGAGAATGGCTTCAGGAGAGGCAAGTGCCCCTACTGTGGGCATCATTATTGGACGCTGAACGATAAGCAGGATAATTGCGGGGATCAACCTTGCACTCCATACGGTTTCATAGGTAATCCACCCGGCACCTATAGGCCATCCTCGGTAGCCGATGTTAGGGAGAAGTTCCTCTCCTTCTTCGAGAAGAGGGGGCACGCCAGGGTGGGGAGGTACCCCGTCGTCGCTAGGTGGCGTGATGATGTTTACCTTGTGGGGGCCTCCATATATGACTTCCAGCCCTGGGTGACGGAGGGCGTTGTCCCGCCGCCCGCTAATCCCTTAACTATTTCTCAACCCAGCATCAGGTTGACCGATGTGGATAAGGTTGGGAGAAGCGGGAGGCACTTGACCGGTTTCGAGATGATGGCTCACCACGCCTTTAATTTCCCGGACAAGAAGGTGTATTGGGTCAATGAGACCGTCGAGTACGCGCATGAGTTTCTCACCAAGGAGTTGGGGATCAGGAGCGATGAGGTGACTTATAAGGAGAATATCTGGGAGGGGGGAGGCAATGCTGGGGAATCATTCGAGGTGCTCGTGAGGGGGCTGGAGGTCGCTACCTTAGTCTTCATGCATTACAGGATAATTAATGGGGAGTATAGGGATATGCCGATGAAGATAGTGGATACGGGGTACGGGCTCGAGAGGATTTATTGGGTGCTCACGGGAAAGCCCACGGTATATGAAGCAGTCTTCTCTCCATTCCTATCATGGGCACGATCCAAGTTCGGCATTGAGAAGCCGAGCGATGCATTGATGCAGTCAATAGCCACTCTAATGGGGCAACTGGATCCGGAGGTGCTGGCGTTGGATAAGGCGTATGAGGCTGTCGCGAGGAAGATAGGGATCAATGCCGGGGATCTAGTTAAGGCAGTGAAGCCGCAGGAGGCGCTCTACGTATTGGCGGACCATAGCAGGACCGTGTCTTGGATGATCAATGATGGCGTGATACCATCCAATTCGGGAGTGGGTTACTTGGCTAGGCTGCTCGTGAGGAGAATGATGAGGTACGCTAGGCTGCTTGGAATTGAGGACCCAATAACCGAGATATTTGATGCGCACCTGAAGCTGCTGCTCAATGATTACCCAGAGCTCAGGGAGAGCTCCCCCCTAATACTGGAGCTTGTGGATATGGAGGACAAGAAGTATAGGGCATCGCTAAAGGCTGCGCCTCAATTGGTGGAGAAGCATTTGAAGAGTGGAAAGATATCTGTGGATGACTTGATCAATCTCTATGATTCACACGGCATTCCGCCCGAGGTAGTTGCCGAGGTTGCTTCAAGTCGAGGCGTCGAGGTGGCGGTGCCGGATGATTTCTATGAACGCATAACCAAGATGCATCAACGGCCGGCCAAGGAGGAAACAAAGAAGACAGCGGTGCCGCCTGAGGAGGTGGTTAATCTCCCGCCGACTAGGGAGGAGTTTTATGAGGATGTGTATAAGTCTAAGTCAAGGGCGCGAGTGATTAAGGTAATTAATGGCAAGTGGGTCATCCTCGACTCAACCATTTTCTACCCAGAGGGGGGAGGGCAGCCCGCGGATAGGGGAGTAATGAGGCACAGCGGGGGATCGGCGGCAGTTGTTGACGTGCAGCGCGTTGGGCCAGTCATTGTACACGAGGTAACTGGTTCCCCGCCGAGGGAGGGGGAGGAAGTTGAGCTGGAGATAGATTGGGAGAGGAGGCTTGACTTAATGCGGATGCATACTGGCACTCACGTGCTTATTCAGAGCATTAGGCGCGTCCTTGGTCGCCACGTGTGGCAGGCCGGGGCTCAGAAGGATGTGCCCGTGAGCAGGATAGATGTCACTCATTATAAGCTGCCGAGTCCCGAGGAATTGAGGAAGATCGAGGAGGAGGCGAATAATGCCGTCATGATGGATATGCCTGTTAAGCCCCTTGTCTTGCCTAGGACGGAGGCGGAGAGGCGGTTCGGCTTCATTATTTACCAGGGCGGCGTTGTGCCGGGCAAGGTACTTCGCATACTTCAGATAGGGGAGGAACCGCCGTTCGATGTACAGGCATGCGGGGGCACGCACTTGACGAGGACAGGATTAATTGGCCCCATTAAGATAATTAAGGCTGAGAAGATACAGGAGGGCGTCGTGAGGTTCACATTCACCACGGGGAGGCACGCGATTAGGTATATTCATGACCTGGAGGCAACGCTGGATGAGGCGGCGAGGAGGCTGGGCGTTGGTAGGGAGGCCGTTCTTCAATCCCTAGATAAGTTAATGAATGAATTAAGCGAGAAGGAGGCGACCGTGAGGCGGCTAGCCAGGAAGGCCATTAATGCGGAACTAAATGAATTGAGGAAACGCGAAGTTAACATTAATGGGGTTAGGGGAGCCGTGATCGCATTGGAGGGGCGGGAGTATGCCCAGGACCTAGCTAAGGCCTACACCTCCACCGCTGATGTATTGATTGAGGTTCTGGGCGATGAGGTCTATATTTACACTAATGGGAGAATCAAGGCCGGGGACCTAGCTAGGTCGATTTTCAGGGAGTTGGGGGGACGAGGGGGAGGAGGAGCAACCTATGCCCAGGGACGGATTGATGGGCTAAATGGCGATGCCGCTAAGGTTGAGATAGCTTTAAAGCATGTGCTGGGTGAGTCTAGATAATGATTAATCCCAATGAGCTTCGTAAGATGCTTAAGAGGATGGGAATAGGCAATTTAAATGTGGAGGAGATCAATGCCGCTAAAGTGGTGATTTACTTAAGGAATGGATCGACGCTGGAAATCCCAAACCCAAGCGTGGCCGCGATTAAGATGCAGGGAATGATGATTTACCAGATACAGGCAAGCGAGAAGGACGTTAAGACCACTCCCACTCAAGCCGCGGCGCCAGCTTCATCCATAATAATGCAGAGACCCCAAACCCAAGAACCCCCCGTGTCCGAGGATGATGTTAGGCTAATAATGGATCAAACCGGCGCAACGAGGGATGACGCGATTAAGGCACTAAAGGAAAGCAACGGCGACTTAGCCGAGGCAATACTGAAGCTCCAAAGCAAGAAGCAATAAACCAATTAATGACTCGCCCCCGCTCATTAATATTGAAAAATTTTTAAGTAAGTTAATACTAAGCACGCAATGAGCTCATCAACGAGAGCCATAACTAGATTAGCAATCGGCCTATTGATAGGCTTGGTGGGAGGCATCGTGACTGCCGCGGTGACTTTAATAGCCATGTATGGCTCCCTAATTAAGCTAATGACCCAACCAGGCGCTCCCCCGAACGTCAATGCATTGATGGCGGTATTCAATTCATTAACCATAATGATCATGATTGGAGTAAGCATCACAGTGATCGCAGCGGTGATTCAGTACCTTGGCTTCGCCGAGTTGAGCAGCATTAATTCCAGGTACTCCACGGCAAAGATCGGCGCCTTATTGATCCCCGTGGGTTCCATAATTGAGGTTCCCGGCATCTACTTGTTTATAGATGCAATGAAGAAATTGATATCAACTAATCAACTCAATTCGGCGCCGACACTTGGAATAATGATGCAGCCGACAACCGCTGCATTGGGCATGCTTATTCCATCCATTATTCTAATACTAGTGGGCGGGATATTATCGTTTGTGGGCCTCATCCTAATCGTCATAGGTTACTATAGGTTAGGGGAGGATTATGGAGCAGACATCGTTCGTGTCGGGGCCATTCTCTACATACTCGCAATCATTCCATATATCGGGCCATTCCTATCCCTTGCCGGCATCATAATGGTAATTATAGGCCTATTCCAGATAAGACAGAGACCCGAGAAGCCCTAGTTACTTCTCCACCGTGATTTATACATGGCTAGGAGGGTGAATATAGCTGCTTGAGCGGCAAGGGATGCGGCTGCCGCAAGAGGTAGGCTCGCATTATACCTAGTGACTCCGCTCACGTATTGAATCACTATAGAGGCCGCGCTGACGGGGGAAACAATTGCTATGTATGGAATTGGAAGTATTGTGGCTGGGTAGAACACTGGGAATAAGGTGCCTAACGTGAATCCCAGTATATTTCCTATTGCCCAGGCATACCTGGTGTCCCTCAGGTATGTGGATATAGTGAATCCAAGCATTGATGTGGACAACCACTCGGCGAAGAGCGATGCGGTAATGGGCGCAGCGCTCCAGGGCATTATGATTCCCCGATACGCGAGTATCCCCGCCATGACGGCTATGCCGGGCATGGAGTATAACAGGGAGGATAGCGCCAGTCCAAGAGTATAACTGACCGGGGTTAGGGGAGTCGCTATTAGCATGTTTTGGAATTTCAGCTCCAACCTATAGAAGGCGCCATCACCAACCAATCCAACCCCATTCACTCCTATCAGCATTGATATGCCGCCTATTAATCCTATCCCTAAGTATCGGTAACCCCCAAAGAATATTATCATTAACGCAATAGAGGCTGGAGCAGTTAGGGATGAGATGAGCCATATCGGCATTCTAGTCATGGCTAACCAACCATTTATCCACGCAATGACGAGGGAGCCCCTTAATTGAATTAACAAATTACCTGCCCTACTCATCGCCAACCGCCTCCTCCTCTTCTCTCCAGCCCCCCAGTAAGTAAATCACTGCATCCTCAAGGGTCTTTCTACGAATGGTGACCGTCATGCCCCGCCTAACTAACTCTGATGAAAGTGGACCAGCCATGGATGAATCAACATATATTATATACCTGTTGCCCAGCCTTACATGCCTCTCATCCAAGTCAAGGGAGTCCCCATAAGCCTCCACAACAGTGTCCTCTGGAACCATTGCGAGCAAATCATGAGGGGAACCCTTCCTCACTATGGTGCCCGCATCTATTATGAACACCTCATCGCTAAGCAATTCCGCCTCCTCTATATAATGAGTTGTCAATAATATTGCAGCGCCGCTTTTCCGTAGCTCAGCCAAGGCATCCCACACGCCTCTCCTGCTTATTATATCGAGCCCCACCGTTGGTTCATCTAGGAATATGAGGGAAGCATTGCTGGCGAGAGCCATGGCCACCAATACCCTCCTCTTTAAGCCGCCGGATAAATTGAATAATTGGGTATCCCTATATTGATCGAGCGAGAGCCTCTCCATTGCCCACCTAGCCATTCTCCGCGCATCCCCCCGGCTGAAGCCCCTTAGGAGTAGGTACGAGTAAACTGCTTCCCAGGCAGTAATGAAATTAATTGGCCGCGCCTCCTGGGGAATAATAGATATGAGAGGCCTCACCCTGCTCGGGTACTTGACTGCATCTATGCCAAGCACCTCAATCTCGCCCTTAGTTGGGAGAAGCTCCGTGGATGCAATCCTCACGAAGGTAGTCTTCCCAGCGCCATTTGGGCCCAATAAAGTAGCTATTCTAGACCTGCCTATCTCCAAGTCAACGCCCCTCAAGGCCCACTTTTGACCATCATATGTCTTATACACTCCTCGCGCCGATAATATGCTCATGACTTCACCAACCCCTCTAGGAGAACCTTAACGCCGCGACCCCAAGCTAGGCCTGGATTGAAGTGGATAATCACCTTAATAACGTCGCCGCCATCATCTAACTTGGCTAATCCCCTATAGGCCGATTGCTTATTAAGCCTTAGATAAAGCTTATCGCCATCCATCCTCTCATCTAAACTAAGAAGAAGCAACTGCCTATCAACATCGCTAAGCATGGATAATAATCTCTTAACCACAGCGTCAGGGCACTCGCCGCTTGTCTTACCCATAGTTGCCTTTACCACTGTTATGGGGTTCCCATAATGCCCCTGCGCCTGTGTAATATCATATTTGACTTGACCCACTATGTTATTTAGTGCCTGGATTACCTTACCTTGATCCTCCGTTGCATGAACATGCGTCTCTACCTCTAACTTATCTATGATGCATCTCATGGCAACTCAATGATTAATTAATTGAGGCCCATGAAGTCAATTTAATCTTTTCGGTGACCCCCACTCATGGAGAGAAGCTACTCCTCGATAAAAATAAACGGTAAATGCCCCTTCTAGGAACTGGAGCGGAGTTTGAATTCACTTATTGAGCTCCGCTGCCATTTGGGAGAGAGCGTAACCACACTACCGGCGAAGGAAGTAATTTCAGAGAGGGTAATCGAGATCCTCTGGAGTCCTCCATCAAGGTGGGGAGGCGGCCAGTACTCTTTCCATTTCTATTAATATCGCCTTAATCCTATTCTTATCCTCCATGCTTAGCTTGTCCCAATTATCCAGAACGTATCTAGCCATTGATATGAATTCATCGATGCTCCGCGCTAGCCTATCATCAGAGGTGGGCCCAACTAGGCCTCTTCCGGCATCGGTTATTATATAGTATTTTTTTGTTCCCTCAACCCTATCTATGCGTATTAATCCCTCCCTCTCTAGCTCGTCCAACATAGGATACAGCGAGCCGGGGCTGGGTCTCCACATGCCCATACTGGCTCTCTCAACCTCATCCGTTATTTGGGCTCCCGTCATTGCACCCTTTGACGCCAGGAGGTATAGTATGAGGTACCTAAGGCCCCTCCTCTTCATAGCCCAGTGCCTCCACCTATCCTGCACTAGCAAAGGAGGATGCGCCCCTTAATAAAAATGCGGGTTCAGAGCCCTAATCTGCTCCGATTCGTTTTTAAAGCAGCAATGAATTGGCAAGCCATGGAGAGCAATGATCTAATGAGGGAATTGATTAGGTGGTACATAAAATCCAGACTAGTCGTTTATGCAGCTGTACTGGCGGCACTTGTGGGTACGTTCCTCATGGGCTACGCGGTGACCTCTCCTTCATCATACGTCGCGGAAGTTATGTCTCAAGTAAAGGCGTTTGATGAGAGCATAGCCGGCATGTCGTTTATTGCAGCATCTATAACCAGGTTCGTATCGCTGCTGGGCACTGTATGGGTGGCCTATATCCCGATAATAGGCATGTGGTACGCCGCATATGCAATGGTTAACCTAGGCGTGGTTGCTGCGATACCTGCCATAGGATACAGCGGAGTGGCGTCAGCCATGGCGATAATGATAAGCATGTTCTTCCCAGTCGCCGAGGGATTAATACTGGGATTAACCTTGATTCTCAAGATGACTAGAAAAAACGTGCCCACTAGGTTCATTAGATACATAACGACCCAATACGTGGTTGCCATAATAATATCGCTAGTCCTACTTACCCTGTTATCTGTTGGGGCCTAGTCGCTGTTCCCTTTGTTTGGGGAGGAATCATTGGTTCTTCCCATAACGGCATCTTTAAAAAATATGCATAATAGCAACGACGTGGATACGGTAAATCTGGAGCCCGGCTCAATTATTCGCATAGAGGGGCCAGCTAATGTTAAGGTATTGAGGGGCTCCATATACGCGTTGGGAACAGTTTACAGCGCTGGATCCAGGCTCACGATTCTCAGGACTAGGAAGGTGGCTGTTAAGGCGCTAGAGTCAACTCAATTAGATGTTACGCTGGGGCCGGAGGGCAAGGTCGAAAATGCGGAGCCTGGGGAGGAGGTCATGGATTCATGGACGGAGGCGGCCGAGTTAATAATTAGAAGTGGAAAGAGGGTGGTGATTTTGGGCATGATGGATGTCGGCAAGACGACGTTCACAATAATGGCAATGAATAAGGCGGTCAGCAGCGGAAACGTGGCCGGAGTAATCGATGCTGATCCAGGCCAAAATGATCTAGGTCCCCCAACAACCATAGCATGCGCTAAATCAAGCAAACCCATCACTCACTTAAGCATGCTTTCCCCTCTAAAGATGGTATTTCTAAGGACGACCAGCCTTGAACACACATGGCAAGAAGCAGTTAATGGAGTTGCTAAGCTAGTTGATTACTTGGAGACGCATGAGAATGTCAATACAACCATAATAAACACGGATGGGTGGATCGCTGAACCAACTGCGATCCAGTATAAATTATCCATGTTATCGAAACTAAGCCCGGACTCCGTGGTAATAATTCAAAAGGGAGAGGAAGAGGACCTCGTGAACCAAGTTAAGAAGAGCGGTTTCAATCCAATTCTACTGCCTGCGCCTCCTTTGGCAATAAAGACAAGGGAGGACAGGAGACTCCATAGGGAGATGGGGTACGGCAAGTACCTAATGCCAGCTAAGTCAGCCACCATTAATTTAACGGAGAAGCCTATACTTAATCTACCGCTTTCTAGGGGCGTGCCATTCGATGCTAGCATTAGGTCACTGGCATCCAAGTACCTTAAAATGCCCATAACTTACGGGGAGCAGTTCGGCAAGAAGGCAATAATGATGTCGCCGGCCGTGAAGGAGTTAGTGGTGAAGGCCATGCCTGGAGTAGAGGTAGCCATACTGCCAATTAATTGGGAGAATGGACTGCTCGTTGCCTTGGAGGACTCTGATGGTTACTTAGTATCGCTAGGCATGCTGAAGAAGATATATTATGGAAGCAACAAGGCTGTTGTAATAATACCAACAACAATAGAGGACTTGAGGACGGTGGATCACATAAGGCTGGGCATGATCAGGCTCGGAGATAATTACGAGGAGAAAGAGAAGGTGCACTACATTAATAAGCTGGAGAAAATCCTGGGGGAACGTGATGATTAATATTATGTCTGATGAATGAGGAGCTGGCGACGGACTGACCAAAATCCTTCCAACCCCCAGGAGCAATAATGGCTCAAAGGACGAGAGGAAACCTGGAAAGGGAGGTAATCCCAAGACCTTGGGACCTCAGCATTACGGGGGTCGGCCCCCGGCTCCCATACCCAAAAAATCATGGAGCAACGCACAAGCACCCAAAACCCTACCCCGCACCTAGAAGGAGTGAGGCTTATCATTCCTTATCATGAAGTTGACATAGAAGTGAAGCAGCATTATCTGAATGACAATAGCATTCCCATAATCAAGGACTTCAATTAATGGTTCCTTGAGAATCAATGAGTAAGGTTTTTAAAACCTAGATTAAGTTGGCCCATATGAATTGGGAATTAATTAAGCTTAGATTGGTGATGGGCTTGAGCGCCATAACAATAGTGCTCCTATCAATTGCGGTGCTTGTTGGCATAGCCGAGGTATTGAGCGGAGGAAGTCTAGCTCTTGGAATAGATCTGATAAGCGGAATGTTAATACTTGTACTGGTGATCAACATAGCACAGTGGTTATTTGGGCCATATATGATAAATGCGGCATATAGGGCACATGAAATAACGCCGGATGATCCAAGCTATGGCTGGGTGGTTGATGTAGTTGATGAGGTGGCCAAGGCTAATGGATTCTCTAAGCCGCCCAAGGTATACATAGCTGAGGCCCCGTTCCCAAATGCATTCGCCTATGGGAGCCCAATAGCCGGTAAGCGAGTGGCCATAACTCGTCCTGCACTTAAGATACTAAATAAAGATGAACTAGCGGCGGTGCTTGGCCATGAACTGGGGCACCTTAGACATAGGGATGTGGAGTTCTTAATGGCGATAGGCCTCATCCCAGCTCTCATTTATTGGCTTGGCTATTCATTAATGTGGAGCGGAATGTGGGGAGGGGCATGGGGCGAGCGGGGAAATAATGGAAGCATGTTATTGATTGGGGTCGCATTGCTTGGCGTGAGTTTCCTGTTTCAGTTTGTCTTGCTATATGTCAATAGGTTGAGGGAAGCATACGCCGACGTTAATTCAGCGCTAACTATACCGAACGCTGCAAAGAATCTTCAACGCGCCCTAGCCAAAATAGTGCTATACATGGATCCACGCACCATAGCTAAAATCAAGAAGTCCCCCACTAATAATATGGTTAAGATGTTGTTCTTTGCCCCCGCTGATGACAAGATAAGCAGGGAAGCAAGCGAGGCCGACGTCGATGAATTAATAGATTACTGGCGAAACTATAAGCCGAAACCATGGGATGACATACTAAGTGATCATCCGCATCCAGCAAAGAGAATTCAACTGCTCGATAAAATAGCCCAAGCACAATAATCTAGAATTAAGTTGAATAACATATAAATAATAGTTCGATGAGGGATTAGGACTCACAGGAAAGCTAAATCAATTCAATACGTATCTTTACAATAAACTATTGCTCACTAGTGGTTAAGGATAAAAACCTCTTTAATTGTTTGGGAGCAATGATAAGCCACGAGGAATTCATGAAGATGGATCTCAGGGTTGGAAAAGTAATCGAAAGCGAGCGCGTGCCGGAAAGTAAGCGGCTCCTTAAGTTAGTAATTGATCTAGGCACGGAGAAGAGGCAAATAGTCACTGGATTGGCTGAGCATTACCAACCAGAAGAGATGAAGGGAAAATATGTAATAGTTATAACTAATCTAGAGCCTAGGAGAATATTTGGAATAGAAAGTCAGGGAATGATACTAGCCACTTGCGGTGAGAAGGCGAAGCCAGCCATAGCAACAATAGATAAGATGAGCGATGAATTAATTGGAGAAAGAATCTGTTAATCTTTATCTGTTCCCCAATTCTCATCCCGCGAATCCGCTTCGTCGGATTCAGCTTCATCATCGGCAAGCACTATTTGCGATAATAAATCCTCGACAGATGTGCCGGGCTCCACGAATAATACTTGAACTCCTTCTGATGTAAAATAATTGAAACTGGTCTGGCATGCGCCGCTTGCTATGATTGCATCTATGTCATTTAATACATTTTTGCGAAGCCATTCATACTTTGATAAACCATGCATTGGTATCCCTAATTGCTCCACGTAGGCCTTAACCTGGCTTGGATTATCGGCATCAGGTAAGTTACCCAATGGATTATTACGTGATTCAACCCTATTAAGCCCGCTGGCATCGACATCATAGATTAAATACTTATGAGCATGGGCAAAATGGCCCTTGCTGATTGTCTTTTCATCATCCGTAGCGAGAGCTATCCTTACCATATGATTAAAGCTGGGTCCCCTAATTAAACTTAGCACTTGTAACCAATCTCGCTGACGGCTCTCCGCTCTTCAAGGCGAAAAGCACTTGGAATCGAAAGATTACACTCAATTATGGACGCTGCTCGTTCTCCTCTAGCTTAGCATTACTAGAGTGAGGCAGCTCCCGTTCCTCATCCCTATAATGGCCGGAAGAGAACTAAAATTATCTTAAAGCACAAAAAGTTAAAAGCCTTTGCAAGATCGGCAAGTATCTCAAGTCAACGATAAGCACAACGTTTAATTTACCCATGCATATTTGCCTAGCATGACGGAGACTATATCCAATATAGATACCTTCATCATCGGCGAAAAAAATCCCACAGCTGCGACTTGGGCTGGCGTGTCCATCATAGTTAAGGTAACTACGTCAAGCGGCGCGGTTGGCTGGGGCGAGGCTGTTCCAACGCTTAGGGTGGGGCCCGTGGCTGAAGCTATCAAGGAAGCGGCGAGGGTCTATATTGGGCGAGATCCTCATAATGTAGAGTCAAATCTAAGGGAATGGTATAAGCATGATTTCTATATGGCCAGGTCATTTGAGTCAACTACGGCTGCCAGTGCTATAGATATTGCTTTATGGGATATAATAGGTAGAGAATTAGGGGCACCACTACATGAATTGTTGGGTGGACGCAGTAGGGATCGGATTAGGGTGTATGCCAATGGATGGTATGATGAGGCGGTGACGCCGGCCGATTTCGCCGAGAAGGCTAGGAAAGTAGTTTCAATGGGCTATACTGGGCTTAAGTTTGATCCCTTCGGTAAATACTTTGATTGGATAGATCAACATGGGTTGGATGAGGCAAGAGCCAGGGTTAAGGCTGTTAGAGACGTTGTGGGCGATGAAGTTGACATAATGATAGAGCACCATGGCAGGTTTAATCCTAATTCAGCAATAGCAATAGCGGAGACGCTGAGCAGCTTTAATCCATTATTCATGGAGGAACCAGTTCATCCAGAGGACTTAGATGGATTAGCGAAGTATAGATCAGCCACTAGAGTTAGAGTCGCCTTGGGGGAGAGACTCATTAGCTTAAAGGATGCATTAACTTATCTAGAGGCTGGATTACTCGATTTCATTCAGCCCGATATAACTAACATAGGAGGCGTGACGGGGGCTCGAAAGGTAGTTGCATTAGCCGAGGCGTATGGAGTTGAGGTCGCGTTCCACAACGCCTTTGGCCCTATCCAGAATGCCGTAACCATACAACTGGATGCTGCTATACCTAATTTCTTAATTCAAGAATCATTCTATGACTTCTGGCCCCAATGGAAGCGGGACCTCATAAACAATGAGACTCCAGTAGTGAATGGCCACTATGAGGTACCATCAAAGCCAGGCATTGGAGTTACCGTGAATGAGAAAATGCTGGAGAACCTAAAGGCATCTGGTCCCGAATACTTTAACCCAGAAGAACCAGTATGGGTAGTTAAAGGGACTTGGAAATAATGATGAAACAATAGTAGATGACTATTAGTTAAAAAACAATGGACGATCCCTGGTATGCCCCTAAATGGCGAGGCCCGTTAACATTATGTTCTCTGCAGCAAGTAAAGCAGCAGTGAACCTGTGGAAAAGTTGAACGTTAACTTAAGAGGCTTATCCGTGGCGAACTCCATAGTTACCGCATCGCATATCTGCCTCATTTGAGACATGAACCCGAGTATTTGCTTTGCTGAGTAAGATGCTGAACCCTCGGCATTGACCACATATTCATGGAATAATTCATCATTGCTTTGATATATCGATTCAATTGATTTGCCCCCCTCCCCCTCGGCGCGAATAATGAATTGACTAGTTGTTGCAGTGAATGAAACTACCTCGCTTATATCGTTAGCTGCAGCTATTATATCAAGCATGGAATCCAGGTCAGCGGTTATCCTTATTGGGTACTCAAGATTAGGCTCAGGCACATCCTCCATAGATACATCAATTAATGATAAGCTGAACTTACGGTACATGCCTCCCTCTTTCCCCTTCTTTGTATAGATAACTACATGAAGCTTTCCCTGCGGTTTATCTACTATAAACTCAACCTTATCCCTGGAACTAATTCTCCTCATTATTTTCTTGAGAACATCAAACGATATGCCGACTTTGATCTCCTCGCCTATATTTACTTCATCAAGGCTGGAGGCGGGTATATCAAGTATTATTATGGATACCTTTGAGTTATCCGTTGCTCTTAGCTTAACTCCCTCTGGCCCCAAACTAAATGCGGCATCATTTAACATAGTTGCCATCGCTGAAAAAACGTACCTCACATCCTTGCCCTTAGGAAAGAGAAGAGAGTAAACCCCACCCTTGCCGCTCAATGATCCCTTCCCCTCAACCTCAGCCTCCATCTCTTCCTCAGGCTGCTCCTCAGTCTCCTCTAGTTCCTCGTTTTTTTCCTCCTCATCAAAATCACTAGACATGAGTGAAAAATAGCATTGACCCTTTTTAAAGCTATTAACAAGCCGTAAAACAATAATATTACAATGAACAATCATTCTAAGCAATTATAATCCTATTCCACACGCTGATAATAAACAACAAACCTAGAAATTCATGGCAGGGGCAAGCTTTTAGATGATTATCTTCGATGTTTGTTCCACTGGTCAATTTTTGAGAGAGGCAAGAGCCGGACCCCACAATTCCAATTAGAAATCAATCAGTCTCCATAAAGGTAACCCCCAAGAACCCCGGAACCCCATTAAGGCAAGGAAGAAACTAAGCCAAGTGAGCAGAACAATACAACCTCGCTCGACGTTTCTTGATTTGGTTGCTTATCTTTACATTTCCTTGGCGTCGCGGAGAAGCACAAGGAGGAGAAGCGAAGCAATTAATTAAGCTCCTTACCTTAACTACTCTAAAAGACAAGTAGCAAACCATTTTCATCACAAGGTAAATTTCCTTGCGGTTTTGGATTCAAAATAGTTGATGCGGGATTATTCACTTAAGGAGACGGAGGCTTCCGGTTACTTTATCTACTAATTCTCGGGGAGCCGGACCAATGCCTAGCGCAGTTACTGTGCCTGGTGCAAGTTCTGTTAGCCCTGCATCAGCTATAATGGCATGGGGTAATCCAAGTAAAGCTGACTTATTTGCTAGTTCTCCCAATTCCTTCAGTGACTGTGCTTCTAATACTATCTTCTTTTGACCTTGGTTAAGCCACTCATCAACCCATTCCCTATGCCTCTTCATTGCTTCCATTAATGATGATACAGATGCATGAGCGGCTTGGGCAATCATCTTGCCGCAACTCATCTTTAGATCCACCCTAACCACTATCGACTGCTTGAATTCCATTTAGGCCGGCTTAAACCAAACGCTTTATTAAGTTCTCTCCAACGCCTCGTATATGAAGGCAGTGACAGTTGTTCCAGGCGTACCTAATTCAATACGCTTACGTGATGTTGATAAGCCAAGCCCAAGGCGAGGCGAGGCACTGCTGAGACCACTGCAAATAGGTATATGCGGCACTGATAAGGAGATAATAGAGGGCAAGTATGGTAAGGCGCCTGATGGTTCCCAATTTCTAATACTTGGACATGAGGCGCTAGCTAGAGTTGAGGCAATTGGGGATGGCGTGGATTCAGTCGCAGAGGGGGAAGTAGTCGTGCCAACCGTTAGGCGCCCCGTAAATTGCGATCTACCGGTTGATTATTGCCCTATGGGCCACTATGTGGAGCATGGCATATGGGGACTCCATGGCCATGCAGCCGAATTCTCGGTCACTGACTCCAAGTACCTCGTCAAGGTTCCAAAGGAAGTGATGGATGTAGCAGTCCTCACAGAGCCGCTTTCAGTAGTGGAGAAAGGCATAGATGTAGCAATGCGGGTGGGCGAGTCCAGATTTGATTGGCGACCCTCAACAGCATTAATAATGGGAGCTGGACCCATAGGTCTCCTGGCAACCATGGTGCTTAGATTAATGGGGCTAAAGACCGTTACCGCGGCGACCCGCCCCGTTGATAGTTTAAAGGCTAGGTTGGCTCAAGAATTGGGAAGCAAGTATATCGA
>JAGDXC010000009.1:21357-94044 GCA_023269935.1 Thermocladium sp.
TATATCGATACATTAACCGATAAGGTAGAGGGGGAGTTCGATTTAGTTGTGGAAGCCACAGGCGCAATTAGTGTTGCAATGGAGTCAATAAAGTACTTGGCGGCCGGTGGGGTCATGGTTCTCCTAGGCGTTTATCCCCAGGGAGGCGAGGCGCATGATGTGGGGTCTCTTCTAACTGATGCCGTACTTAATAATAAAGCAATAATTGGCTCAGTAAATGCATCCATAAAACACTTCGAGAACGGGCTTCAGCACATGGTTAAAAGTAAGGCCATTCATGGTGACTGGTTAAATAAATTAATAACTAAGGTATCTACGCTAGATAACTATGGCGAAGCATATACTTGGACCCATGAAGATATAAAAACTGTTCTCAAGATAAGCGAGTAATTCATGTCATTCATAGGAGTGGCTCTGCTTGTTCAATTTTTAAATAATATTAGCAAAACAGTAAACTACCCCGCCCTTACGGGTGGGATCTCTAGTGAGGAAAGATGAATTTTAGTGCAAGGATTGGCCTTGTTTATCAAAAATTGAAAACAATTAATGATTGCAGCATCTGACCTTTTCTTGCCGAGATGAATTATTTTATCTTTATATAATTATTGATGCGTAATCCATGGGTGGAACCAGCAACTCGCCGCGCCACCTAAGCTCTGCGGTTATTGTCTTGACCACTCCCTCCCTTGGTAATTCTAGCCTTAATACTCGCGGCGTTGGATTACCTATAAATATTAATAAGCCGCCGCGCCACTTGACCTTGATGGTTACTGTATCATTTTCCTCTATTTCCCATGAAGCATCGTGAAGCAATAGACGCCCCTCCATTGCTTGCACTTGAGATGTGGAAACCGTGTAAGCCCTGCGTAAATTATTGAATTGGAGGAGCAAACCATTGCCTACCCCCTCCACAACTAACCAATCCAAGTAACTTAAGTGATCCACCCCCACAATTAGCGAGCCCTTCATAGCGGTTAAGCCCATTGCCCTTCGAAAAACCGTTAATTCGCGCAGAGCCTCACGAGGAGTCCTTGGATGATAAGTCTCTAATAGCTTAAGAGCATGCCGTTCATGATTATATGAAATAAAGGCATCCGCTAACGCTAATGGATCTACACTACCATAAAGCTCAAGTAACCTTTGATAAGCAGAGGCATGATTAAAGGCACGAAGCCTCAAGCAAAGAAGCTCATCAAGATCACCGGCAGCACATTCATCCTTTATCCTGTTTTTTAGCTTCCGCATTTTTTCAATGGCTTCCGGCGTCTTTTGATTCCTTAAAGTATGCTTAGTGACCAAATACATCGATAATATATCCTCTGAATTCATGAATAGGGTTAATGCATTATCATACGAATCGGAGAAGCCGAAGAGGGCTAGGGTTAATGCATCATCGAAATTAGATGCAGCGATTCCCTGAACCAATTCTATTGCTTCCCTAATGCTTTTAAGAAGCGCAGCGTTGGGTAGCCAGATCCTCATTAAGCTAAATCCAGCTGGAAGAGCCTTAAAAGTAGTTTTCTAAGTAGAAAAATTAATAAATGCACCTAATACGTGGCGAGTCATGTCATCAGGAAGCAATTGGGAGATGCCGGAGGATTACGAATACTCTGGCGGAGAACCAGAGCGAGTCTTAAAGATACGAGCAAAATGCCCGCACTGCGGCCACGTGTTTGAGGTTGAGATGGGAGAGTCATGGTATAACATGGGAATATCAATAACTTGCCCCAAATGCAATAATTCATTCTCGGTCAGCAGTTATGGAGAAATAATCGGAGAGAAGCAATAAATAAACCCTTAAAAATCAAGTAAGCATACCCATAACATCCTCCCTCAGCTTGCCTATATCTATCTCGCTCATGCGTTTAATCACGAGCTTACTTAAGGCATACTGAACTTCTGTCTCCACCTTCCTAGCCTCCTCAGCTATTAGCTGAGGATTAGCCTTTGTTCTAGGTTTCCTAGATAATATAATGCATGCCTCAACGGATTTAACCGACTCCTCAAATGTCCCTATTCTCCTCGCTATTTCAGTTATTTCGCTCTTATCAAGCCCTATAAGTGGTCTATAGATTGGCATATCAATGCCCAGCGACGATGCATAGAGATTATGTAGAGTCTGACTACTTACTTGACCCATTGATTCACCAGTGGCCATACCTAGGTAACCGCCCTCCCTCGCCACCTTGTCTCCAATTCTATAAAGTACATACTTGAACACGGTATTCCATACATGAGGATTAACGCGTTGCTGAATCGCCGAAGCTATCTTTCTGCAATCAACTATGTAGAGGGTGGGATCATAACCATACACCCAATTATCATAAAGTGCCTTGCTAACTCTTATAAATCTCTCAATATCCATCCCTATTAAGCTACAGAAGAGCATATCAACATAAACTCCTCGCTTCATCATTAACCACGCAGCAGCTGGGCTATCAATACCGCCGGAGACTAAACCAAGTACCTTGCCTTCCTGTGAACCCAATGGGAGCCCACGAGGCCCTGGAATCACTTCATGATATAGGTAGGCCTTATCATACCTCACCTCAATGAATAACTCAATATCCGGGTTCTCTAGGTTAACTCCATTAGAGGAATTAAACAGAGCGGAACCCACTGCCCTCGCTACATCAATCGACTTAAAGCTATGAACGCCGATCCTGCGTACCCGCACGGCAAATTTCTTGCCATTAACTATATTGCTCCAAACCATAACTGCATGCCTCACAAGTTCCTCCAGGCTAGTCGTATTCACCTCAATTGCAGGCGATGTAGACACTACACCAAATACTCGAGACGCGGCAATTGCCGCAGCATCTGCTTGTGGAGTATGTATTAATATTCGTCCCTGCGTCTTGCTTATGTCATGGAAATCAATGTTATGTCTTTTCAAGGCATCCTTTAAATTATACATAAGGAGATGCTCCATCTTCTTTCTGCTGGCGGCCGCCTTTATCGCTATCTCGCTATACCGTACAAGAACCACATCATTCATTAAGAGACAAATAGATACAGCGTATATAACTCTTTGCGAACCCTTTTCCTTAAGGCAATTACTTATCCTCTAATGCATCTAGGTATTCAGGATTACAGTCAGTGTACCCTAGATCTAGGCACACCTTAAATGCCTCCTCTAGCGATTTAAAAATAGTCATGTAATGCTTTATGCATTCATCGCAACTCTCCTTTTTATCCATGAAGAAGCAAGAATAGACTCCCTTTTTATCTTTATCTATATTCTATAAGTTAATCGACTTTATGGGAATAATGCTGAAGCTGGGAGATATTGACTTGCCTGGCTCAAGCATCATCAAGCCAATTCCATTATTAAATGCATCCGGCGCGCCTGTCATGGGTTCCACAGCCACTGCATTAGCCCAACTTGGCGTAAATAATTGAATAAAATGAAAACCCAGTAACTTAATGCTTATTCCCCAATCTCTCGAGAACATTAATTGAACTTCATCTCCATTGATCTTGAAACAGTCATCATACTCGCCCACCCGTGTAACTAGTCTTTGAGGAATCATTCGACCAGTAGGTATATTACCGAGCGCTTCCAATCTATAGACATCCCCCGCATTTATCAACCACTCGCTCCTGGGGGTAATGTAGGTAAAGTATGGATGAGCACCCACGGTTATGGGCGCCACTTTCTCACCAGTGTTTACCACAGTTAAACTAAACTCAAGCCCATTATTGCGTATCTCATACTTTGCGTTAAAGTATAGTTTAAATGGATAACCTGGTTCATTCTTCAACTCTAATCCCATGGATATAAAAGCATCGCTTCTTTCAAGCACTTGCCACTCCCTATCCTTGACGAATCCATGGATTGCATGCCCCTCGCTGTTCACGGGTAATTTATATGTAATCCCGTTGAATATGTATTCCCCATTTCTGACCCTATTCGCAAAGGGGGCTAATATTGCCATGCCTGCCCTAGTAACCTTATAATCATTGCCATAGGGCAATATTATTTGTTTATCTCCATAACGTAAATCCGCCAGTGATGCGCCAAGTGATAATACTTCTCCACGGAACTCATTATCAGCTATGGTGAATCTATTAGTACGCATTGGCTTGCTCCACCATTTCTAGAAATAAGGAACCTATTTCATCTACCTTAACTGTATCATGATGTCGGGGACGAGGCATAGTAGATAGATACACGCCGTAATCATAATGATCACCCTCCTTCTCGGACTGGGGCTCACCAAATGGCGAGAAAATTATTACATGACCTAAGTCACCATTGGAAAGCAATCGCCGTATGCCGCCATCTATTATGGAGTATATGGCGCATTTCATGCTGGGCTTCTTGTGTAGTAACCTTTCTATTGCAGTTATTGAAGCTATGACAGGCTTACTTCTTGAGGCATTCATCACGGCATTCATAACTTGATTAACCTCATCTTCCGGAGTAGTCGATTCATCTAAACGTATACTATATATACCGTAGGTTGGATCCGTGACCGGCAAATTCACCGCAATTGCCTTCGTTAGTTTCATTAATGCAGAGGAAGATGGATCTGAACCACTCATCATAAGTATTGTTGACCACGCTATGTTCTCGAATTGAGGCGCATGATTCTCGACAACTCCTCTCTCCATCGAATTAACTAGGCTAAGGAGCGTTGGCGTTTCGCACTCCATGAAGCCACCATAACCCAATCCATCTATTCCCAGGAGTATTGGATGCATCATTGCTTATCCACCACAGCCATTATGCGATTCAGCAATGCCTTCTTTGGCACAACTCCTATTATCGTGTCAACGGGTTCCCCATTTTTGAATATTATAATGGTTGGAAGGCTCATTACATAATACCGCGCGGCTATGTCAGGCTCTTCCTCCGAATTAACTTTGCCGAAACCAATATCTTTCAGCTCAATAGCTAACTGCTTAATTATCGGTTCAAGCATGAAGCATGGAGCACACCAAGGAGCCCAGAAATCCACAACTGCCACTTCATGCTCCTTAATGAATTCATCAAAGTTATTCTTAGTTAAGTGACTGACCTCCACGGGTCTAGTTAATTCCTTATATTTACGTTCAAGTATCTTGTTTAATTCTTCATCATTAGACATAAATAATGGGGGCAATCATTATGTTTTATAAACCTTACCCACCGATCTCTCCCTGTTTGTTGATTGCGTGCTTCTTGGGGTTTTTGAGCGGTAATAAAGATTAAAACCCCCACATAAAGCAAGACGCACATGGCTTTTGAAGATCTTAAAAATAAGATAGTGCTAGTGACGGGGGCATCAAGGGGGCTTGGACGGGAAATCGCCCTAGAATTCAGCAAGCATGAAGCCAAGGTTGCCGTTAATTATAATTCATCGCCTGAAAAGGCAAAAGAATTAAAGCTAATCAGTGACAACATTGAGATATTTAAGGCAGACATATCTAACAGGCTAGAGGTTAGAAACATGGTTAAAGAAGTAGAAGCAACCCTCGGCAAGATAGATATATTAGTTAATAATGCTGGAATTTGGTACCTACGGAAATTTGAGGATTTTAATGAGGATGAATTTAACGCCATGTGGAGAGTTAACTTGATGGGAACAATCTATACGACATTGGAGGTTATTCCTCACATGAAGGAAAAGAAGAGAGGCAGCATTATAAATATGGCATCTAATGCAGGCATAGGAACGGCAGCCCAAGGAACCACTCTTTATGCATTAACTAAAGCGGCAATAATAATGCTAACGAAGCGACTTGCATTCGAGCTTGGGCCCTATGGTATTCGTGTTAATGCAATAGCGCCGGGTTGGGTTGAGACCGATCTCACCATTGGAGGAAAAACTCCTGATGAGGTACATAGACTTGAGGAGAACTTTAAGTCACGTACATCCCTGGGCATGATCGGCAAGCCTGAGCACATAAGTAAATTAGCGGTTTACTTGGGCTCCGATGAATCCAGCTACATGACGGGGCAAGTAATAGTAATAGATGGTGGAAGAATTGATAACTTAACCCATAGCGTCTAGAGTCTGGTCCTCTGGGAAAGAAATATTAGCAATAGCTAGGCTCTATCTAATTATCATGTTTATTGCTTCCTATAAATACGAGGTTTCACTAAATTTTTAAACCGTTTCGCAAATGCCTTACTTATGACATATGCGCCAATAGCATCAACAGTGGTTAATGTGCCGAGCGGAGTCACCATTACTGTTACTAATAATAAGGTTACAGTAAAGGGGCCAATGGGTTCGTTGGAGAGGGATTTCTCATCTATTCCAATAATAATCGAGAAGGAGAACAATGATATTAACATATATGCATATTTTGCTGATAGAAAGACTAAAGCCCTTGTTGGAACCGTGGCAGGCCACATTAATAACATGATACTTGGCGTTACGCGAGGATGGAGATATAAATTAAAGGTAGTTTTCTCACATTTCCCAATGAATATAAAGGTGCAGGGAAAGCAATTAGTGATCGAGAATTTTCTGGGCCGTAAATCAAAAATAATTATTCCAATACCAGATGGAGTAAAGGTTCAAGCAACCAAGGATGATATAATAGTTGAGGGAATAGACAAGGAAGTAGTTAGCCATTTTGCCGCCGATGTGGAAATGGCCACTACATTAAGAGGGAAGGATAGGATAAGCCCCCATGGCAGAGAAGGGACACCCGGCGTGCTGGACGGAATATATGTTTATGCAACTGAGTTCTCCAAGTAATTCTAAGTTTCTATGCCACACGTCTCACTATCTGGCTCATGATTAACGCCACTTATAAAAGAATAACGGAACCTTTAGGTCAGAGTAGGTTTGTTTTCCCTTGAAGTAGGGGTTGGGGTTGCCTCAATTAATTTACTTATTGCCTTATCAAAGTAATTAATTATTTCTGAGACTCCCTTAGACTCAAGGGGACTTATTTTAAGTATCTCTATCTCTAATGCTTGACGCGAGATTTGAATATACTCATCTAGAGGTATTACATGTGGTTCTGTTCCAATTTCCTGCCTCACTATCTCAATCCATGGAGCACCAGTAGATGCATCGATAGGATACCTTTCATCCAACATGTTTAGTATGGGGGTTAATACATTTATTCCTGGATTTATCTCTCGAGCAACGTCAATGGCTAGCTTTGTTGCCTTTATGGAACTGTGATCTGGCGTGACTATTGGTATTACATCTGTTAGATAAGGCGCAGTTATATCCAAGAACTCGCCTGAGAAGCCTAGGGCTGGGCTATCTATAATGGTTAAAATAGGCGATAAAGCCGCTAATGAACTAAATAAATTCCTCAATGGATAGAGCGGCCTATACCTATTATTACTTGAGAAGCCCGATGCAGCAAATACTAAGCTGAATTGCGATCCATCAACTTGCCATTGGCGGAGATAGAATACAGATAATGGGTCGGCGACTCTTCCATCAAGTAAATCTATCAATGTATATTGGACAGTTGGATTGGGGTGTCCAAATAGAAGCATTGATGATGATCCACTATCAATGCTTGCATCGATTAAAATCACGGGATAACGAGCCTTATCTCGCAGCCGGTAAGCAGCTAGCACAGATAGGTTCAGCGCTATGGTGGATTTACCTGTGCCACCCTTAGTGCCGCTTGTAATTAAGATAGTTCTCATACTACTCACCGGGCTTCTTTGTTGGCCTACCCTTTAGTTCTGTAGGGGAGGGCTTCGACTTCCTTACCTGAATCTCCTCCTGCTTATCACTAGCAAATAGCATCTCCACAATACTTATCGCATACCCCACCACAAATATAGCTAATCCAGGCATTTGTACTCCAAGCATTGAAGTGAGGTATCCAATTGGCATTAGTGCCAACCCAACTAGTTCCAGCGCTATGCTTCGCTTCATCGGCGACAATCACGTATAAACTATAATTTAACGCTATCGCTTTCTAGAGACTCCATGGCCCTGGAAGTCCGATCTAGGTTTTGCCTTTATGTAGATCGCTCCCAATGTTGATATTGGAAAATCAATTCCAATTCAATTTAGCAGGACGGACAGCCCAGTAGCCTTGAGCTCCATGATAATAGATTGTTTCTAATTATGGGAATCCGCCGGAGCTGCTGTTGGTCATTAATCCTCCAAACAACATGTGGCCAATTAGCGGTGATGCCATGTAGACCACTAGAGTTAATGCAGTTAATGCAATTGCATGCTTAAAGCCCATTGCTAATTCGCCCTCGCCTAATTTGCCGGCTACGAAGCCCATGAGGAATGAATTAATTATGACCGATATGGAGAAGGATGTAGATAATAAATCAATTGTACTGGGCGGGAAGTGGTTAAGCACGGCGGCTAGACTAACAATTGATGATAACATTATGGCCAGCGTTAATATTAGTATGCCGGCTCCTATATATGGCACGAAGCGGAGAGGCTTCATTCTAGCCCTAGCATCCTCCTGAATAGTGACTATATCGGATGAGAAGGAGGCAAGGCTCTCTAATACCTCCGGCCGAGCTCCTCCAAACTCTATTGATTCTAGGAGCAACCAATTAAAAACCTTGGCTAAATATGAATGCATCTTACCCATAACGCTACTGACTACATTACGAAGAGGCTCACCATAACGCACCTGCTTAGTTATTTCAGATAGATATGGATCCAATTCGCCATAATGCCTAGTCTCACTTAGAGTCTCAAATATCTTCTCCGGCACGAAACCTGACTTACTTAGCTCAGTGAAGTCCCGTAAGAATAATGACAATTCTTTCTCCAATTCCCAACGCTGAGAAACTACCCTGGACCCATATATTGCTGCAGGCGCAAAAGTGATTATTAACGTGATGCCAACAACCTCGGTAAAATCAACGGGGTAACCAAACAAAAGCACTCTATTAGCTAAATCACCATGGAACCACTCAACGAAGAAAAATATTGATGCTACTCCAGCAATTGCTGCAGCTATGCCGCCTACCTTATATGGACGATAATCCGTGAAAGGCGTCTTAAAACCAGAAACCTCGCCCAAGTACATGAATGCGAGGGTTATCATTGGAGTTATTAATAGACCAAACATGAAATTGGAATTAATTGCTTGGTTAACGGCAGCTAAGGCATTTCCATTAGGAGTCACCGTTTGGGCTAGGTACATCACATCAAGCCCTATTAATAATATGACCGCGGAACCTATATATGATTCCATTAACGTCCCCAGCATCTCTGCGCCCCGTCTGGCGCGCTCCACCGTGGCTGATACTATATCATGAAGCTTAGTATTAACGAAGTGAAGCACATCTCCACCCGTTCTTACATTGGTCACATAACCCGTCATGAATTCCATGAAGCTCTTGCTTGGAGATGATAATGCAACATCGTTTAAAGCCGATATTGGATCCTCCCCAAACGCCTTGAATCTCATGTATGCTATCCTAGAAACGCGGGCGGTCGTGTCCAGTATAGAGATGGAGGCCACTCTCTCTACGGCCCTAAACACCGATAAGCCGGAACTAACCATCATGGATAGGTACGCGGAGAAAAATGGAAGTTCCGTATCTATCTTAAATGCTAGGTCAGATGATGATATCTTAGGCATATTATAAAGCATTAAGAATATGAGGGGAGGCACCGCCAATATCGAGAAACCAATTAATACCTTAATTGTGAACGGCAAGAAAGCCGAGTTAAAGGCCATGCCATTTCTAAATGATACAATGAAGAATTCGTAGTTTGGAATTATCAATACCAATGATAATGAAACCACAATGGCGGTAATTATTAATGTAACTAATAGTATGCGTGCTAAGAATCTCTCCGGCGCCGTGAACGATAACGAGGAGGAAAGCAATCTCTCTAATTCAGCTCTTCTTTTTCCATTCTTTAACATTAATCTAACCAATGGCATCATACTGGATAGAGCCACATCATCAAATCCCATATCCTAATTAAGAATGAGTTGGATTTTTAACCTTTTTCGAATGGAATTCAAGTACCAAGGGCCCACGCTGATACATACTTCCTCTGTTCCTCAGTTAGTTCATCAATCCCTATTCCCATAGCCTTAAGCTTTAATCTGGCTATTTCCGTGTCAAGATCCTCGGGCAACTTATATACAGCTGGCAGCATTCTACTCCGATTTCTAACTATGTACTCAGATGCCAAAGCTTGATTCGCGAATGATAAATCCATAACTTCCGACGGATGGCCTTCTGCCGCCACTAAATTAACTAGCCTCCCCTCACCCAATAAGAATACAACCTTGCCGCTAGGTAATTTGTATTCAACCATGAATGGCCTTATTTCACGCCTTCTAACGGCATTTCGTTCAATGGCATCAACATCTATCTCTACATTGAAGTGGCCAGCATTGGCCAATATAGCTCCATCCTTCATTTTAAGAATGGTTTCATAACTTATGACACGCATATCGCCGGTGGCCGTTATGAATACGTCACCTTCCTCTGCAGCCCTGGATATAGGCATGACCTCAAAACCATCGAAGACCGCCTCCAGAGCCCTTACTGGATCAACCTCCGTCACAATGACTCTCCTCGCACCGAGTCCACGAGCCCTAGCCGCTATACCTCTCCCTACCCAACCATAGCCTGACACGACCACTACCTTTCCAGCTATCAATATATTCGTGGCACGCAAGACGCCATCCCAAGTACTTTGACCAGTGCCATATCTATTATCAAATAAGTGCTTTGTATATGAATCATTAACTGCTATTATTGGGTAAAGAAGAGTCTTTTCGCGCTCCATTGCCTTAAATCTAAGCACACCCGTGGTAGTCTCCTCGGTTCCTCCATAAATATTCTTGACCATTGACTTAAAGTCGATGTTACCGGTCATCTCCCTAGCATACCTTATAGAATCATCATTTATATCCATGGCCAACTTATGCAGTGTTATCGTCAAATCACCTCCATCATCAAGCGTTACCTGTGGGGAATGAGATATTGCTGCACCAATTGCATTATAATACTCCCGTTCATTCATTCCCTTCCAAGCATATACTTTTATGCCCTCAGCAGCCAATGCAGCGGCCACATCGTCCTGGGTAGATAATGGATTCGATGGAGATAAAAATACGTCGGCCCCCCCAGCAACTAAGGTCCTGGCGAGAACGGCGGTCTCCTTAGTTATGTGAAGACTAGCAGATAAACGCAACCCAGCAAGCGGCTTCTCTCGTTGAAATCTCTCCCTAATTAGAAGAAGAACAGGCATATTACGTTCAGCCCACTCTATCTGCATTCTTCCGCGATCAGCTAATCCTGGATCCCGTACCCTAGATTCAACCATGGGACTCCTCTCCTCATCTATTTTTAACTTTTGGGGTTTAAGGGAAGAGGAAGACCCATGTAGGATAGCCACATAGAAATGCCTTTATACGTGGGCATGTAATTGATTTAGCCTTGGCTGCTAGTAATGGACTTGCACCCTCGGGACTGGGGGATCCATGCCTATGAAGTAACACATAGTAACCCCGCCCTGCGGAGAATAGAATCCAAGTAAGAGAAAAACTCCGAGCTCCGTGACGAAGATGGTTCACCTACTCTGTTTCATCATTAGTTTAGTTGAGTAATCATTATTAAGGGGAATGAGAGAAAAACGATATGGTTGGATCATTTGAAATAATAATAGGGCCTATGTTTTCAGGAAAAACTGAGGAATTAATACGTAGATTAAAGAGGCATGAAATTAGACGGAGGCATGCTCACTTATTTGCGCCAATTAACTCAAAGGGGAGATATGGGGGAGAAGGGGAATGGAGAAGCCTAGGGGGACTCAGTTATGGTGATGTAAGTTTCGTAGGTGAAGATGATAAGGGAGTAATTGCATTGGTTAACGAAACGCTGACAAAGGGCTTCGACATTATCGGAATAGATGAGGTGCAATTCTTTACTCTTGGAAACGAGGAGCCGCCGCTAATAGTTGATGCAATACGATTGCTTAATGAGCATGGAATAGATATAATAGCCGCTGGCCTTAACATGGATTTCCGGGGAGAGCCATTTGGGAAAATGGGATATCTCATAGCTATTGCGGATAAAATTACTCAATTAACAGCCGTCTGTGATGTATGTGGTAAGGAGGCTTATTATACTCAGCGATTATTGAATGGAAAACCAGCACCGTATGACTCACCACTCATAATGATTGGAGCAAGGGAAACCTATCAAGCTAGGTGCAAGGATCACCATGAAGTACCTAATAAACGAATTAACAGGCTCCAGAATCACCAAATGAGAATTTAATTCCTCATGGCTGGCCTAGCCCAATATGCCAACATATTAATGGAATATCATTCATTAATCCGTGTGTGGCGATGGTTCTTCTTGCTTGGGTACGGTGCTTTCCGCTAATATCCTTAACCTAACCGTTTCACCAACTACATCCCTTATAGATATAACGCCACGTAATGAACCATCTCTTCCCATGACCACCAAGTGTCGTACATTATTTCCATGCATGAGCTCTGCCGCCCTATAGATATTCTCATCCTCGTTTATTGTTATAACGCGTTTTGAGGCTATGTTTATCACCGGATCATTTAAATCGGCACCGGAGGCAACCGCCTTCATTATATCCCTCTCGCTTACTACGCCGATTACTTTATTTCCATCAAGAACCACCAGCAGCCCTATATTTTCCTTAGCCATTAGGGAAGCTGCTTCCTTAATGGATTTATTCGGGGCTATCCCTATGGGTTGTTTCTTTATTATCTGTTTTGTCGTAATTGACATAGGCGATAAACGAAAGTCCAGTAAATAAACTTTGTTCACTATTTTAATTACAGAATATATTGCGGAATAAATTATATATATTATATTTATTTAAGGATTATAGGGAACAGCGCCCATACCTGGAAGACCAGACACATAGATCCCGATGATTAGTATAACCACCAGCATCACCATCACCAACAGATCAAGCCTTGTTAATTTAAGTTCATGATAATACGTCCTATACTTATTTGCCCTGAAGCCCCGAAGATCAGCGGCTATGGCTATTTCCCTAGCATTCCTAAGAGTTAATATTATTATCGCTGTGAGAGAGAGCACTACTACCCTAAAAGAGGTACCAAGTCTCTTCAAGATCACGATGGGGTTCCGGGATCCCCTTGGCACAACATCAACACCTCTTGCCTTCAATGCATTTATTACTATCATGGAACTCTCCAATACCTTGGGTATGGAGGAAGCGGCGAGAAGCAAGGTAAAGCCCAACTCGATAGGTAACTTCGACTTCTCAAGAGACCTAAGTATGTCTGATGGGGAGGCAGAGAATATGAGGAGCAGGCCAGATGCTATTGATGCAGTCGCACGGAATGATATTTGAAGCCCATATATTAATCCTTCCCATGTTAATCCAACCGGCGATGCCGTGCTTCCCAACAAAAATACGGATGCCGAGGAATTTCCTTGGGTAACCCCCAGCGAGCTTAATACAGGTGGAAGCAAGTAAATGAAAGTTACATGGTGGTTAAATATTGCATATAGATACGTGAATGGAGCAAATAAGCTCTCGCTCCATGCAGTACCTATGAATGCCGATAATATAAGTGGGCCTGCAACCCGCATTTTAGCCGCTGGATCCCTTAAGAATAAGTAAAGTATTAATACGCCGGCTAGGAATATGGCCGATATCCACCAAATAGTCATTGCAGCAACTATGGTTAGTATGATGGCTAGTAATATCTTTGTTCGTGGGTCAAGTCTATATATAAACGAGTCGCCGCCAGCATACTTAAAAAGAGACATATAGCCCGTGAAGCCAAGTACCTTATAGATCAATATTATTATGAGAACAGGACCATAAAATAATAGCAATATTGCTATTATCCAATTTATGAGAGGATTATAGAGCAAGCTTGAGATCATCTAGCATCACCTATTACTGCACGCAAAGAGGTAAATGGTTTAAGACCCAGTAACTTGCTTATCATAAACACTTGAGGCGGGGAGACCGCCCACTCCTTATGATTAAGCGCCTCGGTGAATACATTCTCGGCGGAGTCGGTCATCACTATTTTTCCGCCATTCATGACTATCACCTTATCGCTATATTCACCTACTTGCTTCATGTTATGGGTAACCATGAACACCGTTAGACCATGCTTTAATTGAAGCTCCTTAACGTAGCTCATCACGGCCTCTCCTGTATCGTAATCTAGACCCCTCGTTGGCTCATCCAGCATTAATACTAACGGCCTAGCCACCAGCACGGCAGCAAGGCTAACTAATCGCCGTTGACCCACAGATAAGCGATGCGGGGACTCCTTTAGTAGCTCGCTTAGCTTAAACATGCTAACCACATCATTAAATACGGACTCATCCTTGACCCCAACTGCATTCATGGTGAATCTTATCTCGTTCTCCACCGTGGAATTAAATAACATGTAGTCAGGATCTTGAAAAACATAGCCCACCAACGAGGCAAGGCGATTACGGGGAGTCCTAGAAACATCAACGCCCGCTACCAATATCTTACCTCTCTGTGGTCGATAAATGCCACTGATTAGATTCATTAATGTACTTTTTCCACTGCCATTGGGACCGATCACGCTCACGAATTCTCCACCCTTAATCACAAGATTAATGCCATTCAATACCCAATCACTATTCCTTTCATACCTAAAGAATAAATCCTCAATTATTATTCTGGGTTCATCACCGCTTGAGTGGGTAATGTCATGGATATTTAACCGCTTTACTGCATGACTATCGACTTCTATGAATTCATCGACTGTTATCGGCATGAATTCGGAATTACCTTGAAGCGCCTTATGGAGAAGCGTGACCTGTGGTTCTTCAAGTCCATACTTAGCTATGCCAGCCTTAAGAACTTTATGGGGCTCATCATCCATTATTATGGATCCATTATCTATAACCACTATCCTATCAACCATATTAATCACTCGCTCCAATTTATGCTCAGACATTATCACCGTGAGCCTATGATCCTTGTTAAGGGACCTAATTAAGCCAAAAACCTCCTCGGTACCCACGGAGTCTAATTGAGAAGTTGGTTCATCTAGTACAAGCAGCTTGGGCTTTAGTGCCAATGCATTTGCAAATGCTAATCTCTGTTTTTGGCCGCCGCTTAATAGGAAGGTAGGGTGAGAACGCTTGCTCCAGAGATTAACTAGCTGCAGGGAATCTTCTACTCGTTTCACCATTTCATCACGTGGAACGGCCATGTTCTCCAACCCAAAGGCCACATCATCCTCAACTATTAGGGAAAATATTTGGTTCTCCGGCGTCTGATATACGGTGCCAACCATTGTGGATAATCTATGAAGCGGGGTTTCCCGTGTCGATTGCCCAAATACGCGAACCGATCCCTCCATTTCAACGCTAATTATGTGGGGAATTACGCCATTAATTGCATTGAGGAGCGTTGATTTACCTGAGCCCGTTTTCCCCGTTAATAAAATGAATTCCCCCTCCTCTATAGATAAGGATACATTGCGTAAAGCTAATTCATGCTTCCCGAAATATGCCACCGAGAGATTCTCTATCTCAACAGCCTTCATGAAATACCCACTGATTTTATTTTCATTAAAAGCAAATTAAATTATATTGCTCCCTTCACTACTCGCTTTATATACGCTACAAAGGGCAACGATATAAGGCCCATAACTATGCCGCCGCCCACGCTCGCTATCGTTGTTACATATACTAGGCTTGGCTTATATACGAGACCACTAACGAATGTTGCAAAGAATCCTCTATAGAACAAGCTATAGGCCACCGCCATTGGAATAGCGCCAATCAAGGCATCTAGCACCATTAGCACGTAGCCAATGGTTGTGGCTTTGCTTGCCTGAGCCTTTATCCGCTCCTCTAAGGTAGCTCCCGTGGATATAGAGCCAGGCCTTGACTTAATGTAAGGCGAAAGGAATAACTCGCCACGATATGCCAGCCACATGTCCAATATGGCTCCATAAGCCAATATCTCATAAATGAAGTAGAACGGCTCGCCGCCAAACCCGTAATGGAATATATCGGACAACAGCGTATATATAAACATTGTTATAGCCATAGTGCCCGGCTTACCGACAAGAGCTGCAACGGTTAATAAGAGGAAGATCTCGCCTATCATGGGGTAATAGAACCATGTGGTAATCGCCCCCACCTTGGGTATTATGGGCGATATAAAGAAGTTGTAGACTATCATTAAAGCCGCAATCAATGCTATATACACGAAGTCGATGGTCTTGAAGGATGAGAATTTACCGCTTCGCCAAATCCATGTCAATACACCCATATATATTAATCCATAAATCAATATCACATACCATGGTATCACGGAGTTTAGATTAAAGTGTACGCCATTCCATACCGCGCTTGATGCTAATATTATCAACTGCATATAGTGATTAGCTACCAATGTTTTAATAAAACTTATTTACTGAAAATCCCGACAATATCTGTATATATATAGACATAATTATAGATACAATTGACACATAATAATGCCGCATCAATTCCATTAATTAAAGCAAAACATGTCTCATTAACCCCTCCCCAAGGTCACGACTTCATTTGGAGACATATTTATTCATTTTCAATGCTGTCCAGTTTTTCACAAAGTATCAACGCTAAACCCCTCTTAAGGAGCGGGAAGCATAATAATTAAGGTGAGGAGACAAGACATGAATTATGAGTTACCGCAGATCTCAAGCTAACCTTACAGTGCAACCTAACCCACCGGTGAAGCGCATTTGCATGACGAGGCCCTTAAGGATTGGCTCGTGATTCTTCTAAATTAAACCTATCCTGCCTATATAACTAAGTATATTTTAAGATTAATGCAGGAATTGGTGGGCCCGCCGGGATTTGAACATCCCCCAAGCAACCGCTTGACCGGGGCCTTTGCCGCCCATTGGCATCGGTTATCAGCCGATCGCTCCACCATGCTGAGCTACGGGCCCGTTCGCCATGATTACCGCAAATGGTTTTTAAGGATTTCCGTGCTAAAAATAAGGCATTTTCAACAACAATAAACCGATAACATTTTTAAGCGGGAAAACGCATCAACAGTGTGTCAATGCATTATATAAAAGGCTTCGAGGCATATATTCATGGCTTCTACGAAAAAGCTGTAAAGGAGTACGTCGAGGCAATAAAGGAGGAACCAAGGAATCCATTGTATCATAATTGCCTTGGTCTAGCACTAATGGCAATGAAGCTATATGATGAAGCCATGCATGAATTTGAGGAAGCAATAAAGGAGGAACCAAGGAATCCAAGCTACCATGCTAATAAGTGCTTTGCATTAATTAAGCTCGGCAGGTGCACGGATGCCAAGAATGAGGCACAGATGGCAGAGCTGGATCAATCATTTTCTGGCTTAAGCAATTACGTCGATGAGAACTGCCAACCACGGAGCTTATAATATCTATCTAATAGCTTCCTAAGCTCATCATCGCTTATAGCAGTATTTAGGGGTTCATCCCCAACCCTACGCCTAACTATGGCTGGTACCCAATCCATGTCCTTCCTCCAACCCAGTTTCTCATTTATTTCCTTCTTCAAATCAATTATACGCGACCCGATTTTCATCATTTCCTCCAATGTAAAATTAAATCCCGTGGCTAGGTTAATGGCCCTTAATAAGTCATCAGCAGGGGGATAACCATAGGTACAAACTATCGCTGAATTCTGTACCTGCCTATAGTCTTGCGCCTTAATTAAACTAATTACCCTCTCATCGCTGTCTACATCCCATCTATCGCCGGCTTTTATGCCAATGTTTTCCTGAGATGCACCTATATCCACGGCATACATTTCTCCCTGTAAGTGACACGCCCCCCTGGTGGATGTAGCGTACGTTAATGCTTGCAACTTAAATGCCCTAGGATCATGAGCTGGAATCTCTAGCCCCTTGACTGTGGCAACTAGATCTCTCTCTATTCCATGGCTAGCCGCGAATCTCTCTAGACCATTGGCTAGCTCATCACCTATACCCCTTCTATGCGCTATATCACGTATTACTTGATCTATCGAATTTATGTCATAATTATCATTTAATAGACCAATTTCACGAAAATAAATCACAGCTGATATGATGACCCCAGTCGAAATCGAGTCAAGCCCCAACGAATTGACCAAATGATTCCACTCCACAATACTCTTAATATCATTATTGCCAAGCAAGGGACCAAACACTGCAACCGTCTCGTACTCCGGTCCATCTATCCTTAACCCATTCATCCTTATTTCCCTTCCACAAGAGATAACGCAGCTAGCGCATGGTTTACTTTGAGGATTAAATAATTCCTTTAACTTAATTGAGCTGATCGAGTCATAATCAAAGGAGTGAGATGTAAAGTAGTGTGCTGGTACATCCCCTAAGGCGGAGCCCGCATCCATCCAAACAGAGCTCCCGAACTCCCTTAAGCTCACGCTAAATGCGGCCTCATGAAGATACTTAGCCACATATTGGCTATGCCTAAGGAACTCCTCCCTATTAAATAATGGTACTTGCTTTCGCCCCCTCACTGCTATTGCCTTAAGTTTCTTTGAACCAAAGACCGCGCCCATACCTGTTCGTCCAGCTGCTCTTCCATTATCATTCATTACGGCGGCAAATAGAACCTTATTCTCTCCCGCTGGCCCAATTGCAGCCACGCTATATCCGCCTTGAGATAATGCAGCTATTGTCTCATAAGTGGTGAGCCCCCAGTATCGCGATGCATCAATTAACTTGATCACACCATCATCAATCACTATTGCCACGGGACTCTGAGCGGCACCTAGAATCACAACCACATCTAACCCGCTTCTCTTCATCTCGAATCCGAATCTTCCCCCCGAATTTGATTCCCCAAGTAATCCAGTTTGAGGACTTCTACTAACTACTTCATGACGCCCCGATTCTGGAAACGATGTCCCAACAAGCGGGCCCGCCGCTAGTATTACAGGGTTTTCAGGTGATAATGCATCGCTTAATTTATTGAGTTTGCTGAAAAGGTATGCACCTACCCCTATACCGCCTAGGTAGTTCCTCCATGCTTCTTCATCAATCGATTCAAACCAAATCTCGCTTGACGTTAGATCTATAAATGCTATTTTGTTCCAATTACCCATCATTACCAAGCCTTCTCAAATATTGACTTAATATCATCTTCACCCGGTATTACTGGGTTAAACGATAATTCACTGTCCTCAATTGCTTTCCTGGACATGGTGTCTATAGCTGAGAAATAGGCATCCTTATCAATGCCTAATTCCCTCACAGCGATAGGTTGCTTGATTTCCCGGTAAAGCCTTAACAATCCCTCAATTAATCCATCTACGTCTCCCCCAAAACCTAGTAATCCACTGATGTATCTATACTTCGCATTGGCAGTTGCGTCCACGCTATTGAACTTAATCACATGTGGGAGAAACAATGCGACCGATACCCCATGAACCACATGGAAAGTTGCGCCAAATGCGTGACCTAATGCATGAGCCATGGCGGTACCGCTGTTTGAGAAAGCCATCCCAGCCATAGTTGCCGCTATATGCATAGCATCTTTGGCATCATCGTTATTCATGATGGCAAGCGGAAGATTCCTAACAATGGTTAGAATCGACTTCTCAGCCAGAGCGTCTGTAAAGATCGACGCAGTATTAGCCACAAGCGCCTCAAATGCATGCACTAAGGCATCTAGCCCAGTGGACCTCACTATATTTTCTTGTGATGGTGTAAATGATGGATCTAACACTATTATTAATGGAACTAAGTCATAGTTACCCATAGCCAGCTTTCGTCCATTATCCGTCAAAACAACGCCAAACGATGCATCGCTACCTGTTCCAGAGGTAGTTGGCACCGCTATTAAAGTAGTTTTTAGATTAATTGATTCAAATGGATTTATGGAACGTAAATCTCCATTTGGATTCGAAAGCAAATAAGCCAATGATTTAGCGAAGTCTATCACGCTGCCCCCACCCACCGCCATTACTGAAGTATAGTCGCCCCTTATTTTCCCAAATGCATTTAGAACATCATTGACGCTGGGCTCCGGCGGCACATCACTCCAAACAAAGTACTCCAATCCCCTCAGCATTTCCTTTATTTTCTCTCCATGTATCCTCAAGACATTTGGATCAACTATTACCAGGACTCTTTTCCCCAAGTATGTCCTCAATAAATCGCCGGCGTCCTTGTATATATCCCTCTGAAATATTATTTTTCGCGGTAATGTGATTATAGGCATACCATCACTTCATGAACTGCGTTGGAACCTTCTGTGCAGCTTTTA
This sequence comes from Thermocladium sp., assembly GCA_023269935.1. The sequence continues at coordinate 41,560 of JAGDXC010000009.1, forward strand.
CCATCGCTATTGCCGCGGTAGAGTACCGAAGAAGCAGAGCCATATTGCCCTTGACCTTTAATTGCCCGGTCAACATTGCTTGGGTTGGATTTATCTTGCCCTCTATAACTTTCTTCCAGTTATCATATGATGCCTCTATAATGAATGGGGCAGTGGCATGCTCCTCCATTGGAAATTCAACTGAAAGGCATTTGCCATCCATTAACTTCAATATGAAACGTGATATCTCGAATTGTAATCCAGCCTCCTCATTTACCTTAAATAATATGGGATCCTTCCAACCCTTTCCGGCCTTATTATAGTCCTCCGACATGGATAACTCATTACAATATCGATTAACCCACTCACGGGAGGGGAAAACAATTTTTTGGTCGCTCATGATTGCAATATTTTAATACTTAATATTTAAACTTTGTTGTAAAACCTTTAATAAGTATTATATATTTATCTATACTTAATGAAAGCACTAGCAATACTTCCTCCATTCATACCAATCGAGCAGATAAAGGGAGCCGCGGCCCAAATACTTCCTGAGCTAGACATAACTACATCTGTAGATTTTGAGAGAAACAATGCGGATGTACTAATAGTAACAACCTTCACTAAAGTCGACTCAGAGCTTCTGAATAAGCTACCTAATCTGAAATTTATTCAAGTGGCTAGCACTGGCTACGACAATGTGAATATAGAGGAGGTCAAGCGTAGGGGCATTATGTTAAGCAATATTCCGGTTGCCAATAAAGAAGCCGTGGCTGAGCATGTAATAATGTTCGCTCTAGCATTGCTACGCAACTTGATTCAACTAAATTCTGAAATAAAGGCCAAGCGATGGCCAATACTAACTGGCGCACGCGAATTAAAGGGTAAGGTATTCGGCATAATAGGAATGGGTGCTATTGGAGTCAAACTCGTTGAGAGACTAATACCCTTTGAGGTGGGTATACTTTATTATGATGTGAGGAGACTACCTTCCGAGAAAGAGGAATTCTACGGCATTAGGTATGTATCGTTAGATGATTTATTGAGGCTATCCGACATAATCTCCATACATGTGCCTCTAACTAATGAGACCAGACACATGATCTCCGAAAAACAACTAAGCTTAATGAAGGATGGAGCCATCCTGATAAATACTGCAAGGGCTGAGGTAATAGATGAGAAAGCACTGATAAAGGCCATCAAGGAAAAAGGAATTAAAGTCGGCATAGATGTTTATGAAACGGAGCCGCCGGATTTCAATTCCGAGCTTTTTTCAATGGATAATATAATTTTCTCGCCTCATATAGCTGGAGCAACAATGGAGAGCCAGGAAAGATTTCTTATGGAGACCATAGCAAACGTACTAAGGTATAAACAAGGATTAGAGCCTCAGTATCGGGTGATTTAATTGAAGGGATATGAGGCTCTTAAAGCCAGCATAAAGGAGCTAGATATTTCGCCGGCCTTTGGCAATCCCGGAACCACGGAACTCCCGATGTTAAGGGGAATTGATCAATATTACCTGACCCTACATGACTCCATAGCAGTAGGCATGGCTGATGGTTATTCCCAATACTCGCTTAAACCAAGCCTAGTCAATCTACATTCCGTTCCTGGTGTTGGCAACTCAATCGCATTTATCCATACATCACTAAAGAACCGAGCTCCAATAATAATCACAGCAGGCCAACAGGATACTAGGCATGCAGTGTATGAACCACTATTGTACGGAGAATTAACTGATATGGTTAATGGCGTAGTCAAGATGAGGTACGAGGTAAGGCACAGTAATGATATACCCATAATCATGAGGAAGGCTAAAGCCATCGCCTTGACGCCGCCAATGGGGCCGGTCTTCATATCATTCCCCATGGATATAATGGATGAAGATGCCGAATATCTGCCGAGACAATACGCATATCGCATCCCAAACTTAATCGATGAGGATGCCGTGGATTATATAGCAAATGCACTGGATGCGGCGGAGAATCCCGCTCTAGTAATGGGGTACGAGATAGATGCATTCAATGCATTTAAGGAAGCAGAAGAATTAGCAGATGCACTTGGATGCCCAGTTTACGCTGAGCCATTAGCACATAGATCCCCCTTTAATTCCAATAGCAAGAGATTCGCAGGGGATCTACTTCCTGGATCAACATTGATAAATATGAAACTCTTGACCCATGATCTAATATTGATAATTGGAGGCGGAATAACTCTGTATCCCTACTTACCATCTCCCCTCCTTCCAGGCAAGCGCATAATCTCAGTGGGATTCGATGTAGACCCAAGACTGGGAGAAACATTTATCATGAACCCACGAATGTTCATGAAAGAAGCAGCCAAGAAGATCACACATAAATGCAATTATGTGCGGGAGGATGATTTGCTATATATGAATAGAGTGGTTAGATCGAGGGCTGTAATGGGCATTGATTATGTCATGCATGAGGCACGGAAGGTCTTCCAGGATTTCACAGTTGTAGATGAGTCTATATCATATTCGCCAATAGTTAGGAGCGTGATGGGGTATGGCCATAATAAGTACTTCACAGCCAAGAGCGGCCAACTTGGTTGGGCATTATCGGCATCATTAGGTATCTCAATAGTTGAGAAGAGGCTGCTCACCATGGTGGGAGATGGGTCCTTCATGTATTCAGTTCAAGGTTTATGGACAGCTGCTAAATACAAGCTACCCCTCAAGATAATTGTGCTAAGCAATGGCGGATACAATATATTGAAGAGCTATGCCAAGAGCTACTACCCAGAACTCGAGACAGCTGATTATCTCAACATAGAGGCAAAAATAACTGATATAGCTAAAGGCTTTGGCATTGAGGCAGAAACTGCTGGCAAGGATCTACAGGAACTTAAGTGGCTATATGAAGGCGAAGACCCGAAATTACTCCTAATAAACATGGATAGAACAGTGCAGAAAATGTTCCTTTAGGAATAAAATCATAATTCCATTTACTTTTTGCTAGGAATCCGGAAACAAACTTATCTTCAAGTGAAAAAGAGACTAGTTCACTTAATTGTCTCCTCAAACTCCCTTGATGCCGGCGAGGTTCGGTTGGCGTACAAAATCAAAAACTCTAACCCAAGAATCCTAGGAGAAGTATTTACCGTTTATTTTTATATACTTTTATGCTCTGCTTTCTTCTACTTAGTTGCCTATTATCTAAGTAAGAATAAGCCTACTTTAAGCCCTTAGGTTACATCCCTTTTTAACCTAGTGGAAGTTTCCATAGTGGAGCAAGGATATCATTATTGCCTAATTGGTTCTTCATCAATGCTATATTGACCATTCATAGTTCATTTTCATCCTTCTCATTCTCGTCATTATTTAGAGAATCACCCCGTAGATCTAAATCATCACTTGATTCATCATCAACAGGGAAATCCTCATACTCAACTCCCTCTATCTTATCGCTCTCGCCATTCTTCTGGTTATTGTTTGATACTTGAGGAACAACTGGAATAACCCCCTCCTTCTTTGGCTTTATTTCACCTGCATAATACTTATCAGCGAATTTATTGAAGTAATCCACAGGTAAGTACCCCTCCACAACATTAAAGGCAGCCTCCAGTCCACAGTTGCTGCAGATAACTGTTACGGTTTTTTCTTTTCTATTCAATATAACGTTAACGCTAGTCATGCCACAGTGCGGGCACTGAAATATCCTCGGCAGCTTCTTAGCGGGCTTGACCGCCAGCTTCCTACGCACTTTTCTCCTACCCATCAAGTTCAAGATTCTTGTTAAACCTATTTATTTCTTTTTCGGACGAATAAGCAAGTTTAATGCATAGCTGTTGAAACCAGCAAAGCACAGAAGCTAGGCAAGAATCTTTATAAAAATCAAGATTATTCCGCGATTCACATGTATCAATTGATCTACCTATTCGGTGAAGCGATACTGCTCTACTTATTAACCGGTTGGGTGGTTTGGGTGAGCGGGAGGAGAAGCGATGATGTCTTGCTCCTCACCACGGGCGCTACCTACCTGTTCCTGCTAACAATGAGCCAAGTATTGGCTGTTAGGTTGCTAAATATTTCCCCGTTTCTTGTTCCTGGGGGGGTCATTAGTTATAGTGCGAGTGTCGCGGTGCTGGATATAGCTAGCGTGAAGTATGGGGCTAGGCTGGGGAGGTGGTTGGTGGGTATTGGTGCTGTCCTGCAATTGTCATACTTCATAATGCTTAACCTGGTGTCCATTACCCCTGGAACTGGGGGGTCTGGTGTCCTCAGCACCAGTGCGAGGATAGCCGTGGCGAGCGTCGTCTCATTCCTGGTCAGCGAGAATATTGATGTGCACCTAGTTACTAGGCTGAGGCTGGGCGTGGTGAGGAGGGTTGGGGTCAGCGACCCCATCGCAATGACCATAGATAGCCTAGTATTCATACCCACGGCGTTCCTGGGAGTCCTGCCCCTAAGCGTCCTCCTAAGCCTAATAATTGGGCAATTAATAGTTAAGTTCAGCTTCGTCCCACTCACGATGCTGACCGTAGGCATGAACAGGAAAATACTGAACTACGGACCAATAAAAACACCCACAACGAGCACATGAAGCCTTTATGTGGTTAATGCAACATATTGAACTCATGAATTAGTGAACTGCTCCTGTCCTTATGGATGGGTATCCTCGTCTCGTGGCGTGGTTTTCCTGTTTCCTTGGAGTGGTCTTGATCCTCCTTTACAAGGGGGCTTCATCTATTGGAACTCAGTCCTCCCCCACGGGGGAACCCACCGTAACCCCCAAAGAGACACTTGACCCAACAGCCAGAGACCAAAAATCACTTATAGCTATTTCTATTTTTACCAAAATCTCTGATTCAATAAACCATGATGCAAAGGACGATAATGTTTATGGATTAGGCACTTGAGGGATTTTTAGATGGAAATATTTAATAATTGCTTGGAATCAACAATGAGAACGAAATGGGGAGAAGAAGCTCAAATGAAGTGGAGTTAATTAATGTGACGAAGGAGTTAGAGGATAAATATAATTATTTATTGGAGTTTATGAGCGGAACTAATTACCCGCTTCCAGATATCAGGGATGCATTGGTCACAGTCTCAGATAAGTTAAGTGAACTTAACATAAATGTCCTAGCCCTCGTCGACAATATAAGAAGTGAAACAATAAAACGAAAACTAGAGACAAAGGAATTTGGAGAAATGGTTCGTTACATAGATGGATTAATAACAAAGATACAAAGTGTGCTGAATGTCTCCAGCTCGCTCTGTATGTTGTCCGATAATAGTGAGGCAGTTAGGTTATGCATAACTGCATTATTCCAAGGAGCCGGCTTCTCCGGGATCAGCATAATAAAGGACTTAACGCTATTAACAAAGAACATAATTCTGCCATTAATAACATCCACAAAGTAATTGAGCCTATATTTATTGCCCTAGTCATTTTATGATGCCTATAAATTGATGCGACCCTCCATTTCCTCTAATGTCTGGATGAAATCCATTAATTTATCATTATCAAGTCTAGAAAGCCAATCTATCTCATTATCAATTGCTTCGCCATTTAATGCCCTAATTATCGTATCAATACACTCATCTGGAGATGACTTGCTTGTATCTACCTCGATTACTTTCCCATCAAACAAATCGCGAGCAGCATATGATATAACGTTGAGGAGCTCGGATAATACATTAGAGGCAACCTTACTTAATGGCCAACCTCTCTTTTGAAGCTCATTCCATAATAAATATGGATCACGACGCAAAATAACGACTTTATCAATTATGGAGGAATCAAGCAACTCTACGGCAAGCGTCTCACAAACACAACCACTTATTTTCCTAACCTCTTCATTAAGCATTGCAGAAACCTTCTCTGGATCCAACACATCAAAGGTATTGTTAAGCTGATTCCAAGATACTTGACCACTGGCCAGAATCAATTCATTTAGATTTATGTATGGCACGCCAAGCTTCTTAGATAGCGCTAATGAGATAGTGGTTTTCCCAGTGCCTGGTGTTCCAGTCACCAATATACGCATATTAAGGCCTAATGCGCCTCATGTCTCGCGGAAACGGAAGCGCATCCCTCACATGGTCAAGTCCGCATATCCACATGACTAACCTATCCATGCCTAATCCAAAACCCGCATGCTGAACAGACCCAAAGCGACGCAAATCCAGATACCAACCATAACTGCTCGGATCAAGTCCAAAGCGGCGAATCTTCTCAACCAATTCATTGTAGTTCTCTATACGTTCTCCTCCGCCCACCACCTCGCCATAACCCTCCGGAGCAAGAATATCAACACTTAGGGTAGTTTCTGGTCTTTGTGGATCATTCTTATGGTAAAAAGCCTTAACCACCTCCGGGAAATGATGAAGATGAATCGGCTTATCGAACTGCAGAGTTAAAGCCCTCTCCTCATCGGCCCCAATATCATCACCCCACTTTAAATTAATGCCTTTATTCTTTAATAGCTCCAAGGCCTCATCATAAGAAACCATTGGAAACGGAGGCTTAACTCTCTCCAAATACTCCGTCTTACGACCTATGACACTTAACTCCTCTAAATTGTTTTGAAGCACTTTATTGACCGCATTACTTATGACGCCCTCCCCCACTGTCATGACATCACGTAATCCAGCCCATGCCATTTCCATTTCAGCATGCCAAAACTCCGTCAAGTGTCTCCTAGTCCTGGATTGCTCGGCCCTGAAGCTAGGTGCTATCGTGTATACCTTTTCCAATGAATAAATCAGCGCCTCCAAGTAGAATTGAGCACTTTGAGTCAAGTAAACAATGTCATTATTGAAATAGTCAACTTTAAACAATGTAGAACCCCCTTCAACTGCCGCAGATATGAAGGTTGGCGCATGTACTTCATAAAAACCATTGGACCTAAAATAATCATGAACCGCGGCAAATATAGTGCTTCGTATCTTGAGCACAGCCTGCATTCTCCTACTCCGCACCCAGAGATGCCTTAGATCCAGGAGCAGTTCAGAGTCAGCATTAGCCGCATCCTCATTTATTGGGAATTGCTCGCCTACGAATTCCCATAGAATCTTATCCACATGAAGCTCGACGCCCCCCGGCGCACGATCCTCCCTCTTAGTAACTCCACTAACATAGAGAGATGATTCTATATTTAACTTGGATGCTTCAGCTGCCAATTCATCTGTGAAGATTGATTGTATTATACCAGTGGAGTCACGTATAACCAAGAATACCTTATTCTTAAGCACTCGCTTCCTATAAACCCATCCTCTAATCACTACATGGGATCCCTCTGGCAATGAAAAAACTAATCGTATGGGCGTGGGAGCTGCATTTGGCAATGACATAATCATCACTCCTTGGGCGTTTCCTTAGCAATAGCGGAAATCACTAATTGTGATCCATCATGAGGACACTTCTCTGCATCTATCTTACCTACATAATCGCCAATGTTAAATGCCCTCTTCTTCTCAAAACCACATTGAGGGCACTTCAATACCGCGAACTCAATTAATTGAGGATGCTGAGGTTGAGCGGAGCCAGTTATCTTTGCCATAAGTGACTTATTGAAAACCAAGTAATATAATAGAATTACTAAGGCAGCGAATACAGTAATGGATACCGCAACCGAGTAACTCATCACAAATGCATCGAATGACATAGATCGCAGCCCCTTTTTGAAGTTTAAAACTTTGCTGTAGCTCAAACAATTATTGAGCAACTCCTATTGTGTTGCCTACCCCGATGACGAGAACCTCATCGCCGGAGGAGGTGTATGTATCTATTATTTTTCGCAATCTATCAATGGCTGAATTCACGGCATCATCTATTTGCTTCGTCATGGTGTTCAGAGCCTCAGCTTCACTCATTTTTATCAGTATAGCGTATAGGGGTATATTATGTCTAGATACCGTGGTTTCTATGTTGAATTTCTCAGCTCCTATGCCGCCCATTGCAACGCCAAGCCCATCAGTTATTGTGCCAGTCTTTTCTCCCTCAAGCTTCAGTGCTGCGTCTATGGTTATTACGAGCCTCGGCTTTAAATTAATGGTCTCCAACAAATAATTAACTGCATCATCTAAGTGACCCACTGTTCCACCCGGTCCTTGCGCCTTCACCAAATATATCTTTCTTTGATTATAAATGCATTGACCTATATAGGTATCTGGCACCACGCTATCCATGGATGCCTTGCCTTGGCATGAACTATTCATAAAGCGATAGATGGTCAATGGACCGGCAGCATCGCCTATTGGTTGCCCCTTCACGAATGACGTTATGGAACCACTTAATGCATTGACCGCCTCCTTTAGGAAGGGCAGCATAAATGTTAATTGATACAGCAAGTAGTAGCTCTTGTACTTAGAACTTAGCTTATAGTAGTGATCCACTACCTTATATATATAGTTTAGATTCCGTAGAACCTCAACTGCATTAGTCATATTTTGAACCATAGGTTTATCCAAGTTAGGCATCATTCTCTTCACGTCGCCCTCTAATCTATCGCTATACATGTTTATTAGATACTTCAACTTCCTAACTAATCCCTCGGTTTCTATATTTGTAGGGTCAATCACAACTAAGTCCATTAAATTGCGCAGTTCATTCTTGACCTTGTCGCTATCCACGGTAGAGCCATCCTTGGCCATGACTTGATTAACTGCGCCTAGGAATTGAGAGATACCATTTGTTATGGTGGCGCTCAACTGCTGTAAAAAACCATTTATTTGCATTTGAAAACGCATTAATTGTAGATACTCATAAAGAAATGGGAAAATACCGAAATACACAACGAATAATAGCAGGTTAAATATCCAGTACTCTGTTGTACTAGAGCCGCCTCCGCCCAGCAACTGGAACGCCGCCAATATATACATTACTAATCGATTCACAAGCTATAAACCGCTTAAAAACGTTACGATACTCAATGAGAGAAATTAAGTTCTCCTTCTCAAAATGAGTTAACATACCAGATTAACGCAGCCCCTATATTTATTAATCATCTGCTACAATTAGATAATGTGAAGCCTGCCTTCGTTTCCAGGAAGGGAGTAGTCACAAGCGAACACCCGTTCTCATCCATCGTTGGACTAAGCATACTCGAGAAAGGCGGTAATGCTATTGACGCAGCGGTGGCTGTGTCATTCATGTTAGCGGTTAGCCAACCGGCATTAAATGGATTGGGAGGTGACTTCATGGCAATGATATATAATGAGAAAAGCGGCAAAGTTGAATTCATTAACGGGAGTGGATGGGCGCCACGACGGTTAACTAAGGAAATTATAGTCGAAAAATTTAATGGAGATATGCCGCGTTATGGTCCATTATCAATCGTAGTGCCGGGCATGGTAATGAGTACATATTCTCTTTGGAAACAATATGGGTCAATGGAGTGGAAGAACCTCCTTCAGCCAGCAGCGCAAGTCGCTGCTAATGGATTGCCTGTATCGCCTAGGCTTGAATTAACCACGAGGAACATAAACGAGACATTTCACGACCATGAAACAATGAATGTGTATGCTGCGCCTAGGTGGGGAAGAATAAATATGCAGAGACTGGCCAATACCATACAAGCCATAGGAGAAAATGGACCCTCATTCTTTTATCGAGATGTGGGTCAAGCTATAACCGATTACGTAAACTCAATGGGAGGCGTATTTAGCTATGATGACTTCACCGAGTACTTGCCTGAATGGAGGGAACCGCTTAGCATTGAGTATAGAGGCAATAAAATATATGAATCGCCGCCAAATAGCCAAGGCATAACTACGCTATTGATATTGAAAGAGATAGATAGAAGAAATGCTCCTCTTCAAGGTTCAAGTAAGGTTAAGGTATTCACAGAGATTTACAGGCATGCATATTCCATAAGGGATTCTTATATAGGAGACCCCAGGTATGTAGATATTCCAATAAATAAGATACTCGACGATGAGGTATTCCTGAGCAGCATGAAGCGGCTCCATGATGGGGACACCACGAACTTCGTTGTGACGGATGCGGAGGGAAATATAGTTTCAGCAATCCAAAGCCTTTATCATCCATTTGGCTCCAGAATAACTGAACCAACATATCAAGTAACGCTGAATAACAGGGCCAGCGACTTCAAGATGAGCGGCCCAAATGAGGTGGGACCACGTAAGCGGCCACTACATACTTTATCATCGATAATAGTTGAAAAAAATGGAAAGCCCACATTAGCTCTAGGAATAAGTGGAGGACACTTCAGGCCACAACAACATGCCATGCTATTAACAAACATCATAGACCTAGGAATGGATATTGTGGAAGCCATTGATGCACCTAGATTCCTATGGGATGGGACCGAGGTATTTGCAGAGGACGGAGTGGATGCAGAAGTTCGCAAGATTCGATATCCAGGTGCAACTGGTGTGGCCCATGCAATTCAATTCATCAATGATGAAAAGATAGGTTATGCCGATATACGCGGCGATGGGATAGCCCTTGGCCAATATTAATTCAATGACAGAATCAACCTATTTTGGATCAGCAGCATTAAGCTCCAAAATATGCAATAATAACTGAGGAAAGGTAAAGTATCTTACGTATCTATGGATATCTATATCATATAATTGCGAGTAAGCCAATTATTCCCCCAATTATTATTATGATAGTCATGGCCCAATATAGAGCGGATTCCCAGGATTTATATGGAGCGCCCTTCATCACTTTCGAATCTGCGACTAATCGACCCAACACGTATAGTGATGGTATTATTATTATTGTATAAGATACCATTAGATCGAGCACTAGTTCCACGTAATTATTATAGGATATTACTAATAAAAGGGCTGGGAGGCTTTCAAGCAGGTAAATGATTAGAAATGATTTTCTAGATGTATGCCCGATTGCCTCCAGGACTCCCCAAGCAGAGGCCATAGAAATAACCACGAGTGCCAAAAAGCCAGCCGCCAAGAATCCGAACGCCAATATTAGGGGCGCCAGCGAACCGAATGGAGCTAAGGCATTAGATAATTCGGTTACGTTCAGAAAGTCATTAACCATATTTAGGTGTAAGCCATCTATTACTATCATGGCCATTAGTATTTCCGACACAATTGCTCCAATTAGCGTCTCCAATCTTTCCATTTTTAAATCACTCCTCCGCAATTTCTTTCTTGAATCAGCACCAGAGTGAAAATACAGCATCCAAGGCATTATTACTGCACCTATATTTGCAGCAAGCAAATAATCAAAGGATGGATTACCATATGGTTGAAGAGGCGATAAGCCGCTTAGCAATAATGATGGATTCGGCCTAAATAATAGGGCAGAGGCAACTATGCTGGCGACAAGCATGAGACTTATGGGAAGCATAACTATTTCAGCCTTTCTATAACTACTGAATAATACAACAATTGCATGAACTAAATATAATATCAATAACATTGGAATTAATGGAAGACCTAAAAGAAGTACTCCAATGGCCATGCCTGCATATTCGGCCACATACTCTAAAAAGTCGGCCACAGCCATGGGAATAGCCAATAAAGCCGCGACTCTACTACCATATCTAGTCCTCACTGCTTCTCCTAGCCCAAGGCCACCAACAGTGCCTAGACGACCTGCAGCATCCTGAATTATAAATAATGGAACGGTCAGTATAAGCATCACAAAGATCATTCTATATCCCCAAGTGGCGCCAGACTGAAGCGCAGTGATTATGCTAGCTATATCTATGTCGGCCATCATGACGAGCCAAGCTGGGCCAAAGACATATAATTGGCGTCTTATTCCCTCCATATCCACGCGTAAATTCACGAAAAGGGTTATTGACTAAATGAAAATAAATGTTTCCCATGATACCGCTAACAGGAACACAGCCAAGGAGGTATAATTCCACCCATAGAACCAAATAAACCAAGCATGCCTTGGTGGAGATTACTTAGATATTCTACGATAGTTCTATACTTAATCAATGCCAAGACGGAATTTTTATAAACAAGAATTAATGCGTGGCTGCTATGGTGGAGGTATTAAAGTACGACGTATTAATCCTTGGCTCCGGTCTCGCCGGATTACGAGCAGCATTTGAGGCCGCCAGGATATCCGGCGGAAAAATAAGGATAGCGGTTGTATCTAAGGTTCACGCCATGAGAAGCCACTCTGTCTCAGCGGAGGGTGGAGCCAGTGCAGTGCTTTATCCTAAGGAGAACGGCGATAGTTTAGACCTCCATGGATACGATACTGCTAAAGGAAGTGATTTCTTGGCCGATCAAGATGCTATAGAACTATTAGTACAAACGGCGCCTCAGGAAATAAAGTTCCTGGATCACTTGGGAGTACCATGGTCTCGCGATCCCCAGGGAAAAATCTTACAAAGACCATTTGGAGGCATGACCATACCAAGAACTACCTTTGCACAAGATAAAACAGGCTTCTTCTTGTTAAGCACATTATATGACAATACCTTGAGATTCGGCAATATAGATATGCTTCATGAACATTTCGCTACATCCATTATTCTTGAGAATGGGGTATTCAAAGGCATAACCGCTATTGACTTAAAGACCGGTGAATTCAAGGTGATATTAGCTAAGGCAGGTATAATAGCCACGGGGGGCAATGGCAGAGTATATGGATTCACAACCATGGCTCACTCCTCCACAGGAGATGGTTATAGCCTCGCGTATAGGGCCGGCATACCGCTAAAGGACTTCGAGTTCCCTCAGTTCCATCCAACCGCATTAGTACCCAATGGAATATTGATAACAGAGGGAGCAAGAGGGGAAGGAGGATACTTGGTTAATAAGGATGGAGAACGATTCATGAAGAGATACGCGCCAAGTAGAATGGAACTAGCACCACGCGATATAGTGAGCCGTTCAATAATAACAGAGATAAACCAAGGACGAGGATTCATGGATGAGGAGAGCGGGCTTGGCTATGTATTGCTCGACTTAAGGCACCTTGGGGAGGAACGATTAAATAAACGGTTGCCCATGATTCGCGAGATCTCTATAAAGACCATAGGCGTTGATCCTGTTGACGAACCTATTCCAGTCAGGCCGGCTATGCATTACATGATGGGTGGCATTCATGTGGATCTAAAGGGGCAAGTATATATTGATGCAGAGAAAAAGATACCCAACTTATGGGCAGCCGGAGAAGCAGCTAATGTAAGCGTTCATGGCGCTAATAGGCTTGGAAGCAATTCATTAAGCGAGTGCCTAGTTTGGGGTCACTTCACCGGCGAAGCAGCTGCTAAATATGCAATGACTACATCCATCGAACTGGAATATAATGGATATGTTAAGGATGCCGCAGAGAAAGAGGAGAAGCGGATATTTGATGGATTGCTCCACAAGGAAACCAATGCGGAAAATCCGTATGATATCAAGCACGAAATGAATAAGATAATGGATACTTATGTATATGTATTTAGGGAAAAGAGCGGGCTTGAGGAAGCATACTCCTCTTTAAAGAAACTAAGGGAGAGATTCAATAATTCAAGGATAGAAGATAGAGGATTAATATATAACCAGAACCTAAAGGATCTAATGGAAATAGACTTCCTACTGGAGCAAGCAGAAATAATAACGCTAGGCGCATTAAATAGAACGGAATCCAGGGGAGCACATGCAAGAATAGATTACCCGAAGCGTGACGACGTTAATTGGCTAAAGCATACCTTGGCATTCTACACGAAGGAAGGCCCGAGCTTCTCATATATACCTGTAAAGATCACAAAGTGGAAACCGGAGGAACGCAAGTATTAAATGCAAAACCTTTTACAGTATATATTAAAATGGACGGAGATCTCTTACTGCTGATTGTCTTGTGCCTCCAATGTCGTTACTGGATATTGAAGTATTGCCGCGTATCCTCCGAATGTTTCGTCGAGCATCTTAGACTCCTCGACGGCTTTTGGAATGACCTCTACCTTTATTCCCTTCTTGTCTCCTTCAACAACTAAGTTAAGTATTTCCTCTTCTCCCACGTTCTCGCTGACCAGTATTATCCTTGCGGCTCCATACTTCAAGGCCTTCATTGTGGACTCCTTGCCAAATACGACATAATTGCTTTTGCGGACGGCGTACTCCATTAATGTTTCAAGAAGTTCCTTGGCGTGGACATATTCATTGTCCTTAATATGATCGCTAGCTTTCCTAATCGTCTCTATTACCCCATATTCATCCGGGCAACAAGCATCAACTATAGCTATTACTTTATCCTTTAATCTATAATCCAATGCATCCTCCTTCAGGAAATCCTCTTTTGTGGGACCAGGACCTGAGACTATTATTCCCTTTAAATCATTTATTTTAAGGAATATTTCATTAGCGGAATCGGCGAGCATTTTGTAGAATACCTCGGCCAAGTGCTCTGTTTGTCTCTTGTATCTAAGCGCTGATTGCCCGCCTGCGCTATGCTTATTTGGGACAAAGAATTGAACTTTTTTCACTATTTCCCAGTAGTTTCCGCGAAGTAGCGCTATAACGGCTTCTCCTCGTTCCACTATTATTATGCCGTATGTAGATGTAGTATTCGCGCCTTCCTCAAGAAGCTCCGTATGGAACGTCATATCACATATATATTTGAATGTGCTTATCTTGAATGGTGGAATCACAACATATGATACCCAAGTATAGTTGCCTGGAGATATCATGTGGAAGCCGGCGAATACGACTAATCCATTTGGAGGGGCCTTAGGGGTTCCTTTAAGCATGCCTATTATTCTATCAATTGCATCCTGAACATGATTTCTTGTTGTTTTATCCTTTATATTACCTGAAACAGCCCACTCCTCTCTAAGCATGTTAACTATATCTGGTATGGGCCTATCTCCATTAATATACAGCGTGACTAAAGTGGTAGCGTATCCCCTATACTTCTTTAACATTGATATGAGGATCTTAAGCTCATTAATTGATTTTATTCCAGTGCATCCATCCTTAATCACATTCGATATATAGCAACCCTTTATAAACCTTACTAAACTCAGTCAGGGGTGAAACTATCACCACTCAAGCCGGAAACCTAATCATCACTAAATGGATCCGAGCAACGCCGATTATTAAACTTTAATGAACCAAAGCGTAAATCTTGGGGCCGTTAACGGCCGAACCTCCTCTCGCGACCAGCATAGAAATTCAATGCATCAATTAGATCATCCCTACCAAAATCCGGCCAATACTTACTGGTGAAATACATCTCAGCATAGGCAGCCTCTAATGGAAAGAAATTGCTTAATCTATACTCGCCGCCCGTCCTTATCACTAGATCGATGGTGGGATATGGCATAAATGATGTAGGTAAGTACTTGAATAAGTCATTATCGCTTATCTCGCTCCTAGAACCAATAATGTTGTTAACCATATCCACCACAGATTGGATGCCGCCATATGCAATCGCCAAGTTAAGGAAATGATCATTATAATTGCTTGTTACCTTCATAGCAGCCATTATCTCGTTGACCACGCCCTGAGGGAGATTCCTCCATCTACCTATTGCAGTTATCCGCACCCTATTATTATGGATCCTTGGATCATTTCTGGTCTTTATTAATTTATTGATCAGCAATTCATACACTATATTCTTCTCAATTTCACTTCTATTCAACAGATTCTCCAGTGACAATACATAAACAGTAACGGCCTTTATCCCCATCTCTATAGCCCAATCCAGGAAATCCTCCACCTTATCCGCACCTATTCTGTAAGCCGATAAGAAATCGGTATTATTCTTCTTTGCCCATCTCCTATTACCATCAGGTATCACACCTATATGCAACGGAAGCTTCGAAAATCCTTGACCCATTATGCACGCATTGGCAATTTATTAATTTAAATGTTTTGCGCATATATATCCATCCATACTTTAATACCTAAATTACTTACTGTATTAATCGCTTATTTAGATATACATGAATTAAAGCATTCCTCCATGCATCTCTCAACCAAGTAAGGCTCATCATCACTGCATTTAGAGCTGCACGACGATAAGCAACAATCCATAGATGCCATTCGCCATTAGGCGCATGCAGCTTATTAAATCTTACTGAAGTAGTCAATTAATAATATAAAATCTGAACCTAGAATAGATCGATCTAACCTCCTCGCCTTTATGGTATTTCTTGATTTGATCGCTTGCTCTGTGTTTTCCTTGACCCTGCGAAGGGCCTAAATTGGAGACAATGGATTAAGCATACTCAACTTCACGACCCTAAAAAGGTCAGATACTATCCATATCTGATTATGCATAGTTATGAGGATATTATTGAAGTGATTCATGCCAATTAATAAATTAATAGCTAGTTATATCGCCTTCATTGGTTGGCATTAAATGGGCATTCAAGCCATATTTGCGCCTAAGTGACTGAGCAAGCAATGCCGCATTTCCATATACAGTGTATATAGCCTTAGCACGCGACTCTAATGCGAACTTGACAAGAGATAAGTAATCGCTATGATTACTTAGTTGAATTGAATTACCATAACCCCAACCTGTTACTCCTATCACATTTATTGGCCTCTTCAACTTAAACACATTACGGAACCTTAATCGAAGATCGCTATGAATACCTGTTATAGCCACTATCGGCTCATCATGATCGGCTTCCGGCACCATTATTGACCCCATGGGTTCCTTCAATAGTAACCTATTCAATTTATATACATTATAATCAAGGAATGGCTTATATTTCCGAAGCAGAATCGCCAATTCCTGTCCCTTCCCCAAGGGGTGGCCACTAAATACCACATTATTACCAAGGCTAATCGATCGCTCAACCTCATTAAGCAGCAAGTCATATAATTCATTTCTAGGCTTGAATATATAGCTCTCGCTCCCATATGTTCCCTCCATTATCAAGATATCCACATCCCTCATAGAATCAGCGCCCCTCTGGACAACACTATCCTCCATATTGAAGTCACCGGTGACTCCAATTGATAAATCATTAAATTCCAGCAAATACATTGCACTACCAATAACGTGGCCCGCATTCATGGCTCTTATGCTCAGTTCATCTAGAACCAATAAATCGCCTATCTCAATCACAGTGGATCCATCTAGTTTTAATCCATACATCTCGCTCAATATATCATGCGTCTGCCTCGTCATAATCAGATTATTAGCTTTGGTTATAGATGGAGTAAAATGATCGGTATGACCGTGGGTTATCAATACATAATCATACTTAGATGGATCGAACTTCCTATACGGATCAACCAATATAGATAAACCATTATGCTCTATCGATATGCCGCCGCTGAACCTTATCTTTAAATTCATTAATTGACTTGAAGCAGCATCAATTATTTAAGCATAGTTCCTAATTTAAGCTGGCGCCGGGGCCGGGATTTGAACCCGGGCCCCCATGCGGGGACGGGATGACTTGCTGCTGGGACTCAAGTCCCGCGCCTTGGGCCGCTCGGCCACCCCGGCAACCATGAAGAAATGAGGGACACCCTTTTTAAGGTTTCTCAATACATGTACCAATTTCTCTATGATTCAAACCTTAATATCTGACATTGTCCACTCTAAGAACTAGATCTCCTTGAATCCCTAAAAATTCAAAAATGATCGGGACTATCGACACAAGGCAAGTTATGATATCTTCTCTGGCTAGAGGCCCCGCCAATCAAGGCAAGGTGACTATTTTTACTTTCTATGCTTAGTCAGATAAGGATAAATATAGATATGCATCTTAGGTCTAATGGGCGTAACTGAGCTTGGTAAATTAATAGAAAAATCAAGGCAAGAGATAGAGCTAGTTAGATTAAATGGGCGTATAGTTTCCATTGATGCTTATAATGCCCTCTATCAATTCCTTGCATCGATAAGACAGCCCGATGGAACGCCATTAATGGATTCGTTGGGCAGAATCACGAGTCATCTTAATGGTTTGCTTTATAGAACTATTAATTTGCTTGAGAATGGAATTAAGCCGGTATATGTCTTTGATGGGAAGCCTCCTCAACTAAAGGCAACCGAGATAGAAAGACGGAGGCAACGCAAGATTGAGGAAGCTCAAGCTGCAGAGGCAGCTCTTAGGCTAGGCGACGTTAAGGAAGCGAAGAAGCACGTACAACGATCGATATTTCTTCGTGATGAGATGGTTAATGATGCTAAGGAATTGCTGAGGGCAATGGGAGTACCGTGGGTACAAGCACCCGGCGAGGGAGAAGCGGAGGCGGCCTTTATGTCTGCTAGGGGGATTTCATGGGCCACAGGCAGTCAAGATTATGACTCACTCCTATTCGGTTCGCCTCGATTAATTAGGAACTTGACAATTACAGGTAGAAGGAAGCTTCCGAATAAGAATGAGTACGTAGAGATAAAGCCCGAATTAATAGAATTGAATAATGTATTATCGGAACTAGGATTAAGGGATAGAACCCAACTAATAGATCTAGCAATACTCATAGGTACTGACTATAATCCAGATGGCATTCCCGGAGTGGGACCTCAACGGGCATTAAAAATGATAAAGGAATATGGCTCAATAGAGAAAATCGTAAAAGTAATAGGAAGCGATAAGTTCCCAATGGATCCATTAAGCATACGCGATTACTTTCTTAAGCCTGACGTAGTAGAGGTTAAAACTGTATCATTCGGTAAACCCAATGAGAACGAAATAATCAATATACTAGTGAGGAATCATGACTTTAACCCAGATAGAGTTAAGGGAGCTATAGATAGGTTAAGAAAAGCAATGAGCAAGGTTGGTGGATCATCAACTCTGGACTCATTCATGTAAGGAGACCAATATGAAGACATTTCCAGCATGGATGCTTGTAAAGAATATGTTCGAGCATGAATTAAGCGGAAGTCCACTTGATATATTATTTGGATCTATATTTGATAAGGCCACGGTAAAAATGAATTACTACTACAAGCGAGGGGTCAATGATTTCCTTGAAGCGGCCTTGAAGTATATATCGTCCACATTAGATGATGAGGCCGCAATGCTAGGGATTCAATTGATGCAGAATCAAAGAAATAATATATTATCTAGAGGGAGGGCAATGCTAGATGCATTTAAATCCACGCCAGCCTTTGGATTATTAAGACCAAAAACTAGGCTTATAGTCATTGATGACTTGGTTGGGATATATGTTCAACCTGACTTCTATGATGGGGAAAATATATATGAAGTGAAAACCTTTGATCCACGAGGAGTAAATTACGTTAAGTACCAAGTAAGGCTCTTCCAACTAGGATACCCGGGAAGTAAAGCTATCTTGGTAGGATTTGATAAGGCCACAAATAAACCAATCATTTTAACCATTGACCCGATTAATGAAATGGATAAGAATGAAATACTGAGGCACGCATTGTCTTATGGATTAATAAATGGAATTGACGAGGAACCAAGAAATCACATCATTGTTAAATATAGCACTAAGGGCTCTACTTAGGGGACCATAAGCATAGCCCTTTAAAGCGGTAATTATTCAGTCCATAATGTCCTCCTTGGAGCATCTCCCTCCTTCTTTGGGAACAGGAACATATACACGGCAGATAAGCCAGACCCTCGAAAATCCCAATAGGACGGAGGTTAATTCCTTTGGAGCAAAGTAATCTCTCCTATTAATGGCACTGCACTCCCCGCTGAGTGAGCCAATTAATTATGGTTGGGCCAAGTATTATGGGTAAATTCGATAGATCATTAATGCGCTTGGAGCCTGTTAAGAACATCGCTATCCTGAATTCCTTTATTACCCTCTCAGCAAACTGCATTAATTGATCCCTACCATTAAGCGCATTTACCAGCATGGGCCTCGACATTGTGAAGGCGGAGGCGCCTAATGCAAGCGCCTTGGCTCCATCTAAACCTGAACGAATGCCACCAGATGCCAGTATTATTCCATCAAAGACCGACTTAACTTCACAGATTGAAATGGACGTTGGTATACCCCATCCATTAAACACCGAGGAAAGCTCGCTTATATCACTTCTATGCCACCTCTCTGCCTCTATTTTAATGAAGGAAGTACCGCCTATTCCACCTACATCAATGGCCGATATCATTGAATCTTTCAGCTTAGCCGCAACTTCCTTTGATATCCCATTGCCTACCTCCTTAACAATAACTGGCTTATTTATGGACTTGGCGATATATCTTATCTTATCGATAACTCCCTTGAACCATGGTTCACCCTCTGGTTGGAATACTTCCTGGGCTGGATTAAGGTGTATAGCTATCGCTGATGCGTCGATCATATCTATCGCTGCATTGACCCAATCAATTGCTTTGTTTTCATCCAGCTTAGATATTTGGGGAGCCCCTATATTAGCTATCTTAAGTGCAGATGGAGCTTTATCCCTTATTATGCTGAATGTCCACCTGGTCTCGGGCTTCTCTATTGCTATCC
Source organism: Thermocladium sp. (assembly GCA_023269935.1). The sequence continues at coordinate 61,859 of JAGDXC010000009.1, forward strand.
TCTGTGAACCAACATACATGCCTATCCCTAATCGTTCGGCGGCTTCTGCAAATATCTCGTTTATCTTTCCAGAAAGTGATGTTCCACCCGTTATTGCCCCTATTATAAATGGGGCAGATAATGTTTTCCCAAACAATTGGGTTGACGTATCTACTTCGTCATAATCGAAGTCAGGCAATGCATTATGGATTAGCTGAACCTCATCGAATAGGGTTGACCCCTCCTCTATATCTTTTTGGGCGGCTATCTTTATGTGCTCTATCTTTCTATCTTCAATGCTTATATCAATCACCCCTATAAAACGCAACGCTGGCGTAACCCACGGTCTCAACCCTATTAGTACTAGTGTCCCCTGATGTTGCATGTTTTAATAATTCAACATGCCGAACGCCCTGCAATCTTGAGTACTCCATTGCTGTTAGTATAGCTCCAAAGCCGCATACCGATACATTTAGTCTCTCCATGATGTCGAGAAAGCCCTCCGGTTCTAGTTTAAGAATTTGTTGGATTACCCACATATCCTTTTCCGTGGTAATATCGTGAGGTTCATAATGATTCAAGTCACTTGATGCAACAAAAAAGATATCGCTAAACCTATCCCCAATTACGTGTTTTAATGCTAATGCCATGCGTCTAGCAACATCTATGGTCTGTTCCCAAACCACTATTGGAACTATCTTGGAGCGCGGGAATAAGTACTTTATAAAAGGCACCTGAACCTCGACCGAGTGCTCCTTCTCAAATGCATAAGTATCAACCTCTAAATCATTAAATGCATTTATTAATGACTTGGCAACTTCACTATCGATCTCAACATCGCCAAGTGGAGTTTCCCATATTCCATCATCCATTATGGCCACCGGCGCGCCCACCCCATAATGATTAGGACCCATTATTATAAATGTAGATGGATCATAATGAGCCTTGATCTCAACATAGGAATGAGCGGCAATTGGACCAGAATATACATAGCCAGCATGAGGAACTATCACAGAGACGAGGCCGCCGATTCTCGCTCGTTGGATTGTTCCAGGGCCGAGGGGATGGTTAATTGACCACTCTATTCTCCTTCTAAGCGATTCCGCATCATCCTCATAAAAAGCGCCGGCTACGGCCGGCTTTCGTCTGATGACCATTTAGTTAAAGGCAAAGCCAATCTCCTTAATATATCTATCCGCCTCCAGCCTTGATTTAAGAATGATGTCCAAAACTGCTTAATCCTTTGCGATTTATGAAACAGCAACTGTCTTTCTTGAAACAATGTCAGGATGCTGTTTAATGCGCTGCAGCTGATCACTGGCATTATTAAATTTGAGGCTACTAATTATTGCTGCAGTAAGCGAACCAATTAGTATTGTAGTAATCCAAAGAGGAGAATCAAACGCTATCGACAATGCCACCAATATCCAGATCCCCATTATTGCAAGCATTACCATAATCCGTTTCATGGTGATTGTGTATTGATCGTATTTAAATCCGAATCGGTTAAAAATCAAAGAATTCAATATCCTCTATTAAAAGTTTCAGCAATCTATTTAATAAACCCAAAGACAACAGGACAACTGGCGAAATACGACTAATGTTAAATAGTTTTTGTACTATCACAGTAAAACCTAAAAATTAACCCACTCCGGGGAAATAATTGTGTCAAATGAAAATACAATCAAGCTGAGGAAAGCGCTGAGCTTCCAGGATCTAACGTTCCTCTCAGTGACTGGAATGGTTGGAAGCGGGTGGCTCTTCGCATCTCTAGGCGCTGCCACATATGCTGGTCCAGCGGCTATAATCTCATGGATTATTGGCGGCATATTCTTCATTATAATGGGGTTCGCATTTGCCGAACTTGGAGGATTGCTACCATTCACTGGTTCATTAGTGCGCATAAATCATTTCACGCACGGCTCCTTATCCAATTACTACCTAGGATGGGCATATCTAATAGGTGTGGCAACTACTGTACCCCTTGAGGCAGAGGCCGTGATTTCCTATACCAATAGATACTTGCCGATATTCAGCACCCCAGCCGGCGTATTAAATCCCCTAGGTATAATAGCTGCTGCAGCCTTAATCCTTGTATTCCTACTTATTCAATTAATTGGGGTTAATGTGGCTGGAAAAACCAACACAATAATAACTTGGTGGAAGTTCATAGTACCGACCATAACCGCCATATTATTAATATCTCTCGCATTTCACATGGATAATTTCTCGCATTATGGTGGATTTTTCCCCTTGGGATACGAAGCCATATTCAGCGCCCTAGTTCCAAGCGGCATAGTCTTTGCATATGAGGGATTCCGGCAAGCACTTGAATATGCGGGGGAAGCACGGAATCCGCATCGTGATGTTCCAAGAGCCATAATAATATCCATTGTATTAGTGATACTATTATATGTTCTTCTTCAGGTGAGCTTTATTGGAGCAATTAATTGGTCAGCCATAAAGCTAGTGAATAGTGAAGGGCAAGTTACGGGACCCATAACGCCGGGAGATTGGGGCAACCTTATCAATTCAAATTGGGCGGGTTCGCCATTCTATAGTTCTCTACTATATAGCGGCGTCGCATTTTTGGCTTCCTTTGCTATAATACTGCTGATAGACGCATGGATATCGCCCGCTGCAACAATGGGAGTATACTTGGGCACAACGGCTAGAAGCTTCTATGGCCTGTCTAAGCAAGGATACTACCCCACCCTCTTTGGTTCATTGCATCCGAGATTCCAAACCCCATGGTTCTCATTGATATTTACATTTTTCTTATCGGTCATATTCCTGCTGCCATTTCCAAGCTGGTACTCGTTGGTATCACTATCCGCTTCAGCTACTGTAGTTAATTACCTAGCAAGTGGACCTGCATTAATAGTATTGAGAAGAACCGCAAAGGAACTCAAGAGGCCCTATGAGTCTCCTGTTCCATGGCTTGTTGCATCATTAAGCTTTATTTTCTCATCAATGTTAATATATTGGACCGGATGGCCGGGCGTGGGCTGGGTATTTCTAGTGACCGCGTTTGGATTACCTCTGTTTCTGTTGGGTTATGGACGTAAATTGAATCTAAGCAAGCTAGAGGTAATTATATTCACTATTATATTTTGGAGTTTATTGGGAGTGGATGCCTTCTTCGGGTTATATGAATCGCTTTGGTCATTCATATTAACATGGGGATTATTCAGCGCATTATTAATAATAGGCACAGTATACCTATATTTAAAGAGCCATAGCATTGAAGTGAAGGCTTCTTCATGGTTTATTGCGTATATGATTCTCACAGGGATAATGGCTTACGCTGGATCTGGAGGAATGGATCTAATACAATATCCAGTGGATTATGTAGTAATGGTAATTATCTCCATAATAATTTTCATTATTGCAATTAAACAAGGATTTGAGACCGAGGAAATAAGGCAAATAAAGGAGCATGGATTACCCGTAGAATAAAATAAATAAAACCGATCCACACTTCAAAAGCAAAAGGATTTCTTCCTATTTCTCCATGAATTTATAAATAGTATTCAATATTATCTCGTTTGCTCCCTCATATATTTCGGTAACCTTGGCATCTCTATAAAGCATTTCAAGCACCGTATCCGTGGAGAGACCCATGCCGCCCATCATTTGTATAGCTATCCTAGTGGAATCAACCCCAAGCCTAGAACCAAGTAGCTTGGCCGCATGCGCATAAAGCAGAAAATCCGAGGAACCCTTGTCCTTCATATATGCCGCTGTATATACAAGTGACCTAGTGGATTCTATCTGAGCATACATGTTAGCCGCGTAATGCTGAAGTGACTGGAAATCAGCCAATAACTTCCCAAATGCGTTTCTCTGTTTTATATAGTTAAGGGCTTCCCTAAAAGCCCTCTCCGCTATTCCTAGACCAATGGAACCAACACATGTTCTTCCCAGGTTTAAGCTATTTATTGCTACATAGAAACCCTTATTGACCTCGCCTACCACAGATTCATCGCCTAACCTACAATCAACGAATTTAACCTCCGCAGTGCCTGTACCTCGTAATCCGATCACATGAATAGGATTAGTCTCTACACAATTGTTTCTATCCACCATGAACGCAGTTATCGAGCGGTGTCTCTCCTCTCGTGGACCCGTTCGAGCAAACACTAGATAAGCATCAGCATTCATACCTGATGTTATCCACATCTTATGCCCATTAAGGATCCACTCGCCCCCTTCCCTCTTAGCGGTGCTTTCCAGAGCCGCTGCATCGCTGCCACAACAAGGCTCACTCAATGCATATGATATTATTAAGTCGCCGCTAATGGCCCTAGGCAAGTATTTCTCTTTAATGGCAGTACTTCCATATGTAGCTAATGTATCTACTATTAAGGAGCCCTGTATCTCCAGTATAGTTGCTATGCCTGGACTGTGCTTGGCCACCTCCTCGACAGTCAATATCTCAGATCTGAAATCAAGGCCGGGACCACCATAATCAGTAGGCCCCATGGGGGCCAATAAGCCCAATTTGCCCATGCTTCTAAGCGTCTCACGCGGATACTCATAATTCTCCATGTTTTTTATAATGGGATCTATTTCACGTTCAGCAAACTCTGCTGCGCTCTTTTTAACCAGTTCGTGAGTTTCATCCAGCAATGGATGCATAATATTGAGCAAGCATTAATAGTTTTTTAAGTTTACCTTTAGCCGTATACAATAGCATAAAGAGCAAATGATAGTTAACTATTTATTAAAACATTTATAAAAATCAATATAACTAAATTAATCATCCATTTTGGGAAAAATGAGGGCAAGCAAGTATGCAGGGGAATCTCCTTCCCTAAAAGCAACGTGTAGAAATGAGTACTTGTAGCATCCTGAGGCCCGGACCCTAAAGACATCAAGCTCCATTTAGTTGATTGGAGTAACAAGGCTTATTCTAGTATTGGGAACCAGCATTATGCTTCTATCCTAGATTAACCTCGAAAGGCCAAAACAATATATTCACTATATCCTCCTTCAAACATCACCTAGTGAATTGCCTCGCCCTCACCGGACTGAGCATCCTCGCCTTGCGATGAGGATTTCCTGCTTCTTCAAACTTACTATACTGTCTCTTATTTTCCTGTCTTCTTTTCCATTATTTATCGCATTCAAAAGCATGTTGTACGCCTTGACTTCAATCTGCATCACTTTGAGGACTGCTTCCGTTTTCTCTCGTTGGGTAAATCCTATTGAGTGATAATTTTATGTTAATTTCCTTTTATTTCTAGCATTAGGCTTATTACTCGATCAATTCTATAAAAACATTTTATGAGGGACTATCCACCCCTCAACCCCAGTAAGTTAAAACCTCAGAGCTTGATGCTATTTATTGTGGGGAGTGATAAAAAATGAAAGCAATAAGCCGCACAAACTAATGGCTTATATCCCATTGGATAAGAAAACTATCGTTATAATAAATCTTTTTATCAAGAGTTTAAGATTATTACACTCTACGGCCGCGTCTACCGCCTGGTGGCCTTATTGTGTCATGAGGTATCGGAGTTGTGTCCTCTATTCTACCTATCATTAAGCCAGCTCTAGCCAGAGCCCTAATAGCGGCGACAGCTCCTGGACCAGGCGTTTTAGGTCCATAACCGCCCGGCGCCCTTACCTGTATATGAACGGCAGTAACTCCGCGTTGAATAGCAACTTGGGCGGCCTTATATGCGGCCTGCATGGCTGCATATGGACTTGGCTTATCTCTGTCAGTCTTTACTACTTGTCCACCGCTAACTCTGACAACGGTTTCTGCGCCAGTTAAGTCAGTAATTATGATTATTGTATTATTATAACTCGCGTATATGTGAGCCACCCCCCAATGCATTTTTCTAGGCACTTGTACTTGGCTCAATTCTTGTAGTTGTTGAGCCTCACCTTGAGCGGCTGCTTGCTCTATGTTTTGCTGTTCTTCACTCATTTCTGCTCACCCTTATTGCCCTCAGCTTTTTTAAGTTTATCATATGACTCACGCCAAGCAGACCAAGTCTTGGGATCAATACCTCTCCACAACTCCTCAAGAGTAGTATATGGAGAACCAGGAATCATGTGGAAATACGCTCCCTTCACGATATATTTTGTTCTCTTTTCATATATTGGAGGCATGCCGAGATAGACTTTAACTAGACTTAATGCTTTCTTGCCTTTTTCCTTATCATATGGCAACATCCCCCTTATTGCCCGTCTAAGAATTCTATCTGGCCTTCGAGGGGTCTTTGGGCCAGTTCTTTCTGGATTATAATGAGTCCTAACCTCCGTTAACTTCTTTTTGTATTGCTCAAGGATGGCATTATAATCGCCGGTCACTATGGTTCTCTCTGCATTCACTATAATGACTCGCTTGCCCTTTAACGCCAATGAAGCAACTGTGCTGGCTAGCCTACCCATTACGTGATTAGCGGCATCTATCACTATTTCATTTTCTTGCGGAGTAACCCCCTTTGAGATAACTTGTATCGACATTTCATTCGCCTCAGGTTATTATTTTCGCCCCAGTACCCTTTGGATTCCTCTTAACTAGCTCGGAAATATTTATGGCCTCGCCGCCCATGGTCTTTATCTTGTTAGCCGCGTCAGTTGAAAACTTAAATGCAGCAACCGTGACTCGCTTCCGTAACTCACCGCCGCCCAATACCTTGCCGGGAACAATTACTACATCATTATCCGAGGCATACCTATCTATTTTGCTTAAATTAACCGACACCCTACTTCTTCTCGGCTTCTCCAATATATCAGCAATATATCTCCATATGGCGGCACCAGTCTGCGCAGATGCCTTCCTAAGAAACCTAATAAGCAGCCGTAGCTCCACATTACTTGGACCTGTTGGATTAGGCACGAAAACAGCCACCGATTTGGGTTTTATAAATTTGATGAGAAAGAAATAAGCAACATAAGGGTACTAACCAGTACTACTTCGCCCTAGCGGAAGCCTCCAGCTGAGGAGATAATAATACTGGAGGTTTTCATATTCTCATTCAAGCAAGTATTGATTTACGAAAAATTAATTAAGCCTTTGTAGAACTATTTAACGGTCATATGAGGATAATCATTTTATTGACCGTTATAATACTATTAAGCATTAGTTCCATAGCTTTTGGATTAGAGCTAAAGAATGAGGAGTTAGTAGGTGTGGCAACCGGCGGTAATTATGTAGTAGCTGTTGGCTATACTCAATCCAATACTGGAGTAATAAATGTGTTTACCGTGAATAATGGCCAATTAACATTATTAAAAAGCATTACCTTACAAGGTGAATTATATGGTGTTGCATATGGAAATAACCAATTCATGATAGTGGGAACAAGCGGTAATGGGAAACCATTTGTAGGAATGTTCAATCCATCAACGGATAGCATCAATGACTTAAGCGGATCACTGGGAATTAGCCAGGGATCACTATATGGTGTTGCATATGGAAATAACCAATTCATGATAGTGGGAACAAGCGGTGGAGCGGCATTTGCTGCAATATATAATGGATCATTTCATCAAATCAAGCTGCCAAGCGATTACACGTCATTATATTCCGTGGCTTATGGCGAGAATGAATTCATGGTAGGCGGATCAACAAATAGTGCTGGCGCTCTAGGCGTATATTATGATGGGGCTTTCAGGGATGATTCATCCATGTTGCCAAGCAACATGTTTGCCGTAACTGCGATAACTTATGGTAACGGCGAGTTCATGGTAGGCGGCTATATATCCTCAGGGAATTATACATATGGCGAGCTCGGGGAGATAATTAATAATAGCTTTAGCATAATTAGTCTATTTAATTCCCAATTTGCATCAATAAATGGACTCTCCTATGCTTATTATGAATTCCTCATCGAGGGAGGGTTGACTAATGGATATGGAGGAATAGGGTATTATGGAGCCGGAGAGGGCGGCACAGCACTTGAAGTCAGTAGCACGGAACCTCTTTTCCCAATGATAATATATGGAGCAGCGCCGATTGGGTCCGGATCATTCGCCTATGTAGGTAATGATGGGATTAACAGCATAATCGGGATAGTTAAGCCGCCATCTATTTATAATGTAACTATAATAGTAAACTCATCTACTATCCCCACAGTAACCCTTGCCGGCATAATAATTAGATCTAATGTGGCGGAATTCCATTTGTTTCCGGGATCATATCAATTAGAGGTAGAAGCACCTGGATACTATAATTCGTCTCTGTCTCTCTATGTTAATAATAACTTAAATTACACAATTAACCTGCAAAGAATTAAGTATTGCTCCTTATCTATTAATGCTATCATAAATGGAACTCATATCCCTGCAAATATAACTATTAATATGGAAAGCCAACCTCCAAATCAAGATAGATATTCCTTCTCTATTAATGGCACCTCTATTCTATCAATAATTTGTAATTCATATGATTACAAAATAAGTGGAAAATACTTGGAACCTATAAGCGGCTCAATCAGCTTAGTGGGCAATAGATCATTGAATATATCGTTAATACCCATAGTGACCTTGAAGATAATGGCTCCAAGAATTGAAGGGCAATATATAATTTACTTAAGGGGCATACTGAATGAGAACTTGACCCTAGGCAATGGTTCCAGCCTATTGATTTATATACATAAGATAGGAAATGAAACATATCAAGCGTATAGGCGCATAGATGGTGTTCTCCAATTCCTTGGTTCAACTAATCTAGATATACTTCCAGGCCAGCTTGAAATAAATGTGACTTGGCTAACACCAACGATAAGTTACTTTAACTCAACATCTATTGGTCCAGGCAATAGCAGCTTGATAATCAAATATGGATTATCTCAATATGGAAATATCTCCATAATGCTTAATGGAACCAATATATTATCGGCAAGTGGAGTTAATGGTAGTGAATCAATATATTTCAATAAAAGCGGTAACTATGATATATGCATATATTCATGGGTAATCTCTAATGGGAAAGCGCAGCTAACATACGGCCCGCTTTGCATAGTGAAACATGTGGAGGTTTACTATAGGTTATTAATCATGGATGAATCAGGCCTCTTAACTAATATCAGCGGCTATTATGCGCCAAACTCCACAATTCCACTAAACATAACGAGCACGGTGAATCTTAATAACGGCACTAGACTGGTTTATAATGGGTCAATAATAAATGGTAAGGCAATTCAATCTAATCATTTCAATATAACCCTTAATTCTACAATAATCACCGCATATATAAGATGGATCAAGGAGTATTTGGTTAATGTGAAAATCTATGGAGGCAGCAAGATAATTAATACAACAACTAGTTGGAGTGTAAAGGGGACACGCTTAGTTTTTTCTCCCTTGATAACGTACATGAATGGTACTAGGTTGGTTCTGCTTAATAAATCAAGTATATTAGTGAGTGAACCCATTGATGCATCTATTTTATATGAACTAGAGTACTTGGTTAATGTTACTTGGAAGTCACCGTTAGGAATAATCAACATGACCACTTCATGGTTAGATAATGGAACCACATTGTCGCTGAGACCAGTGATTCTAACTTATATTAATGGGACAAGGCTTATATTTAACGAGACAAGAAATATAACAATAAATGAACCACTCAACATAAGCATTGATTTAAGGCTTCAGTATTACTTAGTTAATATCACTTTAATAGATGGACATATATGGATGAAGAAGGAGGCATGGATCAGTAAAGGGACAATAATCTCAAATGAGCCGCAAGGTATCATATATCAAGGTAATTACACAAGGCTCATATTAGTATCGACGAATGCATCTAGATTAGATATCTATAAACCATTCAACATAATAAATAATTATGAGAGGCAATGGTTAATAAATGCCACAATCCTAGATTTAAACGGAACAAAAATAGGTGAATTAGTCAACAAGTGGATAAATGCCACAATGCCTATAATTAATTTAACCAATATAGGAAATAACACAATACCATTGAAAAGTCTCAGAATAGATGGACCAGGCCAGTATCGAGCCGTTGCACTCATAATCGAGAAGAGACTTAAGATAAATGATGCACTTGGATTACCGGTGCCTCTAGCTAGAATAGAGATCCAATGTAATGGATACACCACCATGAATGAAACAAATTATATAGGATATATGTATGCAATGATCCCACTGAACGCGAAGTGCACAATAGCGAGACCAATACTTGGAGACTTCAGCATATCGTTAATCACTGCCATCGTAATAATTGCCGCAATCATAATCATTATCAGAAGGAGAATCCATGCCTGAGGATTTGACCGATTGGTTCGAGTTGTTCAACATGTTTATAAAGGCAAATCCAAGTTTATTGCCATGAGTAATGAGATAGATATTGAGTCAATTGAAGGACAGCTTAGACAAGTCCAACGAAGCGTAGCGGCTCTTAGCGACACATTAGCTAATATAAGTAAATCCCTCGAGGAAACTAAGTCCACCGTTAAGTCTCTTGAAGCCTCAATTCAAGCTGGTTCAAAGGTATCAATAACCGACCTTCTCCGCGAGCTTGCATATATAGAGACTGGATTACTTGCATACCGGGATCACATATCCAGGGCAAGCAATCAATTAAGCGAATTGGTGGCTCAATTATCTAATACAGCTAATGAGTTCAATGAAATAAAGGTAATGATGTTTAGCTCGTTGGATGAGATGAAGAATAGCATTGCGTCCTATGAGAAAACCATACGGGACACATTATTATTGGTTCAAGAGACTCAACTAGAGCTATCCAATAAATTAAGCAGAATAGAGGATTCGCTGGGCCTATTGAGGAACTATATAATGGAGCATCAGAATCAACAAAAATAATATATACCTGCTAGTAACTACTTAAGTCATGTCTTTATTAGGCGGAGGAGGAAAGAAGTCGGAGCAAGCCATAAATAACATATTGCAGAGGCTAGAGATGATAGATAAATCACTTAGCCAGCAAAACCAGACAATAAGCGTTGAATTAGGTAATATAAGGAAGATAATACAAGGACTAGCAATAGATTTGGATAGAATTAATAAATCAATTCAGGACTCGATGAAACTTGTCAGGGACGCCATAACCGAGGAGACCAATAGGTTAAATGAATTAAATCAATTATATAAGCAATTCGCCACTACTTCCGATTCATTGTCTAGTTCATTGATGCAGACACTTAATAAATCTGATGAATTAATCAACTCAATAGGTAAATATGTCAATGAAGTTCAGTCACAATTGGATAAGGTTAAGGACACACTAAGCAGCATAAGCCCCACCCTTAATAGCATTGATATAAAACTAACCGATGAAGTCGATAAATCGACAAAGATAATAAATGATTTATCTAGGGTAGATGCATTATTAACTGAGCTTCAGTCCCTTCATAAGCAATTAATGGAGAGACACACTGAGCTAGATAATAAATTGATAAATATATCAGCCAAGGAGGCCCAATTAACTGCTCAAGAAGAAGCCATAAAGAATGAGAAGGCCGAAATAGAGAGGCAACGCCAAGAACTGGAGAGGCAACGCCAACAATATGAGCAAGTCAGTAAACTTTACGCGGATTTAAGCAAATTAAGCACGGTATTGAATACCTCAGTGCAGGACTTGACACAACGATTACAGGATTATGGCAATAAATTAATTGAGTTGAATGAGCGTGAGAAGCAATTAAAGGAGGAGGAGCTTAATCTTAAGTCTCTCGAGAGAAAACTGGAGCTGGAGGCAGCCAGGATAGAGACGGAAAACATGAGGCTAAAGGACCTAAATAAGAGGGAGGAAGAGTATAAGCAACGAGTGGAGGAGTTGGCCAAGAAGGAAGAGGAACTACGGAGAAAAGAGGAGTACCTAAACTCAACACTACGGGAGCTAGAAAAGAGAAGCAGTGAGCTTAAGGAAACTGAGGAAAAATTAAACAAGCAAAATGAAGAGATAATCAAGAAGGAAGAGTACCTAAGGAAACTGGATGAGGAATTAACAATAAAGCGAAGGGAATTGGAGGAAAAACTAGAACCACTATTCACCAGGTTGATAGAGGAGGAGCGGAAACTCATCGATTGGGAAAAGAGGCTAATGGAGAAGGAACGCGAATTAATGAACTACCAAAGAGCGCTAGTTGTTAGGGAAGGAGCACTAATAGAACTTCGGGAGAAACTGGAGGAAGAGAAAGAGAAACTAAAGGATTGCAAGCCATCGGAGAGCAATTAAGGCAAGGATTTATATAACCGTAGAAAAATTTTCCCTAATGAGAGATGAATCCGATATAGCCGATTTCTATATAGATGAATTAACAGATCACGAGATATATAGGGCATTGGCATCAATGGAGAAAAACACGGAGATAAAGTCAACACTTAATGAGATAGCTGAGACGGAGCTACGGCACGCGGAGTATTGGAGAAGTAAGGCCAAGGAACTAAACATAGAACTGCATCCCAAGGTATCTCGCTTCAAGGTATTCACGTACAAATTATTGAGGAGATTAATGGGCCTGGGCATAGTGCTTAAGTTAAGGGAGAAAGATGAGGAGAAAGCAGTTAATAAATACATTGAGGCTAGATTGAAGAGCAATGATCCCACCATGGATCCCATATTAATGGATGAAGTTGTACACGAGGATTACTTCATAGAAGCAGCAACTGGCTTCAGTAAAAAACTCAGCAATATAAGGGACCTAATATATGGCATGAGCGATGGGCTTGTTGAGGTCCTCTCGGCAATAGCTGGATTAGTGCCGGTGATATCGAATCCGCTGCTAATAGGCATGGCGGGAGCCATAGTAGGTATAGCAGGCACATTATCCATGTCCATTGGAGCTTACCTAGGCACTAAAGCCGAGGAAGACGCTACTAAACATAGAATAGAGAATGCTAGGCTCGGCTTATCATTATTATCCATAGGCGCCCTCAAGGACAAGGCAGTGGAGATGCTTGTGAAAAGCGGCATTCCAGAGGAGGAAGCGACAACTATAGCAAGTAATTTACCGAATAATAAGGAGGCTATTTATAGTATTCTATCCATGAAGGAAAAGGAAAACATAGATGCATCTAAATCAGCCATCTATACTGGTTTATCATACTTACTTGGCGCATTTATAGTAACGATGCCATTCCCATCAATTGGACTCGTTGCCGGCCGATACATGGCGCTCATAGCTGCCGTAATCTTAATGATAGCTGCTCAATCAGTGTCAGGCTTAATTACATCACTATCAAGCAATACCGGCATACTTAGCAGCATGTTAAGGAACGCAGGCCTAAGCCTAGCCGCAACCGCGGGAACTTTCCTAATAGGAACGGCTCTACATGTATTAGCGCATATATCAGTAATATAGAACTAGTGCCATATTGCTGCTTATTCCAATATTCCATCATTATCCAGCATGCTTATCACGCGGCTAAGGGGAAGCACCCGCAATTTACCGTCACGACGCGGCTTACCCTTGCTCGTGATGATTATCACGTTACGATAACGGGAATACTGCTTGGCCGGTAATTTAGGTACTCTATCCATTACCTTAACTAGATGCCTATTAAACCCAATTATTTCAAGATCATATAGCTGCATACCTATTCGTGGGCCTGGAACAACGAGGTATTTCCTGCTTCTATAGAATCTCCAAATATTATATAAAACCTCACTCCGTATGTTAAATCTTACTCCACGGATCCTATGACCACCCCGCAGCAAACTAAGGAATTTAGAAGCAAGCAGCATCTCGTAGTATGGGGGATCATTAAGGAATTCCACAATGAAATCGGACTCGCTTGGCTTCTTTGGATTAAAATTTAAGTGAATTATGCCTGACCACGACTTAATTTCTTCTCCGTAAGTTAATGAAATGGGCACCCAAGTTGTTCCCCAGTGAATTAGAGCATCTATTCTCCTCTTGTTATAAACGCCATCTAATTCCACTTCCAATCCCTGTCTCTCCACTGCCTCCTTGAATAAATACGGTAGAGCCCTTCTTATGCCTGATTTACCTGGCATTGATTTACGTATATTACCGAGTATCGTGCCCATTATTTCCCGGGAATGAAGCATTACCACGCGATCAATTATGTCCTGCGTCACCGGTGCTCCACTTCGCTTTATTTCCTCTATATCACTCAGCAGCTCTTGAAGAACTGCTTGATCAATATCATCCACATAAAAGGCATTCCTTATACGATCCATCAAGTAGCCGGTATCTATCATTTATCAATACCGACAGTCTAGACCCAGATATTTGAATCTTACCACTAGATACTTGAAACCTTGCCTTTTAAGGTGGAGATACGCAATCTTCGAATACTATCATGCATATATTCATTCCCCCTCAGCCTCTTCAACGCCTCCACATCCCCCACGTAAATATACGCATCTCCACCCATGATTTGCTTCACTATTATTGTCTCCATCGTCAGCACTGGCAATAGACGCCTAACTTAATTTTATATAAATCTAGTCAAGAGAATGAGTTATTAACTCAAAAGGATTAGGCATATTATGGCCATTGATGGTGAGGGGCCACTAACCCTAACCGCCTCGTGGAGGGTTAGCCCTGAGCCAGCGGTCATAGACCTCATGAGGAGGTATAGAACAGCCCTAAACACGAGCATACAAACTAGTGACTAATAAAACAATAAGCATAAGCAGGGTTAATGCCCTCTTATACGATTGGTTGAAGAGTACGTTTAACCTACCGTCTAGAGTAGCAATGGATTGTTATAGGGAAGCGTTGAGTATTGTTAGGTCTTGGATGAAGAATCCAAATAAAGACAAGAAACCTAGAGTCAAGACACTCAGAATGTGGCTAACCCCCAACACTGGTTTATAGGGTAAGAGGTGATCATGTGGAGTTAATTGGAGGTTATAGACTTAAGGTAATCGGTAAGGACCCCAGGTACGCTAATATAGGCAATAGGGAAGCGAGATTCGTGTATAAGAATGGTGTGATGCAGCTCAAAAATTATGATGCAGGCTGAGGAACTGTAGAGAAAGTACTTACTTTCCTCGTACTTCATGACCGAGTAGCACCCGTAAAGGGGTGTAACCCCCTAGACCTCGGGGAACCCTCGCCCTGAAGGGCGGGGAGTAGGTCAGCGAACCAAAGGAAGTAGTTTCGAGTAATAATAGTTAAGCCACAATTTTCCTGCCGCTATGTAAATTAATAATTATCATTTTATCTAGTTCAGGACTCAGAAGCTCTTTATCTACCGTCTCTAAACCATAATCAACCAATGTAGGAGAGGCCACAATCACATTATCCTCATCCTTCAACAGGTACATATCAAGATACTTCCGTTTCGACTCATTGCTCCACGTATTCCTATTATACATTGAAGCTGCAAATAATTCCTCGCCTTTCTCCGATACATGCATTACACCTATATTGAGTGAGGTCTTTATTATTCCTAAATCACGCGATAATTGGGCTAGTTCCATCAATGAATCCTCAAGACTCTGTGTTTTCTCATATATTGCAGATAATAAGATCAAAAGGGCTTTAGTATCGCTTATTTCATCTATGTTTATCTTATATCCAAAATTATCAGCCATATGTCTGGCTATCAGCGATTTATCCACGCTACCATTATGAACTAAATACAGGAAGCCATCGCCCACAAATACCTCATGGGGATGCGATGAATCCACGTTTTTAGGTTCACCATCGCTGGCCTTTCTTGCATGGATCATACCGCTGATTGGACCTGGGCCAACGATACTGCGAATCCATGAGGTGTCCTCATCAAAGATGGGCTTAGTGGATTTATAGAATAACTTGGTTAACGATTCTGGCCCGCTATTTACTAATATAATGCCCCAACCATCATTATGCATATGATCACTCCAAGTTGCCCTACAGTCATGCCTTGCCGCCTTAACTAATTTATCAACAATGTTAATGAAAACTTCAGTGCTCCTCACATAGAAAATAGCTTGACGGCACATATTCATTGATCGATACAGGCTATTATTAAATATTTACTTACAAATATAATGCAAGGGATTTTTGCTCACTAGACTTAATTGGGCGCGATGAGTTGCTTGCTTTATGGCTGTAGCGATATCCATGCAGGATGGCATTGGCATAATTACGCTGAATAGGCCGGAGAAGAGAAATGCATTCAATAAAAACATGTTCATGGAAGTAACAAATGCGGTGAATTATCTGTGCAGCAAGGCTACAGGCCTAGTTCTGACCGGAAACAAGTATTTCTCTGCTGGATTAGACCTAGTTGAAATATATGGCTTCACATCGGTGGAGCAAGCTAGGCAATACTTTAATGAATTAATAAACATGATCAATTCATTCACTAGGTGCGAGAGGCCCGTGGTTGCCTTGGTTAATGATTCGGCATATGGGTTCAGCGTTGAATTATTGTACTTCATGGATAGGGTAATCGCCTTGCGATCAGTTCAGTTCTCGCTGCCCGGCATTAAGTATGGAATAGTGCCTGTGACCCCGGCGTTTGCACCCTATCTAGGCATACGGGCAAGGGCATTCATGGATCCTGGATTTATCATGACTACACAAGATGCTTATGATCTCGGATTAATTAATGAGGTAGTAGATACAATAGATGAGGGCTTCAAAGCTGCATTAAACGCAGTGAAGAGATTAGCCTCTATACCTGGTTCAGCGTTTAAATTGTATAAATCATTCATTATCGGCAATGCACTACGTAATATCATGGAGAATGAGGATAAGCTGTTGAATGAACTGGCCCGTTACGTGACTAGCGAAGAAGCCAAGAATAGATTACGGAATTTTGCAGAAAGAAAAAAGGCTTAAGCTATTAATTAATGTTCATCTTAAGTACACGCGCTAGATCGTCCTCAGTATCTATATCAATTAATATACCTGGATTACTGCTTTCCACAATAAATGGTTTATGCAGGCTTAACAAATGCTTTAGGCCACCGTCATCATCGCTTAATCCAAGAACCTCATCAAAAAATGCGCGGCCAATCAGGAGTGGATGGCCAATTCTATCCTGGTATGCCAATGCCACTAAGTTATGGCCATCAATATAATTCTTTATTAATAGATCTATATCTTTACTGCTTATTAATGGGTAATCACCTGGAGTTAACACCACCGCATCGGCATCAATTGATCTTGATATACCCAATTTAACGCTCTCAAGCATGCCTTTCTCTGGCTGTTCATTAATCAATATCTCGATGCCGCTTAATTCCTTAATTAATGGAAAATATATTTTATTAGTGACCACTATCACTCTCTCTAATTGAGAGCCAAGAAATGCATCGATAACCCTATGCAGTATGGGTTTTCCCCATAACTCCTTCATTAGCTTACCAGGGAATCGCCGTGATAATCCGGCGGCAAGTATAATTCCGTTAATCATTTCACATTACTCCCAGCAATTCTATTAACCAGATCTAAATGCATGCCCCAATCTTTTACTCCCTTCTTTTTCCTAATTATCTCGGCAATAATGCTTACAGCTATTTCCTTGGGATCATCAGAACCTATGTCTAGACCGGCCGGCATAAATACTCTACCCACTAAGCTCGCCTCAGTTATACCATCCTCTCTCAGTTTCTTAATGAATTCAGATACTTTTCGTTTACCGGCTAATACTCCAATATACCGAGCCTTTGTCTTGATGGCTTCCCGTAGGGCCAAGTAATCGTAATCTATATCGCCATGAGCAATAACTATTGAATCCGCCTCATTAACAATGGAGAAAGCCTTGCGCAAGGCATCCTCGATATTATCATCACTTATAGTTTCAATGCCTAGCTTCGCCACTTCCCTGAGGGAATCCAGATTATCATCAATGCATATGGATTTCATGCCCACTGCAGCAGCTAATGACCCTAATGCACGAGCAACATTACCACTGCCTACTATCATTAATTTCTCAATGGGCAAAAGAAAAGTAATCAATACAGTGAATTTCCCCCCACATATGTGACTGGTCAGCACCTCTTCGTTGGGCGATGAGGCGTTGGTGCCGAAATTAATGACCAGCCTCTTAGCAGTGTATTCGCCTTTCTTTATGGAGGTCATAACCGTATTTATTATTGGCTCCTCGGTTTCGTATCCACCTATTGTCCCTATTTTCTCTCCATCGGAGGTTACGGCCATCATTGCACCAACATCACGTGGGGCAGAGCCCACCTTATCCACGACTACGCATAGCGCCACTATTTTTCCATTCTCCACTCTATTAAGAGCTTCCCTTAGTATTTCCGTTGAGATACTCGCTCGCCCTCTTGATTGCTTTGATTATTGACGTATAACCTGTACAGCGGCATATATTTCTTATGCTCTCGCTAATTAATTCCGGATCTGCTTCCTTGCTAATATTCGTGAGGAAGTCGTATGTAACCATTATGAATCCATGCGTGCAGTAGCCACACTGCATTGCATACTCCTCCAGAAATGCTCGCTGAATTGGATGTAACTCACCCTCCTTTGTTAATCCTCGCACCGTAGTCACTGAGCCGCCATCAGCTTGAACAGCGAGAACCAAGCATGACTTTACCGACTTACCATCCAGTAATACAGTGCATGCCCCACACTTACCTTCATCGCATCCCCTATGCACCTCCGTATAACCATGATTCCGCAGAAAATCCAGTAACGTAACCCTTGGCTCCACCTCATCGGTTATTTCTACGCCATTAACTCTTATAGTAACATTAACTCTCTCGCTCATTAGGAACCACCTAGAGCTGACTTCATGGCCTCCAGAGAGTATGATTTAGCGGCTTTAATTCTATACTTCTCCGATGCATGCCTATCGCCCAACAATCTGGCTTCCCTTATTGACTCATCTATACTAGACTCAATAATAGATTGCAGTTTGTTTTCGACTTCCTTTACCGATGCGCCCCTTAATTCATTCATTTCAATAAGCAGTGGATGAGACGATATTCCGCCTATGCTAAGCCTAAGCTCCTCGATTACGCCATTACTAATCCTACCGGCAACAGCCGCTATTACTATGGGAAATGCATTGCCTCCCCTCTTTAGTATCGAGTAACCAAACGCATTGTACTTTATTGGAATATCAACCTCAATAACTAACTCATTTGGTTTAATATTTGTTGTATATGAGTCAACCACGAAATCTATTAATTTAATTTTTCTTCGTCCTTCTCTGCTGGCGAGAAGTAACTCCGCATCCATGGTCATTAATGGCGGCAAGTAATTGGCTGCTGGGTCTGCATGAGCTAGGGAACCGCCAATGGTACCCCTATTCCTTACTTGTAGATCAGCTATGGTCCAGGCTGCTCTAGTCAGTGTGGGCATTGCCTTAGCTATATCCACGCTCATAGCTATTTCCTGGTGCGTAGTTAATGCACCTATCTGAACTAATTGATCCCGTACATTTATGTATCTTAGTTCATTTATTCTATAAATATCTATTAACTTATCTAGAAAGGACATCCTTAGTCTCATCATGGGCATAAGGCTCTGACCCCCCGCGATCACCTTGCCTTCTTCTCCTATCTCGCGCAACAAATCAAGTGCCTCCCCCAATGTGTTTGCTCGGTAATACTTAAAGGGCCTTGGATATCCTCCTATATACATCACGAATCACCCCATAGATCTAGCAAATCATCCAAGTGTAGAGGCAATTTATTTATTGGCTTGCCCAACGCATTAGCAACTGCATTAGCTATGGCAACGGGACTACCCATCATGGGACCCTCGCCGACACCGGCTGCCTTAGATGGAAAGATTTCTAGAGGAGTCTCCATATGAAGCACATCCATTGTTGACATCCAGAGCGCATCGCCAAGCGATGGCGATTCGTAATCGCTCCATGTGAGCACCATGGGTTGCCCATCATTTCCATAAGCCAATTCCTCATAGAGAGCGGCGGCTATTCCCTGAAATACCCCGCCATGTATTTGCCCATCAACGAATTCCTTCTTATACATCTTGCCGCTATCATGGATCACAATGTATTTCAACAGCTTCACATCCCGCGATTCTGGATCTATCCTCACTACGGCCATATGCGCCTGAAATGCGTACATCGCTGATGAGTTTATCTTATCCCCAGTTGCAGCCTTAACTGTGGGCGGTTGGTAGTAAACAGTAACACTGAGGTTTGCATCGATATCCTTCGGAAGGGAACCGGGATCCCATTGAGCCGCCGCCGCTATTTTGCGAATATCCATTTTCTTGCTTGGATTATCTGAATCGTAGAAAACGCCCTTTTCATACTTTACATTGCTTGTGCCCAACATTACTGATGCTAATTTACCTAATTTATCCTTGAGCTGCCGCGAAGCAAGGACAGCCGCACTTAAAATAACTGGAGCAAAACGACTGGAGTAACTACCGCTCGATATGCTCCAGGGATGCGATGTATCTATCTTAGATTCCACGCTAATCATGGATGGATCAATGCCCAACTCGCTCGCTATCACTTCAGAGAGCGATGTTTCATGCCCCAATCCTTCATTTGATGTATTTACAAAGACATGAATCACGCCGCTAGAATCAAGCGTTAAAGTAATATAGTCACCAGCGCCGGAGTGTGGATGTTCCCTTTCTTTGGGATCAACGGCTAAATCAACATACCCCAAATTAGTTACCGATGGCTCTATGAATGTGGCTAGGCCTATGCCTATATACTTGTCCTTCTCCTTCTCATTGATCCATCTTCTATATTCCCTGGCCAGTAACTCTAATGCAGCCGAGTAGTTCTGCATTGGGTAAAGACCACCGGTTGGAGTCTCATAGAATCGCTGCCCATTTAGGACGACAGGAAAATCCCTTATCAAATTTCTATACCTGATTTCGAGCGGGTCCAACCTTAATTCCCTAGCTAATTCCTCAATGCCTCTCTCCAATACGAAATAGAACTGAGGCGAGCCATAGGCTCTATTCAACCCCGTGGGCGACTTATTAGTTAAGACGGCATAATACTCTGCCTCCAATGCCTTGACATCATATGGACCATTAAGATTGCCATGGTTTCTAAACAACGCCCCAGGCTCGGGCGGTCTTGGATATGCGCCTTCATCATCATAGAATCTCATTCGAATGCCCCTTATCTTGCCATCCCTTTCTGCAGCTATCTCTATGTATCCCTTTCTGGCCGAACCAGCACTGCTAGCTATGAAGCTCTCCGTCCTGCTCTCTATCCACTTAACAGGCTTTCCGCTTAACGTAGATGCAGCCGCCGCAAGCACCATATATGGATAAATCTGGTACTTAGAGCCAAAGCTTCCACCTATGTCTCGCGGCGATGATAAATGAATCTTTGAAGTTGGCAGCGATAATGCTCTTGAGATGAAATATACCTGTAACATGGGTCCCTGGGAGTTCGCCGTTATATCTACCTCATCGCCACGCCTATGTGCTATTACGCCATATGTTTCTAGGGGAAGCGCGAGATGCCTATGATAATACGTCTCAGTCTTCACAATTATGGGAGCGTCCCTAAATGCAGAATCCACATCACCAAACCTGGTTACCCTATGCATGACAACATTAGAGCCGGCCGATTCATGTATTAAAACATCTTTTTTCTGTATGGCATCATCAATGGTAACTATGGGCTCTAAGGGTTCGTAATCCACATTAACCATCTCAGCTAAATCAACGGCCTTATATTGATCACTGGATAATACCACGGCTACGGGTTCCCCAACAAATCTGACCTTATCAATTGCGAATGGGTAATATTTCAGTGGAGCATTCACAGCTACCGGGAATGGATTTTTAATTACCTTAGATAATTCAGTGGGGCCATAAGCATAACCACCATGCCTAACCACATCACTGGTATCAATTGACTTTATTCTTGCATGAGGATATGGACTCCTCACTATAGCCATATAGAGCGTGCCCCGGGGGACCGGCATATCATCAATATACTGGGTGAAACCCGTGACTGCTCGAAGTCCCTCCCTATAATGTACACTCATATTACGTTTATTCTATCATTACCCTTTAAAACAATTGCTTCTTATTATAATGATGAACGCCTAAAAAAATTATTAGTTATCAGCAATGATGCCGAAATTATACCTAAGTAAAACAATAACTATTTCTAAACCAATGATAAAACAAATAACAAACCTAGCCCTTTAGGATCTGGAAGAGGTTAGAAGCAACCATTACTTTATCAGCGAACGCTCGAGTCTCCGCATTACTTCTAGAGCCATCGGCGTCAATTCAATGCCTAGCAACTGGGATAACTGCAATGCATTGAGAACTGCTCTACCTCCCGGGTGATTATTAAATAATATATAAAGCTCTCCATTAGAACCTAACTCCAATAATTTAGGTAGCTTATCACGTAGCTCCTCAATCGAGTAAAGATAATCATACCATATATTCTTACCATGACCATGAAACCTCACATATGATAAGCCGCCCGTCTTCCTAGGTATGAACGGCATGCCGGGCTCATCAACCACTACATACGATATATCGTATTTCTCCAATAATCTAAATGTCTCATTCCTGATCCACGAGATGTGTCTGAACTCAATTGCCCAAGATATGCCGCTATTCATTGGTAACATTGATATGAAGGACTCAAGCCTATCCTCATCAAAACGTAGGCTTGGAGGTAATTGAATTAGAAGCACCTTAAGTAGTCTCCCCATTAGTGGCTTAACTAAGTCAATAAATTTATTGATGTCATCAATGACATTCATATTAACCATTAATCGCTTATCATGAGTCACCGTGCGGGGAACCTTCATCGTCACATGAAATCCATTAGGGAATCTACGTAACCAGGACTCAACCATCTGTTTAGATGGCATGCTATAAAATGTAGAGTCGATTTCCACTAACCTAAATAATTGAGTATAGGTAGATAATGCATACTTAATATCTCTATATACTGAACCAACCCAATCTCTATAACTATATCCACATGTGCCAACCAAGACCACAACAGCAGTTTTTACCCTGCTTAATAAAGTGAGCTATCCATGCTAGAGATCTCGCCCTAAAGCTCCAGGCCTTGCAATTACTCTATAGTAATTGCAACTTACTTAACCCAACGGGAATTAATGGAACAGATGCTCCATGATGAAAAAGGAATAGCTTTCCCATAGAAACGTTTCTATAACATAGCAATAATAATTAGGGCTGGGCGATGGAATTGTATCTATCCTCGGGGATATTCTTGTGGAGAAACCTGCCGTAATCTCATTCTCAATATTGGATATAATGGAGTGCTTCGATGAAACCTCCTAGGTTGAGGGGAATCGATGTAAAAGAAGCGCGAGATCCATATAACTAGGTGAAGTTGCCATAACCTATGAGGGCCAAGGTAGTTCACAGATTCAGTGCCTACCCATACAGCGTAACTCTTTTCCTTCTGCATATTATGGAATGATTTTTAAGCGTCCGCTCACTAATATTACTATGCAAGATAAAACCATTGAATTATCGACCCAAGCAATTAACTTATTGAGAGATTTAGAGACAGCAACCTATGAATTATTGGATTCATTGAAGGAGAAGACAGGTATAGGTAATCCAAGAATACTAGCGACTATGAATAAGATACAGGAGGACCCGGAATCAAAGGTGATGGGAAAGTATTATCCGAGTAACGCAATAATAGCATTAAACTATGGCGCTGAATTGCCAGACCTAATTCATCTATATTCCCATCATATCCAAGCACATAGGTTAGGACAAGATAAATACGGGGCCTTGGCTAATGAAGATGAATTCAGGCTGCCCTGGATAATGCGTAGGCTAGAAATAGATGCAATGCGGCTAACAGTAACTATAATTACTCAATTGCTTGATCAAAAAACAGTGAGTGAGTGGGAACATGCGCATAGATCCATCTCTAAGTCATTGGAGCAAATAAGATCAAGCATAGAATTTAGGCAAAAGTGGAGCACCGCCATAGCTCCATAAGATTAACGCTACGCGATAATTAACCATTCGTTCCTCAGGTATTGCCCCTAATAAAAGGTAAGCAAGCATATGTTTCTAATTACCTAGTATCTTAGATATTGGGATCTCCTCTTCTTGCCATAACTCCATGTCTCTTACCTTAATGGAACCGCGTTGAGCCTCGCGTTTACCGAGTATTATGAATTTAAGGGAGCCTAATCTGGAGGCGTAATCCAAGGCAGCCCTTAGGCTTTTATCTCCTAGATCCATAGCGACCCTGAAACCGCGGAGTCTCAATTTGTTTGCTATTTTTATGGCAGTATCAAGCAATGATTGATCGGTCACATATACATAGTAATCAATAATGCGAGGCGATTGTATGGTGTTCATGGCTAAAAAAACTCTCTCGATGCCTATGGCAAAGCCGGTGGCCGGTACATTCTGCCCACTGTAGATGCCTATTAAATTATCATACCTACCTCCACCGCCTACCGATAAATTGAAGTCACCCATAAATAATTCGAAAATAAAGCCAGTGTAGTAATCGAGACCCCTCACTATGCCAAGGTTAAGCCTAACTACTTGCGATACCCCGTAACTATCTAGTAATTGCAGGAGCGACTCATGGTAATTAACTAGCTCGCTACTTATACCTAGCTCCTTTAGTATGGAGCCGGCCTCTGATATGGGAACCTCCGTCCCAGCAACATTAACTAGCTCCGAAGCCGTTTCCCTTGAAATGCCCTCATTAATTAGCAACTTGATTATATCCTCGTACTCTATCTTGCCTCGTTTATCCAGGGCCCTTAAAACCCCGGCACGGGCCTGTATTGGTACCCCCTTCTTATCCAACAAGTAATCGATTACACGCCTATCACTTACCTTAGCTAGCACATTAACTGCACCTGCATTTCTCAGCGATATTATTGAGAGCGATAGCACTTCAGCGTCGGATGCAGTGGTTGATGATCCTATTAATTCAACGCCATATTGATGAAACTCCCTATATCGACCTTGTTGCGGCTCATCGTATCGCCATACCTTAGTCGTATAATAAAACCTGATGGGCTTAGGTAGATCCGGCCTATAAGAGACGACTCTAGCCACTGGAACAGTCATATCAAATCTAAGGCCAAGTTCTCTACCTGCCTTATCCTTAAAGTAATATATTTCATTGATTATATCGGGTCCAGCCTTTGCCTTAAGTATCTCGAAGTTTTCAACAGCTGGAGTCTCTATGCGTCTATAGCCGAAGCTCTCCGCGGTTAATGCGAATCTCTCCATTAAATCTACCAATCCATCATACTGTGGCGGCAACCAATCATTCATGCCCCGCGGCGGATGTAAGCTTCTTTCATCAATTGACACTTACTGGCAATAAACTGTAACTATTTAAGGTTGACTAGAAAATGCGCAATCGTGCGACCATCTGCCCTAGCATCATTAGCTGTGGCTGCGGTGGCAATCTCATGGGCCTCGATATTAATATTGCTATCAAGCGCTAATCCTATTTCCATTTCTTTTTGGAGACTGGCAATAGCATCATTAATTCTAATGCCCCTAGCAATGACGCGGCTCAGATCAATCGTTAAGAACAGCATTAAGTGGGTAATCATATCTGGAGCAGGATTAGCACTGCACTTCGTGACTTGGATTACCTCCCTATTTTATACTACAGTGGCCGCAAGCACCACAATAGTATCCACATACGTTATATTCGTAATACCATTAGCTTATATGACTGGACATAGAGAGATCAGCAGGAATACATTGATCAGCGTATCCATGGCTATGATGGGAGTATTCATAATAGCTCTAGGCGATTATGGAGGGGGATTGGGATCCATATGGGGAGATGCATTGGCATTATTCGGCTCCATAAGTGGAGCCATCTATTTCGCATCAGGAAAAGCCGCGAGGGAAACCATGGATACCGCATCCTACGGAACACTGGTCTACGGCTTTGGCGCGATAATTGTCCTCATAATATCCTTAATGCTTCACATAGACGTGTTTAAGGTTGAGCCAAGATCATGGTCTTATATAATTCTACTAGTGATTGGACCAATGTTGGGCGGCCACACGTTATTGAACTATTCAATGAAGTACTATAGATCAGTCACGGTAGCCACATCGACTTTAATGGAACCTGTGGGTTCAACCATAATTGCCTACTTCCTACTGGGTCAGCGACCTCCACCATTATCTTATATAGGTATGGCATTAACGCTTGCAGGTACCTACATGATTGTTAGGGAGGAAACTAGAATTGGCCTAGATTGAAGATAACGTTTTACCTCATCTTAATTGGCCCTGAAGGATACGACTTGCTCACCCATTTAACTCAGAGACCATTAATTATGATTGACTTTTCTCACTGTTACCGATAAGCCGTCAAAGTCAACCACGACTATTGAGTCGCCCTCAGATATGTCCTCTAATGCTTTTGCCTTCCAATATTCTCCCTCTACCTTAACCATGCCTATGGAGCCCGCCTTAATGGAGTCCACGGCCACCCCAACCTTTCCTGTGGGCAATATTAATCTGCGCGATATTGGCCTGTGCCTAAATGCGCGGGTTATTATATATATTATGTAAGCGGAGAGCAATACTATTATTGCGATTTCCACAAATAACACTATATTTAGGCCGGATGGAGCATATCGCAACTCATAGGCTGGAGCACTCAGGTTAGGCGTGATTAATATTAAGCCTATCACTATAAGCACAGCGCCCATACCCATTAATATGCCGTGCGCCTTTCCTCCCCCATGCCACTCAAACGCTATTAATCCGATACCTATTATGAGGAAAGCCAAGGCAGCATAATTAATAGATAAACCAATCAACAGCGGTATAAGGAATAGCACTGCACCGATAGCAGATAAGTATAGGTGCATAGTTATCACTCCCACTAATATTAGGAGAATCGCCAGAAAAATCAATACGTCGGCAGTGACGGGGTTAGATAGAGCCTCATATACTTGAAATGAGAGGGGAGGAGATAATTCAATTATTTCCGGTGACCTAATCACGATTAATCTGCCATTAATGCTGGTCCCATTTATTTCCTGCAGAAGATTAGTTAGATTACTAGCAACTACATTTACTACGCCATAGCGTAAAGCTTCGCTAGCGTCCAAGTTAGTATCATTATATACACAAGCCGCCGCGAACGTAGCGTTACGGCCCCTATATTGAGCGGTTTCCTCGAAGTATTTAGCAACGGCATTGATTATTTTAGGTTCCGTTATGAACGTTTCTTGACCTGTCAATGGATTTATCTCCACAGGTTGGCACGAACCTATTACCGTGCCAGGAGCCATTGCAGCTATGTTGGTGGCCAGCAATACCAGCGTGCCTCCAGACCAAGCATATGAACCACTGGGGTACACGTAGCCAATGGTAGTTACATTGGCTGTCTCAAATAATTGAACAATATCTAGCGCAGCATCTAGAACCCCGCCTGGAGTCTTCATCTCTATCACTATCATGGAACCATTAGGTAAACTTGAATAGATGCTGCTTAATTCTTCATATGTAACACTTGTTATTTCGCCATTAAGCTCATATACATATATGGTAGAGGCATGGAGCTCAACGGCAATGGCTAAGGCAAGAATCAGAAAGGCGAGGAGCGATGTAAGGGCGCGGCTACTCACTAGGAGACCCACCTCCGCCGGTCTCCTTCTTGCTTAGCGACATCGCAAGCGCCGAGAGCGATGTGGTCTCCATGGTATTTGGAACAACTATTATCATGTTATGTTCCTTCGCGATTTCAACCAATGTATCTAATTGCCTCAACAATAATGATACGGTATTCTGGGAGTATTGCTGAGCGGCTTTTAGATATAGTTGGCCGGCCTCATAATCTGCCTGGGCAAGTATTATCTTGCTTCTCCTAATCCTCTCCGCCTCTGCTTGAGCAGCCATTGCCCTAATCAATGTATCCGGCAATCTAATGTCCTTTATAGCCACCGCATTAACCTTTATTCCCCATGGCGAAGCATGCTCATCAACCATGCTTGCTATTCTCTTAGCTATCTCCTCTCTCTGGGTTAACAATGTATCCATATCAACCATGCCTATTACATCCCTTAACGTAGCGGCAGCGATAGTTGATGTTGCGCTTCTATAATCGGAAACGGAAACCACCGTTTTCAATGGATCAATTATCCTTAGATAGACCGCCGCATCAACTGTAACTTCCACATTATCCCTCGTCAAGCCTTTCTGAGATGACATATCTATCGTTATTATCCTTAAGTCGATTGTCATCACTCTATCTATTATCGGAACAACAAATACCACTCCTGGTCCATAAACGCCTATTAACTTGCCTAGCCTGAACTTAACAAGTCTTTGATACTCCGGCACTATACGTATGGCTGATACAAGTATTGGAATAACAATTATTAGTATTATAATGGTTATTACCGCATCTATTATCAGCCCAATTGGCGATGCCATGTACCTACTGATTCGATACTCATTATTAAAAGTTTTGGTATTAACATAACACACTTAAATAGGAATCGTTTAGAAAAATCAATGCAGAGAATAGAGGTAAATATAAGGAGTTATATAATGGAGCGGGAGAGAGTCCAAAAAGCAGTGATTAATTACCTACTTAACCAAGTTAATACCGCAAGAGGCGAATGCATAACCATAACTACCACTAAAATAATGAATGCATATAATCTACCAAAGAATGACCTGCTCATACTTCAATTAATGCTGGGAGACATAATGAGAAGAGCCGGTGCAATTATTCAAAAAAGCAAAAGGAATACGTATAGATACATAATATGTGGATCAGCAATTAATGAATTAGTTCAAATAATAGAAAGTCAATGAATTACTCGACCTCTGCTTTAAAGAGGAAACCCACTAATCCACGATTTTCAGCAATGGATTGGAATGCATATTAATTTACTTCGCATTTGCGATAAAGCGAACGACAAACCTCGCCCTTCAGGGCGGGGAGGAGGTTAGATCTATGAATCTCTGGATGTGGGTGGCTATGTCAATTAAATTAGTGCTTCTGCGTGTTCCTCGCTTATCTTTCCTTGAAGCAACTCATGGGCATAACATGCAGTATATACGGCGCTCAACACATCCATTGACGACGCCCTATACTTCAAGACCACTAGGGGAAACGCGTATTTATTCATGTCCCATATTTCAATGAATATCATGTTATTCTTGCCTATTACATGCACTTCCGATCCATCGCTATAACTTCTTAATATGTATCGCACTCCGCTGCTGAATCTATGTCTCTCGATTGACCCATCAATGCATTCCATTGCGATTGAATTAATCACGTTCCCAGCAATATCTATATGCATTGTCAAAAATCATAATGATGCTATGCTTAAAAAGTTGCCTCCAGTTCCCCTGGCGAATCCTATCCCAAATGTCTTTCTTCATAAAACTCCATTACCATACGGAAAAGAGACCTAGATGAATAAGATCCGCAACTTGGTGGGCCATATGTTAATCTTGATCCTACCCTTGATGGAGAGGATTATCGAGTTTGAGAACCAGCCTCTCCTTTATGAGAACCACTCTCCCAACCACCCTCTCCCCCACAAGCCTGTTATCCACACCTAGAAATTGACAGTGAGAAGCACGGCAAGGTTAATTCAAGGTATCCTGCTTACATGGAGGGACTTACCATTCCTTATTAGAAGCCCTGAAGAATCCGTTCAATCGAAATAATTGAACTAAGAATAGGCAATAGCCCTCTAGGCTCATAGGATTTCAAATAGTTTATTAAACCATTTTGGCCATGATAGGATATACGAAAGAAATAAATAAGTCCAATAGTACTGTAATGCATGAATGAGGTACTAGTCGCATTATCAACTCCTTTCCTAAATGGCAAACTGAATAAAGAGGGATTAATTAATCATGTTGAGTCATTGATTAAGGCTGGAGTGGATGGGTTCTTCCTATTAGGAACCACGGGTCTTGGCATGGTTATGTCTACCGATGAGAAACGGGAGGTAATGAATGCAGTTAAGGAGGTGGCTGGACGAAAAAAATTGATAGCCCATGTGGGCGCAGCAGTAATTGATGATGTAATTAAGACAGCGCAAGATGCGGCTAAGCTTGAATTGGATGCAGTAGCATCAGTGCCCCCAATATATTATAAACCAGATGAGCCTACATTGATTAAGTATTACACTAAGATAAGGGAAACCTCCGGTCTACCTGTATACATCTATAATATACCACAAAACAGTGGATTCAATGTGACCCCAAGTCACGCTGCCCAAATGCGGACAATAATAGCTGGGGTCAAGGATAGCACTGGAGATATTGGGCAAGTAGCCGGTTTTGTGGATCTAGGTCTCGAGGTGTTTAACGGAGCCGATCATGCTATACTTCCATCCCTAGTTGTGGGTGCTCATGGAGCTGTATCCGCTATGGCTAATGTGGTTCCAGAGCTAGAGATAAAGCTATTTAGGGAATATAATGCAAATAATTTTAATAAGGCAATGGATATTCAACGCACAATAACTAGGGTACGCGATATAATAAAGAAGTACCCCACCCCCGCGGCTTATTACTGGGCAGCTTCTGTGCTTAGGGGATACGAATTAGGGGATGTCAAGGAACCACTTAGGGTTTTGAGCGATGAGGAGAAAAATGCATTGAAGAAAGAATTAGATGATTTAACTCACTCTGGAGGAATCTCCTTATAGGCAAGCGATATATCTATGCCTTCCTTCTTAGAATAATGCCTACGCATTACAGCATATATGCCTAGTCCAGCTATGAATGTGGCTATCTCCACACCATAAGCCAACCAATTGCCTCCCCATATGCTGGGATATTCAAGGAATTGGTAAGTTATGAACGCGAACACTATTGCCGTCAGGGCACCGGCTATTATTAGCAATTTATGGCCACTGCGTAACCCATGCTTTACAGCAGCTGCGCCAACCGCCAAGTAATATATCATTGCTGCGACCACGGCTCCATATAATGCGGTAAATGTTCCATAAAAATACGCCGCGGCAATTATCAATACCGTAGTTATCGCTAGATCCATAATATGGGCAGCAATCGGCGAGTGGAGTCTAGGGCTAACATATGACATGACCTCAGGCAAGTACCTGTCGAGGCCCATGGCCATTATATACCTCGCCACTACGACTACTCCATATGCTAATACCGCTATCTCCCAAGTGAAGGACCCAATAATTAATAGCCAGGACACAATTGGATTATGGGCGGCAGCTATCGCCACTGTCCAGAAATTAATTGCATAGTTAACATTTGAATTAGATAAGGCAGCCGTCACAAATGGATAACTTAGGCCATAATACATAGAGGCTATTGCCATCGTCAATAAAATGAATGTTATCACGGATGCGAGCACTACATTGAGTTTCAATGCTCCTTTACCCCTTATCTCGGATGAGATGGATGGACCAGCTTGTATCCAGGGATAAATGAATATGGCAAAGAATGGGATCATCATGATGGTATTAAATAGATTAAAGGTTGATCCATTATATGACCCAGCAATGCTCTGATAATTATAACCGCTGGGCAACAATGAATTAACTGCATTAACTAAATTAGTTCTGCCAGCAGTAATATAGATTATTATCGCCGCTATCAATGCGGCCAGTGAGACTAATGTGAGGGCCGTGATTAAGCGGAATCCATATCTTGGCTTAAAAATATTGATTAATACTATTGCTGCAAATGATGCAACTCCAACCAGTATAGTGCCAAGCGTGCTTGTTAGGAATGGTATATTTACTCCAATTGCAAGGAGTGAGCTATAGAGCGTCGGCGATGCGGATAAAGAAACTAGTGCAAAGTATGCCAGAGACTCCACGACAAATGCTAAGGCGAGTGAGCCTCCTATGGCGCCCCCGAATGCACGTGACAACCAGATGTAATCTCCCCCGGCTCTAGGCATCTTAGTTACCAGTATCGTATATACTATTATTTGCGGAATAGATAATGCAAATGCAATTATTGAGGAAACAATTAGGTTCACGCCCTCTATGCTGGGCAGAAGCATCATTGTATAGCCGAGAACCGCTAGAGCAACTCCCATTGACATATCTGAGATATTTATTGAAATGGCATCCAAGAGGCCGGCTTCCTTCACCAAGCCCGTGGATTCGCGAGCAAAGATTTTCTTATTATCCATATAATTAACTAACTAAATTTGGTTTTTAAAATTTTTGAATAAAATGAAAATATTAATCTTTGATAACGTTGATCCAAATAAGATAGGTGGAGCTGAAATGAACTATCATAAAAAAATCACTATTCTTACAGAATTAGGATATGATGTATACGCGCTTTTCCCATTGAGATCTTCTAATATGCCACAAATAAATTCAA
>JAGDXC010000009.1:94054-103695 GCA_023269935.1 Thermocladium sp.
TAAAATGAAAATATTGCAAGACATAATTTAAATATTTATTTAAATTTACACGATTTAAACAAATAAATAAATTAACTCGAAAAGAGTATCATTGAAAATAAAGAATCAACTGCTAGGGAAAAGAATAACACCGGAAAGCATAACACACCTAATCCAACTAATCCCTTAACTCACCTATCTAGTCACACCTCTTGCTTCTGAGCTCCTAGGTAAGACTCTTACCTGCTTCTAATGAGAAAAGCCGCATCTATTTATCATTGATTCATGCTGGGAGATTGTTTTGAACGCGGCTTAATTAATGCACCTATTATAGCAATTATTAATCCAATTATGAATACTGCACCTCCTATGAATAACATGAATATAAATGGTGTGGCGCCCTCGAGGGAATTCGCTGGGATCACGGAATACCCATACTTAACGATGGTTGGCGTAGTGTAATTATTAACTAAGCCTAACATAATTGTGGAATTAGTCTCGGCTATAAATGATAAGATATACATCCCCGAAACAGAAGCCGACTGCGTAGCCGTATTTATGCTGCTTAATGGCCTATTCATAGAATCATTATAAATCAACATTATTAATGAGGGGGCCCTAGTTATGGTTACGTTTATCTTAATGGCGCTGCCCGGCTTCAGCGGCACTGGTTCCCCAAGCAACGTTTTATTCACTGAACTAATTAGGGGGCTTAATTCTCTTGGTATATAGTAAAATGAGATAGCCACTAATACTATGCCGACGAGCAATAATGCGAGACCTATAATTAAAATGTTCTTTCTCATGGGCTAAGAATACGTTAATGCATTATTATACTTTTTCACTACGCCGAAATCCATCAATAGTATTGAGAGAATTTGGCGCCGGGGCCGGGATTTGAACCCGGGCCCCCTTTCGGGGATGGGATGTCAGGCCATGGACTCCAGTCCCACGCCTTGGGCCGCTCGGCCACCCCGGCATTGCCTTGTTCACTCTCGTTGAAGCAATTTTTCCCCAAAAATCCACGGAACAACGATACCCCTACACAAGCAAAAACCTTACCCCAAACCCTAAAAGGCGAGGCTTATCGTTTGTTTAATCAATTTAGGGGATGATTGAATCTTCACTTATCTAATGGGGTAGCTTATCGTTCTTCTTGGCTGGTACTTAGCCCTTACTACCATATAATGATAATTCTTCATTAATCAATATGCTAGACCCAGTAAGAGCAGCAAGCTTATTGAAATAATTCTCGTGATACCAGATCCATAACTTCATGGGGGCCAATGTATCCGAAAACCGCCGTGGCTGTGTCTCGACCATACTTAGCGATTATTATGGTTGGCGTGCCCTTAATGCCTATCGATTGAGCGGTTGACTTGCAATTCCTAACGTTCTCCAATTCTGCCTTAGCATCGTTATCGCTTACATCCAAGTCTTTAATTAGATTGCCTTTGTTTATCATGTCTCCATAGGCTGAGTCAAGAACCTTTAGGAATTCCTCTGGATTTCTTCTATATATTACTCTAGCCTTAGCATGAAGCATATCGACTTTATGAACTGGGAAATCAATGTAAATTATATCGACCCCCTTAGACCTGAGTTCCTTGAAGTAATCCCCGAGATCCATTTCCATTAATGCACAACCAGGGCAGTACATATCATAGAATATAATTACTGCGCCCCGTGAATTTCCATTTGCCTTGAATGCTAAGCCGCATTCAGCGGCCTTCTCTATGAAGCCCTTTATGTTAGTTATGACCCATTTATCGCTCATGCTACTTCCTGCGTCAAATCATTTTAAAAACTTAGCCCGGGAAACCTAATACTGCTGAACCGAGCCTTCACGCATTATTCTATTGAATGCAATATACGTGAGGAGGACCCCAAGGGCTAAATAAATAATTGATAGAAATGCAAGCGAGTATAAATCCTGCAGAATCATTTGCGGTGTGGCTGCGTTTAACATAGATGACCTGAAACCATCTAGGGCCCATGTAAGTGGAATCACATAGCTTATATCCTTAAGGAACTGCGGCAATACTGTTACTGGAAACACTGTGCCGCCCAATAAATTGCTGGCAACGGATGCAAACAATGCGACTGGATTGCCCTGCTTGACTACTAGAACTGTGGCTCCAGCTATAAGGTTTAATCCAATGATGGATACCATATAGAGCAACATCACTAATAGCCAGGAAAACCAATTAATGCTATACTTAACCCCCAGTCCCACTCCAATTAGAAGCGTCATCAATGCATTTATGGAATTAATGGCCAAACCCCACGTCGATGAATACATCATGAACGATAATGGACTCAAAGGAGTTGCTATATCATATTCTAGCGTTCCTATTAATTCCTCATTACGTATCCTACCTGCCAAGGTCGTTATTGATGACGAGAAGTATCCCTGGAAAGCAAGACCAACTGTCACGAATGATATATAGCTGCTCCTGAAACTAGCAGCGCCTGAACCAAGTGCTATCCCTATGAAGTAATAAATGAAGACCGGCAAAGACCAACTAGCCAAATTAAGGGCCACCTGTGTCCTATAGCTTATCCATACCTTGAATCCACGTATAACTATGAATGAATAGAGCTTATCAATTAATCCCATGCTCGCCCCACCTTCTCTTCATTATTCTCCCCTCGCTGGCGACCTCAACATCGATATCAAGGATATCCCCCTCTAAGTAATTGGAGGATTCCCTGATGAAACTTGAGAACCTGTTTATATCCATCTCCAATAGAAACTCATTGTCACCTACATTTATCACTTTGAATCCATCATTACCAACAATTAAGCGACCCTTAACCAATATCTTGACTATCTTAAGGGGACCGGATTCCTCCACTATCTTCTTATTGAAGTATAGAACCCTTGAGGCTAATGATATTTCCTGCGGATCATGGCTAGCTATTATCACTAATTTATCCCTTAGGATCCTTATATAATCCATTATCTTCCTCTTTCCATCAACATCTATCCCACTCGTGGGTTCATCCAGAAGAAGAACATCAGGATCATGCATTAAGGCCCTCCCAAGCTCTAGTCTCCTCATCATACCTGTACTGAACGTGGCCACTCTATTATTTGCGCGATCATCTAGACCCATTAACTCAAGAATCTCCCTAGCCCTACGCCTAGCCTCACTTATTGAAAGTCCATATAGCGTGCCGAAGAACACTAGATTATCAATGGCAGTCAATCTCCAGTAAACCCCCCTATCCATGGGGGTCATGAACCCAACACTTCGCTTAGCTCGAGAACTCGTTGATTCTTCTCCGTTAATTAATACCTTACCCTCATCAGGCTTCAGTATACCCGACATAATCTTCAAGAGCGTGGTTTTACCTGCCCCATTAGGGCCAACTAAGGCAATAGTCTCACCCCTCGACGCAGTTAGATTGACGCCATCAATGGCAACTATTGAACCAAATTTTTTCCTTAAATTCACAACAGCCACAGACATTAGCTTCAACAAACTTAATTAAGTGTTTAAACTTTTTCTAACAACTCAAGCAGCGAGCAAATATATTTCTATTTATTATATATCACTATTCATATTATTTATTGCAGTGCGTTACCACTGAGTGGACACGCAAATATGGACATAAATGCTATCCACCGGCGACTAGTTTTTAAGGCACAACGCTTGATTCCACCCAGTGTCTCTGGGCAGTAGAATCGCATCGCTAGTAATTAATGAAGTATCTAAGGTTGTTTTAGGCAGGGAGTCAGAGATAAAGCTTCTCCTAGCGACCTTGATTTCCCAAGGCCATGCATTAATAGAGGGGCCTCCTGGCTTGGCTAAAACTACCTTAGCTAAGGCATTCGCCAAGGCGCTTTCCTTGAAATTTAGCAGAATTCAATTTACTCCGGATATGTTTCCCAGCGATGTAACTGGGACATTAATATATAATCCTAAGACCGGTGAGTTAGAGCCGAGGCTGGGACCCATATTTGCTAGTATAATATTAGTTGATGAGATCAATAGGGCACCCCCACGCACTCAAGCTGCGCTCCTTGAGGCAATGCAAGAACGACAAGTAACGATCGGCTCCATGACTTACTCATTACCTCAACCATTTATGGTTATAGCCACTCAAGACCCGCTAGAGATGGAGGGAACGTATCCATTACCAGAGGCGGAGTTGGATAGATTCATGATAAAGATAGAGATGGGGTACCCCACTCGCGAAGTGGAGATTGAGTTAATTAATTCGGATTACTTGGATGTGAGCATAGTGAACCCAATAGTATCAATAGAGAGCATAGAAATGCTTCAATCACAGGTTAAGAGGGTAACCATAAGTGACGAGGTTAGGGATTACATAGTGGAGATAGGTGAAGCAACGAGGAAGAATCCTGCAATCAGGTTAGGAGCAAGTCCACGAGCCATACAAATGCTTGCCAAACTATCCAGGGCGTGGGCCTTATTAAATGATAGGAATGCGGTTAGCATTGATGATGTCAAGTCACTTGCGCAATTTGTGCTATCACATAGAGTATTTACCATAAGAGGAGATCCCCGAGACTTGATACGGAAAATAGTGGAGGAAACCGAAACCCCCTTTTCGAGGAGGCTAAAATGAGGGTGCCCGCATCATATATAATTCTGGCATTAATATCACTTATGTATCTCCTCCTTTTTCTGGATCTAATTAAGGAAGCATTCATTATTTCAGGCGTAGCGCTTGGTTTATCGCTATATGTGGTTAATAAGTATCTAGCACTATCTAAATGCATCTCACGGATCCCCATAATTCACATAAGTAGTCATAAAATACTATGGAGAGAGGAGGTTGAGGCAAACATAAGGCATCCTTGTAAGGAGGCAAACATTGAAGCTCAAGTTGACCCTCACCTCAGCATCTCGGCAATTAAGTACCTAGATGAGGCGTTATTA
Source organism: Thermocladium sp. (assembly GCA_023269935.1). The sequence goes on from JAGDXC010000009.1 coordinate 98,947, forward strand.
ATTAGAATGCGAGGCAAATGGATTGGAGAGATTGAGAATCCCATCATGATGAGGATAACCATGATTGACAAGCTCAAGCTCATTCGAGCGACTAGGATATACTCATTGCCAATTCAATTAATTATAGAACCGCCTAAGTCTATCGGGGATATTGAAGCCGGGGAGGGAACATATATGTCCCTGAAACCATATGATTACCTTGAACCAGCCACTCATATGCATTGGTTAACTAGTGCCCGCCTCAATCAATTGATAACCAGATCACCTAGGGACCCATCGCTAAGAAGAGAGAGCGGCACCACCATTATACTAGAATGGAGTAAATGCATGAGCGAGGGCATAGACGTGAGGAGAATAGATAAGGCACTAGCATTGTTGAACTCAATTCAGATAAGTAACCTATGTCTGGTTGGACCAAATGGATGCATTAAGGTGAAGCCCAATATCTACGAGATAGAGAAACTTTATAGAAACCCGCCGGAAATTGCCGTGTTTACCGATGCAGCAGGGGGAAGAAGAACCATGGTGATAACCTCAATGAAATGCATTGACTTTAGCTCATTTATATTAATGCTAAGGCGATTACCGGGCGATAGTAAAATAATTTTGGCAACGCCAGAGCCGCGAACCGCCATTGATACTAGGGGGCTGCCCGTTGAGGTTATTTAGGGCTTGCACATTAATCCTGTTTAAATATTTCAGAATGATTATGCACGGGCTCTCTGCATAACCATTCATACTTATTACCTAGATGCGCACTGTGTTTTTTAATGTGTCTAACTATCTCCGCTGCAGCTAATTCTAGACCCAATGGTTTTGGAATCAACCTATAAGTCCTCGCCGCGGCATACTTAACGGCGATGTCGACGTCCGTTAACCAATTGGTGGATGCGAGGTGGGCCATTTTCCATTTTTCGAATACCTCAATGTTATATATTATCTCCGGATCCTCGCCTGGGCGTGGTTTAGGTATTAACACGGGTATTCCTTGGAACCAAGATTCCCACACCGTTGCTAAACCGCCCCTCGTTACCATTATCTTTCTCCTCGATTTTCCGCTAATAGATGATAAGGCTGCATTGGCCTCGGAGACCCCGGATCCAAGTATTTTTACTCCTCTAAACCTATATATGTCGCGTCTATATTTATAGATGGCTGGTGGTATTATTATTGCATCGGGGAAATTTGATCCCCTGGCGCAAGCTCCAGCAGGCGCTGAAACAAAGGTCAATATGCCTGACTCAACCCTTCTAAACCACTTTATTATAGCCATATCTATGTCTTCCCCAAAATCATTAACGTAATTGCTCAGTATCACATGTTCATGAAGAGACAGCGTATATGATGGGAGGCGCAAAACTGGATAAGCATTTATGTAGATGGGATCATTGATCCTAACAACGAGATCCCGACCAATTGAATCCTGGACCCTTAATGAACCTATTGATGCATCTATAAATCTCTTCTCTATATCCTCGCCAATGAGGGGCAACTTCTTTGCGTAATCAATGAATGGACCGCCCCAATATAGTGCAGGACTTAATATGTCGCCTAGTTCCTTGCTTAGCAGGTAATCCTGGCCAAATTGGGAAAGTATTTCGCGTTGATTGTGATATATCCATGGAATTATTATGGGAATATCCATATTCAAGTATCGCTTAACTAATTTGGCTAATTGATATGCCCGTGTGTATGGTCCGTTACCATGATTAAAGGACAGTATCAAGGCATCCATGGAGTGTCGATTTGCAATTAGTCGGCTACGCATTTAAAGCGTTGAGTATCATCTGGAAAAAGTTTATATAGAAGCGATCTAAAGGCACGCCCAATATGAGCTCGCAAGCATACTTAACGCAAATAGGAGGAGTACCTGTACTAGTGCTAAAGGAGGGAACTCAAAGAGCCTTCGGAAAAGAAGCGCTCAGGGTAAATATAATGGTGGCCAAGGCCATAACAGAGGTAATGAAGTCCACGCTAGGTCCAAAGGGAATGGATAAAATGTTAATAGATAGCCTAGGCGACATAACCATAACCAATGATGGAGCAACCATCCTAAATGAGATGGATGTACAGCATCCAATAGGCAAATTACTGGTGGAGATATCAAAGACGCAGGACGACGAGGTCGGAGATGGAACCACTACCTCAGTAATATTAACTGGCGGGTTGCTGGATGAAGCAGAGAAATTGATAGATAAGAACATCCACCCAACAGTGATAATAACTGGCTATAAGAAGGCACTAGATGTAGGCATAGAGCACTTAAGGAAGATAGCGATACCAGTTAAGCGCGATGATATTGAGGTACTGAAGAAAGTGGCTGCAACGTCGATGCATGGAAAAATAAGCGAAACCGTTAAGGACTACTTCGCTGAGTTAGCCGCAAAGGCGATGATGCAAGTCGCAGAGCAGAGGGGAAATGAGTGGGTGGCTGACCTCGATAATGTTCAAATAGTAAAGAAACATGGAGGTAGCCTCTTCGATACTCAATTAATAGATGGCATAGTCATTGATAAGGAGGTAGTCCATGCATCAATGCCTAAGAAAGTAGAGAACGCAAAGATAGCTCTCCTCGATTCACCGCTGGAGGTAGAGAAGCCGGAGATAGATGCTGAAATAAGGATAAATAGTCCAGACCAAATAAAGACGTTCCTGGATGAGGAAGAGAACATACTTAAATCATATGTTGATAAGTTGAAGGCAGTCGGCGCAAATGTGGTGTTCACGACAAAGGGAATAGATGATATTGCCCAGTACTACCTAGCGAAGGCCGGCATAATGGCGGTGAGGAGAGTTAAGAGGAGCGACATAGAGAAACTGGCCAAGGCCACCGGCGCCAGGATAGTCACCAGCATAAAGGACATTAGGCCAGAGGACCTCGGCACCGCCGGCTTAGTGGAGGAGAGGAAGGTGGGAGAGGAGAAGATGGTGTTCGTTGAGCAGTGCCCCAACCCCAAGGCCGTCACTATACTGGTGAGGGGCGCCGCGGATAGGATAGTTGATGAGACCGAGAGAAGTCTCCAGGATGCGCTTCACGTGGCTAGGGACCTATTCAGGGAGGCCAAGATAGTTCCAGGCGGCGGCGCCTTTGAGATGGAGATCTCGAGGAAGGTGAGGGAGTACGGCAGGAAACTGCCTGGGAAGGAGCAGTTAGCCGTGCTTAAGTTCGCCGAGGCAGTGGAGCAGATACCCGTGATACTTGCGTTAACCGCCGGCTTGGATCCGGTTGATGCCATAGCGGAGCTGAGGAAGAGACATGATGCTGGAGAAATAGATGCTGGCGTCGATGTCTTGAGTGGAAAGATAACTAGAATGGGCCAGATGAATGTCTATGACCCGTTAATAGTTAAGGAGCAAGTGATTAAGAGCGCGGTTGAGGCATCAATAATGGTGCTGAGGATAGATGATATAATAGCTGCATCGCAGAGCAAGGTGGGCGGCGGAAGCAAGAAGAGCGGCTCAGAGGGCGGCGAGGGCTCTAAGGAGGATTAAGCAGAAACATTTTTAAAATAATCCAATCCCGCAATTTTTAATTATGGATAGCGAGTCTCTACCTTATCCTCCCCGACTAACTAAGTACGAGAAGGCTAAGATGATTGCAATACGCGCCAAGCAATTAGCAATGGGCGCTACACCCCTAATTGACGCTAAATCAATGGGTCTTCAGGATCCCATTCAGATAGCGATGGAGGAGTTCAATTCAGGTAAACTGCCCTTCATAGTTGTGAGGAACTTGCCGAATGGCAAGAGACAGGAATACACAATTGATGAATTAAATAAAATAGAGGAATCACTCATTTAAGGGGCACTGAAAAGAATCACACATCTTCTCTATTAAAAATTAATCGCTTATAGATAATGAGGGAAAGTAGAGATTATATGAGAATAATGCGCTGGCTAATGATACTATGGCGAAGCCTCCATATGTGTGCGCCAGCGATGAGTCGTAAAGGTCAAGAAACCTATTGCCCCAAATAAGCCATACAAATACGGGAACCTCTTCTTCCTGATTATGGATGCAACCACCGCCATTGCCACTCCCATATTCACGGGTTAACCCGCATTGCCTGGGCATTAAAAGAACTATAACAAGTCTATAATACAAACCAACTCCCGTACTTATAAAGAATTAACATATTACCTAGTTTGGGACTCCTATGAGGGCAAAAGGCATGGATAAATCCATTATAGTAATTGCGCTTGTTTTATGTATATTTGTCACTTCATTGGTTGTGCTCGCGTTGTGTACTCCTCGGCCCTTCTATGAATTGGGTTTGCCTTATGGCTATATAGCTTACATGAATGCGAGCCCTTCTTCTCTTCCTACATTAATTGTGAATGGGTACTTAAATGGATCCCCAATCCCATTCACCGTTAGCCTATTTGGCTTCAGTCCCAACCACATATATGGCATTGGTGAGTACGGCAGTAATGGATCGCTAAGCATCAACTTAACGTGGCCGCTTAATTACGCGGCAATGCGTTGGTTCGATATATATGGGGACAGATTATGGCCATCTATAATCCTCTTCGCGGACTACATGCGTGGAGACGAAGAGAGGGTTGCAATAATTACGATACCTTATGATCCAGCCTGGCTAGTGGCTAGGAGACCCGTATCAATTATATTGAATATAAACTTCAATGAGGTAAAGCCAATTCCAATACCAAGGGGAACAGGCATTAATTATAGCCTAGTGAGGTGGAATAAATTGGATCCCTTTGGTTATTCCTATATTGGTAGCTGCA
>JAGDXC010000014.1 GCA_023269935.1 Thermocladium sp.
CGCATCAAGCGTAACGTATTTCGGTTACAATAATCCATCACTGGCCGCAATGTACACTAAAGGAACCGTTGGAATTGCAGAGTTCCAGCTCTGGTGCAGTGATGGCCATGCCTCGTTTCCCACAGGCGAATACGCCAATGAGAGTTACGTGCAGTCCTCCGATTTCGATATTTATCCATCCTCTGCCGTTGGTACATCGTACCTGAGCCAAGCATTAAGCGAGCTCAGCAAGTACTATTCGCTAAGCCCGGTTCCATTTGATGAGGTATACCTGAGCCAGAGTGGGCAGGGCTATGAGTATACATTCTATAACCTACAGCGGCGCTCTCCATTCGGCTTCTCCATCTCCATTCCGGTGGGGGCCATTGCCTTAGCTCTCGCGAGCGCGGCTGGAGTTGATATCCCCATAACTGCATTGACGGCTGCCGGCCTCGTGGCTACGGCTAGGGAAACAACCACCACTGTGGCCATAAACGTGGTGAGTCTAGGGACCGTTAATTACCCAGCCTCAGGCGATGTTTTGATCTCTCAACTGCCTATTTCTTACACGTATAATGGCCACTCCTTCTATCCTCCGGTGACCGGGATATATGTGAATCCCCTCGGATACTACTCCTCAGTCACCACGGCATCCGTGGGGCCGGGGGGCACCATAGATGACCCCATATGCATGCCGCCACATAACTGGGTTGGCTCAATCTCAGTCTTCATAGGTTCCTCTCCACTAATGGTGCCCGGCGGATCCATTGACGTAAGCGTCACGGGTCCAAATGGTTACTCGGCTTTCTACTCATACGCGATGCCACCTCACGAATCTCTCTCCATATCTCTCCCTTTGCCTGCGATAACTGGAAAATATACGATAATGGTTGATTATGGGCCATACTCCACTCGTTGGGGCTCCATATACTATGATCAATCCTCCGCATCTACGACGGTTAATGTGGATGTGACTCCATGTAATTAAGTATTATTGCGCCGTGAATCAGTCTCCTCTAAGGGCTGAAACTTGTTTTAACGGTGTTTAGCTCTTCCTAATCATGTGGTTATTGCAGTAATTTATTGAGATACTCTATGCTGTTTCGGGCTATGTCATTTGGGCTTTGGCCCGATAATGCCTCTACCTCTATCATTAGGTCGCCTCCGTATTTCACGTTCTTTAATGCATTAATTATTGGCTTGAAGTCTATTATGCCGTTACCCATATTCACGAAGTCCCTTGTGAACCTTATTTTGCTCTTAGGAGCCTTTACTCTAAGATCCTTTAAATGAACTAAACCTATCTTGTTTGTATGCTCATTGATGAACTTTATGGAATCTATGCCGGCCGCCTCGGCATGTGCGGTGTCGAGACATATCTTTAATTTCGGTATTGATTCCAATGCATTAAGCACTTGATTCTCGTTCTCGAAGCATGTGCGTAGGTGATTATGTAAGGCCACAGTTATTCCCTCACTGCTTGCCTTATCCGTGAACTCGGCCAGAATTCTCAGGGCATCATTGCAATTCTTCTCCCTAACAACAACCCAGAGAAGCCTTGATCCAGCTGCCTTGGCCCACTCTATATCTTGTTCCTTCATGACGGAATAGGAGCCCCCATTCTCTAGTCCCACCTCCTCTAATGCATCCTTAACCTTCCTGGGCTCCCTTAGCAACTGTGAGGGCAGCATCCTCACCTCTAGTCCCACGCTATCGTAACCCAATTGCTTTATGTATTTAAGAGTGGTTAGAAACTCTTTCTCGTTCTTGAATTTGCCCCATAAAATGGTAGTTATAGATTTCCTCATGATTTAATATGATAGTTGGGGATTATTAACCTTATTTCTAATGACTCCTCAACATTATTTTCATATTATTAGGATTCAAAGGAAAACCTTCACTCACCATCCTTAAGGAATCCCGTCTCTTCTTAGGGGGTTATTTTTCTGGTTTTTGTGGGTAGGCGTTGGTGCGCGTCGGGTCTAGCGACTAGGGGCCGTGCATTGCCATGAGTTGAGGGGCGGTTCTGAACCGTGGCGTCGATCCAAGGGGCTCCAGAATAATATGGCAAGCCCTAGGAAAAGAACCTCCGCCCTTTAGAGCGAGGAGCCGTTAGCAGGGCCAAAGTCCATATAGATAGAAAACGTTAATAATTATTATCAATAATGACATTATGGTAGGCATCTTAGTGATTGGTGGGGGACGAATGGGTCGAATACATGCAATTAGCGTCAAGTCACTTAGCGGCGAATTATTAGGCATAGTCGATATTAATGAAGCTGCAAAGGCATTGGCCCAAGAATTGCACGTTCCCTATTTTAGCAATATTGATGCAGCATTTTCACTGCTTAAAGATAAGATAGATGCGGCAATAATAGCAACTGCCACCACGACGCATTTCGAGATGATAAGGCGATCCATAGAACATGGCCTTGACATCTTCGTGGAGAAGCCAATAGGCATTAATAGGACCGAGGCAGAGGAGGTTGTTAAATTAGTTCACAATAATGGAGTAAAGCTGCAAGTCGGGTTCCATAAGAGGTTTGACGCTGACTTTGTTAAGTTCAAGAAAATAATGGAGCAAGGAGACTTGGGGCAACCCCTTATGGTTAGATTCGTGGCTCGCGATCCCATAACTCCACAGCCCCCTGCGGGAATATTCACCGGAGAGGCTGGCGCTATTTTCTATGATTTTGTGATACATGATTTAGACATGTCGAACTGGTTATTTGGTCTGCCTGATACTGTTTACTCTGATGGAGGCGTCTTCATATGCAGGCAATATGGTGAGGTCAATGATTTAGACACCGTGATCGTTGAGTTAAAGTATAAAGGTGGCCCGCTCGTAATTATGGAGACCAGCAGGTGCTCCAGCTATGGTTACGATGTGAGGGCCGAGGCATTGATGAGTGGAGGCATGATTGGAATGAGAGATTACTTAAGCGATAATGTCTTTACGATAAGCAATAGCGTAATTAGGACGGCGGCCAGGCCTTGGTTTGCAGAGAGGTTTGGCCAAGCTTATCGAAACGAGATAGAGGCTTTCATGCACAGCCTATCCACAGGGGAAAAACCGACTCCAAATGAGCTGGATGGATTTAAGGCCAATATATTGGCAGAGGCCGCCGCCAAGTCACTCATAAATAGGGAACCGATCACGGTCAGCGAGGCATTATAGGGCAAAAAATTGGGTCCAGGCTCTCTATGGTAGGGGAGAAACTGAGTTATGCTTAGTTATCCCTCGTTCCCTTAGGAATTGCATTACCTCGTCGTATGTTGGCATGGCTTCGGAACAAGAATGCCGGGTCACAACTATTGCTGCAGCAGCGCTGGCGAACCTCAGTACATCCTTTATTTCCCACCCGCTCTTCAACAAGTAAAGATACCCATATAAGAATGCCGCTAGGAAGGCATCACCGGCGCCCAGGGTCTTTAATACATTGACTTTAAATGCATCAACATTTATTGCCTCGCCGTAATAAAAGACGGTGGTTCCCTCTCCACCCCTCGTAATTATGAGTATCTTATCTTCCTTATTCTTAATGGAGTCTATTGCTGAATCTATATCGGGTTCCTTGGTTGCGGCCAACCATTCCGGTACGCCGCCTATTATTATGCTGGATTTATCGAGTACTGTCTTATACCTGGAAATCCTTTCCTCTTCCGGTACGCCGCTCCAAGTGGATGGTCTCCAATCAAGGTTAAATAATATTGTTTTTCCAGCCTTGGCGCCCAGCTCCACAGCATAGAGGTTTGCGCTGAGGGAGGGCTCTGCGGATAATCCCGTACCGGTAACTACCAATACCTTTGCTCCATTTATTGCATTAATGGGTATATCGTCCCTGGTTATCCTGAGGTCGGCTACTTCGCCTTTAGGTCTATAGAATATGAAGTCTGGATCTTTGCCTGGAAATATGGCGGCGAATACGAGCCCCATCAATGCATCCGGGTCTTCCTTTATGTAACTCACATCAACTCCATTATCTCTTAGGTAATCCTTGGCAAACTTACCCAGTGGATCGGCGCTAACCTTAGTTATGAGAGCGGCCTTCATGCCGTACCTGGCGCATCCAATGGCTGTATTGGTTACCGTGCCTCCTACGTACTTCACGAAGTGAGATGCCTTATCCAGCGGCTTTCCGAGATCGTCGGAATATAGATCTATTCCCAATCTACCGATTAGAACCACATCATAATAGTTCTCTCCTTGACTCATATTAAAGCAAGTTTAGGCGAAAAATTTAAACATTATTTTAATTATTGGGTGAGCATGCTATTCAAGTATGCAGCATATAATAGAATCAATGAATTATCCACGGTCTTCGACCACAATGGTTACCGCATGCAAAGCATAAGCACCAATAGAGAGGTTACTATTGATATAGAAATGGATAATTATGAAAAACTCATCTTCGCGCTTAAGGGTTCCTTCAAGGCAAATGGCATTGCAGTAAATGAGATGGATATGCTGTATGTCCCTAGAAATCGTAGACTCAGCATTAATGTGTCCGCGAATTCCGTGGTTTACATAGCGAATGCAGCGGCATCAGAGGATAAGGAAATGTTTGTTAGGCGATTTAGTGAGGGCAAGAGATTAACGGTTGGGTTCCCACCATATAAGCGGGACGTAATTACCATGATAGGCGAGGAGGACCCCGTATGCAGCTTCTTAGCTGGATACGATGAGGGGGAACCCGGTAATTGGACTAGTTATCCTCCGCATCGCCATGATGGGAAGCCAGAAGCCTATATATTCTATGGCATGGGGAATGGATTTGGGGTCCAATTGATACTAACCGAAGATGAGGAGCAAGCCTATGTTGTTCATGATTATGATGTAGTGCTAATTCCAAAAGGTTATCACCCCAATGTTGGAACCACATTAAATGGAATTAGATATGCATGGGTAATAGCTGTGCCTCAATCAATGAAGAGAGACCTATCAGTAATGATTCAACCTGAATTCAAAAATGTTCCAATGGGTCAATCGCATTTGAAGACCTAGAAAACAATAATTGATGTCAAGCTCCAATTGCCCTTCCCTCATTACATAAGATGCATAACACGTTCAAGAATTTTAAGATCATATGTCTGACCTCCTCCCCGCCTTGAGGGGCGGGGGTTCCCCGAGGTCTAGGGGGTTACACCCCTTTATGGGTGCTACTCCGTCAGCTTCGTGGACTCCCTCCCCGGCATTGCGGGGGTAATCGGCCCCCACTCCTCATCCTCAAGAGATTGACCAGGGGAGAGTGTCATAGAAGATCTTCTGTAGGTGAAAGTTAAAAACTTTTTTTACCCCGCCTTAAAAGGCGAGGTTTGTCGTTCCTTTTTATCAAGATAATCATAGCTTCAATACACTAAATATTAGTATTTATTATTCAATTGCCTAGATGCTAGTATTGTTTATAAATCGCCCAGGGACTCGTTAGTTATGTCAATATGGCATTGGCCCATAAAACCGGAGGATGTTCCTAAAATAAAGGTGGATCCCCCAGGTCCACGCGCGTCCGAAATAGTTAAACGAGATGAGAAACTCATAATGCAATCATTCGGCCGCTGGTATCCATTGGTAATAAAGGCAGGTTATGGACCCATCGTGGAGGATGTAGATGGAAATTTGTACATAGATATGAATGCTGGAATCGCTGTAATGGGAGTTGGCCATAGCCATCCACGGATAGTTAAAGCGATACGAGAACAAAGCGAGTTATTCACCCATTATAGCTTGACGGATTTCTATTACGAGGTGGCAGTTCGGCATGCGGAGGAATTAATTGGGATAACTCCAATTAGCGGCGAGAAAAAGGTTTTCTATACTAATTCAGGCACCGAGTCAATAGAGGGCGCATTGAAGATAAGCAGGGGGCATTTCCAGAACCAAAGGCCATACGTGATTGCATTCCTTGGCGCATTTCATGGCAGAACCTATGGCTCCATGTCGTTGACCGCCAGCAAACCAGTGCAGCGTCGAGGCTTTAATCCAATGACGCCAAATGTGATTCACATACCATATCCATATCCATATCGCTGCCCATTTGGTAATCTAAGTGAGGAGGCATGTGGTGAGGCAGTAATAGGGTATCTAGAGGACTGGATATTCACTAAATTGGTGGATCCAAGCGAGGTCGCCGCGATATTCTTTGAACCAATTCAGGGGGAGGGCGGTTACGTGGTTCCACCAAAGAATTTCTTCCCCAAACTAAGAAGTTTAGCCGATAAGCATGGAATATTGCTGGTCGATGATGAGGTTCAAGCCGGCTTTGGTAGAACCGGGAAATGGATGGCCATAGAACATTGGGGCACAGAACCAGATCTAATAGCAACCGCTAAAGCAATTGCTGCGGGTCTACCATTAGGCGCAATAATTGGGCGAAGCAAAGTAATGGATTTGCCGAAGGGGTCTCACGCCAATACATTTGGCGGCAATCCCGTGGCCTTAGCGGCTGGAGTAGAAGTGATTAATGTGATACGGGATGAGGGCCTCCTGGAAAATGCATCACGGGTAGGCGAGTACATCAAGAATAGATTTAAGGAAGAAATGGATACCATTGATTTAATTGGAGACGTGAGAGGCCTTGGATTAATGATAGGAGTCGAATTAGTGCGTAACAGGAAGACCAAGGAATATGCAAAGAAAGAGATAGAGGAGGTCTTAATGAGTAGTTTCAAGAAGGGCGTTGCCGTGATATCATCTGGTTACTCGACTATAAGAATAGCTCCTCCACTTAATTTACCAATGGAATTAGCCTCTAAAGCAGTTGACATAATTATCGACTCATTAAAGAAAGTTAATAGGGAGAGGGTTAGGTAGTTGTTTCTTCTTCTAGGTACCATTCTAGTATGTATTCTTTTTGGTCTGCTATTGTTCTTGCTTCTTCGTATGCTTCTCTCCATGTCTTGAATCTCCCCATTATTCTCCACCCTAATCCGGTTAACTCCTCATCCCCACTCCTCCCAGTCACCAACACGCGCGCCCTCCCCTCATTAATCAACACCATATATACACTAGCCATACAAACTAACCCAAACAACTCCCTTATAAACCCAAACCATAACCACGCACCTGAGAACACCAAAACTTTCAAAAAACAATACATACAAAATATCTCGCTTTAAATGGCTATGGATCATGCGCCATAAATGGTAACGCTTAAAAACCCGCATAAACAATAGTTTAGCAAATGGCCATAAATATCAAAAAAAGTTTACGGCGGAGCCCCCTTAGGCTCTCTCTCCTGGCCGTTCTCAGCGCAGTTGCCATCTCCTTAGAACTACTTAGAATAGAGTTCCCATTCCCGCTAGCTCCCTTTTTAAAATATGATTTAGTTGGTGTTCCTCTTTTATTGCTGGCCATGATTTCCGGTAATCGAGATGCATTGCTTGGCGCCACCGTAACCGCAGTGGCTATATTCCTAGCGACTGGCGATCCAATTGGTGCATCAATGAAGTGGCTGGCGGAAGTTGCGACGTTTGTTCCATTTACCATGATATACAACAAGAGTCGTGTGAGGGCAACGTTGGCCATAGTTATGGCAACTGCATCCAGGACGGCCGTCATGGATTTGGCAAATCTTCTCGTTACTCCTTATTGGCTAATGTTCTTTGCGCATGCTTGCTCAGCATATGTGGAGTGCCTCAAGACTGTCGAGGTATTGATTCCCGTCATTTCCATATTCAATGCATCGCTTGCCTTGATATACATAGCGATAGCCGTGCCTCTTTATGAATACATGGCTAGGTACTTGGGGTCCCAGTTATGGGGGTTACGGTAAGTGATCTATGGTTTAAGTATAATGGAGCTGATAAATGGGCATTGAGGGGAATCAATCTAGTTGTAAATCAAGGCGAAGTGGCTTTATTAATCGGTAGATCGGGTGCGGGCAAATCAACTTTAATTAAGGCAATAGCTGGTCTCCTGCGCGATAGGGGTGAATTACGGGGGGAAATAGCGACCAGCAGAGTTTATCCTGTTCTTCAGAACCCCGAGAATCAATTAATAGAATTAACCGTGAGGGATGAATTAGAGGGCATTGAACCATGGATCACGAGGTTATTGGGCATTGATCAATTAATGGATAAGCGCGTCTTTGAATTAAGCGGCGGCGAGCAGCAGAGGGTAGTCTTGGCGAGGGCAATCGTGAATGATGCGGATGTTTTTTTATTGGATGAGCCAACCATGTGGCTCGACATTGATTCCATATCGAGGCTTCTCGAGATAATATGGATGATACGATTACGTGGAAAGGCATTTATAATAAGTGAACATAGGTATCATTATTTCCTTCCAATTGCCGATAAGGCATTCTTGATGGCGAATGGCTCAATAGAACTCCAGGGCACGCCGCGAGATGTTTTATCATCAAGCGAACTTCATCGTACTGTTGGAATTCCGTCATTTATGGAGGTTTGGGCAGCAATGGGGGGACGAACTATACTTACGGTGAGCGAGATTGCCGGCAATTGAAATGGAGGATCTTTGGTTTAAGTATGATAGTGAGTGGATAATACGCGGCATAAATAAGTCAATAAATGAGGGTGCAGTGATTGGTTTACTTGGGAAAAGCGGTTCCGGCAAGACTACTCTACTTAAGATATTGGCGGGCGCTAGAAAGCCAAATAGGGGAAGAGTATCCATTCTAGGCGTTAATCCACGAAATGCACGTGGATTATTGGCTTACGTGCCTCAGAATCCTTCTCATGCATTCTATATGCCGACCGTTCTTGAGGAGGTCATGGATTCCCTGATTGGAATGAAGGGGCTTTCTAGGCTTGATGCAGAGAAGGCCGCACGAGATGTGCTAAGCATTTTTGGATTAGGCGAGTATGCTTCCGAGAATCCATTTAATTTATCTTGGGGTGAACAAAGAAGATTATCCCTTGCCGTGATTGCGGCTTATGGTCCTCGTGTCGTATTGTTAGATGAGCCATCTACTGGCTTATCATATAGGGACAGGAAGTGGGTTGCGGCTTTATTAAGGGGTTTACGGTCAACCATGGTGGTGGCCACGCATGATGTTGATTTCCTGCTTCAATTGGGGGTTAATGACATAGTTGAGATCAATAATGGGATTTTGGCTCCGATTTCATGTAGGGACTTGGTGGCTAGGTCGGAGTTATCCATGATTCTCAATGAAGTGGAGATAATGGGTGAAATCGAATCATGCAGTATAGATGTTGTGCTTAGGCGATTTAGACATGTCAGCTATAACTAGTCTATCATATGTTCCAGGAAACACTGTCCTCCATAGGGCAAGCATATGGGGGAAATTAATTGTTTTAATTGCAATAATAGTAGGGCTTCTAATTAATTATAAAACATTCATTGTATCCATGATTATTGTAGCTGCATTAACTGCTGCATCTGGGCAAGTTCGGAGATTAATGATTCTATTACGATACTTGGCACCAATACTGTTAGCTACCATAGCCCTTTACGGCATCTCAGTGCTATTGAATGGTTTCTCCTCCATTTCGGATTCTCTTTTTTACATTGCGCTCAACTCCATTAAATTAATTGCATCGCTCTCCCTCGTAGTGACAATTATCAATACGACCAATCCAAGGGATGTCGAGGCACTGCTTTATAGGCTTGGATTCGTTGACTTTGCCATAGTTCTCCACTTGGCCATACGAATGGTTCCAGTAATATCATCGGAGATAGAGAATATAAGGATATCCACAAGATTAAGGGGCTCCGGGTCGAGTTCAATTAAGTTCTTGGTACCTGTAATTGCCAATTCATTATTTAGGGCAAGAGACCTTGCCGATGCAATAGCATTAAGGGGAATACGCGTATTAAAGGTCCCTAGCCCTAATCGAATTGATGCAGCCCTTGCATTGCCAGTATTGCTGATTTTGATATTGCTGGCCTAGAAGCTAACTCTCCTTCTCATTCTTAGCGCATCGCTTGATCTGAATCTTTCCTCCATCCATGGATCGCCATTGTCATGATACCCCAATTCCTCCCAGTAACCCGACTCATTATCCCTCATTACTATTAGTCTCGATAAGTACTTCGCGGATTTCCAGGCATATCGGCTTGGTACAATTAATCGAAGGGGGAATCCATGTTTTCGTGGAAGCAATGAATCATTCATTGCGTAAGCAACTATGCTTTCCTCCCCCATTAATGCGCTTAGCGGCATATTAGTTGTATAACCATCAAATCCAACCGCCATAACGAAGTCGCCTTTAGGCTTAGCTAGATTAAGTAAGTACTTGGTTTGTATTCCCCTCCACTTAACGTTGCTTATGCTCCATCCAGTGACACAATGAAAATCAGCTATTAGATCCACACAAGGTAGCCTAGTTAGCAGATCCGTGAACGCTATATTCAATTCATTCTCAACCTCCCCCTCCACCCTTAGGAAGATACTGCTTGGCTCCGGTTGAGGACCTGGATCGAATGCATCATATATTATGAACCTAGGTACCTGTTTTTGATTAGGCGGCCAATCCCTCTTGTAACTAACTTTGTCGCACTTTCTATTAAGAGCATCATTAACTAATTGCGTAAGCTCCATTATTTTTCTCCTGATCTGGGATTAATATATGAATATTGTTTTAATTCTCAGAAACTGGTTAGGTGGAAACCCTTAAATTGCTAAGATAAGGGTTACAGCAATGGATTCATTAAATGTGCCTGGTCTTGACCGTACTATTAAGGTCGCATATGAATTAGGCTTTGGCGATGCATTGATGCATTCATTGGAGGGCAAGGCATCCATTAAGGATATAGTTGAGCTATATCGGGCTCCCCTCTGGTTAATTGGTGCGGCGGCTCGCGCCATAACGGATTCAATAAGCGGTAAAAGGGTCGGCTTTATCGTGAATGTTATTTTTAATTACACTAATGTTTGCGTAATTGGGTGTAAATTCTGTGCATTCTATCGAAGGCCTGGGGCCAGCGACTCATATAGGATAGATGTAAAGGAGTCAATTAAGCGCATAGAGGAGTATTGGCGTAATTATAGAATAAGGCAAGTCTTGTTCCAGGGCGGGGTTGATCCTGGCATACCGATCGAGTATTACGAGGAGGCTTTCAGGGGAATAAAGGCATCTACTCATGGAGAGGTTGCCATTCATGGATTAAGCGTTGTTGAGATAGAGTGGCTGGCTAAGTCGCATAGCTTATCGATAAAGGAATTAGTGACTAGGCTAAAGGAAGCTGGGCTAGATAGCGTGCCGGGCGGAGGCGCCGAGATACTGAGCGATAGAGTTAGGAAACTGATCTCCCCAATAAAAAGCACTGCAGAGGAGTGGTTGAGCATAATGGATCAAGTAATGGAGCTGGGAATACCAATAAGCGCAACAATGGTTTATGGCCATGTTGAGACCATTGAAGAAAGAGCGGAGCACTTGCTTAAATTGCTGGAGCTGCAGAGACGTCGAGGCCTTATATTAGCATTCACTGCTTGGAATTTTGAGCCCGAGAATACTGAATTATCAAAGGATGTTCCATATCCCTTGGGTGGCACCGAATTGCTCCGCACAGTAGCGATTGCCAGATTGGTTTTTAGGGACGAGTTGAAGTGGATACAGGCCGGATGGTTAACGGCGGGAACAAGGCTAGGCCAAGTATCGCTGGATTATGGTGCAAACGATTGGGGCGGCACCCTTTACGAGGAGCGAGTCATGCCTGCGGCCGGCGTTCCATTACCTCACCTCGCGCGTGAATCGATTAAAAGAACGATAAGCGGGGCTGGATACATTGGCTATGAAAGAGATAATTGGTATAGGCCAGTGGATCAATAAATTATGGACATAAATTAATGGCCTAGCATTACCTAGCGTTTATCTCTATGAATCCATCGCTTGTCTCGCTTGCCTCATAGGTCTTGAGCGGTAGCTTAACTTTTTCAGTTTCGCATTCTTCATTTGGTCTAATCTTGGCTTTAGCTATTAATTGGCCTGTCCTTATATCGTACTGAGCCTCATGAGCCGGGCAAGTGACTATATATCCATTTACCTTGGTAAGTAATGCGCAACCCATGTGTGCACATACTGCATCCATAGCATATAGCCTACCCTCAACCTTGGTCACTAGCACAGGCCTATTATTTACCCATGTTATTATCGAATTCTCCTTATCGAATACCTTGGTTGATATGCGTATCTTCATGTAACTACTTAAATAATTTAAATTTAAATAATTTGCTATTAATGTACTGATGAAGCACTTAATCGCTCGGCAACTCCATAAAGGCCAGGGATATGTCTATGCCTTGCCTTAACCTATATCTCCTGACCGCTTCATATATTACTAGTCCCATAATAAACGGTAAACAAGCTTCAATCAGTATAATAATAGGTGATTGAGGCACCAAATATGTGGCCGGATACTTAATCCAGAAGAAGGCATAAATGGACATGATCATGATATCAAGCAAGGATAAGCCAAGCAGCGCAACTCTATTGATCCCTAATCTATGCTTGCCCATTGCCGCGCTATACATGATTAATAGACTTATTGCCATCCATGTAAATAACAATAAAATTAATCCATCTATATCAATGGCACTGCTAAATACATACCCAAATGGCGACTCAACTATTAGGTACATCAATGAGGCCGTTATCGCTAAGTCCACTAAATGAGCCAGCACCGGGGATCTCGTCCTTGGACTAACATATGATACCCAGCCTGGCAATAAGCCATCAAATGAAAATGCAAGTAAATATCGACTGATCTGTATTACGACGCCGGTCATGGGTGCTATATACCATAGTGATGAGCCGATAACTATAATGAGCTGGATAACATGATTATTTGTAATTGATAAAGCAAATGAGACTGGATCACTGAAGAGCGGTAATCCCTTGCTTGCCCCAATAATGAATGCCATAAACGCGATTCCTCCTACAATGAATGCAGCAAGAACGCCCATTGTAGCAGATAATCCGCCACGCTTGATCTCACCGCCTATTGATGCTGGATAATTAACGTATGCCCATACAGCTGTCGAAAATGCCATTAAGCCAAGTGTTGAGTAATAACCGTGCACGCTCATATTTAATGAACCAATATGTGAGCCAAGCATCAGAGCTGCGGTTAGCAGGAATGAAATAAAGGCAAGTATGCTGATTATCATAAATACCACATGGCCAATCTTGGAGGAGATAATGTTGGCGATAATGATAAGAACCAAAATTATTAGGCCTATAATGAATGCATCTCCCTCAATCATTGAACCTAGTTGATAGCCCAGTATTGATAATCCACTTCCCAATTGTTCTACCCCGAAATATGTGAGGACAGCATCATAAAGCATCTCGCCGATCACGAATGAGAAAAAGGCAGGAAAGCCTATCCTTGGTCCTAATCTACTGGCATAGACGTAATCTCCGCCATTAACTGGATAATTCTTGGCAATCCAGTACCAAATAACGACGTGCGGAATAAAGAGCAGCCATGATAGGGCAGCTGCAAGAATGAGATTACCGCTGGGCCACGCCTCTATACCTGGTATTAGAACGAATGGTATAGCGAGAAAACCGTTATACCCCATATTCATGAAGAATAGGGGAAGCGGACCAACTTCCCTAACTAGACCAGTGCTTTTTCTAGTTATCATTAGGAGCCCCTCATGAATGCGTCTATTGCGTCATTCATATCTATCGATGCTCCTAAATCCTTTAATGCTGCACCCAGAGCGGTTATAGTGGGTAACATGAATTCGGTGTTCGCAGTATACCCCATATGGCCGATCCTAATTGCCTTACCGCTTAATTCGCCAAGTGATCCACCGATCATTACCCCATACTTGCGCCACATCACATCACGAAGAGTCGCATCGCTTATTCCGCTTGGTAAGTAAAATGCTGATACGGAGGGACTCGCCCACTCCATTGATGCAGGCACAGGGGTAAATCCATAAGTAGTCACAGCACGTATAACTCGATCCCTGATATCCATGTGCCGTCTATATACTTCATTAAAGCCTTCACGCATTATATGTCTTAATGATGCCGCTAATGCATTGAGAAGAGGCTCGCTGTGGGTGTATGGAAATCCGGTCTCTAAGTTTTTCCAGTTTAATAGATTAAGATAGTAACCCTCATACTTTCTATCTTCTATAATTCTCCAAGCCTCATCGCTTATAGTCATTATCGTGAGACCAGCGGGGGCATTCAATGCCTTCTGGCTGCCTCCAATTAACACATCTATTCCCCACCTCGTATCTATATTAACTGCACCAATTGATGAAACCGCATCGACTATCAATAATTTTCCATTTTTCTTAACTGCATCGGCCACTTCATGCAATGGATTAAGCATACCGCTTGGCGTTTCGCAATGAACCATTGTCACAATAGACGCATCCGAATCCCTAAGCACTTTTTCCAATGAATCAGGATTCACGGCGTGCCTAATATCCCACCTAATTAAGCGGGGTCTTCCCCCATATCTCCTCACGAGTTCTGAAAAGTAATCGCCAAACACTCCATTGCTCAGACTAATTACTTCTTCTCCAGACCTAATTAAGTTAGCCACCGCCGCCTCTAATCCACTCATTGCCTCGCCTACCCATATAATTACATTATCGCTTCTTGCGCCTAGCATTTCGCTAATTATGCTGCGCGCCTCCATGTACTTCTTCATGAATTCTGGATCTAAGTCGGGATTACTGGTTTCAATACCCAATGCCTCACGCACATATGGTGGTTCATGTGTTGGGCCCGGTGTCATTATCATCTTCATGTGAATACGTATCCAATCTAATGGTATTAGTTTCTTGTTAAACGTTTAATAACAATTAATTTATATAATAGAACTTAAGAAACTGAGATACTGTGCCATTTACTATGGCTTTTGATTCGCTTAATCGATGATTATCTTTTAAAAGCAAGTTATTGATTATCTTAAATGGGACATAAAGCAGCGGTGATTGGAGTCGGCAGAATAGGCACAGCTATTGTGCGTGGATTTCTTGCTAATGGTTATTCCAATGATGATATAGTGGGCACGGTAAGGAGAATTGAGAGTCTGGATAAAGCTAAAAATCAGTTGCCGATAACCGTGACCACCGATAATTCGGTTGCTGCCTCAGCCGACGTAATCGTCATATCGGTGAAGCCTAGGCAGGTAATTGATGTTCTCTCAAGTATTAGTAACAAATTAAGGCCTGATCAATTACTAATATCAGTAGTTGCCGGCGTGCCCACTCACGTAATTGAGGAATTAGTCCCATGCAGGGTGATCAGGGCTATGCCGAGCATAGGCATAACTAAGTCAAGAGGAGTTACTGTGGTCTCAAGGGGTATAAGGGCTAGCGATAGCGATGTAAATGATGTATGCAATGTATTTAAGTCGCTTGGGCGATGCTATATAATGGATGAGCAATACATGAATGCAGTAACCGCATTAAGCGGAAGCGGTCCTGCCTTTATAGCTATGATGCTTGACGCAATGCAGGAGGCTGGAATACTTATAGGATTACCAAGCGATATTTCCTGGAGACTTGTCATGGATACCGTTGAAACGACCCTGGAATTGCTGCGCGATGAAGATCCAGCCTCATTAATACATAGCGTCGCGACGCCCGGCGGCGTGACCATAAATGGGATATGGAAGGGCGAAGAAAGGGGAATTCGGGGGGTAATAATGGATATGGTGGAGGCAACTAATAGGAAGGGGATAGATATAAGCCGTGAATTAATTGATGAGATAAGAAGATTCTCCGGTAAACCGGCATGAATAGCCTCTCATTGCTTGGTAAGATTGCTTGGATCTACTCTAAAGTGATAAGCATCATAATACGTGGGCTACATGATTTAATTGCTGAAAATATACCTAACCGCTCATCAGTGTTAGACATTGGTTGTGGCCCTGGTTTGCTTGATGCCAAGCTTCAATTAAGGGGGAATAGGGTTACTTGCGTGGATGTATTGGTTCCCATGGCTAAGATATCGACAAGAAGAGGAATCGATGTGTCGGTTGGAAGCATTGAGATGCTTCCTTTACGGGTTTCATCGTTTGACATAGCGATTACCACATTGGTAATGCATCAAGTGAGGAATAGAGAAAAGGCAATTAATGAAGTGATGGCGGTTCTCAAGCCAGGTGGTTATTGGATAGCTGCTGAATTCATTAAGAGGACGCTAATTAATTGGGCCTTCATGGATTATGGCCCCTTCAATTACTCGGGAAAAATAATTAATAAGTGGAGATTCGGGGTAGCAGTATTATTAATAAGAAACGCCAAAGCCTAGCCAGGTCTGGAAATTATAATTTATGGGAATGCCTTAACTATGAGCGTTTGATATAGAATCCAGTAGCCGTAGTTTCTTGATGAAACGATTATGGGTATCTTATACTGCCCAGCCACCGTTGGCGTAATAGTTGCCTCTATCGTGGCCTCGCCCGGCATAAGCACATGAGTGGATGTATCTCTGCAGCACACTATATCTAGTCTAATATTGCTGCTGGTTTCATTAGTTACATGTATGCCGATCCGCGTTTCCCTGTTTATGATTGTCTCGATTATGTCATTTATTAGATTTATATGGATATTCCCCATAGAATTGCCAGCCTCATTCCTGGCCTTGCTTAGCCATTCATCTATCATGAAGCTGCTCCAGTAATCACTCCACCAGTAATCGCTGTCCAATGCATGCCAAATTGCATTTCTGGCAGTGACTAGTTTAGTGCCCAACATTGCTTCAGCCCCTAATATATATCTATATGTATCTACGGCCTTGATCCAGTATTTATCATGCTCAATGCGTTCACCTCTCCATTTTGAGAAGCCGCCTAACCAAGATGTGGTCGGAATGTATGTCAACGTTCTTCCGCTACCTATGGCTTCGTTGAGTTTAATGGTGGTTATTATACCATCTCGTTGAAGTCTCTCTAGGTAGGTATAAAGAATATCCAGCTCCACTGCAACTAGGCGGGGGGTTTTTGACATAGCTATGAAATTCTCTCCATCCAATGCAATTACAACTAGGGGGTTAAGTCCATCCACCCTGAATGCATCCATTATTATGCGCCTAGCCATTCTATCGGCATGTCTCTCATCAAACAAATTATTCTCAAAGGCCAATATGTCGCTTATTCGTTGATCCCTGAAGAATACAGTGAAGTCGCCTAATTTATATGGCTCATATATAGATCCCTTGTCTCCATCTGATCCCGGGAAATGGTTCTTTCCGCATAACACTGTATACTTAAGACCAGCATTAGTATATATGTCGAGGAGAGACATGTCCCAAGCCATTTCGGGGGTCCATATGCCTTGCGGCTCAGTTCCAAGTACGCCTCTAGTCACATCGGCCCCAGTTCTAACCTCCTCATCAACTATATCCCGCATTCCATGAGTTGCGACCAAGTATCCAGCTATTGTATGCGCATATAAACTGGTTAATGCTTCGACTTGGCCTCTATGTATTTGAGACTTAAATAATTCAAGGGTATCCATTACCTTCTTGACTTGATCGGAGTCCTTCCTATATTGATGTCCATCCATTAGCTTGTATCCTCGCTCCACGGCATCGCTCCATTGCTTTAATAGGCTTGGCGATAAATTAACCGTGGTCTTAACTTCCTTGTGCCTCTCATTTAGGTATGCATGGAATGCATAGGGACCACCGTTAAAGGTGGGAGCCAATGAATTATCAGTAATATATCTAAATGCCCAATCCATATAGTAATCACCATTAGGCAAATACCATGGTGGCTGATGCATATGATACACTAATCCAATTTGAATGTGCTTAGCCACGTCTATTACATATGCCCTAACGTTATCTGACACCGATTTTCCATCATAATTAATATCAGCATTAACCATCAATACTCCTCCCTGCTTCAAATCCGCTTGAACCTCCATTATCTTGCGTTCTCCTCCTATTAGGGACACTTTCTCTTCATGATCTAATATTTTCTCATTTTCAAGGGTAGCCGTGACTCTAATAGATAATGTTGTCACATGATCATCCTCATTCAATGCATGAATTATTATGGTGGCCTTATCGCCGGCTCTATATATGGGCTTATCCGTGGTTAAATATATCATTTACACTCCATAGATGAGGTCTAACCAATTAAAGTATTTCGTTCAAACAAAATAATAGATGAAGCCCTCCCCCTAGGTGAGCAATGCTTAATAATGCTCTTACCTTCATGATTGCCAGTGAAGGTGGTTATATTAGGGATAGATGGGTATCTTGGATGGCCCCTCGCATTGAGATTGGCCAGCAAGGGCCATGAAGTTATTGGTGTCGATAATTTCAGTACTAGGCATGAATTAGAGGAGGTGGGGGCATGGTCTGCGATTCCCATAGCATCCATGCAGGAAAGGATTAAAGCCGTAAGGGAATTAATGGGCGTCAATATAAGGTTTATAGAAGGGGATGCAACTGATCATATGGTTGTTAAAAAGGTTATTGAAGAAAAGCCGGATGCCGTGGTTCACTTCGCCGAACAGAAATCGGCTCCATACTCGATGATTGATCTGGATCACGCTAAGTATACAATGATGAATAATTTAGTTAGTACGCTAAACTTGATTTATGCCGTTAAGGAGATATCGCCTAAGACCCACATATTGAAGATGGGAACGCTTGGCGAATATGGTACCCCTAACTTCGATATACCTGAGTCATCAACAGTGAAGGCTATTATAGGGAATAAGGAAGATGATATAATTGTACCAAGATGGGCCGGCAGTTGGTATCATTGGTCTAAGGTATATGATAGCTATAATCTAATCTATGCAAATAAATTGTGGGGATTAACCATCACAGATATTCATCAAGGCCCGGTTTATGGAACTAGAATACCGGAGATAAATGATGAAAGGCTATTCACTAGGTTTGATTTTGACGACATTTGGGGAACGGTTATAAATAGATATTGTGCGCAAGCCGTGATAGGTCACCCACTAACCGTGTACGGTAAGGGAAATCAAGTGCGAGGCTTCATATCGCTTGAGGATAGTATAGATTCCATCTACTTATTGCTAACTCATCCACCGGAAGACGGGGAGTATAGGGTAGTTCATCAATATAGGGAGACGCATTCCGTGAATGAAATAGCCCAAATAGTTAAGGATGCCGCAGCTGACTTCGGGATCCATGTTGATATAGAGCACATACCTAATCCCCGGGTGGAAAAGGAGGAGCATTACTATAATCCAATTCGCCGTGTATTGCCTGGGCTTGGCATGTTTGGGCTGAATAAGGATCTCAAGGATGAGGTTAAGGTAATTCTACGTGATGTGATTCCATATAAATATAGAATAGAGGCTAAACGATCAATTATAATGCCTAGAATACGGTGGAGGTAGTGTGGGACTTAGGCGTGACGTGGCCATAGTGGTCATATACAGGATGCTGCTTAACTTGGCTGGTCTTCTTCTTCCATTATCTACGCCGATGGATGCTAGCACATGGGTATCAATAAATTATGGAGCTCTGGCCATCGGTGGCTTGATTGGTTACTTGAGTGGGTTTAGAACTCCACAAAAGATCTTCATGGCCATGATACCCATATTCTTCGTATGGTATCCATACACAATGCCCCTCATAATGCTTGGCCTAGGTATCCTTGATCCCCTCGCCACTCCCCTTATTTACGAGGTTTATGGGGATAAGGCACTTTCTCTCGTGTATTCATTCACGTCATTCAGCATAGCCGCCAGCGGCTTATTTCTATTGATTCCTCCATTCATTCCATTCATGGCGCTGCCCCTCATGCTGCTCTTGCCGTCAATTACAAGAAAAGTGAACATGAAACAAGCTGTTTCGTCGGCATTGAACATAGAGATAGTGATATTTGCATCATCCACATTTATACTGGGAGGCCTATATACCATTTTCCTAGCCAGGATAAGCGGAATGCCTTACTCCAGGTATGAACTAGCAATAGCGGCCGTATCAATGGGGCTAATGAGGCTTTTATCATATAAGATTAAGAGCTGGATATATGAATTGATAATTATGGCTGGATTTGGCTTCATGGCTTTTCTACTTAATGCTGAATTATTTCTGTTATTCATATTGCCATACTCCATGATTTATCCAGTGATAGCAATGGTTGCTGGGAAACGAGGCGGTAGTGACCCAACTACAGCAATTAATGCGGCATTCGCTGGGGTAGGCACTGGTTCTGCTATTCTTCCAGAGGCTTCCAGGTACGTCAATGCATTGATTTTCCCAATCGTCTTAATCACAATGAATGGATTTATAATCATGCTTAATGAAATAAATCATCGCTTGCATTTAAAGCATTAATATAAATCTTACTAATTAACTCTGAGCAGGTTTTTAAAACTCATGGTTTAGGCGTTGATTAGTGGATGTAAGCTTCCTGGTGCAGTATGGTAGGGTAGGTAGATCCATTAGATCAGGCATACGCATGAGATTATCAACGCTTCCTCCCGGAATTAATTATAGAGTAATAGGAGAGCCCATAATGTCCGCCAAGTTTAACGAGTATGGATTAAGCCTATTCTCTTCCATTAAAACCCTGATCCGCATCTTTTTCGATAATATTTCCCCATTAAGTGGTGACGTGATTCATGCATTCTTTTGGTGGTACCGCAGAATGGGCGATAATTGGATACTTGAAAATGATCAAAGCCTGAGCCAGTTCTTCCGTATCTATGGGAATCATGGCAGGGTTCCTCAATTTATAAGTGACTTTATGTATAGGAAAGCCACGGTAATTACTTGGACTAATTGGGCTAGGCTGGGCTTTATTAGGGATGGCTTCCAAGAAGATAGGATACATGTAATTAATTTACCAGTTTGGCCACAGTGGATAAATATAGATAGAAAAATCGAGAATAGCGTAATATTTGTTGGGATTGATTTCTACTTGAAGGGCGGCGATACAGCGCTTGGAATATTTAAGGAACTCAAGGAAAGATGGGGCAGTAAAGTGAAAACCACGTACATAGGCTCCATACCTAATGAGTACAAGAATGGATTGCGATATGTTGATGAGTATTATCCGCCCTCTCCACCCAGCACCGTGATGAGAAAAATAGGAGAATCCCAGGTCTTAATATTGCCATCCAGGTGGGATGCATATGGAATCACCGCACTTGAGGCTATGATGCGTGGCACAGCTGTGGTTTCCAGCTCCGCTGGAGGCTTACCTGAAGTGGTGGGGGACGCAGGCATTATATGTAGGAATAATTCATGTATGCTTGATGCTGTGGAGGACTTATTAATGGATACATCAATGCTGAAGAGACAGATCAATAATCAACTAGAGACTTTGGCCACTAGACATAATCCCGAGAGAGTGGCTCAATCATTAAGTGAGGTATATGAATCATTCATTCGCCGCTGATATGGACGCGTGCCTCTCCAGAATTTCTCTTCCTCATCGCTTGAGTTGTTATACTCAACCGGGTCCTTGACCCCATTTATTTTGAATGCTACTCTCCTCATGTAGCATGGACCACATACGCCGCAGTGCTTCTCTCCATCCTCATAACAGCTCCACGTATATTCAAGTGGAGCATTGGTCTCTAGGCCCAGCTTAACTATCTCATGCTTCACCAGGTTCCCAACAGGCATGACTAGTTCAACCTTCTTTTGGGGCCCGGTTGCGTAGGGTAATACATTATTAAGTAACCTAATGAATTCCATCTCATTATCAGGATAAGCCCCACTCTCCTCCAAGTTAACCCCAGTGGCCACCACATCGTATCCCCAAGCCTCAGCCATTGCGGTGGCTAGCGCTATAAACACGAAGTTACGGGCCGGTACCCACTCATGAGCGAACTCAGCGCTCGCCTCGCCTCCCCGCGATTTATTTATATTGCCTTCGCCGAGAAGTGGGGAGCGCCCGACAACTTTAAAGAAGTCCATATCGATTTCTATTAATTGAACATTCATATCCCTCGCAATAGCTCTAATCGCCTCCAGTTCCCTGTTCTCAGCTTTATGCTTATAATTAAAGTGAAGAAGAGACACTTCATAACCGTCTTGCTTCAACTTAGCGGCCGCCGTGGTGGAATCAAGACCACCACTTGCTATGACTAATGCTCTCTTTTTCTTCCGATCACTTGTTTGCTTCCATAGGCTAACTTCCTGCCAAGACCCATTAACATCCACTTCAATTAATGAGTATGGATTAATCCGCTTAACTACATTGCTTTCCCATGGAGCTTTTCCTGGTTCCTCCAGGTAGTAATCCATGCTTGAGAAAAAGAGGACATTAAGTTCCCTGTCCCACATGATGTATAGAGGCTTGAAATTGGTTGCCAACCACATTTTTCCTGGTCTCCTCTTATCTATTATCGATAATGCGTATGATCCCACTACCTCATCCCTGAGAATCCGCTGCAGATCGGTTATTGACCCATCCCACTCATGCTCAAGCAGAGGTGGGAGTATTGATGAATCTATTTTACTGGTTTTCCTAATATTAAGCCGCCTCTCTAGGTCTAAATCATTGGCTATAGTGCCATTATGTGTGACAGCTATGCTGTTTCCAATTATGGGCTGAATATCGTTCAAACCCTTCTCAACAACGTGCTCAGTGGTTGGTTCAGCCCTATTATTAGCTATCACTGCAACAGCTTCCTTCAATAGGAAGCCTCGCTTTCCAGGTAAATTATTTGATGCACGTCCAATGCCTTTTAATTCCTTGAATAATCCATCCCTGGTTAAGTAAACAATGCCCCAGCTATCCCTGCCTCTCTCCTCTGCTTTTATCATTATTTTAATGATTTTCTCCTCTATAGCCCTTGCTCTATCATTATCCAGCGATCCAAATATCAGAGCTCCGCTTATGGAGCAATCCATCGCTTCGCTTAATCATGATGCCTTTATAATTGTTTTCAACTTTGGGTCTTCCGTCCCTAATGAGCGATGTTTATCATTCTTTTACTTATCATCAAAAGCATGGAGAACCATAAAAGGCAGTAATACAACAACTCGATCTGTGATTCAAGTACCTCAATTGTCAATCTGCCTAATAATTTGTGTGATGAAAATGAATCAAAGAAGGTGGATTAAGTTATTTTAAGTATATAAAATGTGCTTTATTTTAAATAATTAATCAAAGAGACAAGTGGCTTAATAGTTATTTAGGGGTAGCTTGCCTCTGCTTCTAAATGATGCCAATAATAGCAGTTCATGCGGGTGCAGGCAGAGCCCGCTTTGATGAAGATGAGTTAAGTCAGTACAGGACCGGCATACGTGATGCCATCTTAAATGGCCTAAAGGCGTTGCGAACAGGTAATTCAATTGACGCTGTGGTGGAGGCAGTCTCCACGCTTGAAGCGAATCCAGTAAATGATGCCGGGGTAGGCAGTGTATTCAATATAGCTGGCGAAGTTGAGGTGGATGCCGGATTAATGGCGGGCTCCACAATGAAGATAGGGGCAGTCGCCTCAGTTAGACACGTTGCTAATCCAATACGCTTGGCCAAGTATGTAATGGATAATACGGATCACGTATTAATAGTGGGAACTGGAGCAGAGGAACTAGCTAAATTAACTGGTCTATGGGTTCCCGACTTCGTATTCATTAATGAAAAGAAAGTAAACAGGTATAAAGCAATGTTAAAGGATGCTATGGTAGGCGGTTCCCCTTACAGAATGGTCTTTAATCTAGCTAAGGAGGCTGGCTTAATGGATACAGTAGGCGCTGTATCTCTGGATTCAGAGGGTAATCTAGCTGCCGCGACATCCACTGGAGGAGTTTGGTTAAAATGGAGAGGCCGCGTCGGTGATTCTCCAATTCCTGGAGCTGGTTATTGGGCTGATAAATTATGCGCATTCTCCGCCACAGGACTTGGAGAGGTCATAATAAGACATATGGCCTCAATGAGAGCTGCTATGTTAATTAAGGAGGGGAAAGACATAATCACGTCAATTAATGAAGTGGTTAACAGTGCGAGTAGGGATTTTGGTCAGGGCACCATTGGTTTACTAGGAATAGATGCGAAAGGAAATATTCATGCAGGATTTAATACCGAAATGATGGGGCGAGGCTACATGCGGCTCGACATGAAGGAACCAGTGATAGCAGTTTACTCAAGCGAGCCGTTCCCCTAATCTCGTATTAAAGGATAGGAAAACTCAAGCGAGCGAATTAGCGATAAATGGTATCCCAACTAGATATTACATCAATAGCACTATATTTCCTAATTACCTTCTCGCTTGGTTTACTATTTATCCATTCCCTCTTAATTACTGTTCCGCAACAATCAATATAATTAGTATTGCTAATTAATTTAATTGCTTCCTTAAACGGCTTATCCGTGAAGTTAGATAGGTAATTGCCTGCGGCCAGTCTCGCTCTCCAAATTATGTATTCAATATCTTCCCCTAGATCTAGCGTCACTATCCTTGAGTCGAAGTATAGGGGCTTGCTAAGCTTAATTGATAGATACGATGATGCAATTCCTGATGATACTGATACTAATTTGAACTCGCGGCCATTGAATGGAACATAGTTGCCTAGGAATATATTTATCTCATCTGAAACTACATATGCCGCTATTGCGCCTAATCTTCTCATTAATTCTATTGCTGTGTCCTCCATGGCTTCCCGCACTCGCTCATCTCGTGGTTTCTTGAAATTGCTTAGGTTTATGCTAAATGAGACTCCGTCCAATCTAATCACTAGCTTCTCACCGCTAACTTTGTGGTTGGTTTCCTTTGATTGAAAGCGCTCCTTGGCTTGTCTAAGATCTATTGAAAGTAACTTATCGAATGAAATCAACATATTGATTCAACGAATCCCTTAGCAAGCTTTCTGGCGTCATCAATCGAATCCAACTCCTCAATGCACACTTGTTCCTCATTTTTCAAGTAAACAATATATTTTCCATTATAGAAATAAATTCCGGCATAAGCAAAGCAATTCTCTTCATTCATGGTTCCAACCTCCTCTATCGGTGCAGTATCGAATCCTATTCTAGATCTAATCATGTTAACATATTCCCGTTCACATCTCATATTTGCTTTTCGCCGCAATTAATTAAAAGCGTTTTGGAAATCTTTCTCCAATCATTTAAGTGCAAATCTTCAAACCTACATAAGCTTGATTATAGATAGAAATACTTAGATCTACTTGTTATTAGGGGCAGTTAGGTATCGAATTTTCATGTTCCTCTATGTGGTTTTGAATTATGGTTAA
This sequence comes from Thermocladium sp., assembly GCA_023269935.1. The sequence continues at coordinate 25,087 of JAGDXC010000014.1, forward strand.
GTCTTAATTCTGAATAGGCCATTTCATGATGGTTCCATTAGCATTGCTTGAATAATCTATATAGTTTATTATTAAACATAAATGAATTAATTAGAAAATTAAACAAATAATCTTGCGTAATATTTAAATACAACCTAGTTAATTAATTATATTGATGTCTATTGAGGAAAAAGACCTTCCTTTCGACGAGAAAATAATTATTAATAAATGGTCACATAAAAACATGACCATAGAGGATTATAAGAAATTACATGAGAAAACCATTGCCAATATTGAGGAGTTCTGGTCCAGCATTGCAAAAGAACTTGATTGGTTCAAGCCATGGGATAAACCGCTTGTGGCTGATCCCCAGCCTCCATTTTATAAATGGTTCGCTGGCGGTAAATTAAATGCTTCATACTTAACGCTGGATAAACATGTTGCGTCATGGAGGAAGAATAAGGTTGCATATATATGGGAGGGTGAACCAGTTGATTCCAAGGGCAATCCAACAGAGGTACGAAGGTTAACGTATTATGATCTATACAGGGAGGTAAATAGATTGGCGTATGCGATGAAAACCAAGCTTGGCCTGAGGAAGGGCGATACCATAACCATATACATGCCTATGATACCGGAATTACCGATAGTTATGCTGGCTGCCGCCAGATTAGGAGTTATTTTCTCGGTTGTTTTCTCTGGGTTCAGTGCAACTGCATTAGCGGATAGGATAAACGATGCAAAGTCCAGGGTAATCTTCACCGCGGATGGTTTCTGGAGAAGGGGGAAACAAGTAAGGTTAAAGGAGGTCGTTGATGAAGCGATAAAATCAGCCCCCTCAATAGAAAAAGTTGTTGTGTATAGAAGGCTTGGCATTAATGATGTTCCAATGACGCAGGGCAGGGATCAATGGTGGAGCGATTTATTAAGTGATGTTCCGGTCAATGCATATATTGAGCCAGAGCATGTGGAGAGTGAGCATCCACTTTATATATTGTATACATCCGGCACCACGGGTAAACCCAAGGGAATAGTCCACGATACTGGAGGCTACTTGACCGAGCTGCATGCTACAATGAAATGGGTGTTTGACATAAAGGATGATGATGTTTATTGGTGCGTCGCCGATATTGGATGGGTGACTGGTCATAGCTACATAGTATTTGGTCCGCTCCTGGAGGGGGCAACAATTGTGATGTATGAAGGAGCTCCCGATTATCCGGCTCCAGATAGGTGGTGGCAAATAATTGAGCGGTATGGAGTTAACGTGTACTACACGACGCCAACCGCCATAAGGACATTCATGAAATTTGGAGATGAGTGGATCAGCAAGCATGATTTATCCACCGTTAGATTGATGCATAGCGTTGGTGAACCAATTAATCCCGAGGCGTGGAGATGGGCATGGAAATGGATTGGACGTAATGAAATACCGTTCGGATCAACTTGGTGGATGACTGAGACTGGGGGAATACTAGTAAGCCATGTTCCCGGCTGGGGACTGATTCCCCTAAAGCCAGGAACTAATGGAATGCCAATACCTGGAGTAGATGCTGATGTGGTTGATGATGAAGGTAAGTCAATTCAAGGGAAGCGGGGATACTTGATTATAAAGAAGCCATGGCCTGGAATGCCGTTGACCATATGGGGAGACCCCTCTAGATTCGTCAATGTATATTTCTCCAAGTTCCCAGGAGTATTTTATGCCGGTGATTGGGCTATAAAGGATGACGATGGATATATATGGGTACTTGGCAGAGCCGATGAAGTAATTAAGGTAGCAGGGCATCGTTTGGGTACATATGAGATCGAATCGGCTTTGATTTCGCATAAGGCTGTTGCTGAGGCTGCAGTGGTTGGTGTACCAGATCAAGTAAAGGGGGAGGTCCCCGTGGCATTTGTAGTACTTCGTTCCGGTAATGCTCCATCTGATGAACTGCGAAAGGAACTGCGGGTATGGGTTAGGCAAGTTGTTGGTCCAATAGCTGAGCCATCAAATATAATCTTTGTATCCAAGTTGCCTAAGACTAGGAGCGGAAAAATAATGAGGAGATTAGTCAGGCAAGTGGTTATGAATCAGCCGCTCGGCGATGCAACAACGCTTGAGGATGAGACAAGTATAGATGAGGCTAAAAAAGCTTATGATGAATTACGTAAAGAGATTGGTAGTACATAAAATACAGTTGTTATAAAATAATAAAACTTAAAAATACTGATTTTTCTATTAAATAATATGTCACAAAAAACAGCTAATCCAGCCGTTCTAGGCCTATCAGGCTTCGCGTTAACCACGCTTGTCCTAAGCGCAATAAATGCTGGACTAGTTTCAGATTCGAATGCAGTTCTGGGTCTAGCAGCATTTTATGGTGGTCTCGCCCAAATAGTGACTGCCCTCTACGAGTATAAGGCCGGCAATACATTTGGGTACTTAGCGTTCTTCACTTATGGAGCATTCTGGGAATGGTTCTTCACCACGATCCTATTGATAAATCTACACGTTATTGGAGCCAGCCCCGCAATAGGCACAGTGCTAATAGCGTTCGGCATATTTACGTTTATAATGTGGATAGCCACGTTCAAGCTAAACTGGGCATTATGGCTAGTGTTTCTATTATTATGGATAACCTTCTTCCTGCTTGGATTCGGATACACCATGGCCGGTGGATACATGGGAATACTGACGGCATTAGCAGCCTGGTACACCGCATTTGCTTCCGTCATGCAGGATGTCTATAATAGACAAATGCCTCTACTAACTACTGCACCACTAAGAAAGTAATGAAGATCGTGAATTATAAAAATAATCATTAATTTTTACATGTGATCTATTATTGGGATTCCCAGTATATTCATTATATTGCCAAGTGCAATGCGGAATGCATGCACTAATGCCAGCCTAAAATCCTTTAATTCGGGTTCAGCATTTATTACTGGGTTCCGTTCATAAAATACATTGAAGTCCATGGCCATCTTATTCACGTAATCGACTAGGTTCTCCAGTCTAAGATTAATGGATACTTCGGCGATGGCTTTAGGTAATCCCCCCAAGTCCTTTATAAGCTTGATTTCATCATTATTAAGCGAGTTAGGCGGCGTTGCCTTGCTTATCTGCGGCATGCCTGCCTTCTCCAGTATTGATGATGCCCTCACATATGAGTACTGAATAAATGGTCCACTATTCTGCTTTAAATCAAGTATTTTATCCCAATTAAACTCAAGTACCTTTAATGGAGAGATTGATAGGAAGGAGAATCTAATTGCGCCCACTGCAACGGCCTTAACTACCTTCTTAGCCTCTTCAGCTCCTAGCCTATTCTCAACTATTTTCCAAACGCGTTCCTCTGCCTCTTCTAGCAAATCATCCATTGCAATTATTCTGCCCCTCCTACTGCTCATCTTGGCGCCAGGCATATTTACCATTTCATATGAATAATGCATGATACGTGATGCATCGTATCCAAGCATATGGAGCAGAACTCTAAGTTGGGCCTGCGGATGCATTTGTTCTGATCCAATGACCCTAATTACCTTGATTGGACTACACTTATCCAGACACCAAGCAGCGTAGGCTAAATCCCTAGTTAAGTAGAGGGTTGAACCATCTCTCCTTGTAAGCATAGCTTTAGGTAGAAAACCTGGAAGCGATAATTCATTAAATAAGCCGCGATCGCTGGCGTATTTACCCACATCTATTGTAATAGCTCCTTCCTGCTGCTCCACATACTCCCTGCCAATTAATGCTAATTTATTAACAAGTGACCTAGCTAGGCCGGTGTCGAGAGCTACCTCGGATTCCCAATCAAAATCATCGAATGATATGCCGAATTCATTAAATGTCTCCATGAAGCCCTTAAAGACTGTATCTATGCCTTCCCTCACCTTTCTACGTATCTCTGGATTTCCTTGCTCATATTCGCGCACCCATTTATTGGCTTCCTCAGTTACGTTAATGTTCCCCAGTGATGACGCTAAACTATTAACTAGTTCCTGATCCTGAGTGTTCCACCTACCAAGTACACCAATCCACTCATCGCGCTCCGCTATTATTTTACGTTTATCTTCATCAGTCTCAGCAAGCCTTTCCGCTTCAGTTAATCTCTGTATCTCGCCTATTGCATACGTTATCGAGTATATTGCACCAACTACCTTATCCGGTTTTTCGCCATTCTTTATTCTTTGATTTGCTAATTCCTTAGCGCTATGGTATCCTATGGCCATATACATTACTTGCGGTCCACAGTCATCCACATAAAACCTGGTGTTGACGTTGCTTCCACAGAAGCGAAGTAGTCTCGATAATGTGTCCCCAATTATCATGTTTCTACCATGACCTGTATGAAGTTGATGAATGGGATTGGCACTGGTGTGCTCAATTACTATTTTATCGCTACGGCACCGCTTAGACCAACCATATCTTTTTCCATTGCTTAGAATCGAATTAATGACTAATTCGGAATACTTTACGTAATCAATATCTATATTTAGAAAACCATTAATTAACTTAATGCTTTTTATTAATCCCCGAGGCTTCAATGACTCAATTATTTTAGGAATATTGGGATTCTTCTTTATGTAATTATGAAGGGGTACAGCCATGAATCCAAAGCCTTCCCTAGCCCTACTTGGCTCAAGATTGTTTAGATCCTCATTTGCCATTGCTCCAAGCTCATTTATGACTTCCCTGAACTCATCCTCCACTTGGCCCTCTGGGTCATAACTCATGGCAAACAAAATGTTCTAAATTAAATAAACATTTCCGTGAATGCTCATATAGCTTCCACTGTATTAGATGGAAAAGATTATAAAAATTATTTTATCAACTAAGTAAAAGATTTATAGCCAGAACCCAATTATATTAATCATGAGGAACATCATAATTATCATGTTGGCATTTATTGTGTTTTCAATGGGTATAATAGTTCATGCAGCCCTAATACCAGTTATAATGCCTCAAATCGCGGCTCCTCAATGCTTGAATTATGCCGTCTCACTTAATCTAACTTATGCCGTACCCCTGACTAATTACTCAATGATGCCGGCTAACCCATTCCAAAATGGTATTAACTTAGTATCTAATACGGTATTACCATGGTACGGTCTAAGCCATAAAAATTTGACACTAATAATTTCGGGAAATGGCTGGACAATAACCAGTAGAACCGAGACTAATTCGACGGGTGGAGCACTATGGAGGCTATGCATCAATCCAACAATGCTGCCGAAAATCGCTTCTTGGTCAATAATTATAGGGCAGGGCAATGAATATCCCTTAACGGCGCTATTTATATTCAGGACCAGAAACATTAGCTTGGCATCGCTGCTCGGCAACTTGACCATGATCGGAGGATCATTGCCTGAGGAAAATAATGGAGCGTATAAATTATGGCAACGCATTGGAAAGTATTATGGTGTGCCGATGCCAATGCATGTAGTGCTTTATTCATGGATCGGCAACGCATTATCACCGGTAGCTGGCATAAATCCCCTTCCCCAATACTTCAACGGCTTTAAGTTTCCCATATATGGCAACAACATAAGCATATATATAATTAGAATCGTCAATGAAAGTGAATTAATTAATCACTATTCCGCTAATCTAACAATTGGGCAATTAACTGGATTTGGTCGCTCTATATATGGGATCACCGGGTTGCTTCCCTTTGGGCCAATTCAATACAATTCAGAGATACTTCTTCTCAAGAATTACACGTTAATTGATGCCGCATGCCTAGCTAATTATTACTATATTACTAAGGTTAAGTTAATGCTGTTAAATCCAGCGTATGGGATCTATATACCATTAACTGTTTATAAATTCGATTCAAAACCTACAGAGCTATTATCGATAAATGGGTCAATAATAGTTGGCGGTTACTTAAGTGAATACGATTTCTATAACAAAACACTGGTGGTGGCATCGCCCATAAATTATGGTCAACCACTTAATACATGCATGATATCCATTGGCAATTAACATAGATAGTAATGCATTGCCTATTCTGACTTCCTCCCCGCCTTAGAAAGGCTAGGTTTATCACTTATTGAGAGCATAATGCTAGGAAAACTTTAAATGATTAGTTCCGAAAATGTCGTTATGTTAATGCTGGCCACACTACTTATATTGATAAAGACAGTTGGATTACCGTTTATTAATTATACCATGTATTTGGAGCCCAACTCAACTTTAATTAATGTTAATCTACCGATTATACCAATACCGGGAACATTAGAGGTCATTAATGATAGCGATAACTCGTTGATTCCCTCCAGCCTCTATAATAATGGGACTCTCGTTATATTTGCATTCGGCGGTGGGTATGTTTCAATAATTTATGATGCTAATTATACATATAACCAAGAAACATTTACATATAATCTAAATATCTCAAGCCCAATTAAATTTGGATTAATGTTTCCTCCCAATATAGTAATGCTAAATCTGCCAAACAATATAATTAGTTATACACGCATAAATAATTCAGTTGAAGTAACAATACCTCCAGGTCGATATTCTCTTCAATATGTATACATTCCAGCTCAGCAAACCAGCACAACAAGCACAACTTCCACTTCGACAACATCACCATCGACAACATCAACAAGTTCAGCCACTCTTCCACCGCCGACTATCACCACATCAAGCTCAACTAGTACAACCACGATTTCTACTAGCGCAACTAGTACCACCGTTGAATCAATTAATCAAACCACTACATCTAAACCCCAATCAACTACGCCCCCCCATAGTGCTGCCGTATTCTCAACGTCTGTAATTATAGCTATAATAATACTGGTAATTCTTGCATCAATAGCCTCCATAATAATGGTGAAACGAAGAATGGGGACGCTCATATCGGCTTCATTAGATGATGTTGATGAAGCAATTATAAAGGCATTGAAAGAGAATGGAGGTACTTTGTATCAATCACAATTACAGCAATTAACTAATATACCTAAAACAACATTATGGAGGCACGTACAGAGATTACAGGATAGAGGCCTAGTCAAAATCGATAAGGTAAATGGGCAAAACAGAATAACATTAATGAGATAAAATAAAATCCGTTGAAATACCAAGTCTAATCGGAAGCCAGGATAGGATTGCCAGCATTTGTCACTATAGGAAGCTTTCCTCCTTTGATCCCCTCCTCGTCCTAGAGATGCGAGGGTTCCCCGAGGTCTAGGGGTTACACCCCTTCATGAGCGCTACTTCCCCCCTCTCTTGGGGTTGTGGGAATCGGCCCCCTGCTCCCCCAAACACAAAAAATCACGGAACAACACGCAAGCGCCCGAAACACCTACCCCCAGAAGGAGCGGGACTTATCATTTATCAGCATCTCCAGTGGATCCATATTATCCACATAATATTATTGCCCATATTTTCTTCGTGGGGCTGTTCCATAATTCAGCCAATTAAATTATAGATCAGTTTCACTAGAATTTCACAAAGGGCAATGGCGCAATCCTAATAAGACCAATATTGAGTTATCATGCATGGATAACAAGTTAATGATAGCAGCGATAATTGCAGCAGCACTAGCTATTGCGTTAACTCTACATGCATCCACGAATTCGAGCTCTATATATATCTCGGAATCACTTAATGGTTCCAGCAGCTCCTCATGTATTACTGCTCTAGTTAACATAAACATAAGCAAGATCTTTTACGATAAAATATTATCACTGGCTTCTAGCAATAACATTAACCAAACAGAATTAACTAATGCGGTTAATTTAACAAAATTAGCCGAAGTTAGCCTAAACGAGTCTAAATGTATTGATGCGGTTAAGTATAGCTCGATCGCCATCCATTATGAAGAGACCATATTTAGATCAATTATATTAAGCAACTCTGGATTGAAGAGTAAGCTCGTTTGTGCTGTTTCCAGTGGAAGAATCCATGCATACTTGGATTATTCTTATATTATCGGATTAACCCTTCATAACTCATCACTTATATCGATATCTCATTCCTTAAACCTTGAACTAGCTCTCAATCCCTGTAATTATACATTAATTAATGAATCAACTAAAGTCTATAATGAGGCACAAAAAGTTGCAAGTAGTAAGTATAATTCATCAATTAATGCATTAACCATGAGATTAATCAATATATATTTGCATAACTCATCATATAATGCAATTAATGCGATTCGCATTCTAATTCATACTAAATATGCATCGACTGTGATCAATGCAGTGAATGGGACTCTTTATGCCTATCTAAATCAATTGAATAATACATTATCATCATATCTAAGCGAGGGCAATATAACTGGTATTGCATCTATGGATTCGGAACTAAGGCCAGTAATCAATGTAATGATTCACTTAAATGAGTCAGAAATTAGTTTACCTAGTGCTAAATCGATGCTTAATTACCTAAATCAAAGCATTAATTATGCAATTATGGTAAAAAGTAATACAAATAAGTCCCAACTAGTATCTATTGAGAACGAATTACGATCGATTATAAACTCCTATAGGCATCAGGATTTAAATGAAATAATCACCAACTTAACATCTCAATTGGAATTGGCTAATGATTATTTCGTAAACGATACAATGACACTTAGTGCCATTAAAAATAGAATAATTGCGTCTCCAAACATAATTGGAATACCCATGCCCAATCCAATCGCCAAGAAATTATCTCACTTGTATAACTTAACTATAAGCAATTTAACACTTGCAAATCATTATCTAAATCAATGTAGATACTCAATTCGAGGCATTATCATTATTAAGGCAGGCCTAGTTAAATATAATTCATCCCTAATATTATTCTCATATTATGTATGGACAGCGAGAATTTATTGCCCACTGAGTATCAAGCTACTTATTAATGCTAGGAATATGATGAACTACATCACATATGCACTTAACTCCAGCAATTCATCATTAAAGCCGCCAATCAATACCACCACTATTATGCCTAATCCATAATGTATTAAACCGAGTTGAGGTAAATTTTAAAAAGGCATAGAATAAGGAGTACCATGGCTAAGAGAGGAGGCCCAAAGACAGTTGGAGTATCATATAGATACCACATTACTCCAGGAGTATTCGCCAATAGCCTAGTTGCTGTAGTAGATAATAGCGGCGCCAAGATAGCAAGGGTGATAAGCGTTATAGGAAATAGATCTCATGGAGTTCATAGGAAGATCCATAACGCCGGCGTGGGCGATATGATTGTTGTCAGCGTAGTGGAGGGAAAGCCTGAGGTAAGGAAACAAAAGCTAAGGGCAATAGTGGTTAGGCAAAGGAGACCATTTAGACGACACGATGGTACATGGGTAGCCTTTGATGATAATGCGGTAGTGATAGTGAGCGAGGAAGGGCAACCAAAGGGTACTGAGATACATGGACCAATAGCAATGGAGGCTGCGCAACGCTGGCCTCAAATAGCATCGCTGGCGGCCCTCGTGATTTAAGCACTAGCTCCCTCAATGGGGACTTCCTCCCTTAAACTCCGTTAGATTAAAAATGGAGTGATGACAGAACACGAGCTGACTTGTGACTGATGGATTTGAACGCTGATGGAGGAACCATGACCCTCACCCTTTAATTGCAGGGGGCAACCTTTTCTCAATTCAAGTGATTATTGGCCTTATTATTGCTTCAATATTTAAATATTAAGGAATGATTTACTTTCGTGATGAGCACCAGACCTCTGAACAGTGAAGATTGGTATTACGGCTGATTAAGAATAATGAACTTATTAGGTTTAATAGATTGAGGGCAGTCTTTCCTGCCGTGAGGAGATAACCCTTCGAAACATTCTTATTTACGATATGTAATTGGTTTGTCCTTGGGTGATAGGTGCAAGCAGGAGGACCTCACAGTAAAGCCGGGAAACTCCACAAAGGCTGGATAATCATTCAATTCTTTTATATTCATTTATTTTTATTATTGATAATTCATCGTTCAACGAATTGATTAATCTTATTCCTGAATCCATGTCTAGATTAGCATAGAGAATTGCATCATAGTTATTTAGTTCAAGTCTATATTGAACTCCCTTATAATAATGCTTCATGAAGTACTCTATGATTGCTAGATCGCTAAGTAATTCTTTGTTTTGGCTACCGAAGAAGAATCCATGTCTAATCAATAGTCTATATTTTAGCGTTAATTCCTTAGCTCTAGTACTTAATCCAGCTAATCTGCCAAGCATTAAGTAGCCAATCATTAAACCAAACACGATTTCTATAATTGCGATTATAATAATCGAGGCTGGACTATCGCCTATTAACTCAAGCAAGCCAATTGCCGCTATTATCAGTAGGATTACGCCAAAAATTGATGCAACCAAATCCTTTGAATCCATAATTATGATTTACAAATTATATTATTAAATTTTTATAATTGCTACTTACTTTTTGCGAAAATCAACTTATCTAGATAATTTTCTATTATACTGAGGGCAAGATAACTCCACTAAGCAATGCAAAATACTTTGAATTAACGTTATCGTGGAAGCATGCTTCTAATTATTGGTGATTCATAAATCGCCTTACAAACGCCTCTAAGAGGACAATCCCCGCAATCCCTCTGAGGCGGCGTGGTTGATGATAATATACTCTTTACTTGCTTGACTTGCCTTATCGCGTTGCTTATTCGTTCTGGACTGGCATTAACTTGGGCTCTGGAATTCATGTATATTATTTCTGCATCGTTTACCCTTTCATTGAGTAATCCAATATATGTCAATACTTGAATCTCATGCGTCGAGTGCGGCTTCCCCGTTTTTAACTCAAGTATGTCTATGGTATCATCATCGTTATATACCACTATATCCGGTTTACCCACCACATCATCATCCTCTATCTTCATTTCGGAAATTACTGTTTTTCCAAGAGTTGATTTCAAATAGTCCTGGTACTGCCTATGCGCAACTTCCCCGAATGCTATTCTACGAATCCAATCCAGCCTAGTTATCATTATTCCGTATCTATGTTCAATCCATGCCTTGTAGGGACAAAAATCATACGAAGAAACCATGCTTGGAGACGCATTAATGCTCTGACGCGGAATTACAACTATATCATCGCTAAAGAATAAAATTATAGATTTCACATAATCATCAATGACCTCCTTAATAGATGCATCGCTAACCCTCACTACATCCCTAAGCAGTGGATACACAAGGAATAAAATCACAATGAAATATAAATATTACATTCACATCAATAAAGTGCCTCGCCCTTATGGGGGCGCCTCCAGGATTTCCTGCCTCCTATAGGAAGACTTACTATACACCCCCTCGGAGAATTGTATAGCAGAGGTTATCCATCCACGCCCTCGGGGTAGTCCCGACTCCGCGTGAAGAACGTCAAGAGAAGCATTATAATCATAATCCAAGGACAGGGGAGGGGATAGTTTACTTCCCTATCCTAAATGCTCGAATTATATTTATATTTCTACAAAACATAAGGTATGCTATGAAGGCTTTGGTTTTTCATGGTCGTGGCAGCAGTCCAGAAAAAATAAACTGGTTAATTAGACCATTAAAGGAAGCTGGATTAGAGGTAATTGCTCCGCCTATAATGGAGGTTGAGGATGGATTGGAAATTGGCTCCAAAATAATAAAATCAGAACGGGATTCAGTCATAACGGCCGGCCACTCAATGGGGGGAACCGTTGCCTTGCTGCTTGCCACTAGGTTTCCTAGTCATGTTAAGTGCTCCATAGTGGTATCAGCTCCAGTTGATAGATTGCTTCAGCTGAAGTACTTAGAGGAGGGGGCCGAGGGAACGCTGCGTCGATCTATATATGAGGAGCTACGCAAAAAATATCCACGAGATGAGTACTTCATAGAAACATCTCCGATAAACTACATTAATGAATCGACGCCGCCAATACTATATATATGGGGTACCGCGGATGACGTGGTTCCCCGTAACCAATTAACAGCATTAGAGTCGAGAGCCGCCAAGCTAGTTAAGGTGATAGTTAATGGAATGACACATACGCCTCGCTCACAGCATCTAAATGAGATAAATAATGCAATAAGACAGTTCCTCTCAGGCAATTGCATCTAAAAGTTTCTGAATTACTACTGATAAATATAAAATTCTTTTAATTAACTCCGCCGGGCCATAAAGGAATGGTCTTGCTGCTTGGTGGATAAACTCTTTTTATTGATTATTTTTCTTAATCATTGGGAACGGTATTACTTCCTTTATGGAACTATTATCGGTTAGTATCATTATTAATCTATCTATGCCTAACCCTAACCCGCCCGTAGGTGGCATGCCGTAACTCATTGCCGTAATGAAGTCAAAATCGTAGGGATGCGCTTCTTCATCGCCTTTCTGGAATCTTCGCTGCTCCTCCTCAAATAACTTATGTTGAAGGACTGGATCATTAAGTTCAGTATATGCATTGGCCAATTCCATGCCTGCTATGTAAAGCTCAAATCTTTCTATGAGGCCTGGCTTTGAGCGATGAGGCTTACAGAGAGGCGTGGTCTCCAGGGGATAATCTATCACGAATGTCGGTTGAATTAGGTTGGGAGTCACTAGTTTATCGAATAATTTCTCTATCATTAATCCCCTAACGTATTCTCCTCCTCTGGGCACTAGTCCATGCTTATCCATTAAGTTCTTTAATTCTTGATCACTCATATCATCAACTCTTGTCCCAAGGGCCTCGCTGAGAGCGTCATTCATAGTTACTCGCCTAAATGGTGGTTCCAACGATATTTCCGTTGATTGATACTTTACACGGGTTGAATTGAGAATTTTTGCCGATACATAGCTAATCATGTCCTCCGTTAACTTCATCAAGTCATTATAGTCAGCATAAGCCCAATAAAGTTCCATTAATGTATACTCAGGGTTATGAGTCACATCGATATCTTCATTTCTAAATACCTTGCCTATCTCGAATACCTTATTGAATCCACCTATTATGAACCTCTTCAAGTAAAGCTCTAGGCTAATTCTAAGGTACCAATCCTCATCTAGTGCATTCACATGTGTCTTAAATGGCTTCGCTAATGCACCGCCGTAAACTGGTTGAATAACCGGGGTCTCTACCTCCATGAATCCCTTGGAATAAAGGAACTCCCTGATATCCTGTGTGGCCTTGAATCTTATGTACATAGATCTACGGGCCGATGCATTGTATAGGAAATCCAAGTACCTATGAGAATATCGCCATTCCGTTGTATAACTAGACCAATCAGGTGGATCCAAAAGAGCCTTAGCTAGTAACTTATAATCGAGAACCAGCAAAGTGAGCTCGCCCTTCATTGTGTAGAATAAATTACCCTTAACTCCAATTATGTCGCCTCTATCTATGTACTTAAGGAATAAGTCATACTTATCGCCTAATTCATTGATCCTCAGATATAATTGAAGTCTTTCCCCCTCATCAAATATATCAACAAATGTTGCCTTACCGTGTGGCCTAATATTGGCTATTCTACCGGCTGTGCTAATGTTTGATGCTATCGTCGTTATTTCCCTTGTAGGTCCATTAAATGGGTGGGCAGCCCCTAGTTCCCGCACCTCATGTATAGTGTGAGTTATCTCGTACTTATGTGGATATGGATCTATACCCATATCCCTAAGCAACTTAAGTGTCTGAAGCCTTTCCTGGTTCCATTGTGGAGCGGACACTGCTCAGCAATGAATATCAGCATTTAAAGATTTAGGCAGATTCAACGATAGTTAATCCAAGAATGTAGATTACATAATATTTTCATCTAGGGCCTCAAAATCGCAATGGTGGAGGCGGGTTATCTAATACCGATTAGTTTAATAATTATTCAGGAGCTATGAATTATATGGAGCTGGTGAGCCAAGCATTTAAGTCTGGTGATTTAATACCAATTAGATATACTTGTGACGGTGAGGATATATCCATACCATTAACATGGAGTAAACCCAAGTCTCAGCCGAAATCATTTGCGGTAATAATGGATGACCCGGATGCGCCAATGGGAGTCTTCACTCACTGGATTCTATACAATATTCCTCCCACCTTAACATCATTGCCGGAGGGAATACCAAAGCAGAAGGAGGTTCCCCAAGGTCTTCAGGGCATTAATGATTTTGGAGAGATTGGTTATGGTGGACCCTGCCCTCCAAGAACTCACCAACCTCATAGGTACTTCATCAGGCTTTATGCGCTTGATGCTGTCCTTGACATTAAGGGAGGCGCTAGGATAAATGATGTGAAAAATGCCATGAATAATCACATTATTGAAACTGCGGAGCTAATGGGTAGGTATGGCAGGAAAAAATAAGGGAATTTATGGTCTAATAATTCGACTAGTTAACAAATCAAGAGTGCTTCACTACGAGCTAGAACCAGGTAGCTATGTGTACATAGGTCGTGCCATGAATGGACTAGAAAATAGGCTGAGCAGATACATGAGGCCCATTCATAAACCGCATTGGCACATAGATTACCTATTAATGATTGCCAGACCCATGGCTATAGTGACTGCATTAACTGAGGATCCTCATATGGAACATGAAGCTGCATGTATCTTGGCATCTACTAACAAATACGTGCCTGGATTTGGTTCTACGGATGATGATTGCCCCTCTCATTTATTCATGGGTGGAGCCAATGATGTAATAAATGCATTCACTAGCCTTGGCTTGAGACCTAATGTGGATTATTTGAACTAATTTCGATCGATGAAAAGAGAAACTTATTATCGCTTACCCTGCGAACATCTACGGCGAATGCCTTACCGAGCGAGTAGTTCAATATGCCATTTATGAAACCCAATAAGAATTGCGAGTTAGCGTCTGAATCAAATGGATCAGTAACTTGTATTCTAGAGTAATCAGGTGTTGCATTATAATCGTTAAAGTAGCCCATGGCATTAGCCATATCCATTATCAAGGAGATAACATAGCGACCCCCATTAATTAACGACGCATCGCTTAGGATTGACGCTGCATAATCAAACCCGAACCTGAATAGGGAGTATCTTGAGTATAAATCATTGATTCTCCTCGTAAATGATGCAATTAAATTCTTCTTAATTAGCGTTATTATATCCATATCCATTAATGGAACTGGTCTAATTAATTCCACTTCTGGTAACTTCATTGCTTCATTTAATGACTCATCGCCGACTATTCCCTCCATCTCTATGAGCGCCACGCTTCCCCTCCGTATTATTTGAAGAAGCACAGAGTCTCTTGACATTATATTCACTAGATTAATTAAGTTCGCCTTAGGCAGGCGTAGCTTGACCAGTAACCAGACCATGTATTACGTCCACAGGAAATAAATAATAAACTAACATCTATTTTTCCCATTGATTACTCCATAAATGCTTCTGGCCCTTTTGAGGTTTTATAGTAAATGTATTTAAATGCATATCAATCAGCAACCCCATGTTTAATCCCCCTCATTGGCTAGAGGAATTAAGTGGGGAAAGCAAGGCTCTTGAGAAAGCTATTCACGGCGATAAATTATCGATAAATGAAATAGCTGATCTAATTCAATCACCATTTCACGCATTGACGGCTGCGGCCGATTACTTTGCTCGATCGATTAAAGGGAATAGGGGAAGCTTTATTAGGAATATTTATTTGACATATACGAATATATGCGTAACTAATTGTACATTTTGCGCCTTCTATGCAAGGCCAGGAAGCGAGCGAGGCTATGTGTTGGAGCCGCGGCGACTAGCTTTAATGGTGGAGAAGGCTTGGAGGGAAATGGGTATTAAGGAGGTTCACATGGTTGGGGGCAACAATCCCAATCTTGAATTTAGCTATTATGAGGAGTTGATAAAAAGTATTAAGCAGGCCGCACCCAATATAAGCCTAAAGGCATTTACCGCCGAGGAAATATGGTTCATTTCGAAAGTTACAGGTAATAGCGTGAGGGAGGTGCTGGAGAGATTTAAAGAATTAGGGCTGAATGCCATGCCGGGCGGCGGAACCGAGATACTGGATGAGGAAATACAGAGAAAGATAGCCCCGCTGAAGGCTAGTCCAGAGGATTACTTATCGGTTCAAGAAGAGGCACATAGGTTAGGCATAAAAACAAATTCCATAATGATGTATGGACACATAGAGGAGCCCATACATGTGGCTAAGCATATAGCTAAGTTAATTGAGCTTCAGAAGCGGGCTCCGGGTCTCGTGTCATTCATACCGGTCAGGTTTAATCCAGGCAATACGCCGCTGGGGAAGATGATTAATGGAAAGGCTAGGCTAGATGGCCAATACGATTTAAGAATAATAGCTGCCTCTCGACTAGCCATGCTTGGACTAGTCGATAACATAGTTGCGTATTGGGTATCGATGGGCGATAAATTAGCACAAGCAGCACTGGCTCACGGTGCGAATGATCTAGGCGGGACATTCTATAATGAGGCCGTCATATCCGCAGCAAGTGGTAAGGAGGCTGCAGGCAAGAGAGCCGGGGAATTAATCTATATGCTTAGAAGCGCTGGTTGGGATCCCTACGAGCGAGATACAATTTACGAGCAATACACGCCCATTGGCGATGCATTGTGGTAATATATGTGGTGCCTCCATATAGATACGCCGCTCCCCTCATAAGGAGTCTTCGCGATGCTGGGATAAATATACTCACTGCGCTGCCGCCTGTCGCTTACTCCATGATACAGAGGGGAGAGGCGGATGCCGGATTAGTGCCTATACGCATGTTAATAGATGGGGAATTAATGCCTGTGCCGGGTCCTATGGTGCATAGCGATGATGAAACTATGAGCGTATTAGTGGTATCTAATGAATCGCTTGATTTAAATGGATGCAGATCAATAGCGGCTTCGCCGGAGAGCCGATCAGCAATTACATATTTATTAATTGCAATGAGGAAGCTAGGCTTTGAAACTAAGCTTATGGTAGGTCCAAGCCAGCGCGCAGTTGATCTCCTATCAATTGCGCCATGCGCGTTAGTTTTGGGTGATGAGGCCTTAAAGGCCCGTCGCTTCTTTAACATCGTTATAGACGTGGGTAAACTGGTCAAGAATAGTCTTGGCATAAGCCCAGTATATGCCGCAACTGGTGCATTACCAAGCAAAGTCGAAAGCATTCATCTGGATCATATTGAACCTAGATTTGATGTGCATGATATAATTGAGACATCCAGGATAACGGGCTTAAGCATCGAGGAGTCCAGGAGGTATCATGAATCAATAATCAAGTTAAACTATGATAAGGAACGATTAAGCATTGCCATGAATTTGCTGAATAATGGACTTGCGCTCTACGGGGATCGATTGGAAACTTGGGCATAATTAATACTAAAAGGCGCTGGTCTCATCCATAATTGAGTTATTTTTAAATGGGGATAGTTTAGCCTGATTAGTATGGCTAGGTTAATTATAGCTCATACGCCGGATCCCGATGATGCTTACATGTTTTATGGCTTGATCAGCGGCGCTGTTTCTGTACCTGGGTTTAATGAGGTAGAGCAAATAGTTGAGGATATAGAGACCCTAAATAAGAAAGTGATAGAGGGCTGGAACGTTGATGTGACCGCTTTGAGTGCTCATGCGTACGCATATGTCATGGATAGATACTACTTATTGAGGACCGGCGTAAGCATGGGTGAGGGATATGGGCCTATGGTGGTTGCCAAGAGGAGAATGCAATTGAGTGGAATAACCATAGCCGTTCCAGGGGAATACACCACGGCTAGGCTACTACTTAAACTAGCTACTGGAGGCAATTACTCCGAGGTTTTCGTGAGGTTTGATAGGATAATTGACATGGTGCTAAATGAGGAGGTAGATGCCGGCTTATTAATTCACGACGCGCAATTAACCTATGGCGATATGGGTTTATTAAATATATTTGATTTATGGCAATGGTGGAAGAACGTATCTAATGGCCTTCCCATGCCTCTAGGCGTGGATGTAGTTAATAAGAGGCTTGGAAAGGAGGCAGCAATAAATATAAGGAAGGCCATCCAGGAAAGCATCAAATATGCATGGAATCATGATGAGGAAGCAATTAATTATGCAGCCAAGTTCTCTAGAACTGGAAAAAGAATAGGGGAATTCGTTAAGATGTATGTGAATCAAAGGACCTTCGACATGAGCGATGATGGGATCAAGGCACATGAATTGCTTTATAGACTTGCCAATAATAGTGGCTTGCCGGGAGGCACAATAGAGGTCATTTAAGCTACTTTCATAGCAAAAACATGCGTAATAAAAAGTGGCAAGCCTTGCCTTTTAAGGCGGGGGATCCCTGGAAGTTTCCCTTTATATCTGACTTGAGTTCCCGCTTCTTGGTTAAAATGAATTGAGGATATAAAATTCTGTATAAAATAAATCGAATCAATGAGCGAGCTCATCTATTACCGTGGCAGATCTTTCTTCTAATCTTTCATATTTGTAACGAATAATGAAACGGATTTAATCAAGTATTTATGCTTTATTTTCAATTCAATAGAGGGGAGTCATATTGACAATTACTATCCATGAGCTAGTTTAATTGTATATGAATATATTTTACTTTTATTACTACAAATATAGATAGTTCTACATTTACTTAGCTCTAAGCGGGAAAAATTTTTAAGGTATAACTATCACTGCCTGCTATGCGCGGTTTATCTAAAAACCGTGGAATATCAAAAACAGTACTAACTGCAATAATAGTAATAGTAGTGGTAGTAGTTATAGTTGGTGCGGTAATGGCCACTTATCATCCATCTACGGTAACTACCCCTACTACTACCTCGCCTACCCCTGTGACTACTACTTCTACCACCACTCCTGTAACAACTACCTCTACTACTTCTTCTGTTACCGTGGTTTCTAATAAGACAATAACTTTAGCTCCACCCAACTCCAGTGAATTGATAGATATATCGTTAACGTATTCGCCCGATGCGCTGGATCCGGCAACTGGTTTCTATACAGTTGATACAAGTACATTTAATTCCGTGTATCAAGGATTAGTGACTTGGAATCCCGACAATTATTTCCAAGTAGAGCCGAGCCTTGCCACAAATTGGACAATAAGTCCAACTTACCAGAACTATACATTCACGCTCAGAAAGGGTGTTTACTTCTCGGATGGCGAGGCATTCAATGCAAGTGTGGTCTGGTTTAGCCTATACCGCATTATAGTAATGGGTCAAGGCGTCGGCATATCAAATTACCTTAGGCTACTCTTCAGCGCGAAGCAATTCACTGCAACCGGCTATACAATACCATGGGGTGCATGCAATGCATTGGCTAGCGTTACTGGAAACACAGCTTATTTAAGCAATGCATCGCTATGTGCAAACGCATTAGCTAATGTATTGAGCAATTTCAATGTGCATAACTCTACCATTCAGAAATTAATGAGTTACCCCAATCAAGGAGTTGTTGTTTTAGGTCCTTATACTGTCCAAATAAATTTGCTTCATCCCTATAGACTATTCCTGCTCGATTTGGCCGCTTGGTGGGGCTCCATGGTTCCGCCGGGCTATGTTGATGCGCACGGTGGTGTGCAGCCGATGACGACGAACAGCTATACTGACCAGTATGGCTTGCCTGGAACTGGGCCATATGAGATATATAAGGTGGTTGGGACCCCAGGCGAATTCACTGAAATAATACTAAAGGCCAATCCTAATTACTGGGGCAATAATTACCCAGCCGGCAGTTTACCAGTATTGGATCAACCAGCTCATATACCAATAATAGAGGAAGAAATAGCTTTGTCACACACGGATAGGGTTAGCTTGTTTGATTCAAACGATGCGCAGATATCCACTGTATCTCCACAATTCTTTGGCCAAATATATGATGGATATGAATATGCAAAGTACTTGCCTCCACAGGATATAATATCCTTCTTCGGCTACATGCCAGCCGGTGTCCTCTATATATCTATGAATAATGCAAGATGGCCAACTAATATAACCGACTTTAGATTGGCCGTGGTTCACGCTATAAATTCTACAGCATTGCTCTATACTTACTATTCACCATTGTTACATAAGTTGCTGGCTGAAGAGTATCTTGGCCCATCTAATCCCCAATATGCACCACTCGGATTCTATGACCCAGATAATTTGCCCAATTATACCTACTCGCCTAACTTAGCCATCGAATACCTAAATAAGTCTGGTTGGCAGGGAGACTTCTATACTGTATTACCGAATGGTACAGAGATAGGTAATCCCAATGGGCAAAGATTACCTACAATACCGATAACAGTCATTCCGCCGGTTACACCTCTTGCTGAGGCGCAATTAACCATAATCAGCCAAGACTTGAACCAAATAGGAATACCAACCACTATAAGCTATGCAACTACTGCAGAGACCGATCAATGGACCGTGCCAAGCACCACTGCCAGAATGGTTTCATTGGGTTGGGTACCGGATTGGCCGGATCCAATCTATCAATTGATGTACTCCATACTTAATGTGGCTAATGGAGGCATTTCAGGCAACATGGCTTGGTTTAATAATTCTATAGTCAATAATTTGACTGCTACTGCACCATTTATTACGAATGCGCAAGAACAGAAGCAGATGGTGGCCGAGATCTATAATATTACATATAATGAAGCTCCATATTATTGGTTGCCATGGCCTGAGTATTACCTCTTTACACAGCCGTATTTGAAGGGAATCACTTGGACATGGGATGACTACTTCTATAACACTATGTATTACCAGCCAGTTACGATAAATATAATTACGTACTCCAACGGAACACAGGTAACTAAGGTACTTAATTAATGATATTAATATAAGTATTTTCAAAAATACTTATTTTTCCAGTATTTATTGATTTATTATAGAAATACATAAAATTTAAATAACATTACTATCGGTACGTTTATATGGCTGGCTCTGGGTTTTTGGTCTTTCTAATACGCAGGATAATAAATGCATTTGTAACATTAATATTATTGATATTGCTTATGTTTGTAATGGTTCACGCGATATATAGAACCCCGTTGGCGCTTGCACGCCTTTATGCTGGCCCTAGGCCTACCATGGCTCAATTAGAGGCCATAGTTAAGCAGTATCACCTGAATGCGCCACTCTATGTTCAATTTCTTGATTATCTATATAACATATTCACGGGCAATCTTGGGTATGATCCAATATATAAGGAGCCGGAGGCAACAATAATAATGCATTACCTGCCTATTACATTATCATTTACTATACCGGCTGTTATATTAACCGTCATAATAGGAATGGCGTTGGGGGCCGTAGCTGCTGGTAATAGAAATAGAGTACCTGACTACCTAACTCGCGCATTCTATATCTTTACTTGGTCATCACCGCCATACTTCATTGCATTGCTATTGCTGCTCGTATTCGCATTCTGGCTGCCAAGTATCACACATGGAGTTATTGGATTACCGGCTTCTGGTTACGTAAATGAATTATTATCGGCTCCTAAGCCAATAACGGGCGTTCCATTAATTGATTCATTGATAGAATCGGATTGGCCGTACTTTATTAGTTACTTGAAGCACATGATACTACCCATGTTAGCCGTTGCGCTATACAGCTTCGGCATATATACAAGGATGGCTAGAAACACCATGCTTGATGTTTTGGATAGCGACTATGTTAGGTTGGGATATGCAAAGGGCCTTTCCAAGAGGAAGGTTGTGTACGGCATAGGTCTCCGCAATGCAATGATACCTCTTGTGACGCTTATGGTTCTGGCATTTGCTTTATCCTGGTCCGGAGCCTTCGTTGCAGAGGATGTATATGCATATCATGGCATGGGCTACATCACTACCGTTGCAATAACTAGCGTTGATCCATTAATGATATACGACATAACGTTCTTTGTTGGGGTTTCGGTCATAGTAGCTAACTTCATAGCAGACATACTATATGGTGTTTTGGATCCAAGGGTGAGGATATCATGATAGAACAACAATCGACAGAGAAACAAATGGGAATACTTGGATGGATCCGCCTAATAGCTAGGGACCCAGCTGGCTTGCTTGGACTAGTGATAGTTTTCGCATTTGTCATATGGGCTATTGTTCAGGGATCCCTTGAAATACTTGCGGCTGAGATGCATGATCCACGCCTAGCATTTCTCCTACTGCCTCATAATCCGCTCGGCATATCGCAGACCACATCTCTTTTACCGCCCTCCTGGAAATATATAATGGGGACGAATGCAGATGGGCAGGACATATGGTCAAGGATATTATATTCAATACCATATAGTGCAGCATATCCTGCATTTGTGGTGGTCTTATCGGCAATCTTAATTGGTTCACTGCTTGGAATTGCCGCAGGTTACTTCGGCGGTTGGTGGGATGAGGTATTGATGAGGGTCACTGATGCTTTCTTGTCGGTGCCTGCCATAGTGCTTGCAATAGTCGTGGCGGTACTGCTTCATGCAAGCTTCATAGGAATGATATATGCATTCATCATAATCTGGTGGCCAATATATGCTAGGTTATTTAGAGCCGAGACCCTTCGAGTTAAGTCAATGGATTTCATAGCGGCGGCTCAATTATATAGGGTATCCCCATTGAAATTATTCACGAAGTACCTTTTCATAAATACAATTGATCCAATAATAGCGTATGCAATGCTTGATTTCGGGAACGTTATATTAACGGCCTCCATACTCAACTTCATAGGAGTGGGTCTTCAGCCAGGTACTCCTATATTAGGCGAAATGGCTTCTGATGGTGTTTCCTATGGTTTTCCAAGATACTGGTGGTGGGCTATATACCCTAGTTTAGCTGTATTAGTTATAGCACTAGGCTTTGTTTTGCTTGGAGATAGATTACAGGACATAATAGGTGGGAGAGGCGCATATTAGAGGGTGATGATATGCTTCTGAAGATCCGTGACCTTAATGTTGGGTATAAAACAATCTTTGGTAAACTAAATGTACTTAGCGATATTAGTCTCGATATTGATAGAAACGAGATAGTTGGCATAGTTGGAGAGAGCGGAAGCGGAAAATCCACTTTAGGCCATGCAATAACTAGGCTTCTTCCGCCAAGTGCGATCGTATCAGGCTCTGTAAATATAGATGGAGTTAATATGCTTTCCCTAAGCGAGAATGCAATCACTAAGTATAGAGGAACAACAGTATTTATGATTCTTCAGAATCCCTTCACTAGCCTTAATCCTGTCAAGACCGTGGGTTATCAATTACTTGAAGCCGCACGCATACGTATGGAGCGGGATGGCGAGTCGTGGAATGAGGATAGAGGATATGATGCTTCCATTAATGCACTAAAGGATCTAAGGTTCCCCGATCCAGAGGTAATAATGAGGAAGTATCCTCATCAATTATCCGGGGGACAGATACAGAGAGTGGTATTGGCAATGGCACTAATACTTAAGCCCAAAGTCTTAATAGCCGATGAACCAACATCTGCACTTGATGTAACTATTCAGGCCCAGGTGGTTAATCTATTTAAGGATCTCAATAGGGAATTGAATACCGCCATATTATTCATAACGCATGATATTAGCTTAGCATATGTTATTTCCACGAGATTGGTTGTACTTTATGCTGGTAGGATAATGGAGGATGGCGAAGTCGACTCTGTAGTTAAGGAACCCATGCATCCATATACGCAAAAATTAATAGCTGGAGTTCCTGATATGTCTAAATTCACTACTCCAGATGTTAGGTTAGAATCGATACCAGGTCAACCACCATCATTCATGAATTTGCCAAGCGGCTGTAAGTTCAATCCTAGGTGTCCATTTGTGAAGGATATATGCAAGAGCCAGGAGCCGCAACTGATTAAAACTGATTCAAGGAGAATGGTGAGGTGCTGGCTATATGAGTGACTTAGTAAAAATAGAGAACATAAAGAAGTATTACTTAGCGTACAAGATAGGAATACTGGATAGGCTTGCGGGTAGGAAACCCGTATATGTTAGGGCAGTTGATGATGTATCCCTAGAGATCCGGGAAGGCGAAGTAATGGGCCTCATAGGAGAGAGCGGAAGCGGAAAAACAACCTTAGGCAAATTATTAGTTACCCTAGAGACCCCCGACAGTGGCAAGTTTTACTTTATGGGTAAGGAGGTAAATAATTCGACGTTGAATTTCGTTAGAAATAATGTTGCAATGGTTTTTCAGAATCCCTATAGTTCCCTTAATCCAAGACTCAGTGTAAGGGAAATAATCTCCGAACCATTAGGTCATGTAGATGACAAGAAAGTTGCTGAAGCCATGGAACTAGTTGGGTTAAATTATAGAGAACACGCACGTAAGAGGCCGCGAGAATTATCTGGCGGCCAAGTGCAGAGAGTTGCCGTTGCCCGTGCGATTGTTAAGAATGCGAAATTCATTGTCCTAGATGAACCGACTTCTGCATTAGATGCGTCGCTCCAAGCTCAAGTGCTTAATTTATTGCTTGATCTAAAGAGTAAATTGGGACTCACCTATCTATTCATAACCCACAACATGGCTGTGGCTTATTATGTAGCGGATAGGGTTGCCATCATGTATGCAGGAAAGATAGTTGAGTATGGGGAAAAGGAGAGCGTGTTCAGGAAACCCGCCCATCCATATACGCAGTCATTAATGGCATCAATACCTAAGATGAGCGAGAAGGACCTAAAGCCGCCCTCTGGCGAGGTGCCTAGTCTGATTAATCCACCGCCGGGTTGTCGATTTAATCCAAGATGCCCATTTGCCATGGATATATGCTCCAAGAAGGAACCGCCTCTAATAGATTATGAAGGGCGGAAAGTGGCTTGCTGGCTCTATAATAAGTAGGTACTCATGGTTGGGTGCTTGGTCTTTTTATTCTCATTATAATTATCGCTAGTATAATGGAAATAACTGCAATTATTATATATATATCGCCTATTTTTAAAATACTGCTAACTACACTCCATTTTTGACCTAAATAGTATCCCATTGCAGTTAAGCTGGTGACCCATATGATGGATCCAATGAATGTATAGATCATGAATTCCTTAATATTCATATCGGCTATCCCAGCAGGTATTGAGATTATTGATCTAAGGCCAGGTATGAATCTGGCTAGTAATATTGATATTTTGCCCCTAGTGTTAAACCAATGCTCAGCCCTTGCTAAGTCCTGCTCCCTGATCCCCAAGTACTTACCGATCCTAAGTATAAGTGGTCGTCCAGCTAATCGACCGATCCAATAATCAATGATTGAGCCAAGCATTGATGCGGCTGTAGATACTAATATTACTAGGGCCAGGTTCATGTAGCCCAGGAATGATAAGTATCCCTCATAGGGTAGTATCAATTCGCTTGGCACTGGAAGCGAAGCTGATTCCATGGTCATTAGTATGAATGCGCCAAAATAACTTGTTTTTTCAAGCACATATAATGGTCCATCAAAGATGGCTAGTTTGGTCATCGATATCATATAATTAATGAATTGAATAATTACTAAGTTAATTTTATCCAGTGCTGGGTCAATAAGCGGTATTTCAGTAATATCTAGAACTATAAGCATAATTATGACTAGAGATGCCATGCCAAGCCCAAACCTGAATCGTTTCATTAATTGAATCGAGCAAGTTGGTTTAAAAACGTTGTCTCCTTACCTAGAATCACTTACTGAGGGCAATTTACTTCACATATAAGATGCAGGTTTGTGATTCTAGTCCAGCCGCATTCAGCAATGATAGTGCACCGCTGCCTGGCGCAATCACTATTACTGCCAAGTTTTTCGATTCCTCTCCTAGTGTGGAGTGGATCGTTACTGTCTTTATGAAGGCATTTATGGAGCTAGTTATCGTGATTGAGTTGCTTACTGTGCTGGTTGGGAGTACTGTGGCTAGGCTCCATGAATTATTGCCGATGTTGAGGACTGTGTTGAATGCTATTAATGGTCCTGCGTGGTTTGGTATTATCAGCAAAACATAGACTTGTGGAGACTGCGTTTGTTCCCAATTAAGCATTTGGTTACGCGTTGCTTGATTAATGTTGCCGTTTCCGATGAGGGTCGCGTTGTTTGTTTGTGGTATTAGGGTTAAGTTGCATGATGCGCCATTGGTGAGATTACCATATAGGGCCATATATGTTGATGCGATTTTATACTGATACTTAATTTGGCTATAGCTTGAGTTGAGCGAGTTGAGCGTATTGTTGAGTTGACTTATTCTCTGGCTAAGCAATGAATTGTTTAATTTAAGGGCTGAATTAGCGCTTATTAGGTTGCCTAATTCCGTGGTGAGCGATTCATTCCTATTGGTTAGCAGGGATACTGTTTCCTTATAGGAATTAAATTCTTGAGCCAATACGGTATTATTATTAAGCGATTGCGTTAAATTGGCTCTACAGTAATTCAATTGAGTAGTCTCTAGCATTAATTTATTCACTAGGTTAAGGTAAGTTTTATTAAATCCAGTATACGCATTGCTTAGTGTATTTAATGATGTCGATACTTGAGTATAGCTCGAGTAGAGCGATGCGTAAGCCGATTCAAGCTTGGAATACTCATAGCTTAATTGGTTATATGCTATCTGTGTCTCTGCGTATAAATTGATGTATAATACTATCATTGCAGCCAATGCTATTACCAGAGCAATCAGGAGAACACGCTCCGTATCCACTTAACTATTGGGAAAACAGGTTTATTAAACCTAGTGATTCAGTATAATAAATAGATGAATCTTAATATAAATAATTTATATATCAATGAAACACCGTGCGAGCCGCCGCCCATGTGTGAGCCGGCTCCGCCTCATACATAAAACACAACATTACTCACACCATTGGGAGCACTCATTATTGGATCCCATTTGTTCAATCATTTTGCTCACCTTTTTAAATCCAAATCACTATATAATTATGTGGAAATAAAGGAAGAAATCTTGAGACTAATTAAGAATGATGAGGAGTTTAGAAATGAGCTAATGAATACTTTAGGAATAAACAATATATCAACTACTTTGAAAGACATTGGCGATTCCATTAAAGAACTTACTGCAAGAATAAGCTCCCTGACAGAGCTTCAGGAACTACTCGGTAAAAGCATCGCCTCATTAGCAGAAGCACAAAAGAGAACGGAGGAGAACATAGCAAAACTAACCGAAAGAATAGATCAACTGGCCAGAAAGACAGAGGAAAGACTAAATAAACTAACAGAAAGAATGGATCAACTAGCAGAAGCACAAAGAAAGACAGAGGAAAAGATAGCAAAACTAACCGATGCAGTAATGGATTTGAGAAAAGGAATGGATCAACTTAAGAGGTCTATTGATAGCATTGGAAAGCGTTGGGGAGCTGATTATGAGGAATTAATAAGAGAATTCTTCAAGGAAGTTCTGGATCAATTAGGTATAGATATAAAGTACTTAAATAGATTCACATACAAGGATGATGAGGGCATATTCGGATTCAAGGGGGTTCTTTATGAGGTTGACATAGTGGCGAAGAATGGTAAGGTATACTTAATCGAGGTTAAGTCTTTTGCAGATTCAGATGATGTAGAGTGGTTTAGAGTAAAGATTGATGTAGTCTCTAGAGCACTAAATCTTAAGGATCCAGTTAAGATGATGCTTGCAGTTAGCGCAACTAAGGAAGCAATAGATGATGCGCAAGCCACTGGCATAAAATTGATATATGGAGATATATTTGAGGTCAAGAGAAGAGGCAACGGGGAAAATAAGAGAAATGAAAAAGTTGAACAAAATCAAAAAACCTAACCCTTTAAGGAATTGATGAATTAAAGAAGCATTATGCATCGCGGGAAAGCCCTATTTAAGTGTAAAGGAAGCAAATCCAGGGGGCACTTTTATATTTCTTCAATGTCTATATCAGAATCGTCATTATTATCGGTATACTTATTAATGATTGGGGGGATTGATATTCTATTCCTATATAATTGAATTAGTGCAAAGGTCATGATTGCTAATCCACCGTTATAAAATGCTATTCCCATGCCTACGGATTTATCCATTACGATGCTAGGAGCAGTTACGGGTATAACTAGGCTAGAATATTCATTCAAAATGATGATATCTATGTATAACATTGCCATTATAGTTAAGGCCGTCGCAATAAAAACAATGATATTCTTATTACTTCTTCCCAGAATATCTTTCTCCCTTAATATCGATAAATATATTATAAAGGTAATTATCTCCATCAATATCAGAAATAATATCGTTGGTACCATAAATATAATGCCTAAATTTGATGACCCCGTAACTAGCACTTGCAGCAACACGTAATCAACACCGAAAAGCATCGATATGGTCACCACAATCATAACTAGCGCAATCAAATGGAGTACTTGCCACGTGGAATAGCCCCTATTTAAACCCATTGGATAAATTACTATTTCATATTTATAAATATATCAGTTAAAATAAACGATACCTATAAAAATGAATATATAAAATCGGGATCATTCTATCCAGTCCTATAGTTAAATTTTAATTTAGCCAAAAAACATTTATGCCCATGTATGGATACGCCGGCATCATTCTGCATGTAAGACTTGGCCATAGTCATATAAAGACTAATCTTGATGAATCTATTGCTAAATCTGTGATAGGTGGCCGTGGGCTTGGATTAAGACTAATCTTGGAAATGGGGATCCCAAGTTCTATTAATCCGTTTGATAAATCATCCCCCTTAATAATAGCCACCGGACCACTTGGGGGTACCAGATTACCTTTAGCAACAAGAGCTGCAGCCATATTTAAATCCCCCCTCACGAATAGATGGAGTTACTCAACGGTTGGTGGGACCCTCGGAGCATATATGAAATATTCAGGAATCGATGCATTGATCATCACCGGATCATCCAATAAACCTATTTACTTAGTAGTAAGCGAGGCAGGAGTTGAGATCCGTGATGCGGAATGGATGTGGGGCATGGACTCCGTCCAAGCAGAGGAATTAATTAGGAAGGAACTAGGGGACTCAAGCATATTAGCCATTGGTCCAGCAGGTGAGAATGGGGTGCCTTATGCCACTATAAATCACGAGAAATGGAGGCAATTCGGGCGAACAGGGGCAGGAGCAGTAATGGGCAGCAAAATGATAAAGGCCATAGCATTCCTTCCCACTAATAAAGATATTGACATTGCGGATCCATCCCTATATTATGAGCTAGTCAAGCAACTGGGCAAAGCCGCATTAAGTAACCCAGGAGCTACAGCATATAGAAGCGGAGGAACTGTTAGGTTAATTGATATTGGAAATTCAATGGGCTTCTTCCCAAGCTTATATTGGACCAAGGTAGAGTTACCTGGGTGGAGAAACATATCATGGGAAGACACATTAAGGGCCAGTTTCTTATTAAAGAATGGAGCTTGCCTTTACTGTCCCATTGCCTGCCATAAAATAGTCAAATCAAGCAATGGCTCATATGATCTAGAATATGAGACTGTCATGGCTCTCGGTGGATTAACAGGCATAAATGATCCCTTGAAAATAATTGACCTAGCGGAATTATCGGATAGGTTAGGCCTTGATACTGTTACCCTAGGCAATTCAATAGCATTCCTAATATACTTAGGTCAAAGAGGAATCATAGATGATGCGCCTAAATGGGGTGATTATGAGAAAATCCGTGGGCTCATAATTAATACGGCATACAGGCAGGGCATCGGTAATTTAATTGCCCTAGGTGTTAGAGGAATCGCGGAAAAATTGGGAGCCCAGGATCTAGCCATTCATGTGAAGGGATTAGAGCCTGCCGGGTATGATCCTCGAACATTAATGGGAATGTCGCTAAATAATTCAGTCGCAGAAAGAGGCGCGGATCACCTCTGGTCCAGCGCGTATGCTATTGATATAAGCGGTCAGGCGGGAGGGAGATTTTCAATTAGTGATGAAAAGATCAATTACATAGTGGATCTAGAGAACCGTAATGCGTTGTATGACTCGATGCTTTTATGCAAATTTGGGCGATCCATTTATGATTGGGACACAATTAAGACCTCGCTTAGGGCAGTCACCGGGTTTGAATATAGCTTAAATGAACTAAAATCAGTGGCGCAGCGCATAATAGTTATGCATAGATTAATGAATAGAAGCACTAGGTCCGATGATGAATTACCTAAGCGGTGGTTTGAGGAGGGAGTAGAGTATGAGGGAAAGAAGTATATAGTTCCCCGAACTGAAATGGAGACAGCTCTACAGCGTTATTATGAATTAAGGGGATATGACAAGGCAGGAAAACCAAAGAAGGAGTTATTGGATCAATTGGGAATTATTATTCCAAGCGATTTTTGATAATCATGGGTAGACCTACATCAAAGGAAATGGAATTGCGGCCAATATTCATAATACTAATTCAAACATGGTATATCTTCCATATGACTCCTTAAATTTGCCCTCCATTGTAGATACTATGGATGCAGATACACCGGAGGTCGGTTGCCCCACAGAGAATCGCCCTATCCCTATGCCAGGTCCCCTATAAATCTGAGGAGATAATGACAGCACGTCCTCCACTGATGCTTTTGTGCATGTCCATGGATCATCAGGTAAACAAATATAATTATTGGTAATGGATAAGGCATCCTTAATTAATTCAATGGAATTCCCATAATCAATAATCGTTGCATTTGGATCGATGATTCCACCCCACACATCCATTACTTGCTCAAAGCCTATTGAATTAACTAGCATCCTGCTTGCAGTATTCCATTCTGCAACAAGTAGCATTGCTCGCTTTGCACCTCTATTTCTCGCTAATTCTAGAAGCTTCATTGTCATCGTCTTACCGATCCCCCTTCTTCTCTCTTGCTTTCTGACCCTTAATCCCCGTAACCAAGCCGTTCCCTGGAAAAGTAAAAGCATAGATGCAACCGCCAATATTCTTCTATTTTCAATTATTACATATACATTCCCATCCTTTATCCATGTATCTACCTCATTCGGCAAGTAGTCACCCCAGGGAAATGTATCCATAGTGAATGATTTTATTTCTTCAGAATCCAACTGTGTGGCTTGCCTAAACTCCATTAGTTATGGTTAATAAAAAATATTAAATAAATTTTTATGAACTGGATCAAATCTTATACTCGTATCTTTAATATGCTTCTTGCTTCATCAATTTCCGTCTTTGGTAACTCCCTATATGTCAACCACCATGCATAACCCTTATACTCCTTTAACCTAGATGCTGCACCATCAACCGTATGAGGCGGCGGATTAATTGCATTCTCTCCAATCACTTCATTCTCAGGCCAATTCGCCGGCAATGCAACACCATATTTATCCACTACTTGTAATGCCTTTATTACTCGCAGCAATTCATTAACGCTTCTCCCTATTTCCAGCGGATAATACAGTATTAACCTGACCGTGCCCTTATCATCAACTATGAAGACCGCCCTAACAGTGCTTGTCGCTGATTCGGCATGTATCATGCCAAGCCTCTTAGCTACATTACCCATTGGATCGGCTATTACCGGAAATGGTACCTTGATTTTGAGATTATCCTCTATCCACCTGATCCACTCAACATGGGAAATCACGCTATCAACTGATAATCCTATTAGTTCCGTGTTGAGTTTCTTAAAGTCGTCATACCTCTTTGCAAAGCTTATGAACTCGGTCGTGCATACCGGCGTGAAGTCACCGGGATGGCTGAATAACATAAACCACTTCCCCTTAAAATGATCTGGGAGCTTTATTTTGCCTTGGGTGGTCTCAACATCCATTTCTGGAAACTTCTCGCCAATTAGTGGTAGTTTATATTCGGAACTCATGTATTTACTTTCAAAATATATGCTTAAATTAGTTTCGTGTATTGCCAAATTTTTTACCATATTTTCCTAATCCAAGGAATCGCTGAATCGTTTTCCTCATAATCCTTAAGGATTCCTCCAAGTCACCTATGGCAACATATTCATTGTATGCGTGAGCCATAGTTAACTCGCCCGGTCCATAAACAACCACAGGCACCCCAATCGCCCTTAGGTAGCGGCCATCCGTTGCTCCCGTTAATATTAATGGAGTAGGTTGCTTACCTTCCTCAATTATTGAATCCCTAACCGAAGCAACTATTTCAGCATTAATTGAGGTATAATTAGGCTCGCTAATATCTATAACCTCAACCCCAGCCGAATTACCTAGTCTAGCCGCTAGGTAATCAATAACCTGTCTAGATGAAACTCCTGGAGGAACCCTCATATCCAGCTCAACCTCAGCAGAGTCGGGCACCATATTTATCTTAGAGCCGCCTCGAATCACGCCAGGATTAAAGGATACCGATCCTATCACGTTCCTAATATCATCAGTAATACTTAAACCAATGCTTCTAGCGGCTGCTCCATAGATTTCGGCCGAATTCTCAATCGATGCCCTTAAGTCGCTTGGCAGATTGATTCCCTTATTGAATTCATCAATTGCCTTAGAAGATTCATCAATTGCCTTAATTAGCCTCAAAATTGCATTTTCGCCTAATATTGGCAAGCTACCATGTGCGGGCCTCCCCATTGTTTTTATCCGTACTTGAGCTAAACCCTTCTCAGCTATACAGAAGCGGGAAGCACCAGTTGGCTCGGCTATTATGGCCGCATCCCCCCTTAAAACACCATTGTTGACCAGCGCCTCAACGCCAGAATGACCGCCTGACTCCTCATCAACCGTGGCGGAAAAAATTATTGATGCATCATTTTCCACTTGTGGAGCCAAATCAATGAACGCCATCATTAATGCAGCTAATCCCCCTTTCATATCAGTTGCCCCTCTGCCGAAAATCTTTCCATCAATTACCTTACCAGAAAATGGAGGCACGCTCCACTTGCTAGACTCCCCTGGCGGAACTACATCCATGTGCCCATTTAATATAAGTGTTGGAGATTTATGGCCAACTTTAGCAATTATATTGGGTTTCCCCTTTTCATATTCATATACATCAACTTGATGCCCATGTTTCCCCAACCACTCCCTTATGAAGCCGGCAATATCAATTGTTAAACCCGGGGGGTTCACGCTATTTATGCGAATCAGATCAGTTGTTAAACCAATTAACTCTTCTATATTGCCCATCAATTAACCGGTAGATAACTCTTTAATTAAAATGTTTAGTTACATACAAAACTGGGCCCTTATAGAGACTAGGTCTTATTTCCTTAGATTAACGATAAAAATTTATATACTTAGCCATATGACGCCTCGTCTTGATGGAGTTCCCCGAGGAGATCTGATTACCTTTACTGAAGCCCTCGCTCCTGCTGGCATTGTGAGAGTTGATCTCCATTCTAAAAATTGACCATACGCAAGCACTAAAAACTCACTCAGCCTTAAAAGGCGGAATTTGTTGATTGTTTTATTATATTCCTAATGCACGCCGTATCCTAGTTGCAGATGATAAGGGATCATCAGCTCCAGTTATTGCATTCCCTACAACCACTATATCTATATTTTTACCCGCTAGTGCCGCAGCGGTTCCCTCATTGATGCCGCCTGCTATAGTTACTTGAATATCATATTTTTCCTTTATTTGAATTGCTTTATTGACAAGATTAGCCGCCGTTAATCCCGTGCGCTTCTGTATATCTATTCCAACATGTAGACCTATGAAGTCAGGCCTTACTCCGGATGCAAGTATTTCACTTAATCTTTCATCTATATTGGTTATTCCTATGAAGTCCACTATCGATTTTATCCCATTCGATGAGGCAGACTTAATGAATTCTGTGATGGTCTCCAGAGGAGCCACAGCCAATACGCTTGCCATATCGGCTCCAGCATCAGCAGCCATCTTGACCTCTATCGAGCCAGCATCCATAGTCTTCAAGTCGGCAAATATTGTAGCGTTCCTGCAACAAGCCCGAAGCCTGGATACAGCATACATTCCGCTCGATTTTATTAAAGGGGTACCAGCCTCAAGTACATCAACTGCGTTGCTCATATATAGTGTCTTAGCCATGCGCGCAGCAGCCTCTATATCCACCAAATCAAGCGCAACTTGAAGCTTCATGCATATAGCCCCGCAGTTAGTGTATTATAAACAATACCATGATGTGAAAAGCTGTTTTCCCTAAAAAGGCCTTTTGCTGGAAACAAAAATAAAGAAACGCTACCAACCTCTAAATAGTATCTTAACTGGAACGCCATTTCTCATTTCGACTATTATGGTCGTGTCGCTTTGACCTATTTTTGTCTGAAGTATATCCACTATATCCTTAATTTTCCTCAACACGGCATTTCTATCAATTATTGAGTCAAGACCCTCCTTTAATATATCATACTCATCCGTAGGTCTTGGATCTATATATATCTTTAGACCAGTTAACTCTATTGCTGTTGGGAGTACCTCCTTATTCTTTTCCAGTAATTCCTCTATTATCCTCTGTATTGCTTCGAACTTATCGACGCGGCCCTTCAGTGCCTCCAAGTCTTTATTTATTGCTTCGGCCTTTCTCTGGTTATCATTTATTAATTGATCAAGATATAATAGAAAATCATGAAGGCTCTTGAAGTATAGTATATCCACATCACCAGCCTCTACCTGGGTCTGCTGATTCTCCATACTACCAATTCAACTCGGCATATTTAAAAAGGTTACCTTGAATTTACCGCACTTAGGTTATCGACTTTTCAATTAATATTGATGGGCATTAATCATGGTTAACATCCTCTGATCTATTTCCAGAAAGTTATGGAGAAACGAACTACCTGCCTCCCCTGTGAGAGGGTGTTCCTTGTCTTGGATGAGGGCTTTCTTCCTTGGACTCAATAAATCATAGGGATTACGAAGAGTCCTCCGCGGCATAAGCTTCCCTAGCCCTAGGGATACAAACCCAGTAAATGCCTAGATAAATGCATGATTTTAACGCATAAAAGCATTCCAATGGAGCGCTCCCCCTTATGGAGGAACCTTCGCCACTTAATCCCAAAAAGTTAAATTCACCTTGATTCTTAAGACAAGTATACTTATTAGATTTATGTAATTGCACATTGATTTTCAATTATTATTGGTTTTTATAAATGCATAATCATGCAGCTGCATCCCCCATAATATGCTAGTAATTCATGGATACAGGCAGGAAAGTTATCTAAAAGTTTGATCGTATTATATTTAAAAATGGGGAGAGGCGCGTATACGTCATGTCTCTAAAGAAAATAGGCGAGGCACTTCATATTGCTAATGATGGCAAGATAGTTGCTCGTCTAGCCGTAGTACCTCCTCTTGGTATCCAAGTGTTTGATTATGGAATGAAACGCGTTGGGTCATTATACGATATAATTGGACCGGTAAAGGCACCTTATGGATTGATAAAGACCAACCAAAATGATGCATCATTCATAATCGGTAAATCAATATATGTGGATGCAAGGAGTCTGGAAAAGCAAAACAGAAAGTTAGTTAAGGGAGAGAAACGGAGGGGAAGGCATCATGGAAGAAGCAGAAGAATTTAAGTGCAAAGTCTGCGGCTCAACTGAGATAGTTTACGATGGAAAAACAGGTGAATTGGTTTGCACTAAATGTGGCACTGTATTGAAAGAACAGCCTCTTATCGATATAGGAGCCGAGTGGCGTGATTTCGGAGATAGACCTAGCAGGGCGCGCGCCCAGGTAATTGATGAGTCGCAGCCTCATTATGGCATAGGATTGCTGAAGATAGGGCAGATGCTTGGAAAACAGCATAGATTAGGATTCGAACGAAAAATAGAGGCCATAATTAGAACCAATAATATAGAGCGTAATGTCGTCACCATAAGACATGTGGTTAAGCAAATAATAATTAGATTATCGATTCCAAACTCTATTTTATCCAGTGTAATAACCGAATATAGAAGACTGGCAGAGAATGGTTATAAAGGACGCCTACGCGAGACGGCAGTCGCATTAACATACTTAAATTGCAAGAAGTCGGGCATACCATGTAGGCTGAAGACTTTAATCAAGATAACTGGAATAGAGGGGCATGGCCTTAATAGGACAATAACTAAGATAAAGCAAATAACTAATGATAAGATACAGATAAATGGAAGCGACGTTATGAGGTATGTTTCATCCCTAGTTCAATCAATCGATACTGGATCAATAGAGAAGAAGACCATATATAGCTTCGTGATCGAGATATTAAATAGAGCGCATGAGAAAAGGTTACTAAATGGTAAATCCTCATACTCAGTCGCTGCAGCGGCGGTATATATAGCGATGATGGTTTTCGGAGTAAAAACTAAACAAAGAGATGTAGCTAATGTAGCTAATGTCACGGACGTTACAATAAGAAGTCGATACAGGGAATTAATGGAGAAAATAGGAATTGTCTTATATATTTAGATCTCGCTATGCCCTCTCCAGAACAATAGAAAAACCTTGACCACTTCCAACACAAAGCGTAGCTACACCAAGATTCTTGCCTTTCTCATTTAATATTCTAGCCAATGTACCTGTTATTCTTGCTCCAGTTGCGCCTAATGGGTGTCCAATTGCTATTGCTCCGCCATGAATATTTACCCTATTTATGTCTATTCCAAGTTGCTTAATAGCATAGAGTACAACCACTGCAAAGGCTTCATTTATCTCCCAATAATCAATATCCTCTGGCTTTAAGCCAGCTCGTTGAAGCGCTTTTTGACTGGCTGGCACAGGGCCCATACCCATTAAGGCTGGATGAACCCCGGCCCACCCCATTGACCGTATCTTGGCAAGTGGCTTCAATCCGTATTCCTTAACCTTCTTCTCGGACATCAACATTACCAACGATGCTCCTGCATTTAATGGGGATGAATTACCGGCAGTGATTACTCCATTCGCCATGAATGCAGGAGGCAATTTAGCTATTTGCTCCAGTGTAGTGTCTGGCCTAATGCTTTGATCCTTATCCACCACTATTTTTCTTCCTTGGTACTCTACCTCCAATGGCAATATTTCGCCCTTGAACCAACCCTCATCAAGGGACTTGGCGGCAAGCATGTGACTCCTATAGGCTAATTGATCCATTTCCTCCTTAGGTATTTTAGCATAACGAGCCAAATTCTCGGCGGTTAATCCCATGTTATAGCCAATCCCCATCTGTAGATGTGAGTAATGGGGATCAGTCATCAATTTGAAGTTTATGGCTACATGTGGATTATTGCTCATCGGCACATGAGTCATGTGCTCCATACCGCCCGCAAGCACTATATCCGAATTGCCAGTCATTATTTCCATTGCACCAATGGATATGGATGTCATACTGGATGCGCATGCTCTATCTACTGCCATGGCTGGAACCTCTATTGGCAGGTCCGCAAGAAAAACGGGATGCCTTCCTGCATATAGCCAATTCTCATCAGCTTGCAGGGCGCATCCAGTTATTACGTCGCCAATCTCCTTTGGATTAACGCCTGTTCTATTTACTACCTCCTTAATTAGCTTGGCCAGCGCCTCATCCATTCTAATTGAGTTGAATACATCCTTCTCCGGCTCATTAGGTCTAGAGCGGGAAAAAGCCGTTCTAAGGAAATCAACTATATAGACATCCATTCTTCATCTCCCCTTGAAGTTTGGTTGTCTCTTTTGTGAAAATGCCATTATTCCCTCCTTTAGATCCTCTGTGGAGAATAATAAACCCATCGCGGTGGCCTCCATCTCTAGACCAACATCACTAGCCACTTCGCCAGCCTTATTTGTAAGTCTCTTGGCTAGCGCCACTGATATTGGCGCTACTTTTGCAGCTATATCCCTGGCATATTGAAGCACCTTATCGTCGAATCCATCTCTGGGCAATAGCATATTAATTAATCCCCACTCATATGCTGTCTTAGCGCTTACTCGCTCGCCAGTCAATACTAATTGATTGGCCCTGCTGACCCCAATTAACTTGACCGCTCTCTGAGTACCGCCCCAACCTGGTATTAAGCCTAGAGTTACTTCTGGGAATCCTATCTGTGCATCCTCCGTGGCAACCCGTAAATCACATGCTAGCGATAACTCAAGGCCGCCGCCTAAAGCATATCCCTTTATTGCAGCAATGGTTAGTTTAGGCATCTCCATTAATCTCCTAAATGTCCTCTCCCCCTTCCTGGAGAACTCTGTGAACTGTAGTGGATTAGAGAAGTAGAAGCCCGTTAAGTCGGCACCAGCGGACATTATGTCGCCCACGCCTGTTATTACAACGACGTTAACTTCTGGGTCATCCCAAAGGGCATCTATTGCCGCATTAAGTTCATCGAGAACTTTTCCATTTATTGTATTATACTTAGGCCTATTCAAACTTATGCGAGCAACCTTGAAGTCGAATTTCTCAACCTTAATAGTCTCGAATTGACCTACTCCAACTCCAGGCTTGGTGACTGGCCCTTGTCTAGCCTCTGGTTGAATTGATGGCTGTTGTGGTTGCTCCACTATGAATTTTATGCGGCCCTGCGAGACTTCGCGTAATTTTCCTTCAGCTATTGATCTTGCTGGCTTAAAAACATCAACTCCAAACTCTTTTGCGAGGGACTCTAGTTTAGCCTTTACTTCCTCATTGCTGAGGCTTTTGGCTACGCTGAAGGGGCCGAATGGCCTATTTAATCCAAGCATTACAGCGGTATCCACGTCCTCAGGCTTCTCTGCTACTCCCTCTTCAAGTACCTTAACTGCCTCATTTATTTCCACTGCAAAGAAATCAAGAAGCCCTACCTTATTAGTGACCTTCATTATGTCTATGGAGGGCCTGCCCTTGCTCCAATCATAGAATCCCTTGCCGGTCTTCTTGCCGAGCCTTTTCTCCTCATACATTTTCTTTATGGTAATGCATTTACCGTAGTCGCTGGATAAGGCCTTAGAGAAGTATTCCATGCTATGATAAACTACATCTATTCCAACGAAGTCGAGCAATTCATATGCTCCCATGGGAAGCCCTTGCCCAAGCAATAAAGCATCAACCTCCTCGGGTGTTGCTATACCCTTGTCTTGAATCAAGCATAATAAAAGAAGCTCCGGGGCTTGAATCCTATTCACTATGAACCCAGGCGAGTCTTTAAGCACCTTAACTGGAGTCTTTCCAAGGGCTTTAGATAGATCGAATATTGTTTGAAATGCTTCGTCGCTTGTCTTGGATCCCTTTATTACTTCCACCAGCTTCATTACGACTGGGGGATTGAAGAAATGCATTCCAACAACCATCTCCGGTCTCGATGTTGCTGCGGCTAAGTCGCTTATCCTTATATTGCTAGTATTGGATGCAAGTATTGCATGTTTTGGTGCTGCGGCGTCTGCATCTTTGAATACCTTTATTTTTAAGTCTAGTAATTCTGGAACCGCTTCGATAACTAGGTCAGCATTCTTAACGGCAGATTGCAAATCGGTAAATGTCATTATCCTGGCCATTATATCATCTACATTTCCCACCCTTCCCTTCTCGGCAAGCTTTGTGAGGCTCTCTCTTATCCTGGCGAGGCCTTTCTTTAATGCATCTTCATAGGCATCCATTAGATTTACATTAAAGCCATTAATTGCGAATAACTCCGCTATTCCGTGTCCCATTTCTCCAGCCCCTATTACTGCTACGTTTTTTATGTTCACATTAAATCACCCTTCCACATACAACTCTACGCCTGCAATTAGCATTTAAAAAATTTTACTAATATAATATACACTTCTATTTTATGATTCTTATTATGTTGGTTAAAATGATGAAGCCATTTTCTAACAAAGATAGTATTTGATGTTTATTATATTGCATTCTATATGTGTAGAATAAAAAATCAACGAGCAGGAAACACAACATTTTTAATCGAGCATAAAATGAACGATTAATGAGCGGGGAGGATGAGTATGGGGAATTAGATGAGAACGAGAGCAAGATCTTGATAGCGCTAATAAAGCTCGGAAATCAATATAATCAAAGGGATTTGTGGCGAATGGCTGGAATAAACAGTAAATCCGGAATACCGGCTCTCAGCAAGCTAGAGAGAAGGGGATTAATAGAGAGGGATAAGGTTGGCGGCGATAAGCGAAGCCAATATGTAGTTAGGTTGACAGACGCTGGCGTAAAAAAGGCGAAAGCCCTTGTTGAGGGCATGAAGACCGGCATGGGTACTGATATCGAACTACTCATGTCAATACCATGCTTCTATTGCCCCTATATAAAGGATTGTGGAAAGGGAGGGCATGTTAGTCCAGATACTTGTGAGCTATTGGGACGATGGATATACAATATATCTAAGCTATAATTGTGAAAAATACTAGGGTAAATGCAGATGCTTAATGACTTTCTCGCGATAATCATTATCGCTTCTCTTATTAATCCCACCAAATGAATTATTTCATGAGACTCTTTATAGCAGTGGATATAGATAACCCAGAAATACAGAGTAAATTAAAGAAATTTCAGAATGCATTGAGAAACATAGATGCTGATCTGAAATTGGTTGAATTAAGTAATTTGCATGTAACGCTTAGGTTTATTGGAGAGGTGAGAGATGCCCTTGCACCACAGATAGCAGATAGGTTATCTCGGTTATCTGGAAATAGCTTCAAGATGCATCTAGTTGGCGTTGGTGCATTCCCGAACTTGGATTATCCACGTGTTATATGGGTCGGTGTATCTGAGGGAGGCAATGAGGCAGCACTACTTCATGATTCGATTGAGGAATTAATAATGGACTTAGTTGGTAAGGATAAAGATGGTGGTTTCTCTCCCCATATAACAATGGCTAGGGTTAGGAGCGGTAGAAATAGAAATAAATTGATCCAAGTCATTAATCAATGGCAAAATATTGATTTTGGATGGCAGGATATTAAGAGCATAAAGCTAAAGAAAAGTACGCTAACTCCACAAGGTCCTATTTATGAAGATATAAGTGAAGTGAAATTATCGTGAGGATAGTCATAATTGGCGGTGGAGCAGCTGGGATGAGCGCTGCATCACGCGCCAGAAAGTTGAGTAAGGATGCCCAGATAACTGTAATAGAGGAGAGCCCCATCATTTCCCATGCACCATGCGGTATACCATATTATATAGAGGGCTTATTCTCAGATGAATCCCTATTCAGCGCATATACTCCATCCCAATTCGCCATTGATAGAGATGTAAAGGTATTGATAAAAAGCAGAGCTATCGAGGTAAGGGATGGCGAAATATTAATCGAGAGCAATAATGAAAAGAGACTCCTCGAATTCGATAAATTAATAATAGCAACCGGCGCAAGACCTCGGTTACCTGATGTACCTATCAGCGGCAACATATTAACTATCCATCACCCCACTAATGCTAATCAAGCTAAATATAGGCTCTGGAGTGCCAATGACGTGGTGATAGTTGGAAGCGGCCTTATCTCCATCGAGGTCGCCGAGGCGCTAGTTAATCTTGGAAAGCGAGTCACAATAGTTACTAGGTCTAGTCACGTGCTTTCTAAAATGCTCGACCCAGAAATGGCTAATATAGTTGAGGAACGATTAGCGAGAGATGTCAAAATAATTAAGAATGCGGATCTACACGAAATAAGCGGGGAAAGCGGCAAGACTATAGTCAGAACCAGCGAGGGAAGTTTTGAGGGGGATATAGTTGTTATTGCTACTGGGATAAATCCGAACTCTGAGCTTGCGCGGGATGCCGGATTAAGCATTGGTGAGAATGGCGGTATATTGGTTGATGATCATATGAGAACCAGTAAAAGCAATATATTCGCGGCTGGCGATGTCGTTGAAACAACTAATTTAGTGACCGGAAAAAGAGTTATTGCGCCATTTGGCCCAGTCGCAAATAAGATGGGTTATGTAGCCGGAGTTAATGCAAGCGGTGGCGATATTATTTTTCCAGGTGTCGTTCTCACGAGCTTAACTAGGTACAGAGACCTCGAAATAGGAGCAACGGGGATTAAGGAAAGCGAGGCCAATAATGCTGGGCTAAAACCTAGATCGGCAATTATAAAGGCACGAACCAGGTCTAGATATTATCCAGGCGGTGGATGGATATGGATTAAGCTAATCAGTGACGTCGATAATAAAATAATTGGGGCGCAAGTTATAGGTAATGAAGGTGTGTT
The DNA here is from genome assembly GCA_023269935.1 of Thermocladium sp. The sequence goes on from JAGDXC010000014.1 coordinate 66,917, forward strand.
GGCCCGCATTGATGTCTTGGCTGTATTAATACAGCATGGTTTAAGCATTAATGACCTCTTCTTCGCGGAACTAGGCTACTTACCTCCTCTTTCAACAGTATGGGACCCCCTAATCATTGCAGCTAGGCAATTAATGCCGGAGGGATGAATCATATATCTATTCCAAACGATTTAGCGAAACTGCTCCACTTAATGTATTCCCTTAGGAATTGAAGACCTCTTGAGGTTATGCATATACCCTCAATATTTGCCTCTATCATGCCCTTAGCCGCTAATTCCTTCACATAGTCCATTAATTTATCGTAGGAAAGATTAAGCGCAGTAGACATCCTGGTCGGCCTGGAGCAACCATTATTATCCAAATACTTTAGAATGTCCGCAATAATCTCTATCCTGCTTCTCTTCTTTTTATTGTCCCGCATTTACATTCACTTTTAATAATCCATTAACTAGAAAAGCAAGGCCAAGTAATCTAATTACAAAGTATACCAGCAATGCCCAAAACGGCGATACTCTATTAACCATCGTTTGAAGCACGAAGTTATCAATGAATAATAACGTGAATGCTAATGCATTAGAAGCAACAAGCGAGTTTCCTTTATAGTAATTAATCCATAACATTAGCGCAACGTATAATTGAATCGCAGGCATTATCACTTGCATTAATTGATTTGAGTACAACCTAATCAGCAATAGCGGCGAGGCGGCTATTCCAATGTTAGTAACTGAGTATGCAAACGCTACATATGCCGCTAATGTAATCACATTATAAATCACAGCAACTAGTGGGGCATGTATGAAAACTACATGAGAATAGAGATAAGCTATTCTCTCGACACTATAAACCAAGGATAGTGCGCTCTCGATAAGTACTGATAAACCTAGCAGCAAAAAACCAAGCATTAGGCCTATAAGCCTTGAATCACGAAGAACGCGAAACGCATTTAATGCATAATAAGCCAACATGATCCCAATGATCAAGTAGGCAATGCCAACCCCAAGCACCAGGTAAACTATGGGATCCACGATCCACTTATCATCATTTTAGCTTTTTATCTTTAACTCCTCCCATAATTACCAGCTAACCATAATTCAAAAATAACTTTATAATGCATTGCAACTCATTGAAGCATTGTGAGAAAAATAATACTTATTGCCTTGCTGATATTGGCGATCACTGGATTGATTAAAGCTAATTATGTTGCTGCCCAACCCCAACTCCTCGCCATTAATCTATCAATGAGTAAAGTCATAAATGGAGCCTACTATCAAGGCTTCTCCCTGAATTCTGCTGGCCTAGTAAAGATAGACATAATTTCTAATTCCACCACAAGCGTTTACGTAATACCCCTCAACGAACTGAGTAACTATACTAGGGGCGAGCTACATGCCTATTTTAGCGGCACTGGAAATGACATAAATGGCGACGTAATTCTCCCTAATGGGTCATATGCATTACTAATAAGATCCAATGGCTTAGTGCTATCAAAAACATTAGTATATGATGGGGTGAATCCGCTTGAGGCAGTAAGGCCGGATATGGCGATGGGCATTGCTGATTATGGGGTGTCCTTGAGTAATGGTTCCCTGGTCCTATATAAATATAATTGCACCGGGTTAATGGGTAATGTAACTATCATAAAGGCAGATTCAGCGAGCTACGGCATTCAGCTTAATGGCAATTTAGAGACTAATGGCTCTATCTACTTCATTCAAGATGCATTGGATTACTATCACGGAAAAATAATTGGAATAATAAACATATGGAATGAGAGCGGTCCATCGCTGAAGGGACCATTAATAAATGAGGGACAGTACTTGTATGCTAGTCGCGTATTGGGGAATGCCTCACTGCCATTAATCGTAACTTTAATGGATAACATCGCCAGTAATGAAAGTGGATACTACTTAATAATCAAACTCAGATCAGGCAGTGGGGATTGGCAATTAATCATTAAATTGCCAGGACCAGCCAAGTTTATCGTGAATGGAGGAGCCTTAACCCCATTTAGAGGGCTTTATGATGCTGAACTAGTGATTGGGGGCTCAGGTAATTCCAGCATAGCATCATTTAGATCGCTCATAGCCACGATGTCACTATTTATAATTAATGGAACATCAATATATATGCCCCCTAGCGCATGGAATTTTGGAGCGGATACCATGGAAGGCGCACAAAACGTGACATCTAGATGGAGCGGTGGCTCGGCGATGGTTACTCTGGGAATCCCATCATTTAACGAATTATACACGACAGTGGCTCCGCCTAATTTAACGATGCATGTAGTAATTATAAATAATGAGACCTACTCTAGTGTTGCATATCAATACATGGAAGTAATTATAATATTATTTCTTTTCTGGATAATCGCCATATTAATTAGCAAAAAGAGCAGTTAAATATAGTAAGGGGAATCAATAAAAACCGATTTAGTTCTTATTAATAGTGAGGAGACTTATTGTCGCCTTCTTCCTGTTCTTCGTAATAGTGATGATTAGATTCGCTGTTCCCTCATTATTGCCCTTTCTTGAGATTATTATGAATGTAAGAACTGCAATGGAGGGACTCTTGGTCACATCATATTGGCTTGGATATACTGCGTTCATGTTGCCCAGCGGAATCATTATAGATAGAGTTGGGCATAGAAGGATATTGATCATGAGCATCTCATTAGCGGTTATCTTTCTTATGTATCCCATAATAATTAAATCATATAGGGCATTATTGATTGCCCAATTCATTATCGGTTCTTTATCCGCCATGGTTTACGTGGCGCTAGTTAGTCAGGTCATTTCAAGCCAAGAAAAAAGCGGGTTAGCGGTAGGTATTTACCAAAGTGCATTCTTCATTGCCTCATCTATTTCAATAGCCTTAACTCCCATTTTATATTCAATTAATGCAGCAATTCCATTCATAGTATACTCTATATCATTATTTATAACATTAATTCCAGCCATAATGGTAAAGCCTGAAGCGACGAAGCGTGGTAATTCGAATAGGTTTGGAATCAATGTTATTGGAATGGGATTAATACGATTAGCCGCTGGTTTCTCTTATTTGGGATTCATTGCATGGGCCACTTATTACTCTGTGCATGTTCTTCATGCACCAGCATCAGGTAGTGGACTATATGTGTTTACATCCACTATTCTAGGCTCAATTGGAACAATAATGGGAGGGGCCCTGGGGGATAGGTTAGGATATGCAGGACCCAGCATACTTGGTTCCAGCGCCATAGCTATATCGATACTAGTGATTTACTGGATGCCATTCATAGTCCAGGAACTTCTGATGTTAATAATGGGTTTCATGTATGGATTCTACGCATCGCCATCACTTGCATCATCTAGGTCATCAAGCAGTATAGGAACCACCAGCGCATTTCTTAATTTCATGACCCAACTAGGAGGAACAATATCCCCATACCTGATCGGGACATTACTTGAATCCGGCTTTGAGTATGCATATTTGGCGCTTGGATCATCATCGCTGGCGCTCGTGGTCGCAGGATCAATACTGCTTGGAGTTAACAAGGCCTCTAGCCGCTGAGAAATATTCATTCTGCCAATTGCCTCTCTATTCTCCAGAACTTTATTCCTACCTTTCTCAAATCACTTAGAATTAATTCTAATAGATCGCCGCTGTACATTGTCTCCACTGGAGTTAATCCACTTCCTCTTATGTAGCCTTCAAGCAGCAATTTAGCTACCTCAGCCGCAAAGAATCCCGTTAATCGAGCCATTGATGTGAATTGTCCCGATGCATAATCGATTCCCTCATACTTCACCATTGCATCCTCGCCATTAATGAGGCCCCGCGCCTCAACTATAGTTATTGAGAAGTCCTGGGCATCCTTATTCAATGCCGAGCCTAATACCTTTGTTGCTAGTTCCTTATTGCCAAGTATACCAATGTCCCTTAATAATTTCATGGCTTGTAGATGGCCTTTCCATCTAATCGTTAGCTCGGCCATATTCTTGACATTAAGAGTCTTCACTAATGTTGATAAGCCATCAGTATAGAATTCCTCAAATTCCCCCCTAATTAATGTTGTATTAAATGGCTTAATCGTATCCAATGGATTAACCAGAGTTGGATTGCCGTCTCGTATAATCATAGCTGGTCTCACGTACTCATCTATAGTGCTTTCCAATGAGAACAGTATTGAGTAGTATAATGGAGGAATTGGATTAATTGGATTTCCTCCAACATGGATCTCTAATTCATTTGCTTCATCCAACTCATTAACTGCGGCTGCAGCCAATAGATTAGTTAATCCAGGAGCCCAACCACATGCTGGCACAACGATGGAGCCTCCACTTAATGACTTTGCCTTTGCTTCATCATATTTCCACATATATATCATGTCTATCACCGGGATGCCAAATGAATGAATTGTATTGACAACTTCATCGGCTATTGATTGAGGAAGCGCGCTTACTACTACATCGCTCTCGTCCACCACTTGTTTAAGGGCCTTCAATACATCGGTTTGTGCAGCATTTACACCAAGGGCAGCAGCTTCTTGTACCGCCTTAATTGATGCATCAAATCCCTTAACTTGATTATCAGTATATTTAGTTAAATAATATGCGGCTGCCCTACCCATCGGACCAAGCCCAAGGACTATTATTTTACCCATTAATCATTTAGGCTAGATATGCTTTTAAAATTGCCGTAGGAACTTGTATCATATATATTCTATTCCATTTATTAATCAGTTACCTGCACGCCTAACTCATTATATTCCTTCCTTATAGACCAATCATTTGCAATGGTCCTTAAGGCTTCCCACTCAGTTATAGCTACGGTGCTCCAATCATACTTAGCCGTGAATCGCTTACCAATTAATCCTAACCTTATGCGCTCATCATCGTTCCTAATTAAGTAGGCTGCTGCAGAGGCCATTGAATCTATGTCACGAAGCGGAACCCGTATCACTGCTCTAGTCTTGAAATTAAACCTAGTTGCCGGGATATCATGAGTAATCACAGGAACACCACAATTAAGGGCCTCCAACACGACCATCCCCACTGAGTCCAGCTTAGTGGGATAAATGAATACCTTTGACCTTGATACTAAATCCATTAACTCACTCCGCTTTACCCCAGGCCTAATATCTACCTCAATGTCCATATTAGATGCCTTAACCCTTAATTCCCGCACATGGCTCTCCTTCTCGGGGTGGCCGGCCATCACAGCAATGGGTTTGAGTCCCATTGACTTTAGCTTCTTAACAGCATGAAGGAACTCGAATATGCCCTTGCCCGGTATAAGTCTACCGAAGAACACCACATCTATGTCTTTTTCATTGAGGTTCAGTGGACAATCATCAACCCCAACTCCAGGCTCAAGGGACCTAATCCTAATATTTACCCCTAGTCTCCTCAGCTCGTATCGTATGGAACGTGAAACTGATAAAATAGTTGTTCCCCTAAACACTGCCTCAGCTAGCTTTAGCTCAATCAGCTTCTCGCTAAGCATAAATTGAGGTAACCTAATTCCGCTCTGTATCCTGTAATTATTGGCAATAAGCTCCATTGGCGATCGATCCCCCTCATATGCTAGTGAACCGATGGCCGGCGTTAACTGAAGCAGTGCCGTCCATGGATGATTAATGCCCTTAAACATCATGGCTAGGTCAGTATGCTCATGTGGTATATAGAAGATATCATAATAGGAGAAATCCCTCTTAAATGCTGATCTCAAGTATCTCATGTATAGTATGGCCGCTATTGGATTAGTCAATGGTCTGGGGGGCAGTATTATTGTATTATTCTTAATGAAATCCACGAATTGACCCTCATAAAACTTCTCCAGGGTATTAATCAATACATTATAGTAATTCCTAGGTATGAATAATGTGGGCCTCCTTGGATATCTAGATAATGCATTGAGTATCCTAAGGTGTCCCCCAGATAATGTTGATGCTACCGTGAATACAGCAACATCCATAATTGATACCGAGAATAAGTAGTGGATTTAAAGGATTCCTAAGGGGTCAAGCGAATCCTATCACGGGGGAAAAGCACTACCTCACGTATGTTGCTCCTCCGAAGCATAACCATGAGGAGCCTATAGAAGCCAAGGCCCCACCCAGCGTGAGGAGGCATGCCCCAGTTAAACGCAGCAAGATGGCTCTCGAAATTAGCTGGATTAAGGCCTCTCTCAATTAATGCCTTCTCAAGCATTTGCCTATCATGTATCCTAGTGGCGCCAGACACTATCTCAACTCCATCTATAACTAGATCAAAGGATTGACTACGACTTGGATCAGACTCCATTGGCATCGTATAAAAAGCTCTAAGCGATGTTGGGAAATTTATAAGAAAGAAGGGCGAACCAACCTCGCTCGTCAATAGTTCAAGGCCCTCCTTTGGCACATCGTCCCCCCACTTCACCTCTAGCCCCCTCTTTCTCAATATATCCAAGGACTCATCATATGTAACTACCCTAAATGGCTTCCTCGGCACACTTAATTCATTATTTAGCTCATTTATGCCTGGGACCTTAATTACGCTGGAATAAACATTGATTACTACATCCTCCAATATACTCATAACATCTCTATAATCCATGAATGCGGCCTCTAAATCAACTGAGATAAACTCATTTAAGTGATAGGTAGTGCTATGTTTTTCAGCTCTGTATGCAGGTCCAATCTCAAAAACACGCTCCAGAGACGCAGTTAACTCCTCCTTATAGAGCTGAGGACTCTGAGCCAAGTAAGCAACAGTCTCAAAGTATTGGACTTGAAATAAATCCGCCCCACCTTCCGTGCTAGTAGATATTATCTTGGGGGTAAACACCTCAATGAATCCCCTCTCGTAAAGAGTTTCACGTAAGGCTCTCGCGGCTTCACTAGATGCTCTAAATATTGTGAGTGACTCGGGCCTCTTTAGGTCAACTATTCTATATTTTAATCTTATATCTAGCTCCGTCTGGGAAACGTTTCCCCATATATCTATTGGAAGCGGCTTCGATTTGTTAAGCACTGTTAATTCGATTGGAAGTACTTCGACGCCGCGCTTAGCTATTTTACTGGCCTTAACGATGCCCTTAACTGCTATCACATCCTCCTTAGCCAGGGATACCGCGGTTTCCCACAATTTTGGCGATACATCATTCCTCTTAATGGTTAGCTGTACCGTTCCTTCCCTATCCCTTAGTATTATGAAACGTATTTTGCCAACATCGCGGATATCCCATACCCATCCAGCCAGCTCCACCTCAGTGCCATCCGGCAGCGACTCAACTTCGCGTGTCCACTGCTTCTTCATTGATAGGTATGATAATAGCGATTAAAAAGCATTAACCCACGACCTCAACCTTAACATTCTCATTAGTCAGACGGCTTAAAACCTTTCCGAGCTCAGTAGGCTTGAACGGTAACCTGCCAGTTTCATGCTTCGGTATCTTAATTATCGTTTCATTAGTTCCATCGGGCAGCCAAGCCACTGAAATGCTGTAAATTCTGGCGGGATAAGTTAATTGGGTAGCTAATTCATTAACGCTAGTTGTGTGCTCAACTAGCTTAACAGTAACCCCAAGTGCTGTAGTTAATTCATCCTCTATTTGCTTAATTATATTTCTCGGCATGTTTCTTACACCAATCATAGCTACAAGCAGTAAGTTCCTGACCCTATATGATTTACTATAGGATACATTAGATAAGTATTGCTTGTATTTCTGTTCAATTGAAAGTAATTTATCAATAACGTCTACATCTAACTCATTATATTCACCACTATCCAATAAGGATTGGCATTTTGCGCAGAACATGCGCGACTTGACGCAAAACGTGCAAAACGGTATCTTCATTTCCCTCGCCCACTACCTATGATAGCCCGTTTAAACGCTTATTAAAAAACTTTCTCACTCAATAGAAAAATTATTACCTATCTTGGATACTATATTCAATTTTATAATAATTATTGCCTCTTGCTTTTGTTGGCTAATCTATGAGCCAATAGTATTGGTAGAGGCATTGGCGATCCAACACAAAGTGACTTCGATAAATCCACAGCATCTCGAAGAGTTACTAGATTGCCTATGCTTATGAACATCGGCTTTGAATCAGATGAGCAGCGTAACATGACGCCTATCACGCCATGAGTAATTGGATCAAGTATGGGCGAATACACATCATCGGCTTCATATTCCCCATATAGGAGCGACTTAGCGACCCCTATTGTAGGTACATGCATAGTTACCCCGAAATGGGATGCTATCCCCAAGCGATAGGGATGCGCAAAGCCATGCCCATCTATCATCACCACATGCGGCTTAACATGAAGCCCTTGATAGGCAGCTATCATTGGCTTTAACTCCCTAAAGGAAAGCAGCGTAGGAACATATGGAAACCATACCCTAACCTTAACAATTGATGAATCTATTATTGATTTACTTATTGAATCAATCACGACCGCGGCGCTAATCGCCATATCACCTATATATGCTGCATCTATTCCGGCTATTAATCTCCGTTCTATTAACTCTCGCTCCTCTATTAGACCCGCTAACCGTCTCTGAATTGACCGAGCCATCTCCAAGTTAAAGCCCTTAGGTATCTTAGACTTAATGTAATTCTCATTTATTCTCCTCGTTACCCTCGTCGTTAATTAATCCCCTCTTTACTTGTGCTAGAAATAAGTCGGACCGCGTCGCATCAATGAGTTTCCTAGCCACATCAACCTTAGGCCTAAGACCGGGGGCCAACGCATTAGGTATAATTAGGATTGAGAGGGCCTCATATATCTCTTCCATTCTATTAAATAACGCCTCCGCCTCCTCATACTTCTCAAGCCTTAACTTATCCAATACTATGCGGCGAAGTTCGCCAACTACATCCCCTAATCCAAGAAGATAGGGTACATCATATATGCCCAGCTCCTCCGGCGTAGGATACCTATTCTGCTTAACTAGGCTATATAGTATCATTGCCTCTGCATATTCGGCTAATGGGCCATCAAGTATACCACTATAATAGACCTCAGGCACATTCTTCGCTATGCTGACCACGCTCATCACTTGATTCATTATCTTATTGACATTATTTGACTCGGCATCTAAGTCGCCCTTAGCCACCCGCAGTATAACCTCCTTAGATGTCCTAATTATGTCCCTCGTATCCTTCAACAACCGTTCCCTAGTCTCATCAACCACGCTGATCCGAGCCTCTATAGATCTTATTATATTGCTTAATTCCACGAATACTCACCTAAATCCCATTATTAAAACCTGTTGAACACTGCGAAATCCAAGCATGCGAAAAAGCCTTACCCCTTCACTACACCTATAGGCCTCATTCGAGCCACTTTCTTAGCCATGCCAACCGAATCTGCCACCTCCACTACTGCATCCACATCTTTATACGCCTCAGGCGCTTCCTCGCTTATTATCTCGGACTCCGCGCTCCTAACTATTATTCCCCGATCCTCTAACGCAGTCTTAACCTTACTGGGAGGTAACATTCTAACTGCTGCTGATCTACTCATTACTCTGCCCGCTCCATGAGGCGCAGTGCCAAACGTTAAGTTCATAGATGCCTCTGACCCAACCAATATATAGGAACCAGTTCCCATGCTTCCAGGGATCAGGACCGGCTGACCAATATCCCTATATATCTTAGGAATCTCGGGCCTACCTGCTGGGAATGCCCTGGTTGCGCCCTTTCTATGAACCCATACGCTCTTTCTCTGCCCATCTATTTCATGCTCCTCTAACTTAGCTATGTTATGAGCAACATCATAAACAACCCGCATTCCTAGCTTATCGGGATCCCTATGGAAGACACTCTTGAATGCCTCCCTAACCCAATGCATAAGTAAGTGCCTATTAGTCCATGCATAATTGGCGGCAGCAGCCATTGCATGCAAGTAATCCTGGGCTTCCCTTGTATTGACCGGCATCGAAACTAGCTCTCTATCTGGTAGGATGAGTCCCCATTGCCTCATTTTGCCCTCGGCGATTCTTATATAGTCCGTTGCCACTTGATGGCCAAGACCCCTTGAACCGCTATGTATCATTACCATAACTTGCCCAACGTCATTTATGCCGAAGATCTTTGCCACTTTCTCATCAAATATCTTCTCCACTACTTGAACCTCTATGAAGTGATTGCCGGAACCTATGGTGCCGAGCTCGCCTTTTCCCCTATCCTTGGCTCTCGTGCTCACCTTGGATGCATCCGCATAATCCCAACTTCCGTTTTGCTCAATATAATCCTGATCATCCTTCCAACCATATCCTCGATTTATCGCCCATGATATTCCCTCGTTCAATACTTGATCGAGTTCCCCAACCGATAACCTGACATGGCCGGTCTCCCCAACGCCGGCTGGCGCTAATTTAAAAATGGCATCAACTAACTCCCGTAGCTTTGGCTTTACATCATTAATGTTTAAATCGGTTCTCAGTACTCTAACTCCACAATTAATATCATAACCGATCCCGCCAGGGCTAATTGCACCGCTATTTACATCAACTGCCGCTACGCCGCCCACTGGAAAGCCATAACCTTGATGCGCATCAGGTAACGCTATGCTATACTTATAGAGACCTGGTAAACAGGCCACGTTAGCAGCTTGTTCAAGCGTCATGTCACTCTTCATTTTCTCAATCAATGAATCGCTGGCAAATATCCTGGCCGGAACCTTCATGCATGGCTTATAGTCCCTCGGTATCTCCCAAATGTTTTTATCTATCCTACGCAATGGAGGAGTCATGAGGAGTCCAAGGCGCAAGGCATTTTATAAAACTTCCCGCCCTAGCTTTATTATTAATTGAAAGTGAGAAAATCGCCCATCATCTATGTCTACATATTCATGCAATAAATTTATATGGACCTATAATCTTTGCTGCTGCAATGAGCAAAACGAGGCATGCAGTGGTGAGCCATGGATATTGGGGATCACCGGGCGGAGGACAATTAGTTGATGCAGCCTCAGCCGTAGCCCTAAATGAAGCTGGCTTTGAACCAATATTAACTGGAACATTTTCCTTTGATCCACATAAATATGTTGATTGGTACGGAATAGATATAGCGAAATTCAAGGTGATTACATTACCAATAAAAATTAAAGCATTTGGATTATTGACTAGGCTATACGCATGGAAACCAGCTGAAACAGCAATAAAAAAATATAATGCAGATCTCGTATTCACTGATGAATCTGCATATAGGCCATTACTTAAATACCGGAATAGTAAGTCACTTAAAATAATTGAATATGTGCATTTCCCATTGGAGGTGGTCGTAGATCCTAAGTTTAAGGGCACTGGATTAGCGTATGGCGAGGACCCATATATAATGGAGCGATATGGTCGATTCCCTCTAAATATATACTGGAAGATATATATTACCATGCTTCCCCACTACATTAGGGGCAATCCCTTTGAGGCTGCCGATGTGGTATTAACTAATTCTAGATGGACTGCAAGGGTCATTAAGGAAGTCTATGGAGGTGATCCAATTGTCCTTAATCCACCCATAGCTCCAAACACGGAGATAATCGGAGAACCGCCGGGGTTCAGCGAGAGAGCGCCAAGGATAACCATGCTGGGCAGATTCAGCGAGGAGAAGAGATATCACTGGGTAGTTAAAGAAGTAGCGCCTCGACTCTTTAAGGATGTACCGAATGCAGAATTGATAATAATGGGGGGAGCAACAACAAGAACCCAAGTTAATTACTTGGAGAGGGTTGAGACGGAGGCAAAGAGAGCTGGGCTAAAGGTCACGAGGGGAACCAATGAATTAGACAAAAATGGAGGCGTTGTTCGCTTAATTCCTAATGCACCTCGATCAATTATTAACTCGATCATGGATTCAAGTCGTGCATTTCTACATGCTACAATTAATGAGCATTGGGGCATAGCAGTAGCTGAAGCTATGACACGCGGTCTTCCCATAGTTGTACATGCATCGGGCGGTACTTGGTCTGACTTAGCAGGGGAGGGAGAGAATGGAATTGGGTATCAAGATGCAGAGGAAGCCGTGGAGGCGTTAGTGAGGCTCTTAACGGATGAATCCGCTTTCTCCAGGTTCTCAATTTCAGCACTATCAAGAGTAAAGGGTCTCACATTACGGGAATATAGCTATAAACTAGGTAAAATAGTTAAGGAACTTTTTTAATGCTTACTAGGCTCTTTTCCATTTATTTGTGAATTAATTATTCCTGTGGAAGCTGCTCAAAGGAGTAAACGGCATTGCCCTAAGTGCAAGGCTTATCACTCATTTATTATTTGGTGGGTCCGCCGGGATTTGAACCTTCCCCGGGCAACGTGGCCCGACCGGGATCTCTCCCGCGTCAGGGGAGTATCCTAACCGCTAGACTACGGACCCCTGTTCGAGCGTTTTTCTGTGGTTTTTAATTTTTACCTTGCTCAATGCAGGTAATGATGCTGCCTTAGGAATGCGTTCTTGAATAGAAATTTGTGATTAATTTGTGGCGATAAGGTTAAAACCAGCCTTGCTTGTGGGGTTGCATGGGCAATCAATATGATGTGGTAATAGTTGGGGCTGGCACTGCTGGATCATATGCAGCCTATTTATTGGCTAAGAATGGATTCAGCGTGGCAGTTGTAGAGAGAAAGCGGGTTGATGATATATTCAAGGTGACGGGGGATGCAATAGGGTCTCATCATGTTGAGACGCTTGGACTTACCCTTGATGCAGGTGTTGCCATGATTCACTATAAGGGCGCGGATGTTTATAGTCCAGACATGAGCGTTAGATATAGAGTCATGGGGGAGGGATATGGTCTCGATATGAGCAAGTGGGGTCCATGGCTGGCCAAGCAAGCGGTTAATAATGGAGCTACGATACATGAGAGGTTCTCCGTTTCATCTCCTATCCTAGATAATGGTAGGGTCGCCGGAGTCAAGGCATCAAGCGAGGATGGCCATGGGCAAATCGATGTTCTTGGCAAGATTGTGATAGATGCATCTGGAGCAACTGGAGTAGTGAGGAGTAGATTGCCATATAATTGGTTAATATCAGAACCCCTGTTACCGGAGGATGCATCTTATGCTTATAGGGAAATAATTGAGGTTGATCACGATATAGAGGAGCCGGAATTTATTAAAATATACCTGGATAACAATATATCGCCAGGTGGATATTGGTGGTTGTTCCCGAAATCCAGGAACACCATGAATATAGGGCTAGGGATCTGGGGCAAACTAGTTAAGGAGAAGGGTCTTAATCCCAGACAGAACTATGAGAAATACTTGCTTAACACTAAATACACAAGCGGAAGGCGCGTGATTCACAGTGGGGGAGGAATAGTGCCCACTAGGAGGCCCCTTAAGTCAATGGTTGGGCCCTCCATATTAGCCATTGGGGACGCGGCGGTGGCCGTTAATCCAGTACACGGCGGTGGATTGGGGCCCGCACTTGAGTCAGCTAAGTTAGCAAGCGATACTGTGGCTGCAGCATTTGAGAGGGGGGACTTATCCATGACGGGATTGTGGAGCTATAATGTAAGTTACTTGAAGACTTACGGCATAAAGCAAGCAAAGTTGGATGTGTTTAGGCTAATGCTTCAATCCCTAACTGATGATGAAATAAACAAGGGGTTACGGGCGCGAATATTGACTGAGGATGATGTGTTGGAGATATCCATTAAGGGATCAATGTCGATAAGCGCAACCAGGCGCGTAAGAGCAGCAGCTAAGTTGCTTTCCGTACCCTCGTTGGCAAAGAAGTTGGTGACTGCATTAAGCTACATGAAGACCATTGGCGCCATTTATGAGAAGTACCCTAATGATCCGTCTGGCATAGATAAATGGAATATTGAATTAATCAGCAAGTATAATGAATATAGGAAGAAGCTTGGTTTACCTATGATGGTTGCTTGATGTCCCTTAATACTATTGATACATCCCTAGCATCAATTAATCCCCTATATCGCTTCATCACTTCCTGCATAACTATCTTCTCATCCGTTGTTCCCAACCTAGAAACTGTTTCTGATACTATCTCCCTAACTTTATTGAGGGATAACTTGAACAGATTCCTTTCTTCTATTATTTTCTCAAGACTAGTGGAGCCTCGCCTCTTAGCATATTCCTCTAGCGCTTCCTGTATTGCCTCCTTAGTTATCTTCCCATCAATATATAATCTAATCGCATTCTCAATGACGGGAACCGGATCAAGGAACCAGCCCTCCTCTCTCCCAATATATCTTAGAGTATTTACGAATAACGTAGCTACCAATGTGGGTGAGACACTATCTCCATAAGCCGATATTAATCTATCTATATCCTTAGCATATGGCGACTTCACTACTTGCATGGCTAACTCCCTACTCATGCCCATCTTCAAGTATCTATTTACCTGTTCATCTATTGGTTCAGGCATTAACGCTGCAGCCTTATCCAATATGTACTTTGTTATCCTTATTGGACGTAAATCGGTCTCCGGATACATCCTGGCCGATCCCGGTCTTGGCCTCAAGAACTTGGTTGTACCATCATCATTAGCAGCCCTAGTCTCCTCTGGAACGCCCTTAAATGCTTCGTTTATCCTATTTACTACGACATTAGCTGCCTCCATGAGCTCTGATTCGTTTAGTCCGCTTAATAGTATGAATGAGTCGACTCCTAGCTTGGATTTAATGTTCTCCACTTCCTCCCTCGTTATACCATAATTTGGCAACTCATCACTATGGAGAAGCCCGCCTAATTCTGTCCAATTACGAACCCTATCAGCCAGTTCTGATCCAAATCTCCGCTTTGGTTGAATCTCAAAACCAAGTATTCCGGATAGTCCTGGCAGTTTCATAGCCATTACCTTTCCTCCTTGCTTAATTATTGATTGAAGCATATTTGACTTAGTGCCGTTGAATTGATCGGTAACCTCAATTAGATCCGGTTCATAATTAGGGCTTAAACCCCTCTTAACTAATTCATCCTTTATCTTCAATAGGTTGATCTGCCTATCTATTTCATATTGAATAACCTTTGGTATTAACGATAGTTCCGGCACTCCCTTTACCTCTACCTTGGCACCGCCCTCTATCGATATATTTAGGTCTTGCCTAATGGAGCCGAGCCCCCTCTTTGCCTTACCTGTATTTCTGATTGTTTGCCCTATATAGAAAGCCACATCCATTATTGTATTGGGAGGATACTCCATTGGTCCCGTTGATACCTCTATTAGTGGAATGCCTAACCTATCTAATCTATAGATTATCTCACGACCATTCTCGCCAATCCTTCTCGCCGCATCTTCCTCAATGGCTATTGTCCAAATCGGTACTTTTAAATTCATGAATGTGGCCAATCCATTCCTGGCAACGAGCGCAGTCCTCTGGAAACCGGAGGTGTTAGAACCATCAATGACGACTTTTCGCATTACTATAACCTCATCAAAGGGCTTTGCATTAAATCTTAGGGCCACGCCTAATGCAGTCTCGAGCGCCTCTTCGTTAATATCATGCGGTGGCTCCTCATCTAGCTCCACTAAGCAAGTGGAGTCATTATATCCCTCATATATATATGTCCTCCTCTTCCTGAATTCCCATAGAGCTGCCGGATCAATCTGACCTAACTCACTCATTGATGGACGAAGCCTCCTCCTTACCCGGAAATGGGGATCATCATTGCGAAGCTGGGTGGGGCATGAACAGAACAATTTGGATGCTGTATCCAGTTGCACATGTATCTCGAGACCAACCTTATGCTTAACCACGTCAGGACACCCCTTTACAATAATTGAATGGTTCTGTTCTATTGCTTAGTTCAAATGCCAAGGGCATCATCATTAGCTTCCTGACCTCCTCCATATCCCTCGTTCTGTGAAGTATCCAGGATAGCTTGGCATAGGCAGTCTCCGAATGCATATCGCCGCCCGGAATAACGCCTAATTTGCTTAACTCCACACCGCGTCTATAGACGTTTAGATTAACTCTTCCATATATTGTTTGAGTGGTTATTACTACTGGTATTTTCATGCCTATTGCTCTCCCAATCGAATCGCGAACCGCCTCGGAGACGTGCCCGAAACCTGTTCCCTCGACCACTATTCCATGGTACCCCTTATCAACTAAGTAATCTATTATCTCGCCTCTCATGCCTGGATAATACTTAACTAAGGCAACCTTATCATCAAAACCAGCCTCATATCTGACCTCGCCCCTTGCCTTGAAACTAGACGCAAGCACTTGAATTTCCTTTTTATCCATGTTAATTAACCCGATGGGGCTGGAGTTAATGCTTAGAAAAGCATCGCGCCTAGATGAATGCATTTTCCTTGCCCTAACCCCCCTATGAAGCGATACCTCGCCATCACTGCTAGTGGAATGCATTGCTATTATTGACTCTGCAAAGGGTGCCTTAATTGATGCAAGCACAGCGGCATACATGTTCTCGAAGGAATCACTAGATGGCCTATCACTACTCCGCTGGGACCCAGTAAATACTATGGGTGCGCTACTTGAGGGAAATGCAAATGCAATTGCCGCCGCACTATAATGCATTGTATCGGTACCATGCAGTACTACGACGCCCTCCGCACCGCTTTGGATTGCTTTATATATTGCATCACCCATCTCGCTCCACCTAATTGGATTCATATCTTCACTGAAAATAGAGAATAGATTCAATAATTCAATTGATGCTATATTCCTGAGCTCTGGATACATATCATATAATTCCTCTAAGCTAAATGATGGGTACACGGCGCCAGTTACATAATCAACTTTAGACATTATAGTACCCCCCGTAGCCACTAAGATGGAACGTGGCCCCGCGCCCATTGACTTAGGTATCCCCTCCATCCTGGCCGGAGGACTGTATATCTCCTTCACTTCAATGTCTTTAATCTCATCTATATGTATGCCAACGTTATATCCATTCTCGTGCTTCAACAATAAAACATCTGCATCACCTATATCTGGCCTTGGCAGTATTATGCCCTCGATTGATTCACCATCATTTGTATAAATCTTGACTCTACTGAATATGGATGCCCCAAACTCGCCTAGTTTCGCATTTACTTTGCTTGAGTATGACATGCGGATTCGATTTTTTATTTATTTAAAAACTTGCCCAGCCTTCATTAATTGAATTTTAATGCTTAAAAATAATTCCGCTACGCCGAACCTAAATGAGGGCATTATTCATAGGTAGGTTTCAACCGTTTCATAACGGCCACGCCAATGTACTGAAGTGGCTTTCCGATAATGCAGATAAGGTAATTGTAGGAATAGGATCTGCAAACGCATCATTAACCTTTCGAAACCCTTTCACGGTGGGGGAGCGGATAGAGATGATTGAGGCAGCCATAGGACACGTGACTACTTGCAGCATACCGGACACGGGGGGGCAATCATTGCTTTGGTACCCTCTTGTTAGGCAATATTGTCCATCATTTGATGAGGTTTATTCTAATGATGAATATACTCGATTATCGATAGAGCAGTGGGGGGTAAGCGTTAAGTCCACTCCATTATTTGAGCGAGATAAACTAAGTGGATCTAGGATTAGATACATGATTGCTAGAAATGATTCAACATGGACCGAGCTAGTGCCCAGCGGCGTGGTTAAAATTATGGATAGGATACATGGAGTAGAAAGATTAATGAGGCTTGCGCGTATAGAAAATATTTTAAACCAATGAGTGATGACTAGGTTATGGCAGAAGAGGAAACACCGAGCGAGGAACTAAGCGAGACTACACCAGAAAGGAAGATATATATGTGCCTTAGGTGCGGCACCATATTCTCCAAGAGCGATCTAGAGATCTCGCCTGGGATTCATTGTCCAAATTGTGGATACAGAATAATAATCAAGATACGGACATTTAAGGCAAAACCAGTCAACGCAGAGTGATCTTCGCATCATATTGGGCGCTTCTCGCTTTTCTCAAGCGTAATGCTGCTTATGCGCGTATATGGATATTGCCCGTTCTCGTCTTTCTCGTACTTCTTAACCATATCCCACACGGTTAGGAGCGATACTCCCGCGGCTAGGAGCGACTCCATGGCTGAACCAGTCCTGGATATATTCTTTGTAAGAACAGCAACAGAGACTCCATCCTCTTCTAAATCTATCCCTATCCTCACATCTGTTATATCATTGTTATGAACAAGCGGGAGCAGGTCCCAAGCCTTCTTGGCAGCCATCATGCCAGCTAATTGAGCCGCGGTCCTTACATCTCCTTTCTCCACCTTATTGTTTCGTATTAGGTCAATTGATTCTGTTCTCAGCATTATTTTGCCACGAGACAAGGCTTCTCCTCTATATAGGGGCTCATCCGTCGCATCGAACATGAATACTATTGGTGGAGCCGAGAACCGCGTGACATATTCTTCTCCCTCAATTGGATTGATGGACTTCACCTTAGACTCGACTCTAATATCCCGTATACCGACTATGTCTGGATTAGCGCCAACGAATATAGCTGATGACCCAGGTGATTCAAGCATTGGTTCACATTTCCCTCCGCTACATAAGCAATACTTAGCCTTCACTACATTCCAAGCAGCAAGGAGTCCAATAAATGAACCAAATAATGCATCCATTTCTACCCCAGTCCTTCCAAGTGTTCTAGCCGTGACTCGCACATTAATGCCGTAATTGCTCAGCGTAATCATTGGCCTTATATACGTTAATTCAATGGGGTGAAGAAGGCCCACGAACTGCCATGCTTTTTTCGTGGCCATCACTGATGCGAACTCGATAGTGGAAATAACATTACCTAACCCAGTGAAACCAGAGGAAGCATCCTTGGCCAAGCCGCCTCGAAGCTCAAGGAATCCTGAAGCCGTTGCTTCCCTATACATGGTTTCCTTATGAGTCACATCAATCATATGTATCCCCATCATGAACCACCTGGATCCTGAATTAGAAATACATCTACAACATCTCCCTCGCGCGCAGAGGATGTTAATGTGACTAATCCATCTGTGGTCGCCAATGATGTAGTCACTGAGCTGCCGCCTCCTAATGGAGTCACCAGTAACTCACCATTTCTTCTAGTGGCTTTAACCCTTATTTGAGTTATCATGCCGGGCTCCACCGTAACATTACGAGTGAGCCTACCCTTCACTATCGGTTTCGCCGGCGATTTATGTATGCCCAACATGATCTTAACCATGGGCTCTATCACGTTTATTAACGCATTAAGTGCGCTTATTGGGTGACCACTTAAGCCGAAAATCAATTTACAGTCCTCCATTGCGGCCACTGTAGTTGGTCTCCCCGGCCTCATTTTTAGCCCCCTAACCATCCACTTAGGTCCGAGCGATGACACGGCCTCCCCTAAGTAATCAATATCACTTGGACCAGAACCGCCGGTGGTTACCACTATGTTGCTTTTCTTAAGCGCGTCGAGCATTACGGATCGAATTGATTCCAAGTCATCATTGACTAACCTATGCTCAACAATTGATAGGTAAGGCATATATGATACGATGAACCAAGAAATGAGGGAACCAGTGCTCTCCAGGGTTTTTCCTCCAAGAAATGCTTGCATTGCATCAGGTGCACTGATTGGCTTAACTAATTCGCTTCCCGTGCTTATTATTGACACTGCGGGTCTCTCATACACATCTAATTCCATTATTCCTGCCTCCATCAATGCGGGAATAACGTGGCCCATTATTATATCGCCCTTCTCGATTACCTTGCTTCCACTAACTAAATAACTGCCCACAGGATCTATATTCGCACCACTCGTTACCCTGTTTGTTATTAATACTTGATTGTCAATTAATTCTGCCTCCTCCTCTGGAACCACGGCATCAACTCCATCTGGCAAGTATGCACCTGTAGTCACATAAACAGCCTCTCCTCTTTTTACACTGAAGGTAGGAATCTCGCCGACTCTTACTGATCCAATTAATCGAAGTTTTCCTGGGGTATCCATTGAGTATAGGGCGAAGCCGTCATAGGCAGCCCTAGCTCTGTAGGGGACATCCATAGTGGTTACCACGTCATGTGCAGCTATTCTATTTAGGGCACTCCATGTTGATACCTTGTCCATCGATAATTCGCATCTCGGTGTTTTTTCAATTACATTTGCCAAATCATGAAGCATTATGTACTTATGACTCTGGTAATGCATTAATTGCTGGATTCGATTTACATTTTTAAATGCTGAGCAACCGTTTTAAACAGTGAAATGCTGCATCAATACATGCGATGTATCTTCATTAGTAGATCCACCTTTCCCAGGATCATATATGATGAATTAAGCAAGTATTTCCAATTAGATGTCTGGAATAATGATGGAATAGGCATGTGGAGCAAGAAAGCTGCACCGCCTCCTGACGTATTAAAGCGGAAATTCTCAGAATGTGATGGAGCAGTGGTTACAATTGGAGATAAGATCACGGAGGATACACTGGGAGGTGCTAAGATACGGATACTAGCTACGTATAGCGTGGGATTTGACCACATTGATTTACATGCAGCAACGAGGCTGGGGATACCGGTGGCATATACGCCTGAAGTATTAGTCGAGTCTGTTGCTGATTTCGCAATTGGTCTAATGCTTGGCGCAGCCCGCAGAATAGTGGACGGCGATAAAATCATTAGAAGCGGAAATGCAGAAGCAGTTTGGGGTGAGTACATGGGTGATGAGGTTTGGGGAAAAACCCTGGGCATACTTGGATTAGGCAATATAGGGATAGCCGTGGCGAGGAGGGCAGCCGCGTTTAAAATGAGAACTATATATTGGTCTAGGCATAGAAAACCAAATGTTGAGATAGCGCTAGGCGTATTGCCGGTAACGCTTGATGAGTTATTTAGTCAAAGCGATTACTTGGTAATAACCGTGGCGCTCAGCCCTGAAACACGGCATTTAGTAAATGAGGATAGACTTAAGTTAATGAAGAAAAACGCCTACGTGATAAACATAGCTAGGGGGGCAGTAATAGATACGCCGGCCCTCATCAAAGCATTACGTGAGGAGTGGATACGTGGCGCTGCGCTTGACGTGTATGAGGATGAACCACTTCCCACAAATAGTGAACTGCTTTCCTTGAAGAATATAGTGTTGACACCACACATAGCATCTGCATCATTGGATACAAGAAATAATATGGCTGAAATCATTATTAAAAGCATTATCAATGTATTAATTCATGGAAAACCACCCATATATACAGCGAATCCAGAGGTTTATGGGAGACAATAAATGAGGATAGTGATAGGAATAACAGGCGCCTCTGGCGCGGTATATGGACTCAGAGTAATGGAGGCACTCAGGAACCTCAACGTGGAGACGTATCTAATAATTAGCGGTTCAGCTAAGAAAGTAATGAGGGAAGAAGGTATAGATCCAACCAGGATTGAATCGTTAGCAACCCGAGTATTCGGCGAGGGGGAAATGGAGGCTCCAATAGCCAGCGGCTCATTTTGGTTTGACGGCATGGCAATAGTGCCTTGCTCAATGAAGACCCTTGCATCGATTGCCCACGGTATTACAGATAACTTAGTGACCAGGGCTGCCGATGTTGCGTTAAAGGAAAGGCGGAGGCTAGTTCTTGTAATAAGGGAGAGCCCTTTAAGCCTAGTCCACATTAGAAACATGGAGCTGGTATCCATGGCTGGAGCCATAGTTATGCCTGCCAGTCCACCGTTCTATAATAGACCAACCACAATAGATGACATGATTAACTCGGTAGCAGGCAGGGTTCTCGATCTGCTAGGATTAAGAAACAACATGTATAGAAGGTGGGGCGATCCAACCGACGGCTCCCCATCCTAAAGGGCAAGACTTCTTAAGGATCTTGGTAGCCGCATAAAATAATGAATTATCAATACAAGATTCCACTGGATTATGAGAAAAGAATTTGGGCTCAATATTTAAATCCAAAAATTATGTGACAGCATCGGGAAGGCTTAATTAATGATTAGAATAGTGGCCTCTGATAGACCTGTTAGGATAATTGACGCATTATGGAGAGCTGGCACGCCTATTGAGGGATTATGCGGTGGCATCGGCATATGCGGTAAGTGTAGGATAAGGGTTATTAAAGGAGCCGAGAATCTTAATCCAAGAACCCATAGGGAGAAGGAGCTTGGTTCAGATGAGCGATTAGCCTGCATGGCTTGGGTAATGAAGGGAGAGGTAGTAGTTGAACCTATTAATCAAGGCAGTGGTAAGTTCGTGGCCGTTGGCTATGAACCAACCATTCCCCTAAAGCCTCCAGTAAAATCTAAAAGAGTTAAGTTGAATCCACCAACTCTTAAGTCCCAAGTCCCCGATGACATTAATCTCTTTAAGGACAGCGGGTACAGACCACGACATTTATGGGTATACAGAAAACTGCCGCAAGTTCTAAGGGAGTGTGATTGGTCCGTAAATGTTGTATCGATGTGGGATGAAGCTATTGATGTTAAATGCAGCGATGCAGTGCTTGGAGCGGCCATAGATATAGGCTCAACAAAAATAGTTGTTCACATAATTGATCTAAAGAATGGGAATACAATTACATATGATGTAGTGGAGAATCCCCAGGCTAGGTACGGTATCGATATAATAAGTAGGGCATCCCTTGCCATAAGCGATGAGGAGATAAATAACAAACTTAGGGAACTAGTTATAGAATCTATCAATTCATTAATTAATAAGATAGCGAAGAGTTCCGGGCTTGATCCTATTGATATAGATGCAGCTGTCGTAGCTGGGAATACAGTGATGACGCAATTATTTCTTGGAATAAGGCTCAATAGTTTGGTTCAGAGTCCCTACATACCTGCAATTGGATTACCCATAGTACTTAGGGCCAGCGATATTGGGCTAAACATGAACCCGGCCGCGCCTATCTTCATAATGCCGGCCGTCGCTGGATTTATTGGCGGCGATGCCGTGGCGGATGCACTGGTGGCAAATCTAGATGAGAAGAACCATAGGTTGCTTATAGATATAGGGACTAATACTGAAGTCATGCTTAGAACCGACGATAATATATTGGCTGCATCTGCCCCCGCCGGTAGCGCGATAGAGGGGGTTGGTATATCAAGTGGAGTCAGGGCTGTGGAGGGCGCCATAGATAAGGTTGAGCTAGTAGATGGGGAGCTTCGGGCTTTCACAATAGGCGGGGGAGCTCCAATAGGAATAACGGGGACAGGCCTTATTGATCTAGTGGCTGCATTAATGAAGGCTGGATCAATTAGTAGGAGTGGCAGGTTAATTCCGGGACGGTTCGTTGTGGAATCGAATGGCTCGCTAGTGGTTAGTATTAATGGAGTCACAGTTACTCAGCGCGATATTCGTCTCCTCCAAGAAGCTAAGGCAGCAATTCAATCAACCTGGAAAACGCTTCTACGGGTGGCTGGAATTTCTGAATCGGAATTAGATACCGTGTATGTGGCAGGCTCATTTGGAACTCATATTAATCCTGACTCAGCAATTTCAATAGGTCTTCTTCCACAAGCAAAAATTTTCTTTCTGGGAAATGCTGCCATAAGCGGCGCAAAGCTTATCTTGAGGAATGAGGATTATTGGGATAAAACTACACGTGTAGTGAAGATGATTAAGGTGATTGAGATGGCGGCATTAGATGATTATGAGAAGATTTTCCTGGAGAGCACAATGCTGGGGCGCTGAAATCTATCAACACGTGTAGAAATAAGACCAATGCATTTAAACCCATGCTGAAAAGCAATTGCATGGATCTTAAAGATGCAATGAAGAAGTACGTTGAGGAGCTTGATCCCTTCCTATCTATGCTTCAAGTAAAAACAATAGAGGCAAAGGATGGCTATGCAAAACTATCTATGAAATTCAGAACTGAAATAACCAGACTAGGCGGCATTGCCAATGGTGGGGCAATAGCAACACTGATAGATGCAACGGGTGGAGCCGCCGTCATGACCCTAAATAATGAGGGGAGAAACCAGGTCACAGTTACCCTTAACATAGAATACATTAGACCAGTGAGCAAGGACTTCTATGCGGAGGCGTGGGTTAAGAAGAGAGGTCGTAACTTGGCATTTGTCTATATAGAGGTAAAGGATTCAGATGAGAATCTCTGCGCTGCCGCTAATGGGGTCTGGATGTATCTTTAGAAATTATGTCCAAACCATTAATATATACCAAATTAATCATTCCTTTACCTTATCCAGAGGGATCA
The DNA here is from genome assembly GCA_023269935.1 of Thermocladium sp. Next base: position 91,007 of record JAGDXC010000014.1, read on the forward strand.
AGCGTTCCCTTCCTATTGCGACCTCCTCTAGCACCACCATTGTCTCCGTCTTTATTATGTCTGGATTAGTCGGCAAGTAATTCAGTAGGAAAGATGATAACTGCTTTAAGTCACGTACCCACACCTTAAGCATTATATCATATTGCCCAGTCAATACGTTGGCTTCCTCAATCCAGGGAAGCCGCGCATCATTATCGCAATCCCGTATTATCTTCTCAGCAAGCATCACCTGCGATGGCTTAGACCCTGCAGTGACCGAGCGTCTCACAGTTATTAATACATATGCTTGCATGGAGAAGCCCAATACGTATGGGCTCAATATTGCCCTATATCCCTTTATAATGCCGCCCTCCTCCAACTTCTGAACCCTATTCATTATAGTGGTTCTCGGCTTTCCTATATCGTCAGCCAGTTTCGCTAAGGGCGTCCTTCCATCCTTCTGCAACTCACCTAGTATCCTCTTATCTAATTCGTCGATTATAACCGGCATATATTGCTTATTCAGTCAGAGTTTTAATGCTTTGAGTCGCGGAGAAGGTCCTTCATAGATGTTACACGCCGCCCCTCCCCCTTAATGCCCACGCCTATTAATCCACCCATCAAAAGCGTCCTGGCCACCACTATGCCCATGATTAACTCATATGCCGTGAGAGCCATCACTAGCATTAACACCAGCGCAAGCCCAATGCGCCAACCCATGCATCTAACTGCTTTGTTATCTTAATAAAGGTTTCTCACGGAAAGCATTATAATATGAAATACGACCGAGTGAACTACCCATTCCTACGAATTGATCCTTATCTGTGATTCCTCCAGGAAACTCATTAAACCTCACGGAGGAGAGATTCATTCCTTTAAAACTGCACTTAAAATAAAACCCAGTTATGGATAATTGTGGTAATTATTAATGATGCAATGCATTGAGTAATCATCGATAATATAATCATTATGATTGCTGACGCCGTTATTAGCCTTATGGTGTTTTCTACATCGGCTCGGCTGGGCAATTTGCCTGATCCAATGGAGTATGAATTTATCTTCTCCAGCCTAATGCCTAAGCTGGCCGATACTGCCGCCATTGGGTATCCAGCATTAATGCTTTGAGTTAAGCGCCTATTCCTTTTGAAAATATTGATGCTGGGTTTTTCACCTAATAACATGGCTGTAAATAATATTATCAGTGCAGTTAGGCGTGCAGGTATATAATTGATTAAGGTATCTACCTTAGCGGAGAACCAGCCGGGTTCCCTATATGGTTCATCCCTATATCCCAGTGAGCTGTCCATAGTATTGGCCAATCTCTGTAGAAGAGCGCCGGGCACGCCAAGTAATGAGAAATAAAAAAGTGGGGATGAGAATCCATCAACTAGGCTCTCCGCTAGGGATTCTATAACGGCTGAATTAACGTGCTCCTCATCTAGTACATATACGTTGCGCCTCACTAATTGCTGAGCATAGCTCAGCGCCTCTTGTTCTTTATTATTCAAATAATTCCTAGCAGTATCGATCAATAGTCTTAATGAGAACGTCATCTTGAGCACAATGGCCGAGACCAGTATGAAGATCCAGCTTCTTCCAATGACCAATAGCGGAGCAATATATATGACCATCACGGGAACAACCGACATAAACCAAATCAGGACCCCCATAATCCTCGTATGCTGCATACGGCTGAAAAGCGATTGTGATATCGAGTAAGTTAAATGTACTGGATGAAGCAAGTAAGCGAGACCTTCATGCCTTGGATAAACCCAGTCAAGAATTATTGCCATCAACAAAACCAGCGATGCTAATATGCAATCATTCATCTAGAAGCCATAGCATTGAGCAATTAATAAGTTATTTTATATGGATCTCGCTAGCATTGGGAATTAATCTATCAATTCGGTTCTTGATTATTTATTCTCCTTCCCAATACTAAAGGGCGAGGGTTCCCGATCTTGGGAACCGACCTGAGCTCCCCTTTATGACCAGTAGGAGCTACTATGCTTGATGCAAGGCTTAAGAATCATTGAAACTTTACCATCTCCTATATGGCAAGACTTTCTGTTTATTTTTATCGTGTTGTTTTACGTGAAAAAATATTTATAGGCTACAAATAACTGGAATAATTATGGAGAAACCAGAAGAGCCGGCGGAGGCTAGATGGGGAAAAACTCAAACAAGTGCCTTCATATCAACATCGCTGGGCTTCCTGATGTGGGGGTTTGTTACTACAATGGGAGTTGCATCGCTTTCCTGGTTCAAGGAGGAAATGCCGGCATTTATGATACCCATATACCCCATAATTGGTCCCCTAATGCTCCTCATAGGTAATCAAGTAATGGGACGAGCGGCTGATTTAATTGGTCGGAAAAAAATTTACTTAGTAACAATGCTGCTTTACTCGATTGGATTACTAGGCATGGCTGCTGCAAATAATTTATACGAATTCGCTATAGCTTATGCGGTGGCTGAATTCGGCGTGGGGGGCGAGGAGCCGGCATCACTGGCCGCATTAACTGAATTGATGCCAGCCAGCAGCAGGGGAAAGGCGCTCGTGTTGTCATCTAACTTCGATAATGTGGGGGCAGCATTAGCCTCTGGAATAATATTACTAAGTGGACTCTACTCTCTTAGCTTTGAGCAGGCCCGAATAATTCTCGGCGCATCAGGTATCGCTGCAATTATAGTCACCACAATCATTAGATTATCAATGCCAGAATCAATTAAGTGGTTAATAGCCACTGGTAAATTAAGCAACGATCGCTTAGGATCACCGCACATCAATGGGAAGAGCATTAATGAGGATAATATAACCAAGTCACCGCTCTGGCTCAGATTGTTTACTCTTGCAGCCATAGGAGTGTCCCAAATAGTGACTTACGGCTTAATAGCATTTTATTTGGCATATTATTACTATACGTCGATAACGACCATAAGCGCCATAATAATGATGGCCAATCTAGGCGCCGCCGCGGCAGGCTTAATAGGATTCATTGTGGATAAGATAGGCCGTAGGGAATTCATGCTTGTCTCATATCTAGGCGGCACTTTAACCATAATTCCAATATTATTTCTCTATAAGTCACTCGGCACTGATCCCCTCTTATTCTATTTATTTCTATTCATTAACATGATGTTCAGCGAATTTGGTTGGGCCGTTAGAACTATGCTTGAGCCGGAGCTTTTCAAGACAACGGAGAGAGCCACATTCATAGGATTGGTCAGGGTAATAGCGTGGTCAGCATATATATCCATGATTTACTTCTCGTCATTCCTAAGCGAGTATTCATACCTCCTCCTCAACCTAGGATTCTATATAATAGGCACGATTGGCTCAATTACGTGGCTAGTGGCCGGCATAGAGACTAGAGGCGTATCGCTGGAGAAGCTGGAGAAGTACCTATGATCCATAAGGATCCATGATAAAGAAAAAAGAACCTCGCCATTTACGGCAAGGAAGAGGCTAGTACACTTAAATTGCCTGCATTAAAAGAAGCCACAAGTAATATATTAGAGCATTTACTATAGTTACGGGTACCCCATACTTCAGGAACTCAATAAAGCCAAAGCCCCTTCCACTTCGTCTCTCAAATGATTCGCTGGCAATCACATTACTGGCGGCCCCTATCAACGTTAAATTCCCAGCAATAGTGCTGCTAGCCGCTAAGGCGACCCAATCAATTAAATTTCCCGGCCCTATTCCTAATCTCTGCATTAGAGGAATATATATGGCTACCATGGGTACATTGCTTATCACTTGGCTCACCAGAATGCCGGCAGCGAATATTCCAGGCAAATTAGTTGGACTAGGCAGATAACTAGCAATTACGTATAGAACCCCTGATCTGAGGGCGCCTTCGCTGACGATGAATAAGCCTATGAAGAATAAAATAGTAGACCAATCCAGGTTCATAACTACTTCCCGCCTCTTTTCAGTATATGCATAGAGAAGGGATGCTGCACCAAGAGATACAGTTACTGGTGTAATGTATGTGGGCATAGGTATCACATCCATGAGTATGTATAGCGGCATCAACACGCCTAATGCAGATAATGCTGCATATGTTAATCTCCTATCGAAACTAGGAGGATCTACCATCTCTATCTTAATCGATTGTTTGCTGGCCCTAAACATATATATCAATATTGGCGTAGTTATGACTAAATTAATCAATGTTGGGGGAAGAAGGAAAATAATGAATTCAATAAATGGCCTAGCTATGCCTGAATCCAGCGCTATAAGGAGGTTCTGTGGATTACCTATAGGCAAAGCAACGCTGCCTATGGTTACGCCAAAGGCAAGCGAATAGAGGAGCGGTTTTGCATCAAACCTTACTTGCTTCTGCATGGAAGCAATAATAGGTGCCATGCTGCCCGCCACTCCATCATTGGTTAAAAACATAGATAACACCGCTGACGATAGAAAAATCTTAGACACTAGCTCAGCAGAGCTCTTGCTTGATACGACCAATCTATAAGCAACGTAGCTCAGAAAGCCGCTTACCTCAAGGGCTGAGGCTATTGTAAACAATGAAATAAGAAATAGTATCACATCTAGATTAATTGCTGAGAATGCATCGCTTGGAGGCACTATGCCCATTAATATTGTGAGCGAGGCGCCAAGGAGCATGGCTGCCCATGGCTGAAGCCCAAGCCTCGTGCCTCGTGCCGCTATCAATCCGTAAGTTAATGCCAGCACTATGGAGTCCTCGATGAAAACAGACATAAGTAAAAATGCTTTATTGATATCCTTTTTATCCTTAGCGAGCTCAAGGACTTGCCATATTTTCAAGGTGTTTAAGCACATTAGTCATTGCTTCCCCAGCTGAGCAATTCATCACTATGTTGGAGTATTCATCATATGGGGTCGGTTCCATGTTAATTATTATCAATGATCCACCACCATTAATTACGGCAAGGGGTATAAGGGATGCAGGATAAACGGTGAGGGATGAACCAATGACTAATATTAAATCGCTTCTCCTCGCTTCACTCATTGCTTCCTCCAGCCTAGTGACCGGTTCTCCAAATAGAACTACGTCAGGCTTATAGATACCTCCACAAGGGCAATGAGGAGCATCTCCCGTTTCCTCATATATTTTAATTGCTTCCTCGAACCTAACTTGATTACCGCACCTAGTGCATCTCGCCGTCCTGGATGATCCATGAAGCTCAATTACTCTATGATTCCCCGCATCTAAGTGAAGCCCATCAATATTTTGCGTTATCACGGCCTTAATTAAGCCAAGTTGCTCAAGCTTAGCTAACGCAATATGGGCAGCATTCGGCTTAGCTCCATGGATTGATTTGAATCTAGATGAATAGAATTTCCAGAAACCACGTGGATCTCGCCTAAAATAATCTATGCTGGATATCGACGGATCAAACCTTCTCCAAAGTCCATTGGGTCCCCGAAAATCAGGTATCCCACTCTCAGTGCTTATCCCGGCCCCAGTGAATGCGATTGCGTACCTACTTCGCCTCAATAGGTTCGCGGCTTCACGAGCTAATTCACTGCACTCCACGCAATAATTATTATGGTAGGGAATTAAAAACTAAATTCCTATATCAGAAGCAGATGCCTCTCCTATACATAACATCCACCAAGTAGTCCAGCGGCGATCGCAGTAATGGATCAACCCAGGGACGCCTCCGCCCAGTCAATGCATCTAAGTAATTCAATATATCCATGGGATTCTTCACGCTCCTGAGATCTGTGACTCCCTGGGAGAAAATCAACGTGAGCCCCTTAACGTCCTCCATTAGGTCCAGCACACGAATTAATCCGCCTGGATCGAGCCTAATGAAATCGCCTATAACCACCTCAACGGCCTTTCCCTGGCCAGCCAATGCCCTTAATTGAGCCTTGCTAGGCACCGCTGATCCAGGAATAACGGTCACCACATCAATGTCCCTCCTATATATATACTTATTAAGCCGGAATCTATCTGGAGCCTTAACTGCGGCTATCTCCATTAACCGCCCCCTTCCTCTCTCCACCTTACTCAACACCAATAGGTCCCAGGGACCACTTGGCTTGGGCGATACTGCGGCAATATAACCGAGCCTCATTAATACTTTGTCGATATAAAATGAGTGATTCCTTAAGTCGAATTCAACGAGTCCCTTCGCCACGACTAATCAACGCTAAATTACTTTAGCTTGTTTAGGAGCCTAGCCCTACGGTCAAGCAATCTTCTCTTATTAATGATTACATTAGTTGATTCCCGGGAGACAAGCACTACCTCAAAGTACCTATATATACCATCCTCCCCAACCCAATAGGAGCCGAGGACCTCCATGTTTGGGAATTTTCTGGCAGCCCTTGCTTCAGCTATTAATTGGGCGCTGCGGTAAGTGGTGTATCCATAAACCCCCATCCTCTTTGGCCTGCGACCGCTGCTGGGCCTCTCCTTATTCATGGTTCCCCTGCTCACCTTTACTCGAGCAATCACAATGCCAGGTCTAGCCCTATAGCCATACTTTCTGGCCTTATCTAGTCGAGTCGGTTTATCGATTCTAGTAACCGTTGGTTCCCGTCTCCAAATCAACATTCTCTGCCTAACTACACCCCAAATAACGCTGTTCCTAGCCCTCCTCCATTGATCCCCTATATAGTAGTACAAACTCTTCGCCATTGCTGAACATGAATGCTAGCAAGGAGGGTTATTTAAGCATTGCGTGAAGCCTAAATTGACCAATACTTGTCAAGCAGCTCCAACCACTTACCTGACACCAATTTATTCCTGTGGGCAATATCGCTAAGCCTCACCTCAACTATATCATTGCCCCTGAGGGCAACCATTACTCCAAACCTACCTGCCTCAACAGCATCAAAGGCCGCAACCGCGAATCTAGTGGCCAATACCCTATCAAACGCCGAAGGCGGGGAACCCCTTATCGTGTGGCCAAGCACAGTGGCTCTACTCTCCACGCCAAGGGCTTTCTCTATATATGGCGCAAGCTCATTGCCGACGCCGCCGAGCTTGGCGTGTCCATACTCATCCACGGGTCCCCCCACATCCTGCTTAACGCCCTCAGAAACCACCACTAATGCATACTTCTTCTCTGCATAGGCGCGCCGTAGCTTCTCAATTACTACGCTGGTCTCCACGGGTTTCTCCGGTATCAGTATTGCGTCGGCGCCGGTGGATAATCCAGTGAATAAAGCTATCCAACCAGCCTCTCTCCCCATAACCTCAACCACGCTTATCCTTTCATGAGATATAGAGGATGTCTTCACGTACTCTGTCTCCATGGTCGCCACGTTAACCGCAGTATCGAAGCCAAGGGTATAATCAGTCTCTGGCAAATCATTATCTATTGTCTTCGGGATTCCCACCACATTAGCTAAGCCACGGGCTTGAGCCTCAGCGGCTGCTCCTAAAGTATCGTCGCCGCCAATGGCCACTATCACATCAATTCTATTCCTCTTAATGCTATCGGCCAATTGCTTCGCCCTAGCTTCATCCTTGAATGGATTGGTCCTGGAAGTCTTTATGAATGTTCCCCCAGCAAATGCTGAGCCCAACAAATCAATCGACTTAGCCTTAACTAATTCACCCTCTAGCATGCCGCGCCAACCATGTAGTGCCAGATACACATCATGCTTTTTCTCGGCCATTCTAGTAAATTCATAAACCGCTGTGTTAAGCCCCGGTGCATCCCCTCCCCCAGTTAATATGGCTATCCTCATACTGCTCACCCATCCCGTGGATATACTATCCTCTTTATTGACTCGCCAATAGAGTAGGGATCCGTTCTCTGCCACACATTTCGCCCAACGGCAACTCCAGATCCGCCGGCCATTATAACTCCCTCCACTTGCTTCAGGAACTCCTCATCGGTTTTAGTCTTTGGTCCTCCCGACATGAGGACCGGCACTTTTCCCGCTACCTTGACTGCCCAGGAAAATGTTTTTGGATCGCCAGTATATTTTATCTTCATGGCGTCAGCGCCTAATTCCAGGGCGATTCGAGCAGCATATGCAACTATCTCTGGGGACTGCTCATCCTTCACCTTGCTTCCGCGGGGGTATGACCAAACCACTAGAGGCACATCAAACCTAACGGCATCTTTCTTTATCCTAGCTAACTCCTCAAACATCTTATATTCAAATCCGCTGCCCGCATATATGGTGTACCCCACGGCGCTTGCGCCTAGACTAATTGCCTCCTCCACAGTGCAATTAGCCACGGATATTGGTTCTCCGGGGTATAGGCTGGTCTTGCCGTTTAGCTTGAGTATCAACGGTATTTGACCCCCATAGTACTTCTCCGCCAAGCCTCGTTGAAGAACTAATCCATCAAATCCCAACTTGATCGCTATATCTATTATATAAGCCGGATCTGCGCTTTTCTCATTATCCATGAAATCCGTGGGACCATGTTCTATTCCATGATCATAAGCCAAAATTATGGCTCTTCCACGCCTCATGAATATTCTCCTGAACTTATCCACTAAACTCATGCGATGCATGCAGCACTGCCCTATTTATTACCGTAGGGTTTAAGCAATGAATATTCTTAACCCATAACCCGAATAGAGAACTAGGTATAATTACTCCACCCAGTAATAATGATTAATAGACTTGCCGGAAACCGGATCATGAATCCCTATCTCATTATACGTACTAGTCACAGGCACTTGATTAACCATAGGCTTAACCACTATAACTATATTGCGCAAGTCATTCATAACATCCTTAACGACATTCAACGCGTCCCTAGGCCCCGGAAACTCAGAGCCCCTGAGCTCCTCGATCAACTTCTTAGAGCCCCCCACCTCAGCCCAACTCCGGAACTCGATGTCTCTCCATCTTGACTCGATGTCCCGCAGCCTCCACGCTCTCCTCGCAATTATCTTTGGGTACATGTGTTCCCCCGCTATTAGGCTGCACTTCTCTGCCTCCTTATCCGAATGATCACCAGCCACAGTTATGTAAATCTCGCCCTCATCCTTTAATAGCATTGCATATGCTAATTCCGCAGCATGAGTCTCGCTGATCATCTTAACATAATTACTAGTCGTAACCAGATATGGCTGAAGCTGATGAACCTCTAGCCGCGGCGATGCATTAATCATAACTAGCCCACTGACCGCTATCTCTACATCTCGCTCCGACTTGATCAGATCAACGGTTATGTTTACTCTATGCATCTAGGTAACACTTCGGCTCCGGTTTATAAAGAGATACGCCACATATATGATAAACCGCTCTATCCTAATTAATTGAGGTTTTGATACTATTACGTCGCATTATCAAAATCCCACCAACAAGTAATAATGGCGAGCACTGTGACCAGTACGTATAATGAGGTAGGCTCTCCATGGATCATAACTAATCAAACCCCTAATTACCAGGAACTTCGGGATGCTTATAACGGAAAAACTTTAAAATACTGATAGGCATGGTTATTTAAGCCCGCTGACCCGGCCATAGGCGAGGTGGAACCACCCGGTCCCATCGGAACCCGGAAGTGAAACGCCTCGCCGCGGCGCCGAGTACTGGAATCCGAAAGGTTCCGGGAAAAGCCCGTGCTGGGAGGCGGGTCCCTCTTCTTCGCCACCTTCGCTAGTGGAGATTAAAAGGTAACTCAAGGCCTACTCCTCATTCATAATCACGTGAATTCAATATATAATACACGGAATTAGATGGGGATTCATGCTTGACCGTTGCTCCATTAAATTATTGGAATTAACCATTAATTGGTGCACATGGAATGAATTACTAAAGATGACAGGAGCCCCACCGAGCAGCATTTATTGGCATCTCCGTAGATTAATTAGGTGCGGTATGATTGAGGCTAAGGGCAGGAGGAGACTAAGGTATCGGGCAACGCTAAAGGGCGTGCTGTTATGCATTAATTTGGGATGCAGTGGCTCAGTGGAGAGAGCCGCACAGGAGCTCGGCATTAACCTAATCGAGGCCGATGCCGTGGGAAAGGCATTCCTGAGAATAGTGCAAAGAGAGGGCATTAATCTGGCTGAGTTCAATGTGACTCGGGAGGACGTAATAAGTACAATAGTGGCGTCGATATTGGCTGCTCCCGGCGACTGCATCGATGAAAAGATTCTCAACACGTTGGGAGACCCCACCCTGGTTCAACCGATAAGGGACTTGCTGAGCCGCGAGATCGAGCTTTTAAAGGGGAAGAGGGAGGGACGCGAGTGATGACTTGAACCCACTCTGAGGTTGATGAGGCCGTTTAAGCCAACTGACCAATGAAGACACGCGTAAGGGCTGACCGGAATTATGTGGAATCCAATACATCTAATTGAACCAGCTTAGCCTGTATCCCCAGTAATCCACTTATTGACGGGGACACGCCAACCCCATCAACTAGACCCTCCACGCTTATGCCGCCCTCGCTTCTCAACACGATCTCTGCCACTCGTTCTCCGATGGGTATAAGCCTCAGGAAACGCACCTGCTTAGTTCTCCTTCCCTGCCTAACTCGCTTACCCTCTAGAAGCGTGGAAAGAGCAGAGAGAGAGCCTGGCGGAGGGGGCTCATTGAATATAACTAGGCCTCTATAGGTTCTCTCCTTATCTATATCCTCCTTAAGCTGCTCTACATCCCTCCTAGAGACCCGCAGGAAACCCCTTAACTCAAGGAATCCAAGGAGCCCCGGCGCAGGCAGTTGCCTGCTGCGTGGATTACTCAATTGAAGAATAACCCTCTCATCACTGAGTACCCTAGCCTCGCTATCCTTCAGGGGGGAATGAATCACCACTGATCCAGCATTAAGCCTAGAGGCTAAATCCGCGAGAGGCGGCGGGCTCCGCATTAGTTTCCTATAAGTCCCAGCAGCATATATCGGCATCACGATTATTGAAACAGAGAGCGAGGGAAGAGACACCACTGCAACAATATCAGGTGATCTACTGAACTCCTTGCCGGTGATTGCTTGAACTCTCTTTCCAATTAATCTATTCAATTCACGCTTAATCGACTCCGAGCTGGGGGCAGCCGCCTCCATGGATAGCCTCAAATCAGCGTCAAGTAGTTCCCGGGGCAGCATGGTGCCTACCTGAAACGTGGAGAACTCGATATTAATGGATGACATCGTCGATGCAGTAATCTTCGCCGCCTCATCCACTAGCCTAAACACGTCGCGACACACTGGACACTCAACCCTATCAATGCGGCGATTCATTCTGTCCATTAAGAAACGCGCACTGGGTCCATGCCCGGATGCAGCCAACATAGCCAATAAATCAACGGCACTTGACTCACCCAACTTAACCCGCCTAACTAGATCCATGTGAATGACATCCTTAATAGATCGACCCCTCTCCCAATTCTCCAATCCATAACCACTCAATGCAAAGAGCCGCCCCAAACAGTGATCACAGAGCGGGTACTTAGATAAAACATTAATTGCAGTATTTATGAAGTCCATGAAACAGCCATAAATATCAGAATTTAAAGCTTGGGCTCCAACCAAACCCGCCTCAAGGAATAAACCCAGGAATACTCACCCAACCGAGTGGGGACTCCCTCCACCGCAACTCGAGCCGAGAAAAAAGGAGCATCAACAACGAGAGTCTCCGCTTCACCGCCCTCAAACGCGGCATTAAACCCAAACCTACGTGATAACCTGATCAACTCCTCAACATCCCTGGAATCAATAATCCGCCCCAGGAATATTGGGGGAATGCCGAGGGCAGTTATGGATATAATCATGAATTGAAAACCATGCCCAACCAACCACCGCAAGTAATTTCCCTGATCCTTTCGCCAAAGCGGATTAAATACCCGCAAACCAACTGCCCCCGCCGCAACGCTTACCCTAATTCTCTGAAAATCACTCAATAAAGCACCAGTAACAATGCCCTCAACCCCACGCGACGCCGCTAGACGAAGACCCCTCACTAGATCCTCCTCCTCATTGCCCCCAACATCAATAAAGAGAACAGGCACGCCCAATGCCTCTCCCTGCATGGAGACGGCATCAATGGGTACATGAAACAACATGGAGTCCCCACGAGACGGCCTAAACGTCAATAAGCAATCCACGCGAAATCCATGCATGACAGCCCAATGAAACGCGAACACGGAGTCCTTTCCACCGGAAAACATCACGCATACCCGCATGATTATATCAAGACAGGATGGGTATTAAAGATTCATCCAACCACCGGCGAAACCGCTTACACGCCCACCGCCTGCACCTCCGGGTACTTGGGAGTGGCGGGCTCCCCCCTCGGAAACCCTCGGGGGATACACCCCCACCCCATCAAGCCCGTCTTCTACGGGAACCCTACCCACCCCCGAGACGGAGAACCGCCCCGGAAGCGGATGGCTGCCTATTTTCGGGGGGAGCTTCCCGCTTAGATGCCTTCAGCGGTTATCCCCTACGGCGTGGCTGCCCGGCACTGCCCTACCAGACAACCGGTACACTAGA
>JAGDXC010000011.1 GCA_023269935.1 Thermocladium sp.
CGCAAGCAAAAACCTTACCCCCCCCCCCAAAAAAAAAAAAAGCGAGGCTTATCATTTGTTTTATCATATATAGTACCAGGAGAGAATATAATAAATTACTTGATGCGCAAACGAAAATAGTCAATAAAGGCAGTGAGTCAATTAATATAAATCTTTAAGCATTTGTCTTGATAGTATTTAGTGTACTATTCTTCCCCTCTCCTGACAGAAAGATGAGGAAACACTCACTTTTTGGAAAGTTGGGAATGGAGGCAAAGTCGAGTCTTGCAGTCTGCCCCACCAACAAACAGTGAATTACCTCGCTCACCCTTGCGGAGCGGAAAAGAGACCAGCCTTCCCAATGGAGTTCGGCGGCGAAGCATTTATTAGAATAATCCCAATAAATTAACTATGATCGTGAGAAAAAGAGTGGAGTGGGGGCGGGATCCCAACACGTGGTCGGGGAGGTTCTATATTCCCCAGGATATCGATAAGGAAAAGATAAAGAAAATCCTAAGCCAGTGACTCATGCTGGGGCGCGTATATAGTGTTCCCGGAGACCGATATGGGACCCATTATCCCGTCGCTGGCGGTTCCCGATGCCATGTAGATGATGCTCGGGTTCAGGGGATCTATCTGTATGAGCCCTATATGGCCTGACGCATTGAAGTATATGCTATTGCCTTGATCGAATGGATTCGATATGCCGGCGGGGCCTATCTGTACCCATGGGTATTGATTGCCCGACCCAATATACCTAGTTGCAGGTCTTAGGCTTATGTTCAATAGGTTGATCCCCGGCGTCACATTATAAACCGTGAAGAACCATTTATGGAACGGGTTCTCCACGAATATGCGGTAACTCCCTGGAGAAATGGAAGAAAGAACGGCATAGCCGCTCGGGTTTAGATCCTTGAGTTCGCCATTCAAGATCAGCGTGGAGCCCTGGTTATTCACCTTAATTGCAAGCCTAGTGACGGAGCTGCTCTGCAGCCAGTTGGGTATTATTTATGCTGGCCGCATAAGCTTTATCTAGAAAAGCGAGCGGGGCATAAGGGCTTGCTCTATATGTACTAGGATAATCGATAAACAATATGAATCTCGTCCATAGGCGGGAAGTCTATTCACGGAGGCTCGGTCTTGGGTCATCTATGAGGAGAGAAACCCTTATATTCATGATTGGGTTCATCCCATTGGTGGAGAAAATTTGAGCGATATTAAGGATGCATTGATTAAGTTGTTGAGGGATGATCCAGCGTTTAGGCGAGAGTTGATTAGCGCGATCAATATGGAGGATGCAGCGTGGGGCGAGAAGCTTGAAAGCATTAGGAAACTCCTTGAGGAGCAATCGAAGCTGAGCGTGGAGAATATGCAGATACTGGAGGGCTTGTTGAAGTCAACCAGTGAATTAACCGAGTCGCAGAGGGGAGTAGAGAGTGAACTGGCCAGGCTGGTGGAGAGGATCAATAACCTGGCAGAAGCACAGCAAAGAACCGAAGAAAGGCTCAACAAATTAACTGAGCGGGTTAATGAGTTAGCTGAGGCTCAGAAGAGAACCGAGGATGGATTAAGCAAGTTAACTGAAAGAGTTAATGACTTAACTGATAGATTGGATAAATTGACGGAGCGAGTGACTGAATTAGCTGAACTCCAGAAGAGAACTGATGAGAGGTTAGATAAATTAACTGAAAGAGTTAATGACTTAACTGAGCGGGTTAATGAGTTAGTTGAGGCTCAGAAGAGAACCGAGGATGGATTAAGCAAGTTGACGGATGCGATTGGTGAGCTAAGCAAGGAGGTGATGGGGCTCAAGAAGAGGATGGATTCCATGGGAAGGAGGTGGGGCGAGGATTATGAGGAGGTGATCAAGCTCTTCTTCAAGGAGTTAGTGGAAGTGGAGGAGATAGATCTGAGGTATGTTAATAGGTTCACGTATAAGGACGAGGCAGGTCAATTTGGGCCCAAGGGCAGTATCTACGAGATAGATATATTGGCGCGGAATGGAAGGGTTTACCTCATAGAGGTGAAGTCGTTTGCGGACGAGGATGATCTGGATTGGTTCAATGTAAAGTGCAGCACTGTGACCAAGGCATTGGGGTTCAAGGACCCCATCAAATTATTCCTAGCCGTGTCCGCCGCGGAGGAGGCCGTGGAGAGGGCCAAGAATTATGGGATCAAGATGCTGACGGGGGACGTGATAGAAAAGCGAAGGGCTAAAGCTGATCAAGCGTAAACCGCGGAGTTGATGCCTTACTTGGGTTTCTACAGCCAAAGTCCCTTTGCTGGGGGATCACCTACCATTTAAGGGAAGCTACATCAATGCCCTTAATCTTGAATAAGTGAGGCATTTTTATTTTTCATTTACTCCCATCAATGAAAAACTATTTAAGCGAGCAATTGACTAATGAGGACGTAGATGGATGATTTAAAGGAGAAGTTCCTAAAATTGTTGGAGACAGATGAGGAGTTTAGATTCGCGGTGATGGGCATGATCGGCATGCATGAGATTCTCAAGAGGTTAGACACTCATTCCGGCTTAATGGCAAATATGCAGGAACAAATGAAGACAATGCAGGAACAAATAAAACAATGCAAGAGCAGATGGTGAAGATGCAGGGAGAAATCAATGGGCTGCGCACGGCTGTGGATGAGCTGAGGGGAGCCGTGAGAGAGAATACTGAAGAGATAAAATCGCTTAAGGCAGACGTGTCGTTCTAAAGAGGCAGGGATCGGGGACTCGGTCTCTCCTTGGATCTCTCACTGAGGCGGTTTTCCAGGATAAGGCTTTGAGGAGGGTGGAGTCCATCATGAGCTCCGCCGGGGAGTCCATTGTTGACGTCAAGTACAATGCCGCGATCGATGATAAGGAGTTCGATCTATTAATAATGGGGTCCAGGACTATATATGCAGTGGAGGTGAAGGTGCGGCATAGGAGGCAGGACGTGGATTACTTGCTCAATAAGCTGGAGCTAGCTCAGAAGGAATTTAAGGATAAGAAGGTGATCGGCGTGCTGGCCGGGATAAGAATTACCAGAGCCATTAAGTCCTACGCGCGCAGCCTAGGCATGCTAGTCATTTGACCGTGCATATCCATAAGAGGAGGAACCGCATCTGGATCAAGAACTGCGCGAAATGCAGGTTGGCGATACTTGCATGAATTCCTCTGAATGGATCCCTCAATCGTTGTTCCTCATAAGGGCAAGGGAGCTCAATGAACGGCTTCGTTTGGGAACCGGCATCGTTCCTCCCCGTCTCGGCTCTTGACTGAGGTGTGTGAGTCAGCTCTCCACAGAAGATTTTGAAGATGAATATTGCTAGGGAACGAGTGGATTCGAAAGCTTCGTCGCAGTCCTTCAAGCTAAGTCACTTGTATTGCGGGGGCACCGCTTTTGCCGGTAGCAGCACATATGCATCAAAGAACTTAAGGGGCTGTAATCCAGAATGACTATGGTAGAAGACGTGGAGCCTGGTCGTGGGCATCAAGAGGACCTACGACCCAAGATAGTCATTAAAAATAGATACAAGAATTTAAGAGGAATTCTATCTTGCGCTTGGCAATTGAATCTGAGGTAACCTTAAGGAGGAGTGGATTTCATGGTAATTGAAAATAAAGCCTATGATGGATTTTTGGCTAGGACAAATTCAAATCAAACATCATGGGTAGGATTTACAGTGCTTTTATTTTATTATCGTCCTCTATCTATATCATAGTTATGAATACCCCATCCTCCATGTGACCATTAGCCAATGAGTGACATATACTTGAGCTGACTAAGACGCATGCTCTTTGTCTCAATGTCACCTCTTAATTGCTGGCCCCTTATTTTTCTCCATATCGCATGAATGTATTTGTATATATTCCTCTGATGAGATAAAAATTTTTAAAAAATGCATTATATGCATAGGGATATGCGGTTAATCGTTCTGTTGCCTCTGGTCGCTTTATTGGTAATGGCCATTATGGCACATGCCTCCCAAGCATGCATTATAGAATCTAATATAACTATAAGCAACGTGGGCGAGGGGTTGTTTCTTCAAGCCCTTGATTCTCCTTATCATATTATAATCAATGCAGCTGAATCTCATCACATCGTTATAAATAAGAATGTGACTATGGGGGTCTACATATTCCCATTAAGCATTGGAAACTACTCTGTTCTTATAGGGATGAACTGCAACGAGCCTCTTCCAATCCTGGGGATTCGCGATTTGATCACGCCAGGCATTTCATCGACTTACCCCATTAACACCACCAGCGTGTTAGGATTCTTTAACTTGACAGATATATATGCCATTACTCCGCACGCCCCCAATTCCACCGGAATTTCAGGAGAATCCGGGGCATCCATTGAATTGAATGCGGTATTGACGGTGGAACTGGAGGGCGGTCGCTCCCAGCAATATTGGTTGCAGGATATCGTTCAAATGAGCACGGCGATATTCAAGGCAAGCCTCATCGATAATATATGGAACTTTACGTCGCCTGGTTCCAACATGAATAATGAATATGTGGAGGGGGCCGGTCATGTGTATGAGGCGCTGGGGCAGTATTCTAATAGGTATTATTATGTATATGATATACCCAATGCATTGGTTTACTCCTTCCCATTTGCGGGTTACTTGATTATAAATGAAAGTGTGGAGCCTGGACTGGGCGTCATCGTATATTTCGGCTATGCCAAGGCTGGTTCCACATCTAATCCCTATAATGGTCACATCTTTTGGTTCGACGAGGTTCTAATCCGTGAACCAGGGGTAGTTGGAGCATATATAATGACGAGCCCAAACAAGGTAACAGGTAGCTTGGATTCGTATGATTCGGAACTTGTTCTAGGTGGGTACTCTAATGCCAACATGGCATTCTTTTTAGCGATACATGCTGAACTGGCTCTGCTATGGCTGAGTAATCTGGGCTGGAGACCCTATATGGATATATATGGATACGGACTGGATACCACTGAGTACTCCAACGATACCACGGTAGGAATGGCCACGGATGGAAATGTATTGGTAAGCACTGGATCCGTTAGTCCACAATTGTTCTCGGGGTACTTGACAAGTAATTTCTTGCCCACGGTGCCAATGCCCAAGGTTTTGATTTTATTCCCGAACGGCACCATCACTGAATTTTACCCCACTCGGAATGTGTCGTTAACGTTTGAGGGGAAAATGCAAATTAATGCCTCGGCCGTGAGATATTTTAGGGGTCTTCAATTATCCATAGATAATAAAACCATGGAACTAAATAGCAACGAGATAACCATAGGCCACAGCGGCTTCGACTCGCTCACTATAAGGCCCACCTATGAGGTGTACTATTTAGTTAATATAGACTCCAATTACCCGGTGAATGCATCCATTGACGGCAACTCGACCATGCTGTCCACATGGAGCGGCTGGGTCTCGAGGGGCTCGGAGATCGATTTAAGTATTCCAATATATAGTTTCAATAATGGTAGTAGGCTTGTTTCCGTTAATGGTTCTCAGCATTATGTAGTGGTTAATGGTCCCCTCAACTTGAGCATTAAGTGGGTGAGGCAATACCTAGTTAACATAACTAGCCCATTTTCAATAGTCGTTAACGGTTCCGAGACCGGTGATTTCGTGCAATGGATTATGGCTGGCTCTGCTCTGAAGGTAAGCGTGCCTGCATCTGTGTCGCTGTCCAATTGTACTGTATTTATTCCAATAAATGGTGTTTCCGCACTGGAGGTGTTTCATCCCATTAATTACTCGATTCAATGGTATCCAGAGTATTGCGTGAATGTAAGCAGTGATTACCCAGTTGACGTGAACGGCACAGTAACCACGCATTACTTCAACTGGGTTCGCAAGGGTCTACACATAACTATAGCACCTAAAACGGTGAATAAATATATTGTATTGTTCTTGAGCGAGCCGGGTTATAATCTATCCGTGGATTCCTCGATCCATGTTATAGTAGCTTGGCACATTAATGCATATGATACTGCATTCTCATTGGTGGGAATCATAATTATCATTGCCCTAATGGCATTAATCATAAGATCTAGGCGAAGCTGACCCATCATCCTGATGATGACTGAAAAACAGTAATATAATCATCTTATTTCAATGAATGACTTTTTAGATGAATACTGCTTGGTGGGACTTAATGGAAGTAACTGATGATATGGATAAGGCAACTAAGTTGAGACATGTAATGTGAGCCATAACTGCAATAGGGTTAACAAGGCTCTCCTGAATCTAGAGGGATACACCATGCAGAGACTTGTCGTCGATATAGTGCTAGTCGGCTTAGAAGGCGCGTAGAGATATGAATTGGACATAACTATGATGTTCGGGTCCAATATGCGCCTTCTCTATCCATGGATGACTGCTGGCCATGGAAAATCTATTAATCAGAAAGGGAGAGATTAATGCATTTAGCAAATAATTAAGGAGAGACGCGTTAATGTTTCTCCACCTTAAAGGGCAGGGCTCTCTATTACTTGATCCTATTTATGTAACTTATGTAATGTGCCGCCTCAAGGGGTTTCCTAGATGAAGTAGGACTTCCCCTTCTACTTATCCCACTTCAAGAATTTCATCAAGGAGGTTGCGTTCTCTTTTATAATTAATTACTGTGCACATAATTAGAATAAGTACCAAAGGCTCTACTTGCATAGTTACGTGATGTTTGACTTATTTTAGCAGGTAGCGCATTAAGCACACCCCTATCCTGTTGTGATGCCTTTCTGAATAATGATTTAAAGCTTTGCTCTGCCCATTTGTAAGAATCATTTGTTTCACTATCTGTTTTTGGTACATAGGTGAGGGGGGTCGGGCTCACACAATGAGTGTCACGCTGGAAATAGGCTATATAGAGAAGTAGTAATTTATTTATCCCTATACACTTAATTCATAGATCCCTGCATTACCTATCATAATCGCTGGATTCCCGTGACTCCTCTTATATTCATTCTTTGCTTATTCAACATCATTGGATGAATCGTTATATTTCTGTTTGGCTATGATATTCCAAGGAAGTATTAATTATTGGTGGTTGTTTTTCTCCCAGATTCGACATCTCCTGAAATAATATAAAATAAGGGATGTGGTTTATGTTTTTGGTATTTTTATTTCTTCACTTATTTTTATCTCTGTTTTAGTCTTCTCAGTAAAAAATGATTTAATTCATATTTAATTTGGTTCTCAGTTACCTGTAATTTTAATTTCAAGTCATTGTTCTTAAACCTGGTTAATTGTGGATGATTTCTATATCCTTATAGTTTTGCCCTCCAATACTTTCTGTGACAAGGTTTCTCTCTATAATCCTAATAATCCCCTGGCATCTAAATACATTGGATGAATAGACCATAATCTCATATTACCATCCCCACCTTATTATATAATGGTACTAAAGTACGCTTTTTATTTAGTTATTTTAATTAGCTGTTGCCGTTCAGGAATAAATCCATTAACATTAAAGTATAAGGAATTTTTATCGACAGAACCGGCTCCCTTCCCATCCTAAATGGCGATGCTTCCCCCGAGGTCTTGGTAACCTTTATGGAGACCACTCGCTTCCCATATTAAGAGTTGATCAGCAAAACAAAAATATGGTATACACAAACAGTAAAAGCTTTATCTAACCATAAAAGACAAGGTTTGTTGCTTGTTTCATAAAAATCATCATTATAGTCTCCTTGCGTCTCCCTTATTGCATTAGATTACCTAACGCGTATTGTGAATAGATTTTAAAGCCTGGATCCTTGACCCTCGTAAAAACTCTGGATTGCTTTAATCACTATTATGGTGGCGTTGCCAACGCTTAGGTTCGGAAAGAAATCTATCTTGCCGGCGCCAATGGATCCTATTGGTATACCTTGATTCTTCGGCATTATCATTCTACCCTCACCGCCTTAACCGCACCATTTATATTAATTATGGTGGCGTCCCCATCAATAGATGCATCCACCATCTTGCCATCCACATATGCTTTATTATGGGAACCCAATATGATTAATTTATTGATTCTAGTTTGCTTGGAGAGGACCACGCCATTCTGATCAGCATTAATTGCAATGTCTCCATAGGTTTCACCGCCTTGCCCAGTCACAATTAAATCCCCATTATCGAGCAAAATAATTGAGTTAGTACGTATATATATTGGCACGTCACTTGATGACCTAACCACGCCGCTCACCCTCTTCTTGGTCCAGAAATCCATCCAATCGCCTCGAGGCAATATAACGCTTCTATCATTAGTTTGAGGATACAGTATTGGAGCAAATAATACGTGTCTCCCCACCATGTACTCATCATCTATTCTATACATATCCTCATCATCCTGAAACTCATAAAATAATGGCCTCACTATGGGATGGCCATGGAGGTGGGCCTCAATTACTAGATTATACATATAACTCATGAATGTGTACCTAAGATTAATAGCCTCCCTCACTCGCTCCTTATAGTGCTTCGGCAAATAAATGGGCTCCGTATCTATTCCATCCGTTGCCTTATGGGTTCTATACAATGGGAAGAACATCGCTGCTTGATAGTACCTTAACAATAGCTCTGTTGAATTATCGATAAGGGGACTCCCTCGTCCCTGAAAACCCCCAATATCTATGCCAACATAGGGCACTCCAGACACAGAAAGCCCAAGCACCAACTGAAGTTGAAGCCTCAATTGATCCCAGGATGGAGTCCCATCAGCCGTCCACACAAATGCGTATCTCTGTATGCCTGCGTATCCGGCTCGGCTTAATATGAATGGCTCCTTTCCTGATTTAGTCATGCCCTCGAACGTGGCCATGGCCTCATAAACTGGATAAGCGTTCCTTAATAATGCGTGCGGAATCTGCTTATTTCCAAGCCTATGAATCACGTTGTCCGGGAAAGCGGTCCAGTACCTATCGTCCCTAACAGCGATCGGCGAGCCCCTCATTATATCATTTATTTCATTTATCTTAGTGAAATCTGTCGGCTCATCCATATCAAGCCATATGCCGTCAATGCCTTGAGACACCCACTTAGAAATTAGCTTGGCCCACCATGCTCTAGCCCGCTCATTAAAGAAATCAGGATAAACGGAGTTGCCGGGCCACATTTTACCTACGAATAATTCACCATTAGGCAACTCGCAGTACATGCCCATTCCATCACGGAAGATCGAGTAATTCTGGTCGGCCCTAATGCTGTGATCAACTATGGTTATGACCTTAACGCCGCGCGCATGAACCTCATCAATGAATTTTTGGGGCGATGGAAACCTATCCTTACTCCACGTGAATAATTTATATGAATCCATGAAATCTATATCCAGAAATACTCCAGTTACATTAAATCCATCGCTCTTTAATAAATCCAGTAATTCTATTATTTTTTCCTGTGGATAATACGTGTACCTGGATATCATATAGCCCAAGGACCACTTAGGAGGCAGAAAGGGATGCCCCGTTAAGGAGGAGTACCTCTCCATCACGTTCTCTATAGTTGGTCCATCAAATACATATAGTTCCACCCCATTATCCGGCACAATCATCTTTATCTTACCGTAATCCTCAAAGCCTATATCGAAGATGACCTTGCTCGCCGAATTAATGAAGAACCCGATTGCCTTCCCATTATTTATAGATGTAATGAATGGTATATTAACATAAAGTGGATCCTGAAATTTCTGATACATTCCCGGATCCAGATTCCACATAACATAACGCTTTCGTCTCCTGTCTAGCTCAACGGCCTTCTCGCCTAATCCAATCACATGTTCCCGAAGACCCAGCGGCTTCTCTATAACGTAAGAACCATCAACCCTATTAATGCTAAGATCGAAATCCAGTAAACTCCGCTGAGAGGCAGAGCCACTGAATTCAAATTGAATTGGCACTGTAGGTCTATCCACTAGAATTCTATGTATCCCATTTGATTCCGTTATTTTTATCTTCATCAAATAAGCGACCCGATTTTATAGATTTAAGATTTATCAATATATAATAAGGTGATTCATCCTATCACAAAATAGTATAATCTATAAATAATAACCCAACTTAAGTCCACAGTAGATTTCAATTATTTAATACTATAGGCGGCTTCATTTATGGGATCAGCTAGCTTCCATTTTGTTCATTTATTTCCAAACTCCGAGATATTCCTTGAAGTGGAGATCAACAAGTTACGGAATGATGATTATGTACATCATAATTTGGATCTTTATTATCTTTATCTCTATTAAATGGAACCACCGCACCACCTAGATTGGAAGTGAAGAATTGATTTTCATTATTTTAGCGATCATTTTATAAATAGAACTTGCTATATCTAAACCCATGGATACGGAATTACTTGCGTCCCTATCCAATCAATTTGGTCCATCCGGATTCGAGTCAAGCGTCACAAGCATTATTAGGAGTAACGTGGCTCAATTATCGCGAGACGTGAAAATCGATGCCCTAGGCAACTTAATTCTGCGCATTGGAGATAAGGGGCCTCGTGTCTTGGTGAGCGCACATGTAGATGAGGTGGGGGTCATAGTTACGCACGTGGATCAAAGAGGTTTCATTAGGGTGGCGCCCCTTGGCGGCATTGATCCTTGGGTAATGATAGGGCAGGAACTCATGTTCAAGACCCGGCGCGGCGAGTTAATTAGGGGGATCGTTGGCATTGATCCACCTCACTTGCGGAGGGATAAGCCGCCAAGCAGGTTTGAAGAGCTCTACATAGATGCTGGTTTCTCTTCTAGAGATGAAGCCAATAAGGCTGGAGTGACGCCTGGCATTCCTGGCACTTTCTCCACCTCACTGACTTACAGCGGCGACGCGATAATTGGGAAGGCACTTGATGATAGGTTGGGCACATATGCTTTGATTGAGGCAGCGAGGAGGATTAGTGGATCCGAGGCAATGTTCTTCTTTGCATGGAACACCCAGGAAGAGGTTGGGCTAAGGGGTATACAGGCAGTAGTTAATGGAGTTAACCCGGAATTAGCAATAGTCGTGGAGACAACGGTCGCGGCGGATGTTCCAAGTAATCCAGAGGAGCAATGGATAACTCGACTAGGGGGAGGTGCAGCAATTAGGGCTATGGATCGATCAATTATTGCTAACCCCACCTTGCTTGAGAAGACCACGGATCTTCTGGAATCCAAGGGAATAAAGTACCAGCTTCAAGTCAACCCATATGGCGGAACCGATGCAGGTGCAATACATGTACATGGAACTGGCGTACCAACGCTGGTGATCTCGACTCCCGCTAGATACATACATACCCCTAGATCAATAGCATTAATGAGTGACGTAAATGCAGTGGTCTCGTCATTATCATTGCTGCTGGATAACATTAATTACTTGATATCACCTCTATACTAAGGTCTCACCTTATTTCATACCGTTAATATACCTCGTAGCGGAAGCTCAGCTGCATCTGAACTTATAAAAATAATCGTTAACCGCATTCATGCATACATATGTTCTTATTGCTGGCCTTCTTTTAGGCCTTGCCCACGGAATTGAGCCTGATCACTTGGCCTCCATATCGTTATCTCAACGAGGTCTCAGGAGTGGGCTCTATTTTGGCGTTAGCCATAGTCTGGGATTCGCGACGATAGCTCTTCCACTGATCCTGGTGATTAATGCGTTCTCAATAAAGCAGTTATTAAGCGAGGCAGCTGCATTAATTTCAATAATAGTGGGTACCCTAGTTCTATATGTATCGGTTCGGGGCATTGATTTAGAACTGGGGCCGCGGGGGTCACGGGGATTGGGATTCCTCCAGGGAGCAATTGCATTGACGCCGACTAAGGTATTGCTAATAGCCTTATCGGCCACGGCCAGCCTAGTCATGGGCATCGCGTCACTGCTTCTCTTCTCTGTAGGCTCGATACTGGTCATGTCTATTTACGGCTTCGCTAGGTTCATGGTGCCTAGAAATATGGATAGAGCAATTGCAGTGCTCGTCTCCATCGCCTCCATAATATATGCGGCATTAATGCTGTGAGCAGTAATAGGTTATTGATTTTCCCGGCTTATTATGCTGTGAAGCCGGCTCCATTGATCCCAGAACTCTATTATGGAGAAAATGAGAAGCACGACCATTGCTGTGATAGCCATTGGATCCAATGGCAGTAGCCTAATTATCACTGCAATAATGTATGCTGCAAGCATGGTGGAGCTGAAGCCTAGGTAAAACGTTGAGCGGGGTAGAACCTTACTTCCAATTATTATTAGTCCCTCGATTATGCCGCCTTTATGTATTGCCCTGTATCCTCCGTCCTCTTTCACCGCTAGCCCTAGCCTAGTGAGTCTTTCAAGATGGTGATAAGCCACGCCGGGGCTGGATAGGGAGAGGGCCTTCTGGACCTCCCTAATGCTCATTGATCGCCCCTCGCTCACTAATAATAGATAAACCCTAAGCGCTGTGTCCCTCAACTCGCTCTTCATTGTCTTGTGGGGGTGCTCACTAGTTAAAATACTAGTTCCTAGTTCCTTCACGTACTAGCAATTAGTATGTTAATCACAAGGAGCCAATATAGGGATTAGTAATATATTGGCGATATAACTCCACTTCTTGGTGATAGCATGAGGATTATAATAATGGCCCTAGCCATAATTGCATTAATGTCAGCATTAGCCATTGGAGTTCACGCGCAATCGATCATAAACCAAGCGAATACCCAATCAATACTAGGCAATTCCTCAATTGGATACATGTACCCCGTGGGCAATTATACAGTGCACGTGGCCATGCCCATGTATATAGCCGTGATTTTAAACTCAACTGGATCGCCTATTGCATACACTGAACTATCGATGAATGGCACTATCACGACTTACTCAGAAAACGAGATAAGCAATGCGTCTCCCAATCAATCGTACCTATTATACGTCTATTTGCTTAATGGATCATCAATGCGAATTGGGTATTCGTGGATGCTTGGCAAGGAGGTGAATAAAATCATCCAGAACAGGTCTTGGGCATCTCAGGTACGGCTAATTCCAATTAGTGAGTATCCACGGGGAAATATCACCATAATGGTGAGGCTGCCGACCGGGGTTCCCGCCGATAATGGATATGTATACATAAGTTTACCATTACTGGCCCAGCCCATGTATGGACCGCCACTGGTTCCCGCCATTAACGCCACCGTCTCACCGAGCGCCCCGATTGCTTCGCTGCCATGGATGCCGATGCTCAGTGCGCCGGTAACTAATGGAACGGCGGTATTCATTAATGTGCCCCTCATTCCATATATTGCCACTTATTATAAATCCATCAATATCATTAATATGATTGGATTAAGATCGACAATTAACGAGACCAGCCGTAATGAGACGATTAATATTTATGGGTATAAAGTAAACATTTCGATAATCACGATTACCTATAAGGAAGCCAATCCCAGCTTTATCGTGATTAGGGGGCAAGGCCTAGTCGCGCCCGGCCGCAATGCCATCATAAATACTACATTGGAGGAGTTGCCGGCACCAATCATTCCTAGATTATACGCCGCATCGCCAACGACTGCGGTCAGCGCAATGAGTAATCAATACCAGGTAGTTGCGAATCAGAGTAAATCAATCAAAGTAATTCACGTGGTTCCACCCCAACAGTACGTGAGTCCACTTGCCATGGCTGTAATCATTGCAATAATAGTCGTGGCTACCTTGATAGGCGCTGCCGCTGCCATAATTGTCAGAAGTAAAGTACAGTCATTATGAGGAAAACATGATTGAATTGGCTGAGGCGAATAGGATGGGGGAGGGGAAACCTTAAAAATCCAGCCATTTAATCCGAAAGATGAGCGGCCGTAGTCTAGTTTGGATCAGGACGGCGGCCTGCCACGTCGCAGATCCCGGGCTCAAATCCCGGCGGCCGCATCATTCATGATGAAGAAATATTGTTAGTCCAATATCATTCTAAGCGACTTAATATATGTCCTCACGTTGATCCCTCTTTTCTTAGGGTTAAGGTTAAAAACCATGATTTTCTTACCATTCATGGTTTTTCTAGAAGTATTGGTTTATATAAGGCGCGGCGATGAGGTTCTCCTAATAGAGAAAAAGAGGGGCCTCGGCGCTGGGTATTATAATGGCGTCGGCGGCAAGGTGGAGCCAGGTGAGGATGTTTGCATGGCGGCAGTGCGGGAGACTCGAGAAGAGGTTGGGTTAACTCCACTTGGACTCAAGTGGTCGGGCCTTCTTGAGTTTTGGAACTGGAGCAGAGGCTCCGTGGAATCCGTTCACTTTGTTCACTTATTCACGGCGTCGGGATATGAGGGGACGCTCATGGAGAGTGATGAGGCAAAACCATTATGGTTTAATATAAGGAATGTGCCTTATGATAGGATGTGGGAGGATGATAAGCTATGGTTCCCCCTCCTCCTCGATGCAAAGTCCATCATCTATGGAAGATTTAAGTTTGAGGACTGGAGGTTAATCGATCATCAAGTCACCGAACTGAGGCCCCTGGAGCCGTCTCTTATTAAGAGGGATATATGTGGATCTAATTAAATTGTGGTTCCTTCCATGACTCCACGGCGGCGCTCAGCCTATTGATCCCCTCAATTAATCTATTGCTTGTTTCCCACACGAAGGATACCCTGACTGCACCTCTGTATTGATCGCTGAAGTAGCTGCCTGGGACAACGGCGACACCGTGATGTTTTAAAGCGTATTCCGCGAATGAGTCGCCATCCATTATTTTGCTGGATAGGTCTAAAAATATGAACATGGAGCCTCGTGGGATTTGGAACCGAGCATATGGTAAGCGTTTCCTAACCTCATTGATTACTATATCCCTCTTACCCCTGTACTCATTAATGATTCGCTGCACGTGGTTCATTCTCTCGCTTGATTTTAGGTAAATAATGGCTAGTCTTTGGGATACTGCTGGTGGGCAGTACGTTAATTCCTCCCCGGCTAACTTTATTCTACTTATGGCTTCGCTGGGGCCATAGACAAAGCCAAGCCGCCATCCAGGCATGCCTGGATCCTTGGAGAACGTGTTTATGGATATTGTTCTCTCCGGGGCATACTTGTATAAGTACTCATGCTTCCCCTCATATACTAGCATTCTATAGGCCTCGTCAGAAACTATCCAGAAATCCTCGTCACTGGACAAATCGGCCAATGCCTTCGCTTCACTGCTTTCAATAATGGCGCCGGTCGGATTGTCTGGACTGACAAGAATCACCGCCTTGGTTCTGGGACTAATGCTTCTTTTTAATTCCTCCAGGTCGACCTTGAAGCCATTCTCCATGCTTAGCCGTATTCTCCTCACCTTAGCTCCCAGATATTCCAGTATTGGCTTATAGCCGAAGTACGTTGGATCCATTAATATAACCTCATCTCCTGGATTGAGGATTGCCATGAATGTGGCGAACATTGCTTCCTGGCCTCCTGCCGTGATTACTATATCATTGGGATCCACATTTACCCCACCCGTTATCCTTAAGTCGTTTGATATTGCTTCCCTTAATTCTAGCATGCCTTGGCTTGGCGTGTACCCGAATAATTCCATGCCGCTCCCAATCAATTCCTTAGCCAACTCCTCCCGAGCCGTGAGGGGCGGGGGTATGCTTGGTTGGCCAGTGGATAGTACTATTATATCCCTATTCTCGCGGCGTAGTCTCTCACGTATTGAATCTATTCTCCTCGTTGGTGATTCCCTGAGTAGGCTTATCGTATTTGAGAAGCCCGGCATCGCTGATTCATGGAGCGTATATTATATACGCATTATCCACATATAGACTAATTAATTCCGTAACAAGTAGTTATTTCCACTATTAATTGCCGTAAATAATTATATAAAATAACTATAGCTATGGATTAATTGTGGTGAAAATGTCATGAATATCAGCCGTTATTGCCTCTAGGCTATAAATTTGGAGTCATGTAGTGACCCAGGGTAGAGGAAACCAATAATTAGCGTTTCTCGTTAAGCGCAAATAAATAAACACTGGTGAATCTTTTAATTAATAACTGGGATAAAATTGGGGATAATATGAATCAAATCTATGAGGATCTCGTCCATATCTATGTCCACACGAGCAACACGAATTCTGCGCTATATATGAGTATTTACGGCATATATCTCCATGCTGCTTTCCTATCCCTAACCCTAGGCCTACCGCTCGCGATATCTGCATGGTTGATTCAATGGAAGAGAACGGGCGACGAGGTATTCATTAAATATGCCAAAACTGCAAGTACGGTGCTTGCCATAAATTTCTCTCTCGGCGTGGTTACTGGTACATTGGTCGAGTTTGGGCTGCTCGATATATGGCCGACCAGTATGGTATTATTCGCCGCGCCAGGTTTTCTCCCCCTTGCCTATGAGGCGACCGTGGCATTCATAGGGGAGGCGACCCTATTAATTTTATTTCTAGTTACTATAGGCAAGTGGAGCACCTATAAGAGCGTGGCAATAATGCTCATCAATTGGTTCCTTGGTTCCCTCTCGGGTTACTTCATATTGACCGTGAATGCATGGATGAATGTTCCCTGGGGAATCGGGTCAACGGCTCAAGCATTTTACCCATTTATGCCAAATTATGGTCCTCATGCAATAAACCTAACGGGCACGCTAAACTTAGCTGCGCTCCTAATGCATTACACAATTAATTCATCTGGCGCATTAGCTGTAAGCAATATAAACTTCACAACTATTGTGGGAAGATTCTTTAACAATCCATGGCTGCCCTTCCTGAACCCCGACGCCATAATCACCACAATACATACATTGCTGGCAGCATACGCCGTTGGCTTAGGCACGGTCGCCATGGCATTAGCCTATAGATACGTGAGAACTAAGAACAATGATTATATTAAATTGCTGCGGCCAATACTTTGGATCCTGGTCGTGGTTCTCTTGATTCAACCGACAATTGCCGGGCATTTCATGGGCGACACAGTGGTTAATTACCAACCCACTAAGTTCACGGCCCTAGTATCCTTAACTGGAGGAAATGGAGTATATGGCAACGAGTTCCATGATCCCATTGAGGCGCTTTTCGCATATGGGAATCCAAGCCATCCAATTTATGGATTTCAACATTACATGAATCAATGCAATTCCCTAGGTAATGAAACATTCGGCGAGCTATATGAATCCCTCGATCCATCCATGCTCAATTATGTGAAGCCATTCGCCAATGTCACGCTTCTTCAGAATTGTAGAGAGGCTGTGGAATCCATTGAATCAATTGCGCCAATCATTAGCGGCTTCTATTACGTAATGATAGGAGCCGGCATAGTGGCAGGCCTCGCTGCCATACTCACGCTCTTCTCATTCTTGTGGCGTGTACCCACATTAAGCAGGATAAGCGATGCAATAAATAATGCGATAGCCAAGTTGGTTACGAAAGATGTTCTCCCGCTTCTGGTGTTCATAATGGCTATTGCCGCTGACCTAGCCTCAATAAGTGGCTGGGCAGCGAGGGAGATTGGAAGACAGCCATGGACCATTTATGGATTAGTCACCACAAATGAGGTAGTTACTCCCATACAAATCACCCCATTATTTGAAGTAATTGTATATGCCATTTTTACTGCAGTAGCTATTGGGGGCGCCGTGGCTATGTACTACGCAGCAACTAGGCCAGAATTACTTGATAGAATAAGGGGGGCAATCGGTGATTAGTTATGGGCATGGTTCTCTTTTCATTCATGGTTCTCGGCTTCGTATTGCTGGTGCATTTGGTATTCGTTAATGTGATAATTGGTGCAGCGGCAATAACCGTGATAGTGAGGTACGTGGCTTACAGGAGAGGGAACCCTGGGTTAGAGCTACTTTCCCGGAAAGTATTCAAGATACTGGTTATTTCAGACCTATTTGGAGGCGTTTGGGGGACAATATTGACCGTGCTAATGGCCGGTCTCTATCCCAGCATGACAGCCATATTCATGAATGCATATTTCTACCCAGTTGCCATAGCCTTGACCGGCATAATGATCAGCATACCGTTAATAGCTATATATTGGCACTTATGGGGACGAATCGATCCACGGTGGCATAGTTTCCTTGGCTTGCCGCTTCTAGTCTCGGTTCTCCTGGTCCCAATTGGATTTAGGTACTTCTTTGCAGGAATGGCATACTCACCCCTTGATACAGCTAATTCATCCCCACTCATGAATCCCCTTTACCCACCGCTGATTCTCCACACGTTAATAGGCGCAGTGGATATTGGAGCATTCGTGGTGGCAGCTATATTGGCTACCAGGGAGAACCTTGATCGGCAGGGCATCAAGATATCTTTAGGAATCGGACTCGCGCTTCTTCCAGCGCAGGCAGCGGCTGGCGGATATTACTATGCAATGCTGGCCCATTACTCGCCCTATGTTGCAGGAAACATAGGGGGCCCACTCCTGGGCTACTCTGATTCGTCGGTGCTAGTTTATCCCGCCTTCTATGTTGGGATCGCGTTAGCCATAATTCTCGGCGCCTTGGCTACTTACGCGCTGTACTTATCGATGAGGGATCAATTGCCTAGGCGGCTCATTATGTTTCTCGGCGTTTTGTCCGAGATCGTTATGCTGATAATGGAGTATGCCAATGATATGGCTAGGTATCCATACATATTTGTGGAGGGCATGGGTGGAGTAAGCGCTGCAGGCATGCTTGATGAGTTGATGTCCCTTCCATTGGCGGCGATCTATACAATGCTTTTCTCGGCGATTTTCTTCGCTGCTATATTTAGTGTGGCGTTTTACTATGCAATACTGCGGAGATTCATTCCGGAGACCGAGGATTAATCCATGGCTCATTTTTGTAATCAGTTGTTTAAATAATTATAATAAAAATTTATTAATATCCACAATTTTTATATATGGGATTTTATTATAATTATTTATATGAAAAACGAAAAAGCCGGAGGTGTGACTCCTCAAAAAATCGCAATAATAGTGCTGGCCCTGGCCGTTGTTGCAGCCATCATAGTGGCGGCACAGGAATATGAAATATCTAATGCATACAGTAAGACCATTGAATCGCTTGAATTAAATGGATTAAGCATTAAATCAATAAATGGCACCGAACTCCCACTAAGCACAGCCCTATCACTCATCACGGTACCCCGCATAGGAATAGTGACGCCCATGGCAATGGAGGAGGCACCCATACTTGCCGCAATGAAAGTTCAAGCGGTGGCCTACATAGATGGCTATACATTCTACTTGGGATCAATAAATGGCCGACCCGTGGTACTGGTTAGGAGCGGTGAGAAGGAGTATGCAGCCGAGCTAGCAACCTACTTAATGGATACTCACTTCCACGTAATAGCAGCCATACTTAGCGGAACAGCTGGGTCAAGGAATCCAAATGTTAGGGTTGGGGACGTCGTTATCGGGGCATTCGTGGTCGATAAATCATCAATACATTACCATAATAGGGGATTCCAAAGCGATTACACCGGTGTCGAGATGGTGCTGAACAATGCATCAATGATAAGCAAGTCGCTAATAACCACCTACGGCGAGGAGGGGCCAACGCCCCAGAACGCCTCCATGTATGGATATGGACCCGGCACCCCAAGTCCCAATTACGTTTATGTAGCCATACTGCCGGCCTCGCTAGGATTAGTGCAAACAGCGGAGGCGGCGGCTAATATGCTTGGAAATACATCGCTAATCGACGTAACTGGGCTAAACGTGACCGGCTCCATACCGGCCAGGTTAATAGTTGGGGTAATAGGATCGGCTAATCAATGGACTGAGCCTCTTTCCTGGATGGAGGCCCAGAACGCTCTTTACGAAACCGATGCAGGGGAGAACGAGGGCTTTGGATTCGCATATGCCAATGCACAACTAGGCATTCCCTGGGTTATAATCAGGGGAATATCCGATACGCCCTGGTACCCATCCACTTATCACGGTGTACTAGCCGCGGATAGAGCAGCACTGGTTACGATATATGTGGTCACTCACTTCACTGAGCTTAATCTTTACAACACCACATCGTTCAGCGACTTGTCGCCTCTCTCCAATGCTGCAATGCATGGATACATAGTTGCCAATAGGGCCTACTATAATGTGACTCCCGTCACTGAGATCCAATACACTGCGATTAATGGATCCCAGGTAACAATAAATAGTTCACAGAGCGAGTATTCTTATCCGCAGGGAATAGCCATTGGATACAATGCTAGTTCTAACCAATTAATCTATTTAGCCCCCTCATAATAACTCGCCCTTGGGCAATGGAGAGGGCCTAAAAACCATTATATTATTGATTCTTAACCTCTTTGAAGTTAATACTTTAAAGTTTCTCTGGGAATCAGTGGCGTGAGGGCAGTAATAGTTAATGGAAAGATGAATTACTCGATAATTGACGTTAAGGAGCCATCGGCGACTCCAGGCCGCGTGGTTATGTCCGTGACATATGCCTCCCTTTGTTATAGGGATTTATTGGAATTGATGGGATACTATCCTAGAATGCGGTTCCCAGTTGTCCTCGGCCATGAGGCGGTGGGCGTAATAGCTGAATCAATGGATCCTAGATATAAGGCCGGCGATAGGGTGGTCCCAATGCTTTATGAACCCGACGGAACATGCGATATGTGCCTAAAGGGAGAGGAAGTGTATTGCAGAGCCAGGAGAAGCTACGGCGAGGACGTTGATGGCTTCTTCGCAGAGAAGGCAAGCATATCTGGGAATGCCCTAGTGAAGGTCCCACCATGGATCAGCGATGAATTGGCCGTTCTAACTCCTTGCGTGCTGGCCATGATTCACAAGGGATTGAGGAGGGCCTCGCTGATTCCCGGGGAATCCGTGCTAGTGACGGGGGCGGGGGGCGGGGTCGGCATTCATGCGGTTCAATTGGCGAAGGCAATGGGGGCCAAAGTCATTGCGGTGACTAATCACGAGGATAAAGCCAGGGAATTACGGCGATTCGCGGATGACGTGATCGTTGGATCTAAGTTCAGCGATGAAGTCAAGAAGAGGATGGGCGAGGTTGATGTAGTGGTTGAAAACGTGGGGACGCCGACCCTGGGAGAATCAATGAGAAGCCTTAGAATGGGGGGCAGATTAGTGTTGATAGGGAATGTTAATCCAGATGAAGCCTATGAGTTCAAATTAGGCTACGCCATAATGAAGGACATATCAATAATAGGTAATGTGGCTGCCCATAGGGAGGATATCTGGAGAACCTTTGAATTAATGAGAATCCACGCTGTAGAGCCTGTCGTGTCCAAGTATGGATTGGAGGACTTTGGAAAGGCGTTGGATGATTTGAGAAGCGGCAGAAAGATTGGGAAAATATTGCTGAAGCCCTAGGGTGAATCAATTGAAGAAGGGCCTAGGCCCCGCCTCATCTATATCGCGCACATTGAATCTGGTCTCGTTCCTATTGCTTCCATTAACTATGAGGGAGGCGGGCCTACCCATGATTTCCGCCTTAATCCCATTGATTCCCTACTATGTGGGCATTGTCATTATGCAGGGAGTACGGTTGAGGTCGCCTCACTATGTTGGGCCATTGATCAACATAACGTGGTCATGGGTATACGTGGCCATCTTCATCATAATGTATATGGGCGCATCGAAGTGGTTGATTCTGGTTCCAACGATTTTTGCCGGTCTCCTAATGGGGATCGGGGACTCCGCTTACTTATCGCTCCGGACCTGGGAATCAGCATCATTAATGGCTTCTTCATCATCAATTGCATTCCTGATGCTACGAAGTTACTGGCTGCCATTATCCATATCAATTGCATCATATGTGGCCGCCATAATTAGCGCAGTATTGATGAGGGGAAGTGAGGCACCTAGGCAGAAGCGCATAGGGGTCTCCCTTATTGACTCAATGGGGCTGGGCCTATCGCTTGGAGCAGGCATGGTGCTTTTCACAGGTCAACCAACTCTCTATGTTGCGGCTATAGCGTCTCCCCTAGTCCTCAGGAGGCGTGTAATTGCCTTGATCTTAGTTGCGGCGTCGATCGTTGCCTATATGTTCTCCCAAGCATTAATAGGCGCTGCATTGGGCGGCGTGGCGGCTTGGGCATATAGTGGATGGGTTAATATCCGAAACCCTAGTTAAGATCAATTGGGGCATTACTATGGGGAGCAATTCTTCGTATGGAATGTCCTAGGAGTCCCATGAATCAGCATCACCCTTATGTCCTAGAACCCTCGCCACTCATGGCGGGGAGCCGTCAGCCATATCTCGGTCTTGTCAATCCCATATGGTAAATGGATCCATATCTCAACGGCTTGAGTCAAGTAATTCCATCCCACTAAGGTAGAAGAGCTTCAAGGACTCTGCTCGAGATTATTCTCTAATAAGGATGAGGTAGTTTAGGTGCTGGATTCGCAGTGCTAGATGGTATATGTTTGTTGTTGTTTGCGTTCAGGTTGTTCCCTAGCCGTCTTGACTTTATCCCTTATTTTCTCGAATTTCTTTCCTATCAAGACTATTTTTATGTTATCCATGGTGACTGACCTATTTGCTAGGTTGATTGTGTATTGTTTAAGCATTAATGCGCCGCCGTACATGTCTATTATGTATAGGGGGGAAATGATTTTAGTTGATCCCTGCTCGTATTGAACCGTGAGGGGTGGGTGATCATAGGCCTCATTTGCGTCGTTTAGGTAAATCGCTTCCACTAGCTTCATTGAGTCCTTCTCCATGAATTGCCCCACCAATATGTGCATTGGCTTCTTTATGTCCTCGCTATACTCCACCTCTATTGGTATATCGAATTTCCTATACCTACTCAATTCATCCATTAATACATTCTCTATATTATCCAAGGGCTCCAGTCTCTTCACTAGGGGTATCGATAACATTAATCTGATCCAGGTTCTCGGACTATAAAAGCATTCAGGTGAGCACCGATATTTTTGGAGTGCATTGCCCATAGTCAAAATATATGTCACGTTTATATACCTTGATGAACACCATAAGCCATGGGCATAGATTCGCTGCTTGGAAAGTGCTGCATAGAGATCGGCATAACGGTTAGCGGTGCCTCTTCCTTGGCCATTCCCATACAATTCTATAGAAAATCCGAGGATAATGCAGTGGAGGAGCAATTGGCCCTCGTCAAGGATGATTCGCTTAAGGATCAATTATTCTTCGGCGTGGTGCGCAGAATAACTAAGCTGGAGCCGCTGGTGAGGGATAGGGTTCGGAATCCCTTCGTTGATAGGCCAGAGATAATGGATCAATCAATGCTTATGCCATTCACTAACGGCATAGTTAGGCTGTACGGCATGATAACGCCAAACGGGTTAAGCACTGAGGTGAGTCACGTGGCTACGCCTGGCTCCAAGGTATTCCTAGTGAGGGACGGCACGGTTCTTAATGATTACTTAAAGGCCTCCGCCGGAATCAACGTAGGCAGCCATAAGTACAGTAATTGGTCGATTAAGTTGGATCACTACTTCGTTAATTACCATATTGGGGTCTTCGGTGCAACTGGAGTCGGGAAGTCTAGACTAATAAGGGGGTTAATAGGCGAGCTGCGGAGGGTCGGGTATAAGGTGATAGTTTTCGATCATAGTGGAGTGGATTACGTTCCATTCATGAAGGATCACGTCATATCATCCAAGGAAATCAAGATAAGTCCTCCCACAATAGCCTCCGTGATAGCTAGCAAGGCGAGGCTTGGATGGCAGAGCTACGGCGAGTACATTGAGGTAGCCACAATAACGTATACAATGCAGGATGAGGGCAAGAAAAAACAGACGCTACTCCTTGATCCACAGCCCTCTAGAGAGGTTAAGTGGAACAAGGCGGGCTTCACGAGGCACCTAGTTGAGAAGATGAGGGGAGTTGGGGCTAGGGACTCCTCCGTGGAGAAGGCTAAGCTATTCATAGAGTACTTCATTGATGATTCCTTCTTCGACGAGCTCAATAAGAGGGTTGTGGAGCCAAGCGACGTTGTTAGGAGAGCCATTGAGGGCGGCATTGCCGCTATAGATCTGAGCGCTGACACGGATTTAACGGTTAAGCAGGCGATAATAGCGGACGTGATTGATTCGGCGTGGGAAATGGTTAAGCGGGGCAGTATTACGGTGCCGGCTAACCTGGTCTTTGTCATAGATGAGGCGCAGAATTATGCTCCAGAAGATGAGTGGACCATATGCAAGGACTCCATTGAGACCACGGTTAGGGAGGGCAGGAAGTGGGGATTATCGCTTCTATTGGCTAGCCAAAGAATAGCTAGAGACATTAAGTCAAGCGTGCGAGCCAACTTGGGCACCGTCTTCTTCTCCAGGCTCTCAGCGCAGGCCGACTTAAAGGAGATAGGCGCATACCTGGACATAGCTGATATAAGCGAGGCAACTCTCTCCCAGCTCGGCACTAGGGAATTCTTTGTGGCCGGTCTAATGAATCCCCTGAGGAAACCCCTTCTCCTCAAGGTGAGGGAGGTGGATTAGGGATGGAGACCTCCTCAATTGATTTCTGGATTGATCCGCCTCTCCTGCTCTCCATATTTGTCGATGTCAAGAACATAGTTGAGCGGATGAAGGGAACGGAGTCATCTAATATAATTAATGAGGTGAAGACGCTTCTCGGCAATAGGGTTAAACCCATAAGTGGTGGAGGGGATGATCTTAAGGCATACGCCATTGATTCAAGCTATGCCGATCCAGCGCTGGAGTTAGTGGGGGGAGTATTGACCGTAGTGGCCTATGGTTACGTGGGCAACACCGGCAATGAAGCGGATAAATTCGTGACGGGGACTGTGTTTTTCGAGGATACCAATGAGGTGGAGAAGGCGGTGGCGTTTCGCTCATCGATAATGGAGCGCGAATTAGCCGTTAGGTTAATGAATGAGAAGAAGCGAGGCTCCAGGAAGCTGGATCTAATTGTCCTTGATGGGGATATAGCCCTCCACCCGCTTCCCTATAACTTGCCCAGCAAGAGAAGCGAGAGGAGCGTTGTTGAGAAAACCATGAAGCGGTTGCTGAAGGAGGCAGAGGCAACTGGAACAACCATAGTGGGGGTGGTGAAGAGGGTTAGGTCTAAGTATGTCTCAGCATTAATGGGTAAGTGTCTCCCAGTTAACGATAAATTATTGATGAGTATGATGCTTGATAGGGGGCAATACATTGAGCTTGGGACATTCGGTGAGCTTCTCCCGAAGTGGGTGGAGGTGAATTACTTGAAGTGTTGGAGCGATGAGGAGTACCTACGTAAACGGCGATTCGAGGAGGGGAGAAGCAACTTGGAGGCCGTGTTCAATTCGGAGCTGGGGTCATTGAGGGGGGTCGAGGTGGCTTTCTATAAGGCGATGAATTCAGCAATAGCCACCAAGATAGAGGTGCTTGATTTTGGGGGGCTTGGTCTCAATAAGGTGATTAGCTTCCTAGCGGGGCAAACAACTAATACTGGGTACCCCTATATACTTGATACCGTTGATACAATTGTCAGGATAGATACTAGGCTCCTCGATTACGTGAGGACCCTACTCATCAGAAACGCAAGCGAAGTTAGCAGCGACCTCATAAATGCATTGCTTCAATTAACTAATCCCCAAAAAGCGTACCTATATAAGCAACTAGAGGCTTAACAATTTCAAGGGAAACGAGGCTTGGTGGGGGAGTGAGCAATATCCATAAATGTAAAAAGTCCTTGGCGTATCTCGCTCTTTAGGATGAAGGTGATGAATTGTTGTATTCATCACCTCGGTTAAGCAATATTTTTAAGTCCATTTTATTAGGTTAGTAGCGGTGTCTGTTATTGATTTTGGGTTGGAGGGTTCATTCAGTTCAAAAACAATAGAGGGCAAGGTACTTGAGTACTGGAGGCTAAATAAAATCAAGCATAAGTGGCTCAACGCGGTGGGTCCAAGGGGTAGATTCACATTTCTCGAGGGTCCCCCGACAGTGAATGGGTTCCCTCATGTTGGGCATGCAAGGGGCCGGACGTATAAGGATGCTGTGCTTCGCTATAGGCATATGCTGGGGTACTCAATTTGGGCTCAGGGTGGATGGGATGAGCAGGGTTTGCCTGTGGAGCTTGAGGCAGAGAAGGCATTGGGGATATCCAGCAAGAAGGAGATAGAGCAGGTTGGGCTTGATAAGTTCTCGGAAAAGTGTAATGAATTGGTGGATCACTACCTGAAGCAGTGGGTTGAGATAGGCACCGATAGATTAGGTGTGTGGCTTGACACCGATAATGCCTATGAGACGCGTAAGCCGCAGTACATAGAGCATGTGTGGTCATTGGTGAAGGTGGCATGGGAGAAGGGTCTCCTCTTCGAGGATTATAGGGTATTACCGTTCTGTCCGAGATGCGAGACAGCACTAAGCGATGCTGAGGTGGATCAGGGCTATAAGGAGCGGAAGGATCCAGCCATATTTGTGAAGTTCAAGGCACTGGATGAGGAGAATACATACCTAGTGATTTGGACAACAACGCCTTGGACATTGATAGATAATGAAGCTGTGGCGGTTAATCCATCATTCAAGTATGCCTATGTTGATGTTGGGAAGGAGGTGCTAATCGTGGCGGAGAACCTTGTGGAGCAGCTCATGCATAAATTTGGCATCGATAATTATAAGGTTTTGAAAACCGTAAGCGGGAAGGAACTTGAGGGACTCCAGTACGAGCACGTATATAGAGGGGATATACATAAGGTCATAACGGCAGATTTCGTGACCTTGGAGGACGGTTCAGGCTTGGTCCACATAGCGCCAGCCCATGGGCCGGAGGACTTCGAGGCAGCCAAGAGACACGGCATTCCCGTAACGAATACCGTCGAGATAAATGGAGTATTCAGTGCTGGTCCATTTAAGGGCAAGTACTTCCTGGATGTTAATTCTCTCGTCATTAAGGACTTGAAATCAAGGGGCCTGCTTCTCCATAGGGATGAAGTGACGCATCAGTATCCACATTGCTGGAGATGCAATACACCGCTCATATATAGGGCCGATAAGCAGTGGTTCCTCGGAATATCAGGTCTACGGGAGACCATGACACGGGAACTCAAGAAGGTAGTGGTGTATCCCGAGTCCTTGAGGAATAGGTTTGATGATTGGATAGCCAATATAAGGGACTGGACAATATCTAGGTCGAGGATATGGGGAACGCCTCTCCCAATATGGAGGTGCAGGAATGATCCGAGCAAGGTAATGGCGATAGGTTCACTCGAGGAATTACGGAAGGCGGCTAAGGAGATGCCCAATGTGCCGCCCGAGAAATTGGTTCATAGGCCATGGATAGACATGGTTAAGATAGAGACAGAGTGTGGGGAGTGGGTT
Source organism: Thermocladium sp. (assembly GCA_023269935.1). The sequence goes on from JAGDXC010000011.1 coordinate 27,153, forward strand.
AGGGAGCCGTTCGTGATGGATGTTTGGTTGGATAGCGGCGTTGCTTGGATAGCTGGCCCAGATGGATTGCGGAACAAGGAGTGGAGCTCGATTTACCCCTTTGATTGGGTGACGGAGGCCGTGGATCAGACAAGGGGCTGGTTCTATTCCCTACTCGCCACCTCGGTTCTCTGGATGGGTAAGGCACCGTATAAGTCAATGTTGATCCAGGGACACATACTGGACAAGTATGGGCATAAGATGAGCAAAAGCAAGGGTAATGTAACGTGGGTACAGGACATGCTGGACAAGTATGGAGCAGATGCATTGAGGCTTTACCTTCTCACTAAATCGGCGCCGGGCGATGCACTGGCGTTTAATCCGGATGAAGTTAAGCTATCCCTCAATGCCCTGGGAGTGCTGTGGAACTCGGTTAAGTTTGCCAAGACATACATGGAGCTCGACGGCTTTACACCTGCGAAGCTGGTTAAGGAAATGGATCAAGCTAGGCCTGAGGATCTCTGGCTTCTCTCCGTGACTAATAAGATGATTAAGTCAGTGAGGGAGCACATGGATAAAATGGAGCTTCACCATGCTGCGCGGGAGTGGATGGATTTCGTCGTGGAGGACATAAGCCACAGATACATAAGGCTAATGAGGAGGAGGGCATGGATGGAGGGCGAGACAAGGGAGAAACTGATCGCTTATACCGTTCTTTATGAGGCTCTCAGGGCAGCAATAGTGGTCGGCGCCATGTTCGTCCCATTCACGACGGAGTACCTGTACCAAGCCTTCCTTAAGAGCATGGAGGATGGACCGGAGAGCGTGCACATGTTGATGTTGCCGGAACCAAACGAGGAATTGATAAATGGCGATCTAGAGACAACGTTTGACCTAATATTCGAGATAGCTTCCCAGACGGCTAATATTAGGAATAAGATAGGGGTGAAGCTGAGGTGGCCCCTCAAGGAGTTAGTGATAAGCGGTAAGGGTTCTGCGGCCCTTAAGCAGCATGAGGATGTGCTGGCCTTTCTAACTAATGTCAAGACTGTTAGGTTCACGGATGAGGAGTGCGGGGAAAATTATGAATCGCTCGAGGTAAGTGGACTGCGGATATGCTTGAGCAAGCATATGGATGAGGCGCTCCTATATGAGGCGCTTGCACGTGAATTGATAAGGAGGATACAAGTAATGAGAAGTAAGCTTAATCTACAAATGGAGGAGCGAGCTAAGGCAAGAATAGGCACTAAGGATGAGGAATTGCTTACAGCTATTACTAGGATGAAGAGCTATATAGAGGGGGAGACGCGGACCGAGGTATTAATGGAGCAGCCCAGTGGAAGCGGCTTAATGCAGGAGTGGGATATAGATGGGAAGAAGGTAGTAATAGAGCTTAGCAGGGGAAACTAGAGCCGAGCAGTCCTGACCTCTATCCTCATCAATAATCGAGCCACGTCAAGCGGCGCCATTTTCTCCATCAAATTGCTCCAAACAGTTCTGCTGATTACTATTATTATTTGAGGCAATTCATCCATGCCACTTAATCTACTCAATACTTTGGCTCCCTGGGATGCATCCCTTATAGGCAGAATGCCGGGCCCCACATCATTAATCACGGGCAGGCCCGTTTCGTCGCTTAAGAGCATTACGGCTGCTCCCAAATTCTCCTCAACTATTATAATCAGTGGCTTCACGCCAATTAACTGCGCCTCATTAGTTATAAAGATAATTATGGGCATCAGTATTGTCCTAGTTAAGAGGAGATCAAGGGTCTTATTCATTGCTGAATTATCTTGGGTGGCCTATGAGTGTCTCAGTTTTTGCGCCAGGTCTCCCTCGAGGCTAGTATTCCAATCAGCATTACCGTTGATGCCAAGTATATGGAGATCACCCAGGCAGGCAGTAAGCCAATTAACTCGCTTAGCGATAATATTATGGAGATGGCGGTGCTGCCTATTATTGCGCCCCCATTATATGTGAAGCCAACTGCCGTGGACCTGTATCGCTCGCTGAAGCTTTCGGATAGAAATGATGGAATGACGGAGAAGATCGCCGCCTCTAGAAATGCCTGCACGCTGAAGGCTGGGAGAGCATAAGTTGGACCCATGCTTCCCATAATGAGTAGGGGACCCGTTGTCGCAGTGAATAGGGCTGCGTATAGTAGCATGCTTCTACGCCTACCCCCAACCGTATTGGAGAGTGCTCCCCCGATCCACACGCCTAGTAGTGAGACTAAATTAATGATAGCTATGTACTCTCCAACCAAGTAATTCGGGTACTTCATCATCTCCATGAAGCCCGGGTAGAAGCTCAGCGTCGCCGTGTTTATGAAGAGTAGGCCGGTGGTTATTAGTAGGGCAGTAAATATTTTGCCCGTGGATTCCCTGAACATGGCGATGAGGGGAACCTTCTCGACTGCCTGCTTCCTTAGTAGATCCTCAAATACTGGACTCTCGTAGGCTATTCTCCTGAGGAGGAAGGCCAAGGCGCCAGGTATGAATAGTATTAGAAATAGAACTCTCCAGCCATATTCCTGGAACTCAATTGGCCCATAGGCATGGCTTATGACGGCGAATATGGCGGCCATGATGAAGTAACCCACCCCGAAGCCGCTCTGTATTAGGGAACCAATGAACCCCCTCCCCTCGGGCGGTATACTCTCCATCACTAGCGCTGTTCCTCCCCCATACTCAGCCCCGGCGAACATTCCCTCAACGAATAGAAGCAAGTAGAGAAGAATGGGAGCCAGGAGCCCGGCTTCTCCATATGTTGGGAGAAGGCCCTTAGCGCCGCCAAATATAGAGAAGCCCAGCACAGTTATTGCAAGCATGTTTCTGCGACCGATCTTGTCCCCAAGGTAATTGCCGAAGATGAGGGAACCAATTGGTCTCGCCAATGCCTCCACGGCGAATCCAGCGAATGTCACGATTAACCCTAGTTTTCCTAAGTTGGGCGGCAGCATTATTGTGCTTATCGTCACTGCAACTAGGGCGTAAGCTATTGTGGTGAAGCCATCCAGCAACCATCCGGACCAAGCCGCCAATACCTGCACCCATTGTCTACTGCTTAATCCATACACTTGCGGGTAATGCATTAATCATTTTAAAGCGTTAAGCAATAATTCGATTACCATAATAATAAGAAAAGACGATTCTCCTCCTATTCAATATGTGACTTAATTTATCCGCATCCTTCATGGTGGTATTATGGTTCAGATTTAATAAATGGCTTAATTTATTAGGAGGCATGTCCACATTCAAGTACTCGGATATTCATAAGGCCATTTACCCGAGAAGGCACGAGGGAATTTATAAGAACCGCGGCGATAATCCGTGGATCTCAATAAGGATTAGGCAGGGAATTAATAAGGATCCCAGCAAATGGTTCTCTAATCAGCTCAAGACAATTGCAGAGGTTTCCAGGAAGTACGGTGATGGCAGGGCCATGCTCGGCACGAGGGGCGATGTAGAGATTGTTAAGGTTGATTATAGGTTATTTGATGAAGTAGTTTCAAGGCTTAGGGATGTTGATCTTGATCCACGGGATTCTTGCGGTAATTCTGTGAGGAATCCAATACCATGCCCAAGCAATCATTGTCCCTACGCGCACGTGAATGCCGAGGCCCTCTCCACCTTTATAGGAGATTACTTCAGGCATAGGGCTGAGTATGAGGGGGCATCCATGCCGCATAGGTTCAAGATATCCATATCCGCGTGTGAAGAAGCGTGCGCAATCCCGATCTCCCAGGATATCGGTATAGTTGCTAAGGCTAATGGCAAGTTCGACATATACCTGGGCGGCGGCGTTGGCGAGCATGCCTTCACGGCCAAATTAGTATTCACTGATGTTGATATCAACGATTTATTGCCAATAATAGTGGGCGCAATCGATGTGTTTAAGATGAGCGGAGAGAGGCGTGGATTCAAGTGGATCCCCAATAAGCATGGCATTGATTGGATTAGGGACAGGATCCTCGAGGTCGCGAGCAAGGTTAAGCCAAATCTGCCCAAGCCATCCATAGGTCCCCACTTCATTGATTCCAAGATAATTAGGATCCATTACCCAACGGGGTGGGTTAAGGCTGAGGATCTTGAGAAGATCGCTGGCCTCGCTGATGAGCATGGCCTCGGATACGTGGTACTATTCAATAATCAAACCATCTATGTGCCGGTGAAGGATATAGATGGGGAGCTGAGTTACGAGGTTAGGGATCCAGGCCCATTTCGCCATGATGGGCCAGCCACTATAGCCTGTCTAGGCAGCGAATTATGCCCACCGGGGCTAATAGATACAAGCGGCCTTGGCTCCAAGATACACGTTAATTTGAAGGGAGATAAACCAGTAAGTATTCATATAAGTGGTTGTACGCATGATTGCGGATTGTCATGGGTCTCAGACATAGGCTTAGAACCCTTTGGGTCTAGGACTAGGATATTAGTTACGGTTGGCGGCGGTCCAACGAGGCTTGGCAAGGTCGTGTGTACGGTGGATCCCAATGAAGCTGAGACAATAACTAAAGCCTTACTTGGGATGCTGGAGAAACACAACTGCAAGGATGCAGGCGAATTAGTGGATAGGGTTGGCATTGATGCAATTAGGGAGGAATTATCGAGGGTCGCTTCATCATTTAAGGCGCCGGATAATGGCCTCAGCATCTTTGGACCCGACTAAAATAATTGAGCATTAATGGTTAGAAAGAATAGGATTTTAAAGCAGAGCCTATAAAGGAACTAAGTTTTGGTTCTGATTCTCATTTGCTGGCCTCGTTAAGTAGTGATAATGAAGATATTTTTAATGGAAAGTTATCTTTATAATGCTAAAGTATAGCTGAAGAATTGGATTGGGGTTTACAATGGAGGTACTTAAGTTGGAGGGAGTCGCGAAAAGCTATGGCGAATTAAAGGTCTTTGATGATGTGACTCTTAGTTTTAGTGAGGGATTGATTCACGGTGTAATAGCTCCAAATGGTTATGGGAAGACGACTTTGTTGAGGATAATGTTGGGTATCGTAAAGCCAGATAAAGGAAAAGCAATCATTAGGGCAAACAAGGTATCCTACTTACCTCAGGATTCGGAACCCATAGGAGTTATGACGGCAAAGGACTTCCTTATTAGTTATCTAGTTCTAAGGGGATATAGCTTCAAGGTGGCTAAGGAAAAAGCCGAGGAGTTTCTAAGATTTTTCGGAATACATATGCTTAGAGATAAACCGGTGGATGATGTGTCGGGTGGGCAGAAGCAGAGAGTGCTTTTAGTCGCGGTGATGGCCTATGATGCTGATCTCTACGTGTTGGATGAACCACTAACTTACCTCGATATCGAGGGAACTACCTTGCTTAAAGGCATTATTAAGAAACTTAAAGACCAAGGAAAAACCATTATAATATCTTCACCGTTAGCCTCCAACATAATAGATGTACTGATGAGATCTTGATAATAACGAAAAGCAAGAGATTTCTAGTGTTTAATCCATGGGACTTATTGAGGGGGACTGAGGATAAATTGGTGATTGAGACAGATCAAGAACTCGATAAGTGTCATCACATATATGGGAAAGCATATCTTTGTGAAAAAGAAACTGTTAACTTAAACTTATATGACTCGGTTAGGAAGGCGAATATAGATGATTTATTAGCTAAGGTGGTCTTTTACGAGTAAAGCCTCAATGCTTTTCGGCTACTATTATGGCCTTAAGTTCAGCATAAGGCATCCCTTGACGTTAATAAGCTTGTATTTTGATTCTTTGGCTATACTATTTATATTAAGCATAATAGATGGGAGACTAAACGAAATAGCTCTCCTGGGTTCCCTTGTAGCCATTTTAACGTTATCCGGCTTTTCTTCAGCCGGCGACTTCTCTTATTTGACTAGGGTAATTAAATTCACTGATATGATTTGGTTCGATAAAACGGCAAGGAGGAACTACATACTGAGTTTATATATTGTGAACTTGCTTTTCCCATTGCCCCTAGTCGCGTTATATGTCATATTACTGTTAAGCAGCATTAAGCTGCCCCTATCCACATCATTAGCTATATTTATTGAAGTAATTTTGTTGTACTTCACCTCATCAAATTTAGGACTATTTATGGCCATAAAAATAGCTTGGGCCTATAGAGCTAGGGAAGTATTTTTCATTTTGGCCTCGCTAATCACATTATTGCCATCCGTCTATTACAGCGTCAAGGTGTTGCCGGCCTATACAGTTTTAACATTTTTAGCCCTGCCAACCTCAGCAATAACAATACTTTACCAAGTTAACACGATAGAAGTCCTGGAATTATCCATGGCTTCAGAAGTAATATGGCTATTATTCTCATCACTAATCATTGCAAGATACATAAAATACATTTACTAAATCCCCCATGCCCCACATCTAAACCACATTGAGGTATTCTCCTCATAATTGGAATCGAGAAAAACCCATTTCATCGTATGTATTTGCCAAAGATGTGGATCGTGGAAAATGTGAGGAAATTTTCTTTTAATACATATTGAGTGAATCTATTAGGCTTCCAAAAATTGAGTGGAAATAAATGTATTAAGGAGATTAATTTGAAAGTATTTGATCCCGAAAATAGAAGACTTATCTTTATAGCCCCTATTACTTTGACGCCTTACTTCATAGTTATTTGCGCTTTGTTAGGATTTTCTTGGCGGACCCGGTGGGATTTGAACCTACATAGATTATATGAGGTGTACATCTCTACACTTATTACAATAAGCATATATCACCCTAGGTCTAAGATTAAATGGGTGATAGTCTCTTGCACATGTAGGCACTTCTATCGAAGATCAGGATTTCTCTTCGTTAGAGCCACCACCAAAGACTTCCGTCATTCAGAATCCCCGTAAACTGATTATTCCCAGGAGTTTAAAAATTTTGCCTACCATAATGCTGGGAACACAGTACTCAAGGGGATATTCAAAACCCTAGAAATAGCCCTCATACTCATACCATTAGAATACAACCTCAAAGCCTCTCCCTAACCCTCTTATTAATGCTTATCATAAGAGGGCTAGAAGTATCACCCCAAATAGTTTGGTTAAGGAGAGGTTTCCGTTATTATGTCTGGCTTTGGTGGGAAGAATTCTGCGCGTATTATTATATACATCACGGCTGCGGCGGTGTCTATTAGGGCTAAAATGAATAATATGAAGGCTGTTATGAAGAATGAGTAGATTGTTTCAAATATTGACATGCGTCCATATGGGATTGATAAAAACCACAGTGAGAAGGGGTGGTGTATGGATTGAAGGACTTCGAGAGCGATGATATTTATTGAGTAGCTAATTAACCATATGTCGTAAACGGCTACACAACTGTCAACTACCGAAGCCTCAGCAAGGAGTATGGATACAAATAGACCCACCAATATAATAATTACTGAAACTAAATCCATATTTGAGGTAAATGTCTACATCATTAAATAGCTAACGTGTAAGATACCTTTATCACAAAGAATTGCTTAAACATACCGTGGATGCGTGCTTAAGGCGCCATCACCTCAGGGCTGCCCTGAAGCATATTGGGCTTAGTGCCACTACATAGAGTTTAAGCATCTTTAAATACTCGGTAATGTTCATTGTCGCGGATGCGTGTTTGCTAAGCGTTTAGGGCTAGAGACTGCAGGGTTGTTGTTTTGTTTATGTAGATCACTCTAGGATAGTAGGGGATGAGGATAACTAGCGTCTCCGTAAATGTAGACCTTAAACTATTTAATCCCAGAATTATGGGGGTCATCTCCTGGAGCCCCGGCCGGGATTTGAACCCGGGGCCTACGGGTCTGCAGCCCATTTTAATGGGAATTATGTAACGGTGTTTTATAGGAATGTTAGAGTCAATGTTGAGTACCTTAGCAACCAGCCTTGTTTACGCTATTGGTGGTTTTGAGCCCTTGTTTAATGTTTAGGAATGATTATGGTAGAAGATGGATACCTGGTGGGGTGTTTTAAACCCCCTCTTAGTAAGCTCTACCGCATGTTAATCAGTAATTGAGTGTTATTCAACATGCCATGTGGGATGATGTTGATTTTCTAATTAACCCCAGCTGCGGAAGCCTTCTGGGCGGAATGAAAATCGGGTCAATGATAGTCAAAGGAGGGACACTACACCTTGCAGGACAATATGAAGTCATCCACCATGGAGGCTACATAATTCTAGCTATAAGGTATCCAGAGACTCAACTACTTGAAAAGATGGGCGTAATCGGGAGAAGGGTAGTAATCCACATTGATACCCCAGATGGTGTTGTGGCCTTCATAGCCAGGGTTGTTAAAGAGGGTGGCGCTACGTATGTATATGTTCCAAAGGCCTTGTGGCCGCATTTCGAGGGCCTTCATCATTCTGAAGGCTTCATGGTGATAGAAGTATCTTGAGGTGAGTTCGCAGCATAGCGGTGGTCATAATGCTTGAAAAGAAAATCAACTAATGGGCCTTAGGCCCAATCATAGCTTTAACCGCTTATTTAGGCTAGCATGTTTTCACCAGTCTCCAATTTCCTATCCATTTTAATCCATGGAAAATGTGGAAAATACTCATTCAAGTAGCCTAATTAAAAGCCGCACTACGTGTGCCTTGTGTCGGCTCCATGAGTTCGTTCAATAGCGAAAATAGTAACGAAGGCAAGGCCATGGATTGGGGTACGGAAGCACGCCCTGAGGCTTGAGGGACCGCTTGATGGGTATGTTGGGAGGAAAATCAAGGTTGAAGTAAATAAATTGAGGGTAAGCTGGGCCGTGACCACGGCTACTTAGCCCGCATCGGTGTGGGAGATTAT
>JAGDXC010000012.1:0-9151 GCA_023269935.1 Thermocladium sp.
TCCAAGACGGAGACCCCAGAACCCCCAAGCCTCAGCGAGGAGAGTATGTCAGTAAGCCTTTCTCCATTAATTCATTAATATATTGGGGAACTGAGCTACTCCAAGTGAATAAGAGGGCTGGCTTCAATGGATGCAGGCCATATCTAGATAATAGAGAGGAATTATTTAGTAGGAAATCAATGAATTGATAAGCCAAGGATTCATTATTTGCGTTTCCCGGTATAGATACGTATAAGTAAATAGGACCTCCTCTGAATATCTTTCCATCTATGCTATAATTAAACATTGAATAGAAACTGCTCAACGATGGATCGCCTAGACTTAATTGAGGCGGTAATTGGATGTAGCCTAAACCATGCGATATGGCCGCCGATCTATATATGAAGAGGAATTGTATTTGGCCCGCCTCGAGGGGAGCCACTAACTCAGCCGCATTCGTGGCGCTTCTATTGCCTCTATTATCCATTAACCTATCCAAGAATAGCGAGGAATTTCCTGCATATAGATACCCAGCTATCTCAAGGGAGAGAAAGGCCCTGTACCCAGCCGGATCAGTGAGCGGATTAGATATCCCAACCAACACAGAGCCTGAGGTGAGGTTCATCAATGCATCACGAATCAATGCAGTATCATTGCTAAGAAACCCCATCCGCAGCTCTGATATTATCTTTGATGCCGCTGGGTTAGAGAGCGAGGCATTGGAATAGGCGATCACTAATTCATCGGAGGCAAACGCTATGGCCCATCCAGGCGAGTAATTACCCAAGTAATTGGGATAATACGCAGCCTCAGCTATTGAGAGGAATACCGTTGAGGGGACGGAGCCCATTGATATTTCCCGTGCTAATGCGAAGGAACCCTCTGCATAAACCTTGTAAGGAATCCCGAATCTTTGTTGAAATAATGAACCTAATTCATTGGCTTCGCCGGAGTAGGCGTCCGCAACATCTATGAAGAGAACATTGCGAGGAAATTCTGAAATGCTTCCCCTACCATTTTTGTGATTTAAGCTTATTACTAGAACCGATATAACAATGATTATAATTAGGATCCCAACTATTACAAATGGTTTCGTGTTCATCTGCGTAATTACCCGTTGCGTTTTTTTAAGCATTGAGAAGCACATTACTAATAAATGGGAAACGAGCATTCCCCACGTGATTAGGGCGGCAGCATTAATTGGAGTAGCATTAATTCTTTTTCCAGTGATTGTAATACTGATCTATGGCTTACCATTGCTAGTAAATGGAACTGGAACTAATGATTTACTTAATTCAATTGAATTAACCATTTTTTCCTCACTTACAGCAGCCGCGCTGGATGTAATAATATTGACTCCCGCCGCCTACATCTTCTCGCGTCGTGGCTCAACCCTAATCGATTCATTGGCTGATTTACCGGCCTCTGTTCCACATCCCGTGATCGGAATAGCAATAGTGCTTGCTGTATCTCCGCTTTCGCCTCTCGGCGAGGCATTTAGGTTGCTTGGCATTAACATACTGGATACATTTACTGGTCTCTCCATTGCCCTAGTCGCCGTGTCCGCTCCCATATATTATAGATCAGCTAAGAATTACTTCGAGTCAATGCCAAGAGCTAGGGAAGAGTATGTTTACACGCTTGGCTTAAGCGAGGACTCTGCCTTCGTCAAGGTAGTAATGCCTCAAGCAGCGAGGGGGATCCTCAGCTCAGCGCTGGTCGCCATGTCAAGGGCTATGAGTGAGTTCGGCTCCATTGCAATAATTGCGTATTATGTATTAACTGGCCCCATCAGGGGAATGCCGGCTCCCATATTAATATATAATACTTATTCCTATGCTGGCGTGTCGCCAGCCGTTGCTCAATCCGCTGCGCTAGTACTGGTTGGGTTACTACTGGAGTTATTGATTAGGGCTGTGTCTGTGAGGCAGCGATTATGGTGATGAAGGCTAGATTAAGCAAGACCTATCCAGGCTTTAAATTACTAGCTGAATTATATATTAATGGGCCTACCATGCTGGTTGGTAGGAATGGAAGCGGAAAAACCACTCTTCTTAGACTGATTGCAGGTCTAGAGCGACTTGATCAAGGGTTTATTGAAGTTAATGGAAGAAACGTGACTAATTTACCGCCTTGGCAACGGAGAATAGCCTATGTATCGCCCGAGACCTATATACCACACATGAAGGTCAAGGACCACCTAAGGCTGGCTCAACGCATGAAGTTGGATCACTTTATGGACTTATTAAGAGAATACTCTATACCATTTGAGGAAAAGGTTGGAAAACTCAGCATGGGCCAAAGGGAGGTAGTTGCCATACTAACAGCTATAGCCGCAGACCCAGCAGCGCTACTACTTGATGAAGCTGCTTCAAATATTTCTAGAAGACGGGAATTACTGGGAAGAATAATGGAAATAATAAAAACGAGAAGCATGGATATGATATACGTGTCGCAGGCAAAGGAGGACTCAGAATTATTTGACTCATCACTTTATATAGAGAATGGTCGACTAATCCCCTCCCCGCTATAAAGGGGCTAGACATGCCGTTCACTTCATCATCATTAGATTCATTCAAAAGAGCGGCAATTCGAGATTTCAATGCATTACTTCCTTTTATTGCTTGAATTGCGTGTCCACTGAGTGGTAACGCAAATGATAAAATAAACACGATTACCGTGCCTCATTCATAGATCCATGTTATTGGGCGAATTAATGCTTATATAGTTGAACTGATTGGGTCTGTCATGAAGTATAGATTAATGGATGTGCTTGCATGCCCTTATGATAAGACGTTCCCCTTAAGGCTAGTGGTGTTGAGCGAGAATGTGAAGGATCGGGAATATACAGGCAAGATACCGTTCTGTGAGCTATATTGCGCATATAAGGGAATGAATATTAAGGATATGGAGGATCCAAGCAAAGCACCGTGCGCTGAGTGTTATAAGCATGAAATAGGGGAGGGTATACTATACTGTGAGAAGTGCCATAGATGGTACCCAATAAAGGAGGATATACCGATATTGCTACCCGATGAGTTAAGGAACATTAATGAGGATAAAGAGTTTCTAAGCAAGATTAAGGATAAGTTGTCAAAAATCGATCCCAAGCTAGCCGAGGACATAATTAACAATGGCAATCCAATAAACTTGAAACAAGGCTGAACCAAAAAATGGGCAGGGTATAAATCATCCATGAAATATGCATTGCATAATTTACCCTTCAGGATCTACCCTTCAAGGATCACTCTATAAGACAGTAACTAACGGTTATCGAAGCTCTAAGTAGTAAATTAGTTGCCTAAGTAATCCGAGATATCGCCGCTGGGCTCCTCATCTCTTGGGACTCGCGTTATTTTACCTGTCTCTAATAGTTTCTTTGCTTGTTCCACTAATGAGCGGGCGAGGGTGGATCCTATGCCTCTCACCTCCTGTAGCCTAGCTGGCGAAGCAGCGGCTATATCCTCGATTGATCGAAAGCCGGCCTTATATAATTCCCTCGCCCTCGCGCGGCCTATTCCCTCTAGGTTTAGCGCTAACTCAAGCGCATCAGCCTTTATTCCATACTTCACTCTATACCTGAGAATATCTATCTTGCTGGTTAATTCCCTCAGCTTAAGTACCTTGCTTAGCTCAACCATGGCGCTCAGCAACCAATCTAATTGATCTATATACATTCGTAAATCACCTGGCTGCGCATCGTATAGTTTAAGGAGGGAATCCTCATCCACCTCATTTATCCAGTCCATGATCATTAGCGCCGTCTTTAATTCCTCCATTAATGGATGAAGCTCCTCCTCATCATACTCAGGTATAGTGGGGGGCATTAAAGGCAACTTTGACCAGCGACTCATTAATTCATTAGCCCACTTATCCTCCTCGCTCTTCCTGACCCGAAGCTTAGGTATTTTCCTGGATTTAACTGCTAGAAATAGTATTCCTAAATGGGTGGCTTTTCTACTTAATTGATTTAATCCTCTAACATAATCATTGGCGGTATATGGATCTATATAAGTCCTATTAACCGCAAGCCCCAATTGGGTGGCCGAGAATTCGCCATTTCTTTCCTCTATGAAGCCCGACTCAACGAGGAACTTAAGCATATCATTAACTCGCCTCATCAGTACATTGCGCTGAATCACGTTACTACTTATCTTATATTGTGCATACGCCAAGGTATTTGATAAGAACTGGGAGATTCCAGCCATATCATCAGCATAATCACTTGCTATTATTGATAGTAAATTAAAGGCCATGTTCTCCTCCACAAAAAAGCGGGAAACCACGTGTTCAGGTTCCGCATTTATATATAGATCAAGCAAGCGATGAGCCTCCCTCTCCGTCGATGCGATTAAGATGGCTTCACCATATGGATCTAGGCCAGGCCTACCTGCCCTTCCCGCCATCTGCTTATACTCCATTACAGGTATATCGAGCATGCCCTCCCCAACCTCATATCTCCTATAGTCACTTATTATTACTCGCCTTGCAGGTAAATTAACGCCGGCAGCTAATGTGGTGGTGGAGGCAAGAACCTTAATCGATCTAGCCCTAAACGCCTCCTCTATTAATCGCCTAACCTCTAGCTCTAGCCCCGCATGATGAAATGAAACTCCGCACCGTATTAATTGGGCAAGCTCATCGCCCAATAGCTTAGAGCTGGATGCATTCCTGACATCCTCGGCAACACGCGATACTGCATCAACATCTATCAGCTTACTTGGAGCGCCGCATATCAGCCTTGATAATTGCTTTGCTATCTTGACGGCGCCGGATCTGGATGGAGAGAACACGATAACTTGACCACCAGCCTGCAGAGAATCAAGTACAAGTGACGTAACTGGATCCCCAATATCATGTATCTTGGATTTAGAGCCATCGCTGAACATTATAATTGGTCTCAGATAAACTCCCTCCTTAAGCGGTATTGGTCTCCAATTAGTCTTAATCAACTTTGCCCCTAACCAAGCTGCAAGTTCCTCTGCATTCCCTATTGTTGCGCTCAATCCTATTATCTGCGGCGACAAGCCAAGCATCCGTATCTTAGATATTATCGACTCTATTATTGGACCCCTCTCGGAGTCTCCCACGTAATGCAATTCATCTATTATCAATTGACCTACATCGCCCAGCCACGAGGGTTTATGCCTTAGAATACTGTCTAATTTCTCGTAAGTAGTTATTATTATATCAAATGACTCAAGCCATTTATCGTCGCTATCGTACTCCCCCGTGGATGCTGTTATCCTCACCCCAAGCTCCTCATATACTTTGAAATCCATGAGCTTCTCATACGCCAATGCTTTAAGGGGAACGGTAACTATCGTTTTCTTATCATTCATTAATACATTGCTGACCGCGGCTATTTCGGCGAGAAGCGTCTTACCGCTAGCCGTTGAAGTAACCATAATTATGTTCTCGCCATTAAATATACCGCTCCTAACGGCCTCCTCTTGAGGCGGGTATAGTGACTTAACGTTACGCTTCTCCGCTATAAATGACTTAAGCACATCCGGCAGCGATAGGTCAAGTATCAGCATCCACTCATCAATTAGAATAAGGGTTTAATACTCTATCGGGAACAAGCAATTACCCAGGCAAGGATTTAATCATAATGCCGCTGGATACCTTATTAATTGCTTAACGTATTCCATTATCACGTCCAATATATTTGGTGGATCTATTCTGGTCGTATCTATCACTAGGTCGAATATAGAGAGATCGTGCACATCGAAGCCATAGATCTCCTTGTATCGTTTTCTATTGGATTCCTCCCTGCTTCTTATCTCCATTAATGCATCGCTAATGGATCTTCCATCCCTGGAGGCCAACCTATTGGCTCTTACCTCTTCACTGGCCTTTAGATATATCTTAACATCGGCGATGCCCTGAAGAATCCATGCAACCAAATGCCCCTCTATCACTATATTCCCTTTCTTAGCCTCCTCCAACGTATATGAATCCACCGCCTTATCAATAGAATGATCAGACTCAGCCAACTTATGCAACTCAATTAATGATACACCACGCTCCCGCGCAGCTCGTCTAAATAACTCACCTATTGATACAGTTCTGTAACCAAGACGCCAAGCAAGTAGTTTAGCTATTGTAGTTTTTCCACTGGCAGCCTCCCCACTTATCGCTATTACGCCCATGCCGAGATCACTGGGAAACCAATATGCTAAGCTTTATAGCCGTGGATAAGCAATTACCGCAAATATAGCCGCCAAATGGTCTACTTGATTTCTTAATCGGTTTTCCACACACAGCGCACCTAGTAGTTTTATTCCTCGCCTTAACAACATCCCTCTTTACATCGCCGCTGGGGGCCTTTCTAATGCTAATTACTTTCTTCGCCATAGAAAAGCAATGCCATTCACTCTTTAAAAGATTATGCCACTTAATTACCGACGGCTCCTAGCCCTAAAGGGCGAGACTTCTTAATTCTCTTGTGAACTACCCTGTCGCGGAGTTTCCTTGCCTCGTGGCGGTTTCCTGTATTCTTGGGCTCAATCCCAATAGAGGGGTTACGATGGAGCCATCCATAAGGACCCAATAATGGCCAAGGCCAAATTAACTACATACATCCCTACAACGACATTTCTACGAGGCCATCCCCTACGAAAGAGGAGCATGCACTCCCTCAACCCTTGATTTATTAAACCTAGTCCGCTTCAAAAGATTCCCGTGCAGCCTCGATTTCCCATTCCAAACAATCTTAAGCACTATCTTAAAGAATTAAAAGCGAAATCAGCGGCCCCCCATGGGCCTTTCTCTCTTCACCTTATACGAGTAACTCTGACTCATCACAATGATGTAGATTAGCTTCATATTTTAAAGGATGCGCCGAAATAATTTCCCTAGGCAAAAACTAAATGAACGTAGGCAGATGATTATGCATTAATTGTTATGCTTAATTGATGGAATTGCACCAACCACTACTAACACAGAGCTGATTATCATTACTACCGAGCTAGCGAAGGCGGCGGCACTAATTGAACCACGCATCAGCATTAGAACCAAGAGAGTAGATAATGGACCGATTGCCGCATTTACGTTCCATCCAAATGATACACCACTCCATCTAGCCTCAACTGGGAACAGCGACGTGAAGTAAAGCGTCTGGGGAGCAGCGGCAAGACCAAATAACACGCCCATTACTAGGGTTATAAAGGGGGCCAGCGGATTAAAGCTAAACGATAAATTAACTCCAAGCGGCGATATTATCATTAATGCGATTGCAGATAAAATAAATAATAAGCGGGGAGTAATCTTATTTAGAATAAATCCGCTTAATACTTCCCCCATCACGGCTCCGATGCCGCCATACATGCTTAGAGTCAAGGCGAAATCAAGCGCCCGTGATGGAGATATGCCAACATGGGGCGCTATTAGCTTCGGTATAGCATAGCTCCAGAATCCGGTGCCGCCGTAGTAATACATGGTCAATCCTAGATTAATCAAAATAACTATAAGTAAAGCCTTCCAATGTCTCTTTATCACTGAGGCGAGAGGAAGCCTCGGTAATTTACCGACACGCTTGGCCTCAAGCCATTCTGGCGACTCGACGCCGCTTAATCGTATTATTAACGCAATTAATGCAGGCACTGCGCCAAATGCATAAATTATTCTCCAACCCCATGTCTCAAACGCGGAGGATGGCAGAGCCCCCTTAATGGTCAATACCATAAATGACGAGAGGAAAACAGCCCATGAAAGGCCACTATACATTATCCCATTTAGGATCGGCTTCAGCCGGGCTGGAGCCATTTCCATAGCCCATGTTGCGCCGCCCCCGGCTTCTCCCCCTAGGGAGAGACCTTGAAGTAACCTCATGGCATAGAATGCTAGAGGCGCAGCTAAGCCTATGGATGAATAGGGAGGCAGGAGACCTATTGCTATTGCGGCTAAGCCTATTAATCCAGCATCCAATATGGTGGTGTAGCGTCTTCCCCTCTTATCACCAAGGTGGCCAAATATCACTGCACCAATTGGCCTCACTAGATATGATAATGCAAAGGCAAACCACACCTCTAATAACCCAAGCAGGGGAGAACTTGAGAAGAAGAGAGGTTGAATTATATATGCCAGGGAGGAGTAAATAATTATATCATAGTACTCGAGCCCCCATATTAACATTGTCGAAATAACCGGAACCAAATACTGCCTGGTTGTTAACTTAACTCCCATCAGTATCTAGAACTAAAGCAATGCGTTTTTATATTTTCGCCTCCTCTCCTCAAAAAGACCTAGTCTAATAGCCGCCGCTGTCAAGTGCCTTCTTGATCTCATCTATTGATGATGAGTCATCTATGGTGGAGACATCACCATAATTCTCGCTCCTAACGAGGGCCCTAACAACTCTGCGAAGCACTTTGCCGCTTCGATTCTTCGGTATCTTGGATACGAAAAAGACCTTATCCACTACGACTATGGGACCTAATGCTTTTTTCACGGACTCCTTCAGTTCCTTGGCCAATTCAGGGGATGCAGAGAAGCCTGGCCTTAGCACTATGAATGCAACTGCTACCTCACCTCGTAATTGATCCGGCTTCCCCACTACGGCGGCCTCGCCCACGGCTGGATGCATAAGGAATGCATTCTCTATCTCAGCGGTTCCAAGCCTATGCCCAGCTATCTTGAGAGTATCATCTGCTCTACCAAGTAACCAGAAATATCCATCTTCATCTATTAATGCAGCATCCCCAGTGTAGTAATAGCCGGGGAACCTCTCATAATATGTCGCCTTAACTAGGGCTGGGTCACCCACCCAATCGGGTTTGCCGAAGTTATCAGTATCACCCCACATAGTCAAGAATATCGTGGGTGCCTTAAATGGTATTTTATACACTAAGTAGCCTTTTTCTCCTCTAATTGACTTACCATCCTCATCCACTACATCAGCCTCAATCGCCGGAAGCGGTACAGTTGCGGAGCCTGGCTTTAATGGTATCTTATCTATACCATATGGTGGGAAAATGGGAACTATTGTCTCTGTCTGCCCGTAAGTATCTATTATGGGCAATCGACCCTTACCTACCACTTCATAGAACCACTTCCAAGCCTCGGCATTTAATGGCTCGCCCACGCTTCCCAGTATTCTAAGCGTGGATAAATCATGTTTCTTAACCCAATGATCGCCTTGCGACATGAACATCCTAACGGCGGGTGG
>JAGDXC010000012.1:9161-35471 GCA_023269935.1 Thermocladium sp.
TGGAGACGTATATAGAACCGTAACTCCATATCTATCCACTATTGACCAATACCTATCCGGCGCCGGAGTATCTGGGGCACCCTCATAGAATACGGCAGTTAATCCAAACATGGGAGGCGTGTATATGGTGAAGAAGTGACCCCCAGCCCAGCCGAAGTCTCCCGTGAAGAACCAAACATCCTTCTTGACATTATGCTCATTTAGGTCGAATGCCCAATACATATTGGCCCAAAGCCATACATAATGAGTGGATGTATGAACTATGCCCTTGGGTTTACCCACCGTGCCAGATGTATATACAATATACACAGGCTCGTTGGCCTCTAACCAAGTTGGCTCCACATATGCATTGCTTGGAGCTGAAGCCATTAATTCATCAAATGCCAAGTCACGCCCTTGTCGCATATCTATTTTTCTTCCAGACCTATTCACCACTATCATTTTCTCAAGCGTTGGAACTTTCTCGAATGCCTTATCTGCAGTTGACTTAAGATCTATGAATTTGCCCCGCCTATATCCTCCATCGGCCGTTATCAATATGCGCGATTTAGAGTCAGCCAACCTATTGGCAAGCGCCTCTGCGCCAAAGCCGCTGAAAACTATTACATGTATTGCGCCTATCCTGACGGCGGCGAATGCGGCTATCAGTGCCTCCGGAATCATAGGCATGTATATACCGATTCTATCTCCCTTCTTTATCCCTAGATCAAGCAAGGCCTTGGAGAACCTATTTATGCTTCGCCACATCTCATCATATGTGAATCGCCTGATCTCTAGGGGATTGCCCTTATCATCGGTGGGCTCTCCCTCCCATATATATGCCAACTTATTTCTGGTCCAACTGTTCTCATGGATATCGAACCAATATGTGTAATTAGTTAATCCACCTACGAAGAATTTATGAATTGGATCCTTATATTCGACGTATTTGCTCCATGGCCG
Organism: Thermocladium sp.; assembly: GCA_023269935.1. The sequence goes on from JAGDXC010000012.1 coordinate 10,104, forward strand.
TTTCCAGTATAATGCTTTCTTAGCAATATCACCATAATATGCTTCCGGATCGATCATGGCTTTCTGGTACTCAGAAAAATAGGCGCCGCCTAGATTCGGCACGATTCCCTTGGTTGGATCGAATTTAATATTTAGATTATTTTTACTCATAACTATAAATTTATTGCTTTATTTTTAAGTATTATTTTCCAATAAATATAGTATATTCTAACACTATAGAATAATAATGATCACATTAAATAAAGTATTGATTATTTTATTTTAACCAATGTAGCCACGTCATGTTGACTATTAATTATTCAAATAAAGAAAACATGTGTAGAAACAAATAAACTATGAAGAAGATTAAGAACAAAATTCCATACATTAGGTACAAAGATTAATACTTCTCCATTAACTTAAGGAGAATGAACTTCCTTGAACAATTATTCTCCCTAAATCGCGTGGATGAGCCAATTACTTTATCGCCCTCCGAATAATCTATCCTTACACTGGCCCTAGATAATGCAGCTATTGTGACCACTCGATGTCCAATTGGCGAAGCTTTTTTCACCGCATCATTTATATGAAGCATACATTGACTCAATGCTATTGCCTCCATATTAGGATCCCTCGCAATCGCTGTCCCATTTAGGTGAGACCTAAGAGCAAAGTACATGTAATAAAGAATATCCAGGTCCCCTGGCGCAGCTGATGCACTTAGAATCATGAATACATCGGCCTTTATTGATTCCATTATTCTCTTTAAATCCTTTTCAGTAACATCCTTTTCCAGAACAATGGTGACAACATCATAATTTAATATCCCTAGATCGGTTATGAGCATCATCATCAACCACCATGTATATACGATAGAAATAAGACAGCATCGCCATCCCTGAGCGGTGTCGCTAAATCCTTGAGCAGCCGTATGTCTACATCATTTATTGCAATATATATGTCTGGCATTAATTCCTTTCCATCCATTAATCTAGAAAAAAGCTTCGGATTGCTGGAGCTTATCCTAGTTATTAGGTCCCTAATGGTCGAGCCGCAAGGAATCTCCATAACTATTTCATTATCTCCAGCAAATATCTTAAGTACTCCAGCAAATCTTAGCCTTATTCTGGCTGTGCACTCCATGTTTTTGGTGTCAGGCAAAATGATTTATAAATCAGTCACTATTAGTTAGTCAACTGTGGTAAAACGATGCATTAACTTCGCTTTAGATGGATTGGGTTACTCATTGCAGTTGTGTAGGAATGGAAATGGAAAAATAGTCAGCGCCAAGCTCGCTAGAGAAGTATCTCAACAACGACTTGATCTACCAAGCGAAGGCGAGGTGCTAAGCATGATAGAGATACCATCTAATATGTTGGGGCTACTCATGATATCGTTACTAGCCATTCCACGCGGCAAAGTGACCTCATACGCGTCCATGGGAAGACTGCTCGGCATAAGTCCAAGGCTCGTTGGGTTACTTCTCTCAAAGAATCCGTTACCTATAATTGTGCCGTGTCACAGAGTTATTCAGTCAGATGGAAATATAGGGGGTTACTCAGTTCATGATCCTCTCATAAATAACGCGATTGATATAAAGAAGAAATTGCTGAAAATGGAGGGAATCCCGATAATTAACGATAAAGTATCGAAGAAGTACTTCATAGATTATGATGAACACGAAAAAAGATTCTATGAATTATATAATCTCTACATAAAGCAAATAAAAGAGAAAGGAAGAGATTAAGTGCTACTCGGCTTTATGTTCCTCTATGAAGTCTGACAGCTCTATCTTTGGATAAATGCCTAGGCTTATCAATTCCTGCAGCATTAACTTAAAGGCGTAGGGGACAACTACCTTAGAAACATTGCTCTTATTGCCATGTATTGGACACACGGGACGACCCTTGTGATAATCATACCACGCAATCATGCCGCAATCCTCGCATACATACATTGTGTATTTATCGCTTGATTCCACTAGTCTCTCATGAAGTAGCGCGGAGGCGCCGTGTGCTATTAACACATCTCTCTCCATCTCTCCAAGCCTTAATCCACCCTCCCTGGAACGCCCCTCCGTTGGTTGCCTAGTTAATATCTGAACTGGGCCAGTGGATCTTGTATGTATCTTATCAGCAACCATGTGGTGCAGTTTCTGGTAGTAGATTACGCCCACAAATATGTCAGCTACAAGCTTCTCTCCCGTTAAGCCATTATACATTACTTCCTTTCCAGACCACCGGAACCCAAGTTTCTCAAGCATGTCCCTAAGAGTATTCTCCTCAACTCCCTCGAATGGCGTGGCATCCACTAATTGCCCAGTCATTGATGATACCTTACCGGCTATCGCCTCCAATAGCTGTGCGATAGTCATTCTGCTCGGCATGCCATGAGGATTAATTATTATATCAGGAACTATACCGCTCTCTGTAAACGGCATATCCTCCATGGGGAGAACCATGCCGACAACTCCCTTTTGCCCATGTCTACTCGCGAATTTATCCCCAAGCTCTGGCTTACGTACTTCCCTTACCTTGACTTTTATCAACTTATATCCCTCACTATTCTCCGTTATCAATATCCTATCAACTATGCCCCTCTCCCCTCTCCTAACCGTTATCGAGGAATCCCTCCTCTCCCTCTTAAGAGCCTCCTCCGCAAATGCGCCGTAAAACCTCGGTGGACTTGTCTTACCTATAAGCACCTCATTACTGGAAACCAGTACCTCAGGTATTATTATGCCATCCTCATCCAAATGGGAATACACATCCGCACCCTTAAAGCCTCTTACGCTTGAAGTTGGTATCTCTATCTTATCCGTCTCGCCTCCAGAGTAGCGAATCTCCTCGGTCTCATAGGTCCTATAGAAGATGCTCCTAAACATGCCTCTCTCAATTGATGCTTTATTAATTATGACTGCATCCTCCATATTATAGCCAGTATATGATATTAGAGCAACAACTGCATTCTGGCCAGATGGTCTTTTACTATAACCAACCAATTCAGCGCCCCTAGTTGTCACAAGGGGCCTCTCAGGGTAAATAAGGAGGTGACCCCTCGAGTCCATTCTATACCTATAATTAGACGCCGGCATCCCAAGCGACTGCTTCGCCATAGCTGCCTCATATATGTTCCTTGGGGATTGGTTATGCTCTGAGAACGGTATTATAGAGGCAATCGCACCAAGCATGATTGATGGATAAATCTCCATATGAGTAAATTTACTTAAATCACTCGTTAAATTAATGGTTACCAATGCATTTTCCTCCTCATCCGCATCTAAGTACTCTATTATACCATTCTTTTCCAAATCACTCCACGTCCATATGCCCTTCCTTAAATTCTCAATATGCTCTGGACGCAATTTAAGTCTACCATTCTCTATAACTAGAAGAGGACGACGAAGCCTACCGGAGTCGCAATTGACTCTGACTTCATGTAGCTCATCTATATAAGCTACATTTATTTCTTTGCTTATCTCATTTCTTCTCCTCATCTCCCTTAGTCTAGTCACGAGCTGCTTTGGATCCTCGTACACGCCTATTAATCTACCATTTAGGAGGACCTCACTGCCCTTTATGCCGTTTCTTCTAGCTGTCATTATATCGATCACGCCCATCTCATAAAGCATATCCTCAACCTCCTTCTCATCAACGCCAACGGTCACTGATGCGAGGAGAGCCATATTCTTAACCAGTCCACAATTAGCGCCCTCAGGAGTCTCGACTGCACATAATCTGCCCCACTGTGTTGGATGTAGATCCCTAGCCTCAAAGTGAGGCTGGCCCCGGCCCAGCGATGATAGTACCCTGCGTAGATGGCTAATAGTCGATAAGTAATTAGTTCTATCCAGCATTTGAGTTACTCCAGTTCTGTTGCCGACCCAATTGCCGGTAGACAATGCATGCCTTATCCTCTCAGTCATTATGTCAGCCCTAACTATAGTGGCTAGGTTAGGTACTTTGCCCCTAGCATAATACTTCTCCAGTTGACTTCTTAGGTCCTGCATGAATTGATTAAAAACGGTCTTAAATAATTGAGCCATTAAATCACCGACAAGCCTTATCCTCTTATTAGCCATATGATCCTTATCATCGGGTTTCCTCCGGCCCAAGTAAAGCTCAACAACTCCTTTTATTGCTTGTCCAAGCAATAAGGCCTTCTTCATCCTTATCTCCGGATCGGGTGATGTACCTAAATGCGGCAGGAAGTACTTGTCGAGGGTCGATAAGGCACGTTCAATCCTTATTTCCCTTAATTGACCTATCGCTATTTTGCCGCCGATGTAGTCCCGCGCATCATCTATGGTGGCAGCCACTTGACTGGACTTCTCTAGTGATGCCATTAACTCATTTTGGATGTCTGGATCATCGCTTATCGCCATCACTATGTCTTGATCAGTTTCAATGCCTAGCGCCTTCATGACTATGGGGAACGGCAGCTTTATTGAGAGACCCACTGATTGAACGTAGATCACACCATCCCTATGCAACTCGACGGTGGCCTTGGTTCTATAGCCGGGGCCTATGGAGACTATAGTAGCCATATATACCTTGGTCCCACCTCGTTGATCTATTTCATATATTGGCTTATTCAATGATAAATCCTCCTGCGCAACAACGACTCTCTCGCTTCCATTTATTATGAAGTAGCCGCCAGGATCATCAGGATCCTCGAGTTTCCTAGTGATATCGCTGGGTTTTAGCCCAGTTAAGTTGCAATACTTTGACTTAACCATTATAGGCATATCGCCTATATATACCCTCTCGCTAGGATACTCCTCACCATTTACTACAAGCATCATCCGCATATACATGGGTGCCGCATACGTTGCATTCCTCATCCTGGCCTCCATGGGGTAAATCGTGCTTTCAATGCCATCGGATTCCTTTACCCTGGGCCTGCCTATCTCCACCTTATCCACTATTAATGAAATGCCCTTTATTGACATTTCCGCGCTGCCCATTTCCTTAACCATTTTCTGCAATTTATTGTCTAGGAAATCATTGAACGAATCTATTTGGTGCCGCACTAATCCATTTTCCCTTATATAGGACTCAACTATGGCCCATTTATCATTAATCGAGGGGAATGATTGAGAATCATCAGTCCTCATTAAATAAGGAAGTATTAGGTTGCCCTTCTTCATCGACATCAACCTGACACCACTATCCTATAAAAAACCATCTCTCCTGCTGTGGGTGATTTCCTATATATTCTAACCACATTACCCGGCTTTGCGCCGAGGGCCCTTATCAATGGATCTTGCGCCCTTATCCATGGTAATTGCCAAGGCGCCACATTAAGCCCCTTCAAAAGCGCTTTAGCTTCCTCCATTGGAACCAACTCAGCTTTAGGCACTAATTCATGCTCCAAGGCTTTCTGGGAGACTAATTCCTCCTTCTTTTTTCTTGAACGATGAGATGACATTATATTACTATTGATACTATACTATTAATAAATCTTTTCGAACGTGACTCATTTTTCAATTAATTGTTAGTTCCCATCATACAGCAGATATTAATATTTGACTGAAGCAATGAAGCCATGATACGCCCAAGTGCAAAGGTGGTTTCATTCACGAGCGGCTCCAAGGGCGGTGTCGGCAAGAGCACTATAGTTGCCAATATGGCGGCAATACTAGACGCATCCGTCACAGTAATAGATCTAGGCTTCGATGGGAATAACACGGTGAGCAAGCTTCATGGAGTAGATAATGATGGCGGCATCCTAAACTACTTAGCAACAGGCGCTAATTATAAGGCACATGACTCAAAGGAGCATAAGAATGTATCCATAATACCGCCAGGCGACTTATCCCAGAAATATTTCCTGCTCTTCGGATCAAATAGGCACATAGTAGCAGCCAGATTCGAGAAATTAGTTATAGACTTGTCGAGAAATGGAGTCAAACTTATACTGATCGATTTTCCAGCAAATATGGAGAAGACAATACATCACACATTAATCGCGTTCTCAGATATAGTGAATCTAGTAATGGAGCCAAGCGAATCATCCATTGACTCATTGACCAAGCTCTATAAGGAAATAATGGGATTCTATGATGGCTATGGCATAGTGAATACCATCGTCAACATGATAGCAATCGATAATGACCCGCTAGTAGACTATGCGAGAAAATATATGAATAATGGCGAGACCATGAAGATACCCTTTGATCATTATGCGCGTCACTATACTAATAATGGTTCGCTTGCCGTACATTATAAGTCAGGCTCATTTAGGCCAGCAATAACTGGAGTCACTAAGCAAATAGCGAAGCAAGTGGAGCAATTAATGGGTGTTAAACTGTGATGCCGAATAGGCAAGAAAGATTAAGCAGGCTGAGCGATGTATTAGGAGATGATGCCAAGGAGAACCCGAAGGAAAGAAACATGGATAGTAGGGTTAGGCGAGCAATGAGATTGACGCGGGACCTTATAGAGCTGCTGGGAGATGATGAATTAACAAAGAAAATACTATCAAAGATAACAATAGATGATGTAGTGAATGAAGTGAAGCAAGTGGATCCTGAACTTGCCGGTTTTCTGCAGGTTTGGCTCTCCATGAGGTGTACACAATGAGGGAAAAGAAACTAGAGGAATTAAACCAGAAAATGATTCACGATCTACGAAATATAGAGTACGCCAAAATAGCCAAAGTTAAGGCCGTAAGCATAGATAAAGGCAACCACGCCAAGAATATAGCCAAGAAATGCGGAAAATTATCCCGGCAATGCCTTAAGATACTTGATCACGTGCTGAATGGCTACGATGCAGGCGATGTTTCTAATCTAGTCAATAAAGGTAATCCGGCCATAATTATTGCACTGCTCTGGAAACGTGATGAGGAGGGCATCATGGATTACCTAAATCAAGGCAAATATGATGCTAATTGGATCAGGGAGACCTATAGAAACCTTGGAGCCAGCGAGGATTTAATAGAGCATGAGTTAAGCATTGAGAGGCATGAACGTAAGCTGATCGTCATTAAATTGCCTCGTAGAAAAACATTCCAGAATAATGCGGACAAAGATAAATACATTAAATTAACGACCATAGATGACTTGCCGGATGAATTATTCAAGTAATGCATCATGGATAAGAAGCTCCGACTAATTATAATGTCCCTTGCCGCAATACATGCTGCTGCATTATTTAATGAGTGGCTAATTCTATTTATAGTACCGCTTCTACTAATGACGTGGGGATATTCTATTCCACTTCTATTAAACACAATAACCCATAAAGCTATGCCGCTCATCTCCATCAAAAACGACTATATATATGACGTCGAAGGCAACATTATTCATGTGCTCTATAATGTGGAACCATTATTTAATTCCGAGAGATTAAGCGGCAGCAAATACTCCATTCTCGTCACCGAACTCATTCAAAGGCTTGCATTAGATGAAGAAACCATGATCTCCTTCATGGTAATAAGCGGAAGCATATTGATCAGGCTTAGTCGACGAATTGAAATGAATAACATGAAAGATACGAAGGCTAAATTATTAACGATGGAGAGAGTGATCAGTGAGTACTTTATAATAAAGCATAGGTTAGGCAATCAAGAATTAGCTGAGCTATATGAAGCAAGAGCCATAAAGATGGGGGCCAGACACCTATTACTGATCGCGGCACCCATGATCTACTTAATCGCATATGGGGCGCCTGGCCTAGTCATAAGTACGTCAATATTGGGCTACTTGTTTTATGGTTTTATCAGAGGTAAATGGGTTTTCTCAGGTCTACCTTTTAACTATGTAATGAATAATAATGAGGAACTTTTTAAGAATACCGATGATGATGCACGAAGATCGTTATCAATGGCTCAACAAGGCATAGGCAGCTACTGCGTAATTATTCGAAACAACCAGGAATTAATCGATAAAGCAAGAAAAATGTATCATAAGGCAAATGAGGGAAGTGTAGTCAAGGAGATGGGTAAGTATTACTTTGATGCAATCAGGTGGAGAAACGTAATAGATAGGTTGAATTCAGGGGAGGCCCCGATTAAATTCACTGTGCTTTCAGCGAATAAGTTAAGTAATGATTTTACTAATACCCTACCTCCGCCCTATGTGTTCAATAGGCCACATGAATTCATGCATGATGGGTTAACCAGGGATTTAATGATTTACTTGCCATTCAAGGCAGCTGAAGAAAGAGGAAGCAATTCAATTAGGATTGGCAGGGATAGGCGGGGAAATCAGATTAACATAGATGCCGGGCTTCTTCCAAGCATGCATGGAATCATAATTGGACCAACTGGAATGGGCAAGACATGGACAATGAAGACCCTTCTGATCAGGATGATGAGTAAAGGCATAATGCCTATTATAATCGATCCACATGGTGAATACTCTGGATTAAAGGGGGTAAATGCAATAGATGTAACCAAGCGAGTTATAAACATTTTTGATTTAGGCGGGGTAACTCAAACCGAGAGAATAAGCAGAATAGCTGAGTCCATTTCAGCCTCATTTAGAGTAGATGGCATTGAATATATCATAGAGGATCTTGAGTTGGCATATGCTGGAGGCGCCATTAAAGACACAGCCACCGGAATACGGAGATTGATCAATGCATCAAGCAGCACCTTATTAGCAAGCATGTATGAGAGAATAGGGGAAGCGATCAATAGTGCCGAGCACATCAACATAGAGGAAATATGTGATAAACCCACTGTCCTAACTTTTAAGGGAATCATAGTTAGCCCAGATGTAACTAGGTTCCTCATGATGCAGCTAATCGATCATATATATGGCCATATATTAAGCGATAATTCATCAATTAAGCGTGTGTTGGTGATCGATGAAGCATATTATGTGCTATCTAGTAGATTAATAGAATTGTATATTAGAGGAACACGAAAGTTTGGATTAGGCATTTTCCTGATAACACAAGAGTTAGGCGATATATCGAGCGAGGCCATTCAGAACATTCCATTAAATATAATACTAGCAGGGCCGGATCCCTATGTTGCAACCGTGTCCTCCAAATATGAGTTAAGCAGCGAAGATGTTAGATGGCTCACCCAATCATTACCGCCGCAGGCATTGGGCGGCATGGCTAGAGCTATGCTAATAAGAGGGCCATTGAAGAACCATGTATTAATAGAACTGGAGAAGCAAGCCTAGGCTTGAATGGGAATTAATGAATATATTGAAAGGGAAAACCACGATTCTTCTCCATTCTTTTCACCATTAATTGGCGGCCTCCATGCTATGATAGATAAAAAGAATTAATACTTAATCATTATGATCGAAGAATGCTTTGGAGAATCTCCGTAGCCATTCTAGTAATGGCTCTATCCATAGCTACGCTGGCCCACGCTAGCGGCAATTACACCAACTCAAGCGGAGTAAATCCACAATCCATAGAGAATAACTTGATAATACCATTCCTAAGTGATGCATTCAACATCATATCTATAATAGGAGGGCTAAGCATGTGGGTCCTAATATTGGCCGGCATCTATAAAATATTTGAGTCGAAGCTAAGCATGACATCATGGGGTAGAATGAGTGGATTATATGAAGCCATAAATAACTTTAAATGGATATTCATAGGGATATCCACGTTCTATATTTTGATGTACGTTATGTTCTATATCGCCAATGGCCTTGGAGCCAACATTAATCCAGGCACCGAGACCCTACTAATGATGAAGAAACTATTGATCTCGCCATTCATAGAGATAGCTAACCATGCAACTTGAGGAACTCGCCATAGGCATAGAGACCAGCATAGTGATAATAATTGGGCTCTGGCGTAAACGATTAAATACAAAGGGGATCATATTCATCGTTGCTTCATATATATTCTTCGCCGTAATGCCCCTAGCAATTAATTTAATTAATCCATTAACGCCACGAAATCCTATTCTTGAATTCACATATATACGCAACGCTTGGCTAACAATATATAGATCCTTCACATCAATTGGACTAGCGCTTGCGGTGGCATTAACGGCTCGTAATATAGTGGCTACTGTTATATTGGCTGGAGCCAATGTGCCGATTCAACAATATTATTACGGTCTTGAGGCTGTTGGCCAATTCCTTGATCCTTTATCATTCATAGTATACACAACTATTCATCTAAGTCAGGTGATGCTAGCGATATTTAATACAACCATAGAAATAATAGCCATAGCAACCAATGTATCTCCCCTCCTTACTACGGTGGCTCTCCCCTTAATGTTGATAAATAAGACGAGAACTATTGGCACTACGCTATTAGCCATTGCACTGACCGCTGAACTCTCAACAAGCATAGCGGCCGCATCAATTCAAGGATTGAAACCCCCAATGCTTAATCTAAACTTGACAATACCTTCCCAGACTGCGATGAATCTGCTATATACGGCTGGAAGCAAGTATTGGCTCCTCACTGGCTACGTGGGACATCATGAACTTATCCTATACACGCCGACCTCCATTTCACCTGTGCCCAGCGGCGAAATAACTATCAATACATCGTACTACTTATGGTTAAAAGTACGTACCAACACCATAATTAAATCACTCAATGGTATTCAGGAAGTTCTCGTGCAGCCGCCTCCCTTTAATCCAGTGATTAATGGGACGCAAGTAGTGGGTGCTTGGGAACTGCTAAACTCCACGCAGCCAAAATACGTGGATAAGGAGGGGACCGGTTATGTGATGCTAAGTTGGATAGAGACGCTTAAACCCAACGAAACTCAGCGCTGGCTTCTATGGCTTTATGGATCCAACATAACCATAAGCGGCTGTGATTATAGATTGAATAGGAGCGATCTCTATGAGGAAGCTAATGTGAAGTCTCTCATTGATAAATTATTGAGTTTTTATATGAATATAGCTGACCAACTTAATATTAATGATTCGGTCACTATGCCTCCATCTAATCCACCAAGTGATTTGACTCAACGCATCGCCATAATTACTTGCATAAACAAAGGAAATCGATCAATTATTATTCCAGTAAGGATAACTATAATGGGTTCTCGACTATATGGATGGGGACCGGGAGGCATAGGGAACAACCAAATTAATATAGCATATACGAATGAGTTGGATAACTATTATGAAGCAATCAGCGTAGTTAATCTACACATGCTAGAAAGCAAAATAAGGAATATGCCGAATATCTTTGGTCTATTCGCGGTTAAGATAATGATATACTCCACCACATTATTTGGCGCAATTAATGCACTTGCCTTTATTTTAGGAATGCCCACCGCTATTGATACGGCTATATACTCGCTAGTTAATGGACTATTCTATGAATTATCGATAATATTCCTGTTTAAACCATCTTACGGCTCAGTATCAATATCAAGGAAATTGATTAAGCGAATAACCAGCAGAAATATCGTTGCAGGGAATCGCCAATTAAGTACCTTGAGAAGCAGGTCCAGGCGAGGCGAGCTACATAGGTATCTATTGACATCCACCAGAATGAGAAGAGCAATGGATAAAACCACATTGACGCTTATGCGGGATGGAGCAATTGGCAAAGCTCATATCGATCATCTGCAGAATGAACACGTAAGTGAAACCACATTAAAATACACCACATGGTCCCTAATATCAAGAAGCCCACGAGATCTCCATATTAGGTTGCTTAATGACACGTATTCATACGCGTATTCAAGCAACTCCTCAATAGTGGTATTGAGAAGCCGTGACTTACTTGCCAGGTTCATTAGATACGCCATAGCTGCTAGAATAAACGAAATAAGCAAGTCAGATATAGAGATCCTGCACATCGCATCCAAAGCAGCAGCTGGAGATTTAAATAGCATTAGAAAACTTAGGGAGAAGGGTTTCATCGAGGGGGGAGCAATCAATTGGAGGGGCATAGAAAAGGTGAGGAATCAATTATCGCATAGATATGGTTGGCTTGGGGCCCTCTATAGCGGAAGAACCATTAAGACGCCTAGGGATCCGATACTTCATAGATTAGTAGATGATTATACAATGATATCAACTAAGAGGGAACTAACAGTGCTTCAAGCCGCCGCTAAACTAAAGGTAACACCGTTAATTGCAGTCATGATGAACTTAGGACAGGGAACCAATAGCATAAGGCAGGGAGCTAATTTACGTAGGCTAACCAATGAAAGCAAAAAACAATATATTGAAATGAGTAGGAAAGCGGCATACATCTCATTTACTAGAACCAGAACTGAGGAGAAGGATCTCATTAAGGATGACATTTTCTCATCGCTCTACATAGAGCCTGCTAAAAAGTTTCTATTCGAGTATAGGCAATACGTGATTAATGAACTACGGAGCTTGGGACTAAGGGGCAATACAGTCCACGATTTAATCATGGAATTAAGGAAAAACGCAACACTTGACCCAGATAAGGCGGTTAATCTAGTTTCAGAACTAAGGAGAATTGATTCAATGATTAGGTCATTAGAGACCGGGAACCAACGAAAACATAGGCAAATAAAGCAATGAGCGAAGCAACTGATCATGGATGAAACATTTAAATGATGCCAGTATGGGACCCTACCATGCCTCTAAAGATAGGGGACCAAGCTCCAAACTTCGAATTACTTGATACGGACCTAAAGAAAGTGAATCTATACGATGTACTGGGAAGAGGGCAGTACGTGGTGCTGCTCTTCTTCCCTGGAGCATTTACTAGCGTATGCACCAAGGAACTCTGCACATTCAGGGACAGCATGTTTAAGCTAGAGAAGGCGAAGGCTAACGTGATAGCTGTATCTGTTGATACTCCGTTCTCATTAAAGGCATTTAAGGAGCAAAACAAATTAAACTTCACTCTTGCATCCGACTTCAATAAGACAGTCATAGCTGATTATGATGTGGTGCTGCCCAGCCTCCTTGGACTTAGATACTTAGCAAAAAGGGCTGTTTACATAATATCGCCGGACCATACAATTAAGTATGTGTGGTATTCCGATGACCCTGGAAAAGAACCGCCATATGATGAGGTAGTCAAGACCGTGAATGAGCTGGCTCATTAAGCAGAAAATAATCGCTGCATCATATCGATCATCTTTAATCCAGAGCCGGTCATTATATATACCGCTCCAGGACTTGGTTTAACTGTGAAGACAACTGCCGATGTTGGTTCTATGACCAGGCCAAGCGATAGAGCCATCCTGAGACCAGCTATTACATCGTCATCATCAGCTAGAACTATATCTCCACCGCTTTCCTTGATGGCGGCAATTATTTGATCAAGCCTAGGCGGTTCACTAACCATAATGCCCTCGGGCAACGTGGCTCTATGGAAGCAATTATGTCCAGTTAATGCTTTGAATGCAGAACAATAACCTTGAGCCTCCACTGCAATCAGCCTAGGCATGTTCTTTATTAATCCCTCCTCGATCATTTCCTTAAAGCCCTTATATAGGCCAAGGATGAGCGTGCCATTGCCCAATGGGGTGATCACTGACTCCATGGCTTCAAATTGATAATGTAATTCGTAAGCTATTAATTTAGTGCCTTCTAGAAAGAATGGATTCCATGAATGGCCTACATATACCCCATCCCTATCATTTAGCGCTAACTTAGCTGCCTCGGTCCTGCTTTGTGCCTCGACTACATCAGCGCCTAGGAGCCGCATTAAGCTCTTTTTAGAGGGGGATGCAGTGGCTGGGACATATATTCTTGACTTGACGCCCGCTCCTCTGCTATATGCAGCTAGTGAGACACCGGCATTACCGCTTGAATCCTCTATTAGTAATGCATCTATAATTGAGGCGGCAATGCTCCATCCTCTATCCTTAAATGATCCAGTTGGGTTTAGAGCCTCCATCTTAATCATATAATTTCCAGCATTAATGAGGGGGGTAAAGCCCTCCCCAAGATTTATGGGCTTTTCAACGGGAATCACCTTAAGCAACTCCCTGGGTGTGGCTGCCTTCGGTTTTCTTGTCTCGAAGTCCAGATCAAGGGGATGACCACAGTGAGGGCAGCGCCACATCCAGGTAATGGCTGGCGTACTGAAGCCGCATTTACTGCATTTATACCTGATACCCCTCTTCACGTTTATTAAGTTAAGGGGCATATGGATAAAGTGAGTTGCTTATTTATAATTTAATTGGATATACCCTAATGCTCAGATTATGCTCAAATTCACTTAGAGTTTCTATGGGGCAAGAAGGCTTCACCATCTGAAGAAATGAGAGAAAAAAAGTGCGATTATGTTTTCAGATAGACATTACTAGGCAGATATATGTGGTGAATATCATTGGGAGGGGGGTGTTTTGAGGATGGTCTCGAAATTCAGGGATGAAGGTCATGCGAAGAGGTGCTAGGCGTTAAGGAGCAACAGGAAACAAAAAATAGAGCTTTAATGAGCCATATAAGGGAGTGTATTGGACATATTTATTTACTTTAGGAAGTAATTCTCATATTCCTTAACATACCTAATGCTCTCCTTGACGCCAAGGAATAATTTCCTGACATACTCTATATCATCCTTGGTCACTTCCTTACGCCCCATCTCAGATGCTCTAAGCTGAGTGGGCGCTAATAATTGAATTGCGTACCTAAGGCTCTCCTCTACGCCGAGCTTTGTTAATTCCTCTATTGCATCAATGCCCAGCTCAACCTTTTCCTCCTTCGCCCTTATGCGCAGTATCTCCTTAATCTCCTCGGCGTTATATGGTCTTGTCCTAATTATTACTAATCTATCAAGCATGTCCAGGGGCACGCCGTGGGGGCTCTCGATATCGGTGCCTCTTATCTTGGTCACGCCCCTATTGGTAGCCATTATTATTATTGGACTTAATTCGCTCTCCATAGCCCTTGATAGATAGGCCCAAGTCTCTATGTCAAGCATGTGCACATCATCTATGAAAAGAACTCCGGGAATCAATTCGCCTTTTCCATCATTTATCAATTTAACCACGAACTCATCCACAGCTCTCCTAACCTCGCTTGGGATCTCCTTCTCCTCAGAGGCAAATCCGAAAAGCATTGCACTCATGAGGCCTTGCTGCTTAGCTTGGTAAATATCTAGATCATTTAATGTGAAGAACCTCGTGATCTCTTTCTCCTTATATATGGGACCATTAGGTACATCAATCCGCCTCTTGACGCCTATATCGTATGCTTCTCCTCCGGCATTATTTTCCCTTCCCTGGACAAGCACTCTGCCCGTTTCTTCATCTATCATGATGACATCGCCATCCTCAACGCCAAGCTCAATTAGTTGCTCAGCTATTTCCGCTGATACCCTGAGCCTCCTCTCCTCGTCCTTTGTCTTTAACGTTATGGTTGCGCCTCTAGGAATTTGAGCATATGGATTATATGGGTGTTTACCATATTGATAATCCACATTTCTAACCACTCCCTCATAAACTCTCCGCCATTCCTTGATTCTAACCCCTATGGCCCTCCTCAGTGCCCTGGTGAGGAACTCAGTCTTCTTGATCTCCATGCTATAGATCTCGGCACCGCTCATTTGAACAAATGGCGTGTCTTGACCTAATTCCCTTGCTATGCCTATAGCCAATGCGGTCTTGCCTGTGCCGGGTGGACCAACTATCAGCACTGCCTTTCCGCCAAATTTTCCATTTTTAATCATTTTAACCACATAATATGCAGCTTCCCTGGCTTCTACTTGCCCCACAAAACCATCAGCATTGAATTGAACCTTATCATCCTTGACTCCTAATCCCTTTATATGGCTATGTAGTCCCGTTCTCTCAAACATAGTCTTGACATCCTCTATTTTTATCTGCGACATAACAATACGTCGAGAAACAGTGAGCCTTTAAATTTTAATCGCTAAATACCTCAGCTCTTCGAAAGCATAACTCATAATGACATGACCTAAATTTAGGGAACACAAATAATGGTAAAAATATGGAGGCGTTACTTATTGTGTAGTTGGTATTAAGTAGAGATTGGGACTCACTCCCTGCTTGACTACATCCATTAATTTAGCATCCTCTATTGCCTTAATTACATCCTCATCACTGGCCCCCTTACTTATATTGACCTTGTATTGAGTTGGTTCCACATGTTTCACATTAACTTTCCTCCTCTTAACCCCGGTCAACTGCTTTGGTCCAGTTACCAGTAGGAAGTCATCGTCAACTATATCAACAATGACGCACATTTTACCAGCCTCCCGACCCCTAGTCTTGACACATATTCTACCTACATCGAATACCCTAACCATGAATTGACCAATGACCCAACTATTTAAAAACTTTCCCCATCCAAATACTTCATAATAACGCGCAATCATTCTAAGGAATAAAATAATTCTTTTTCTAATTCTGATTAATGAATCATTCACGATCAAACTAAAATTTCTTTTTTAATATATAATATTATGTAGCTGATAGAATAATTGAATATTTTTCCATAATGCTATATTAATGTTGCATAAATATTCTAGGTTATAGATATATTTAATAAACTGCTAATTTATGATATATCATGAAGTGGGTCACTAGGAAAAGAGCAATGGTTGATAGAATCGCATGCCCTTGGCTGATAAAGAAATTCATTGATCCGGAAGCAGAATTCATATTTGTACCAGAAGAAGAAGTTCTAAGAGTCGCAGAAAAAGAAGGCGCTATACCTTTTGATACGAATGGCGCTGAATTGAATCACTATATTGAGAATGGAGTGGAATATGTTACATTTGATGCATTAATAAAGAAATATAAATTAAACGATCCAGCTCTATTAGAGCTTGCAAAAATTGTGAGGGGAGCAGATGCCCATAATCCCTCTAATCCACCGCCTGAATCCCCAGGGCTAAAAGCTGCAGCAATAGGGTTTAGAGAAATTTCAATAAATGATTATCAAAATATGGAAAAACAGTTCCCTATGTATGACGCATTATACGAATACTGCAAACTAAAGATAAGGAAATAAGCCAAAGACCCGCTCATCGCTAGCCAATATGATACTTATTATCCCACCATTGAACCAGAATACTTGCAAGGACTAGAATAGTTTATAGGCCAATTTCATAATATAATTAAGCATAGAGAATTAATACCGCATGAGACCGAACCCCACTATTGGCAGGCACCCTTGCATGACAATTTTGTGATTTATCCACCTAGTGAACCTTCTTAATATAGCCTGGCTTTGGAGCGTATAATTCTCCATTCTTCATAAGCATATTAATTAATTTCTCCGCTGCAGCCCTATCCACGCCTCTCTCCTCTACCTCTCTAAGCGCATCCTCCAGCTTCACTGGTTTACCATCGTTTAACTCCTCCATCTTACTAATTGTTTCTAAAACCACGGCCATTCTTTCTTGGGAACTTCGCGGCTTGCCCGTCATTATCACATCTATATCGACTTTGCCCGTCTCAACATCTATACCCACGCTCTGTAGAAACTTGAGAAAGAGAGATATTGCCCTCTCTGCATCCTCCTTATCCACAGTGCTGCTTAGCCTCATCTTAGCCTCGGCCTCCGCCAGCCTTATTAGTGCCTCTAATTGCCTAGCAGTTATCGCCACGGGGGAATTAGGTTCCTGTGACTTACTCCTCATTTGCACATAGAATTGAGTCACCAATTCCTGCGCCTCTTTAGTTAATATTGGCTTCACGTGTTTCCTGGCGTATGCTATGTATTTCCTGAGAAGATCAGGCTTAATTATATCCCTGCTATATGCATCAAGGATATCATTTGAATGAAGCTTCACAATATGGGTGGCAATATTTCTATCCTTTTCTGCATTAGGCTCATCCCTTACTATGAATATTAAGTCAAACCTAGAGAGCAATGTGACCGGGAGATCAACATTCTCAGCAACAGTTCTATTGGGTAAGTAGCGGCCGAATGTCGGATTAGCTGCAGCTAGAACAGAGGCGCGGGCATTAAGTGTGGCAACTATTCCAGCCTTGGCAATAGATACTGTTTGCTGCTCCATTGCCTCATGCATTGCAACGCGATCCTTTGCATCCATTTTATCTATCTCATCAATTATGGCTACCCCCATGTCGCCTAGAACCAAAGCACCTGCCTCTAGGTAAAATTCGCTAGTGGTTTTATCCCTAACAACGGCTGCAGTCAATCCTGCGGCAGTGGATCCTTTCCCGTTAGTATAAACAGCCCTAGGCGCTATCTTGCTCACGAATTTAAGGAGCTGGCTCTTCCCGGCCCCCGGATCACCTATTAACAATAAATGCACATCGCCCCTAACCCTTATGCCATCAGGGTACTCCTTCGGGATCCCGCCAAAGAGAAGGCATGCTATTGCTTCCTTTACATCGGTCATGCCGTATATTGATGGAGCTATTGATTTAATTATGCGATCCCTCACGTCCTGCATGGATGCTAGTTCCCTTATCTTATCCTCGTCCTCGCTTGTTATCTCCACCTCAGCGAAGTCCTTCTGCATGCTCTCGATGTAGTTTACATTTATGTAACTAGATAATATGGGGGGCCTCAGCTTCCTCAACTCAGACATATCCAGCTCAAGTATGCCTGTGACCGTGACGCGGTCGCCTGGCTTAACTCTATCAACTAGGTCATCCATTAATATTGCCTCCATATTACGCGGCAACTGTCCTGAAGGTAATTCCTCTAATCGTTCCTGTATTATCACTTTCTGCCAATCAATGAACTCGCTTCTCTCTGATGTTAATTCCATCGTATTCACCGCACCACAGCGGGGGCATTTCCTTGGGGGCTGGACGAATGAGCTAAGGGTTTGATTTACCTCAAGCTCAAATCCGCATTGAGTGCACCTATAAGTGGCCTTGACGAGGAAATGCTTAGGCGGCGTTTGTCTTAATATTATGCCCTCTATCGCAATGAATCTACCTATTTGATCGCTGCGGAGCTTCCTTAGGCTTAACTTATCGGTCTGAGGCATCTTGAAGCGAGCGTGAAACTTACTCACTTGACGCGCATACTCGGGATCCCTTTCAGTCACCATTCGTTTAACGGCGTTTGATGCTGCATCTATGGCTAAGTTAGGCGAATCAATTAATAGGTCGGCTAATTCCTTATGGTTTAATATTAAGTCATTAAAGTCTATAACAAGAGACCGTTCCCTATTTATTATCATTGTACTTACTTCATTCAAGTACTTCTCATCGGACTCGAGCAATGACTTAAACTTCTCAATCAGATCATCAAAATTGATAGACTCCTTCTCTTCAATCATTGGTGACCACCATGGACTCAACCCAACTCCTGGCAATCCGGCTTACCTCCCTCACAATAGCCTCTTCTTCTATTGGCAACCTATCCAGATACTCCCTAGTATCCACTAATGAGGGGGACACCGCCACTGTATTAAGTAATTTTCTTAACCGGACCTGGGCCAATTCCTTTAGTATCTGCTCGTACTGCTTAGCTTCTTGCTCCTCTAATTGAGCCATGCTCAACCTAGCCCGTACATAGAAGCCTCGATCTAATTCCTGTAAATCATTTATGGACTTGGTTTCCCTCCAATGGATCTTCCTTAAATCCTCAAGAGGCAAGAAGTCCTGCTGAATTAGTTGCGCGAATCCCCTCCTTATTAGGAATAATGCTATTGATGGCGGCACACGAATAGGGTCGCCAGCCTTGAGCGGCCCTATTTTATAATCACCAGCCCGTACTTCAGGTATATCTCTCGAGACCGATAATCTAATATCTTGTTGGTACTCCATCACATCTATTATTGATCTAAATGACATCTATAATAAGCACTCTCGCTAGACCTATTTAATCCTATTAGCGCAACTCACATGATAATGAAGGCAGGGAAATACATCAATGATTGAATGTTTTAAAGAAAGAATCGCTAAGTTAATTACATTATTGCCGCTGCTTCTCAGCGTTTAGTATTCTCCTTGTATAGTTTCGTGAATTTCTGCGCCTAGGGGTTAGATTCTTATGTGGCCTAGCCGGCACCTTAGGTGTTTGGCTCCTGACTTTTCCAGCCTTTGTTAATGAACCATGCGAACCCATGGAAGGTACGGCACCAGCGACTTAATAAACTTTATTTCGGCGAATCCAAAACCAAGTACCAAAGCTAACATCAAGATAACTATAAATATTATATGATGATTTCAATGGCTAGTTCATTTCTCCCTTATCAGCATTATGGAGGCCGCCGAGGAAAATATAAAGCCAAGAAGGAAGCCGCCGAGGCCAATTAATGATATTAGCGATAAGAGGAGACCAATTAATCCAAGAACTCGACGACTAAGTCTCGTAATAATTACGGCAAAGAATATGGCATTCAGAAGCACGCCAATAACGGCTTCAAGCAAGCCCGTGTACATGTATAAGGCGGGCGGTGCGGCATATACCATATTAAGGGAGAGAATTGTTGGATCCATAGATATATCCACTAGTAATACTCCGTCTATGATCATGAGTAAACCGCCCAGCAACATAAGTAGAGGCACTGCTTTATTCATGTTTCTAGAGAGGAAATGCTAACTTTATTAACATTTAGCGTCATAAAAGAGAAATGGAGGCTGAAGGAGTCATTCACTTAACTTAATGCCCGACTTGAATGCTCTATACGGCACTTTGCTTATTCTAATCAATGGGTAATCCGCGTTCATTAATTCCCTCTCAATTAATCTAATTAAGTCAACCAGCCTTAGCTTCGCGAAAATGAGAACCTCATTAGCTGCGTCAACTATAGGATTCAAACTACTAAACATATCCACGCCGTGGACCTTCAATGGAACATCTAGTCTATCCTCTCCAAGCAATTCAACTAAGTAACCCCAATCCCTTATTGTGGATATGCCGCTATGTTTGAAGCCGGCCATTCTGGCAAGCCTAAGGAGAAGCTCTGCATCTTCCATGCTTCTCGCCACCACGTGAAAAATAGCGCTTCTTACCATAAGCCAAGCATTATTTAGCCCCACGATTACATTGCTCACCTCATTAACTGTTATCGGCCTATGCCACTTAGCTATGAAGCTGAAGAGATTATTTGACTTGGCGAAGCCAAGTCGCTCTGCCTTGGCTATCATTATTCTACCACTACAGCTGCTGGTGGTGTAGTAGTTAGGGAGAGCATTAATGCTGTTCAAAACATCGATTAGGTCAAAATCAACCCTACCCATCTCGGTTTCCTTAGCTAATCGCTCCATGAATGATTTTTTCTTTTGCTGAAATGGATCCATGGCTATTCAGGCAAGTAGAATGCTTCCTTCTCCCTATAGGCTTCCTTGAACCTTAATTCAGTGAGCCGTTCCTCGGCCTTCCTATACATATCGGCGAACGCCTTGATCCTATCCTCAAGCTCTGAGCCACCGCTGAACTCCTCGGTCTCGTACACGTACTTAATTGATTTGCCCTTGCCATGCTCCACTATGAAACCCTCTACGCTGCCGCTTGTCGGCAATGATCCTATTTCTCCATTTCCCCTAATCAAGAATGAATATCCCTTGACTTTACCATCACTGAAGACAAGCCTGACCAGGACTAATGATATATGGAATTCCTTCAGCGTATTTAGAATCACGTCTCTATATCTCTCAGTTTCCCTAACATGGGGGAGCCGTTCCAATAGCAGTAAATCATTCCTAGATAAATCCTTCACCAATTCATCAAGCATGGCGCTGGCCTTCTTGTTTATATTAATCACACTCATGAGTAGCCCAATTCTGAATTGATTAAAAAACTTAACCACCATTGCCTAACACTAACTTCCTTTAGATTAATTAACTGAATTAATTAGTGTTGTTAACGCTTAAATTTAGGTCTTCTATGGGCTAATGGTGAATATAGAGAAGTGCGATACTGAGCGGGGAATACATATTAAGATAGATGAGAGAACCAGTGATGAGTATGGCGTTTATCCGGAGAAACGATCTATAGAGGACCACGTGAGGCGGGGCTTCATAGTATTAGATAAGCCGAGGGGTCCATCTAGTCATGAAGTGGTTTCATGGATAAAGAGAATGCTTAATCTAGAGAGAGCTGGTCATGCTGGAACCCTGGATCCACGTGTTTCTGGAGTTCTTCCTGTGGCCTTGGGGGACTCCACTAAAGTACTTCAGGGCATATCTCACGAGTCTAAGGAGTACATTGCCGTGATGATGCTACATGGGGATGCCGATGATAATACAGTAAAGAGTGTATTAAGGGAATTCATTGGGGAAATTTATCAAAGGCCCCCTGTCAAGAGCGCAGTTAAGAGACAATTAAGAACGAGACACGTGTATTCCCTGGAAATGCTAGAGAGGGATGGGAGATACATATTGTTGGACACTAATGTGGAGGCAGGCACGTATGTTAGGAAGCTATGCTATGATATTGGAGAGGTACTGAGGGTTGGTGCTAATATGCGTGAACTAAGAAGAATACGAGTTGGTTGCTTTAAGGAGGACGAGGCCATCACATTACATGACTTAGCTGACGCCATATATCTCTGGAGGCATTATGGGGATGAGACGCTCATGCGGAAGCTAATAAAGCCTGTGGAGTACATGGTGAAGCACCTACCTCGAATATTTATACGGGACTCGGCTGTTGATTCGATAGCGCATGGAGCCGCTCTCGCTGCGCCTGGCGTGGCTAAGGTCGAGGATGGCGTGGAAAGAGACAGAATGGTGGCTATAGTCACATTGAAGGGCGAATTAGTTGCGTTAGGGAAAGCCGCAGTATCCACAAGCGAATTATTAAGCATGAATAAGGGCATAGTGGCTAAACCCACTAGAGTAATAATGGAGAGAGGCGTTTACCCTAGCGCATGGCCAAAGGGAAAGAACCAGGATGCGAGGGACACCCCACGATCAACCGAGAGACGCAGGGAATAAACGACGAAAAAGGACCATAGTATCTCTATTTAATTAGTTAATAATCCTTGAATGGGGTTACTCCACTAGATCCCTTATTAGTTTTGCTATTTTCTCCGGGGAATCGCTTTCCTTGCATAATGCCCATAATTCACTTTTCCTACAAATCTTATATCTAACAATGCTTCTTGAATCATCCTTTTCAAGCAATCCGTTCTTGACTAAGTTATCTAATATATGCTTAACCAACGTGAATAAAACCGGTAGCATATTATTCTTGAGACTACTATTAGAGTGCTCGAGAAGCGTCTTTGGGATGAAGGAGACACATGAACCCCTGGACTCCCTCACCATCTTCCAGAGCGCCTCGGCCACGGCGTTCGTAACATCCCTGAAATTAGTATACGACGTCATTGAGCTCATTAAAGTATCCTGGACGTCTGCATATTAATTAGTAATTCTGAGCAATTTATCCCTATTATGCCTGTTAGTACAGGATTAATTATTCCTGAATATATGAGAGTATTCCGAAACATTTACAGTTAATTGGTTTTTATATATGGATCATGAGGAACCCATAAAAGGCCATGAATATATCTGCATCACTTGAAATATACAATAATGATTAGCAACAGGGAAGTGAAAAATGGTTTTTATTTATTAAAGTAAGTAACTGAACTCGGCTAAACCTAGCCTCTTGAGGGTGTCCGGGGTTGGCTTGCCATCACTCCAACCACGCAGCTTATAATACACCTTTATGCCTTCGTCAAACATCTTGGAGGCACTATGACCCTTCGCTGGACCTTCTGGTATTGGTTGCCTCATGCGATTAGGCAATTCATCCCTAATCCATTTTCCCTCCTTTACATGAAATAATCGCTCCACGTTGAATATGCGTTCCCCTATCTCAAGCACATCTTCACTGCTTAGATCCCAACCAAATGCTGCATTATATAATGCAGCTATATCACTCTCCGTATTTATGTTAGGCATCAGATTCTCGAACTTGCAGAAAACCGATGAGTCTACCACCGCGAATAGATCTTGATTCCATTTCACTATACGGGCCTGCTTCTCTATTCCACTTTGAGAATCATCTAATGGATCAACCTTCTCAGGAACCCCAAAAACCTCCCATGTAGGCGTATATGCCTCTAAATGATCGCCACCCCTATTCGATGTATAATATGCTAAGGCAAAGCCCTTTAATCCCCTAGGATCATATGCCGGAACGCCTTGGCCACGAGAACCTACGAATGCCTCTGGATCCCGATATTTCATTGCTAATCTATAATCGCCTTCCGCTAATTCATCGCCTACCCCATCCCTATGTGCTATCTTATAGGCAAGATCAATGAATGTAGCTGGATCGCCCCAATCAACATCGAGCTTCAACAATCCCTTCCTAGCCAATTCAGTTGCCGTCGCTAATGTATTGCCCAAGCTAATAGTATCCATTCCTAATTCATTAGCCGCTTTTTGGAGCTTAATAACTGCTTCCGGATCTAGTTCACCTATGTTTGGACCAAGGGCCCAAGTATTTTCATATTCATACTTTATCTTTTCTCCGGGCACCTTGAATGGGCCGCTCTTTACCATTGGAATTTGGGTACATGCTATAGGGCAATTATAGCAACCATGCACCTCCACCACATACTTGGTCTTTATATATTCCCCACTGACTTGAGTTACATCGCCCGCTCGCCCCGTGAAATTATATGCCGGTAATGCACCCATTGACTGAATGATATTCATCAATACATTGGTACCATACGTGTGCAGTGCTTGATACGTTGGATGAACCATGACCTTCTTTATCAATTCATTATTGACCTTCTTGAACCGTTCCTTGTCCGCCACCTCATCCATTAACTTCCTTGTTCCCCAAGCAATTATTCCCTTAATCATCTTGCTTCCCATCACTGCGCCTAGACCTCCTCTACCGGCGAACCGTTCATAATCGCTGCCTCTTACCCCAGCGAACCTAACCATGTTCTCCCCCGCGGGCCCAATAACCATGACGCCGGCCTTAGTCTCATCTGGGGGAAACCCATTTTCCACCAGTAATTGCTTTGTTGAGGAACCCGTTGTTTTTCCCCATAAATGCTTTGCCGGCTTAATCATGGGTTCCCCATCACGGATATAAATATAGACAGGGTAATCGGATTTACCTTCCACAATTAATCCGTCGTAACCCGATCTACGGAGCCAGTAAGATGCATTTCCACCCATGTTAGAATGAGTTAAAGACATTGTAAGGGGAGACTTGCCGACTACGGTTAATCTACTGGAGGATACGGTGGCTATGCCGCTGAGGGGGCCCGAGAAGAAGTATAGCTTGTTACTTGCATCAAATGGATCAATGCCCCTAGGCACCTCTCTCAGGGCCAGGTATGAGCCGAGCCCTCGTCCACCGAGGAACATCTTTAACTCATCATCCTTGATTATTTCCTCCTTAAATTCCTCGGTGGATAGGTTTACCCTAATTATCCTAAATACCATTGATAATTAATTGTTGATATCCTATTAATAAGACTTACGTTATTCTTATCTGATAATGATTATAAATTATATTAAGAATTCTTATTTAAGTAAATAAAAATAGCATTATATTAATGATATTAATTGCTCATCTGACCTCCTCCCCGCCTTGAGGGGCGGGGGTTCCCCGAGGTCTAG
>JAGDXC010000007.1 GCA_023269935.1 Thermocladium sp.
AAGTTAAAAACTTTTTTTACCCCGCCTTAAAAGGCGAGGTTTGTCGTTCCTTTTTTTATCAACGATACGGATTTGATGGGACAACATAAGCATTGCCTTTCAAGCAGGTAATGATTCAGCTTCACACGCCTTTCCTATATGCTCCTCAATCTTTGGCGAGCGAAATTTCTGGTCTATTTCCCACCTTGACGAGAGAGCATTACAGGATCTTTTGGAGCCACACACCCTTATAGAGGAGGGCCAAGTCTTCCCTCCATCCTAATCGAGTTACCAGTGGAACTGAAAGCTTCTAAACCAGATAAATCCTACAGCTAATGACATAATCCCTAGAACTAGAGTGTTTGGCTTACCTTCCTGAATATTATTGGTGGTTCCTCAGTGAGTGCCTTCTGGACTATTGTCTATGATGCCCTACTGGATGTTGCCTATGCCATCTAATTCGCCATTGCTCTTCACTTGGCTAGGCTTATTGATGCTGTTGCCTTTAGGCTTCTTGAGGCTACTGCCTAGAGCATTAAGGTCATGAAAACAGGCTCGCTAGCGATTATTGAGCTAGGACAATGCGCCCATGCCCATTTTAATACCATACTTCGCAAATCTTGTTTTAGATCACGCCAATTACCCGGAGCACGCACTTAGAGAAATCGATGACACATACGGCCGATGATCACGCAGCCGAAGTATAGGGAGGTCGTTAATGTGTATTGAGTAAGGCGTTGCCTGGGCTTGATGGTGTTGAGGCTAGGGGCTTCACGCAATGGTGATGTATTGTGCCAGTGAGCCCCATTGCATGGTACCTAACAATAATGAAGCCGGTAATCATTTCGAGCCGAGGAGCTCATTGGCGAGCTTCAGGAAAGTCATCGAAATAATAACAATGCATTGACGAGGTGGGTGAAGGCATTGCTAACGGGATCAATAAGCCCAACCTATGCAAAGCCAAACCCAACCCCACTCACACACCCTTCAAGAACACCCGAACTAGAGGCCATGCTGAAACCCATATAAGGGTTCACCATTTTTGAAGTCGTCAATAAGCAATTTAGCTTTTAAACCATTTAGTCTTTTCTTCTGGTCCATGTTGTAGAGGTGCTGGGTAGTATCCGCATTGTGGGTATGGCACAAAGTCCGTGAGTAATACGGCTGTAGTTGGCCTTAGTATCTTCACGAGTACTGGCTTAGTTATGCTTGGGCCATATATCGCGATTACGAATGCGTAGGCTCCAGGGCCTATGGTTATGTTAAGCCACGTTGGCCCATTACCAGTAACGCACTTTATATAACCATAACCATTTCTGGGGATGAATGTTTTATTCAAGGCGCCGGCGGCTAAAAATTCCCACGTAACCTCGGGGGTTACGCACACGTACACCCCAGGTTCTAGGTAGAACTCACTGGTTATGTCGTAGGTACCGTTGAGGTGGAACTCGGCTACCTGAGCCACTCCAATGCCAGGTATGTTAGGTGGGGCCAGCCATTCCTCATTACCCGGTATTGGGTAGAGGGTGAGGTTTTTAGGGAGTAACGGTGCCCTGCAGGGTATGTAACCAAGCGCCCTTATTAAATTATTCATATAGTAGGTGCTCACACCGTAGGCCGCTAAACCAATTATAGCAGCGGCACCAAGTAAGATAACTATGAAGAGGGAAAAGTCAAACTCTATTTTAACAACACGGGTCATAGCCATCTACCAACTAACTGGGGCATGTCTGAATCTCAAAGGCGTATGCCGGCCCTTGACCTCCCGCATATGATATGTAATATATGTAGCCTGGTGATAATGTGTAGGACCACGCGTTTGTGGCTGTTGTTTGAATAGTGGCGGAGCCGCTACTGCTGTAACCATCTACAGAGACGCCAACGCTGGTGGTTAATAGGGTTGTCGATGATTGTGAAACAGACATAGTCATTAGTTGCGTAGCGCTACACATATCTAGTATTGATTCTATACTGTTAAACCCATTATTAAAGTCTATTGAGTAGAAGTCTTCAATGGTTCCATTGGGGAAGACGGCAGTTGCATATACCTGGTTTGGTTCATTTTCATCTGAGGTCGTGCCTGATGGCAATATTGGTATTACTTTAAAGTACTGGGCACCATCTACTGGGACCGGCCCAAGGTCCTTGGCTACATATGGTTGAGTGCATGGTTCATACCCAACTATGACCGGTACCAATTTTGTGCTGTAAATTGCCCACTCATCAAGTCTAAAGAGCCCGATGGCCTCACCATCATTTGCATTAATAGTAAATGATGAAGTCCATAATGCTTGGCTAGTCAACGTGGCGGGACCTGAATTGAATGTGAAGGTTGCTGTATATGTGAGGCTCTGCATGGCGCTTGCAGAGCCTGCATATGGTGAGTTCAGTAATATTATTGGGGTCCAGTAAATGCCCTCCGCTACCTCGGAGCCGATTCCACACTCATAGCCACCGAGATTAGGTGAGGGGGATGCAGTGGCCACGGTTGTATGCAATAACACTAACATGATTGCAATAACTATAATTGGCAATAATCTAATTATATATATTTTTGCTTTCATAATAATATAAATGCTTAGTTATTTTTAAATATGGGGGGAAGTTTGTTTTGCAGACCTGCGCTTTATAATTAATTACCATCTTCATGGGTATCTCTATCTCGTGGAGGCGTTTTCTACTCCTCAGATCCCCTTCGCTAGAGGCGAGGAAGTTCTCTACGTGCTTCTCAGCAACTAACAGCATGATGAAGCCCGAGGAAGGTGCATAGCCACTTTGATGGGATCTATATGATGCGCTATGAATTTTGTTTCTTTACTGAGGAAACAATATCCACAGAGGTGCTTGAAGCGCAATTCAAATGTGGATGAGGCTTATCATATGTATGGCCAAGCATCCATACGCTATGAATCTACGGTATTAGAACAAAAATAAGAACCCCATTGGTGATGCGGGGGGTGGGATTTGAACCCACGCAGGCCTACGCCAACGGGACCTAAACCCGCCCCCTTTGACCATGCTCGGGTACCCCCGCTCATGATCCTTGCCCAGCAATCCATTTAAATTTTACCGTTGCTGGATATCTATATAGGGAAATAATGGGTCTCGCCTAAAGCTTTGCTTAAGAATGGTTCAGTGGGGAATTAATTCGGATCCATCTATTGCGCATTTTCCCCGTAGTTTCTTTGCGCAGATGGGGCAATACATGGTGCCACATTTAGAGCAAGTATAGTAATCGTCCGCTCTATAAATCCTCCTGCCGCATCTCCAACACCTGCCAAGCATTAGTGTCTTTGGTACGTATGCCATATGTGGGGCCCTACTTTAACTGGATTTTAAAGATTATCGTTAATATTCCTTAAATGCGAGTCACTTTGTTTTCAGGACAAGGTTTTTAGCTCCTCCCCCTTGAACCCTTGAGCTGATTATGGCTGAATTCTCTAGGATAAAAAATAAAAATACACGAGGCAATGCTTGATCGGGGGGCCGTAGTCTAGCTTGGTTAGGGGGTTCAACCCGACTAAGACGCACGGCTCGGGCCTACATGGCGGGAACTGGGCAGCTGCTCCACTAGAATCCCCGCCCCTCATCTACATTGACATCAATCTCCTCGCTGAGTGACTTAATCATTTCTTTCTCCTCCATGGTTATTCCCATAACCTCCATATCCACTAACATCCTGGCTAACTCAACTGCTATGTCCCGTATTGATACTATGCCCTCAAGGAAACCATTTTCATCCACCACCGGTAGATGCCGTATTTGATGCTTAGCCATGATGTGGACTGCCTTTAGAATGCTGGCATCCCTTGTTATGGTTATTGGGGATCTAGTCATTACTGACCCAACCTTAAGTGACTGAAGAGAATCAGGACTGGAATTAACTGCCTTAACTATATCTCTCTCAGTAAGTATGCCTATGGGAGTCTCAGTCTCATCAGTAACCAACACGACACTTATTTTATTTTCCATCATTAACTTCACGGCAAGCAATAGAGAATCAGACTCACTTGCGGTGACGGTTATTTCACGCATTACATCACTGACTCGAGATAACTCCACATATTTCAATAATAATAGTTATTTTTAATCTTTTCTAGAACCATTTTTCTCTGCTGGGACTAATGCCCAATGCTCTCCATCGCTTATCTCCCATCTAAATTATCTCCATTGCCTTGCCCACTTTATAACTAAAGTTCATACTTTCTAGGAAGTCATAAATGGATTGGAGATGCCACTAGTTATATAATCATAGGGATGCAAGGCATTAACTCAAGCATAAGGTGAATCATGGGAAGCTATTTGCTGCAGCTGAAAGTATCTAATTAATTATCTCCATTAGTAATAATCAACCTATCTCTACTATTGCGAACTTGCCTCCTATTCTAAATGCTGTAAATGGCGTTCCAAGCCCTTCAAAGAACTTCGAGAACATTTCATAATAGTGAAGCCTTAGTCCTTGAATGAATGTTAAGAAGCCCTCGCCTAGAGCAATTAGGAGATTTAATGCCACGAATACAATGAAGCCGGCTGGATTAGTTAAACCACCAAGTGTATCCACTAGACCTATGGACATAGCCGTTAAAAGGGAGTGAACCAAGGCAACTATGCCGAGTCTCATGAATGATATTACATTAGCCAATGCCGCTAGTATACCCTCAATCGCGAATGCTATTATCAATTCGCCCATATCTAGCTTCTCATGCCTATATTTATACTTAACATAACCTATTGATGCACCGAACATAACTAGGCCAATAATGAAGAGGGAAATATCCACCGTGTATATTGATCTTATATAACTGTAAATCGGTTGATAAAGTATCGGAACTAGGCCGACCGACATGAATGTCAAGGCTGCACCTATGAATGCTATGATTGTGGAGGTTAATATTATTCCATCTAATGTATGTCCTAACCTAACCTTGTTTATCACAGTTAGTATCAAGGCAAATGTTAAAATTATTAATCCAAATAATATGGCAGCGGTGAATGTATAATCTATCCAATCCATGGATGGAGATAGACCGGCTCCTGCCGTTAATTCTATTATATGAAGACCTGTAAGCGTCGGTATAAGATCAAGCCCAAAGAATTCCCCCGAATATATCACCGAGAATAAGATAGCCATTATGCCCATTAGCATAAAGATCAAGCCCCAAGTACTATATTTACCGCCGAATATGCCTCGCATAAATGAGTTGCTTCCCCTATACCTATACTTATACAACGCCAACCCCATTAACAGCACTAATAATCCATGACCTGCATCTGGAAACATCCAGCCAAAGAATATTGGGAAGAAGAATGCGGCAATCGGGACCGGGCTCACCTCTCTATATTCTGGGACGCCATACATGTATACAATGTTCTTAAACGAGTCCACTATTGATGGGTATGATTCGCTAGTCGGAGCCTCCCTTGTATTAACTGTGGTTAATTGCATTACTTTAGAGAATTTCCTAACCTTCGCATCAATGGCCAGTATTGAGAATATCTTGAATAAGGCATCATCGAATTTATCGGCGTTCCGCTTCACCACATATCCCCTCAATGTAACTACTCTACCACTACGTATTTCCCTGGCCTTATCAACCCCGAAATTCGATACTTGATTATATGAATCAACAATCCGCTGGAGCTCCCCACTTAGCTCCTCCAGCTTTCGTTGGGCCTCCTCCTTCTGCTTCTCTATAACCTTAATGCCATCATCCACATTAGCCAATAAATCAATGGGCACCTCTATCGCATTTATCTTAAGCTGGTCAGGCGGATTAACTGCAACATATGCGTAGCGACCGCCCATATTTATGTCGTATCCCGGCAATCTCTCTAGCTCGGGCGGGATTTCATCCTTGGCCAGGAAGACTTTGTACCTGATGGCGCCTAGCTTAATTGAGTTAATATTATTCCTCTTCAATTCATTCAGAAACTCGATTATCTGGCTTAATTCATCTACTCGCTTCCTTAATTCACTTATTGACTCCTTCATCATATCTATCCTGGACAGAAATTCACCGCCCTCCTCAAAGGCGTTGCTTGTATATGTCTTATATATATCTGATATTGATGATGCTAACTCTATTAGAGAGGCAGCACGAATTGCTTCTTGCCCTATGAACTCCTTTAACGCCGCCTCAGCAGCCTCCTTCTCTCTCCTTAATTTAACCATGGATTCATTGGCCTTAGTTGGATCTATGTTGATGAAGTCATATACCTCAGCATTAAATAGTCTTAGCGAATTGCTCACAGATGAGGCTAACCAACTTGGATAAAGCACCACTAAGCTCGCACGTCCTTGATCCTGGGCGATCACCGTGGTTATTACATTAATGGCGGATAATGCCTTCTCTACCTCGCCTAGATCCTTTATTGAGATCCTGGCTATGGTTGCCGAGAAGTGCTTTAAATTGCTTGGTAGCGATTTTAAGACGTTAGATGCAGCCAGTATTATAGAATACTTATCTATCTCTATCGATGCATGGGTAATCTGGTCCTGGAACTGCTTTATTCTAAGCATGAAGTTACTTAGGTCTTCATATACCCTGATCAACATATCGCTAAATGACTTGAACCTATATTGACTAGCGGATATAGGCTCTACTTCCGGGAGTAATTGCTTTAGCTCCCTTGATGCTTCCTCCACATACTTTACCTTATCGTAGATGTCCTGAGGTATAGGTGGAGACGGCATCTCAGGAGGTCGAGGCATGAACATGAAAACCCCAACCTCGCCAATCTTGGCAATGACATCAAGCGCGGACTCAAATGGCACAGATATCCTGTACTCAATTACCCGCTCAATAGGCATATGCTTCTCTCAATAGTTAAGGGGGTTTTTAAGATTAATCCATGTAAAGTAAACGTCACGCTAAGCCAAGTTAAAACAGCATATCACTGATCTCTTCCCCATCCTAAAAGGCGAGGTTTGTTATTTGATCATTATTGTCTACTGATGAGGGTCGACTCATCATGAAGAAATATGATTTCTAGGGGTAGAATAGGTTGTCTAATGCTCGATTCTAGTATCAATTCTACACTAATAAAACGATTTTAAATTAAGCAATACAAGAGCTTCTAAAAGTCGTAAAGGCAAATTTTATAAATGCCCATTTTCTGGTTATTCTACATATGAATATAGTGGTTCTAGTAAAGCCCGCTCTAGATACAAGTAACTTGAGGACTACCGCTAATAAAATAATGGTTGAAGACACTCCCTTAAAGATCAGCGATATAGATAGGAATGCAGCTGAGGAAGCCATTAGAATAAAGGAGAAGACCAAAGGCGGAAAAACCATTGCAATAATGGTATCTAAGTATCCACCTACTGCAAAGAGAGCGGGAGAGGTTGAAAACCTTGGACGGGAAGTACTTGCGATGGGAATCGATGAAGCTATTGTGGTGATTGATGATGGATTAATAGGTTCAGACCAAGCCGCTACTGCGAAGACCATAAGCGAGGTACTTAAAAGGAGAATAGGGCAATTCGATTTAATAATTGGGGGAGAAGCCACAATAGATGGCTACAGCAGCCAAGTGCCTGCACGGGTTGCCGCTGAATTAGGGATACCAATAGTGACTTACGTGAGGGAAATAACGCAAATAGGCAATGATAACATAACAGTAAAGAGGGACCTAGAGGATGAGGTTCAAGTCATAAACATAAAGTTGCCTGCCGTGATTACTGTGACCAGGGAAATAAATACCCCCCGAATACCGCCGCTGCTCCAGATAAGGATGGCCATGAAGAAGCCATTGACCAAGCTATCACTGGGGGATCTAGGGCTCTCGATTCAGTCCAGAATTAGAACTACATCGCTGAAACCTCTTCAGATTCAACGCAAGAAGATAATAATAGAGAATGGCACTATCGATGAGAAGGCAGACAAATTAATTCAGTACTTGGCGCAAGAAGGAATACTAACGCCAAGGTGATCAAAGTGATAGGAGTATTCTCATTCTCATCAACCCTAGACATAATCGGATTAGCCCAGAGGCTTAATGATGAGGTAACGGTATTCTTGTTAAATGGAGATGAGGGGGCAATTAGCCAAGCTGGAAAATACGGGGCAAGCAGGATAATTAATATAGGATGTGGATTAATCTGTGATCCAGCAGCTCTTTATCAGGTAGTGTCTGGGGATTTAAGCAATATAAGATACTTAATATTCCCAGCGACTAAGGATGGAAAAACAATCGCAGCATACATTGCAGGTAAGCTGGGGATACCTAATGTGGTCGATGTAGTTGATGTAATTGGTCCCGGCAAGTTTTCTAAGTACTCCATGGGGAATAGGGGGGCCGAGGAAGTTGAGGTTGAAGGTACGGCCGTCCTCGTCGTTCAGCCCAAGAGGTTCCAACCAAGCGAGAAACCAACTCAGCCAAGCGTGGAAAAGAGGGAAACAAAGCCCATAATCAACCTAGTGGGCAAGGAAGAGAAACCAAAGGGATCACTTAAGATAGAGGATGCAGAATTAATAGTGTCAGTTGGCCGCGGCTTTAAGAAGCAAGACGATCTCAAGATGGCCTTTGAGCTAGCTGAGGTGCTTGGTGCTCAGGTGGGATGCTCTAGACCAATAGCAGCCGATCTGAAGTGGTTATCGGAGGATCATTGGGTTGGCTTAAGTGGCCACAAGGTTAGGCCGAAAATGTACATGGCCATAGGGATATCCGGTCAGCCACAGCACATAGCTGGTATGCTTGAGTCCAGAATAGTTGTGGCAATTAATAGCGATAAAAATGCGCCCATATTCCAATATGCCGATTATGGAGTTGTTGAGGACTTATATAAATTCGTGCCTGTACTCAAGGAGAAGCTTCGCAAGGCGTTGGGCAAGTAATGATTAAATTCATGGGTCCAAAAATCAGGTTTAACTGCGTCCTTTGCGGTGAGTGCTGTAGGCGTTACTGGATAACCGTTACATTAGATGATTTGGTGGATATTTATCTTAATCTAGGCCTGCTGCCCAGTAGTGTTTCTGCGCTTTATCCTAAGGCCGTGGCGGGGGATTGGGGTTATCCGGCAATTAAACTATGTGATGGACGTGAATACTACTTGGTCCTGCGCAAGAAACTTGATGGGTCATGTATCTTCACTAAATGGGTGAATGGGGGATTGATCTGTTCCATACATAATTATAAGCCGCTTACTTGCAGGTATTATCCCTATATCTATAGGCCTGGTTCTGTGGTGACTATGGAGTTGTATGATGGCGCAATTGGTTACTGTCCTGGGATAGGCAAGGGGAATTATTATGACTTAAGCAGAGAAGCAGCTACTGTAGCCTTATCAATTAGCTCCAAAAAGAGGCTAGAGGAGTTCGTAAGCAAGTGGAATAAGGAGGATGCAGAGCAAGGTGATTTATCCACATTCATGAAAAGATTAGATGAAGAAGTAATGAGGCTAGCCGCGTCTAGGGCTTCTTCTTCGTGAGGAATTTTTCCGCCACTATGGCTGTCATTAATCCAAGAAGCAACATGATGGGATATACTATAAAGGAGTAAATTGGTACTCCCCCTAGTCCCGGTATAACGTTTATAGTTACTGGCCCTCCCTGCGCTTCTCCAAAGTATTCATTACCTAAATAATTCAGCGAAATCGTCATTGATTTGTTTAGCAGCAATTGTATTGCGGATCCATTATTAACAATGAGAGTCTTCTTGATTGTATTATTTCCATTCCTAATCACTAGAACCGCCGCTGCATTTGTTGGAAGCGATGTATTGCTTCTAATTAATATATCCAGGGTCATGTATTGCCCAGCAACGCCATAATACACAGATGGCTTTAATTCTATTACGGGCATTGCCTTATATATCTTAATTATCTCAGTTGAGTAGCATGGATTATAGTTTGGATTTCCTTGCCAAGATGCATTAATTAAGTAATTCCCAGGCAGCCTAGGCATGAATGATATGCTGAATGAACCGCTCGTCCTGACCGCACCCAGGTAAGAGCCATTGATGGTTACCTCTAGAGTCGCTGTTATATTTGGTTTAATAAATCCCCGCACATTAAGTGGGGACCCAACAATGCCAGTGGCGCCTATTAACGAAACATGACAATTGGCCTTCTCCACATGCACCGCTGCTTGGGCTATTGATGGGGAGTAATTGGTGTTGCCTAGGTACTGGGCAACTACCATGTAATTACCAGTGGAGGGCGGAGTAAAGAGTAGGGATAATTTAGTTCCATTTCTACTCAAAAATAGAGTATTATTGATGAATAGATTAATTACTCCGGCAGCGAGAGGTGGCGATAGTGTTGCGTTTATTAGCATGGATTCCCCATACATTATATTGGTGGAGTTAATCCAAATATGAAGAATAGGCGCTGCTTGTTGAACAAGGAATGTGGTAGAGTTCTGTATTGGTATTGGAGCCAATGATACGAATTTCGCGGTAACCATGTAAATGCCGGTCGAGTTAGGCGTTAAACTAAGCGATAATATACCTTCAACATTGGTTTTCCCCAAGTAATTAATCAATGTTTTGCCTCCTTTAGTCACCATTATCTGTATCTCGGCTGATTTAATGGGCTTACCCATGAATGTTAAGCCGATAGTTAAGTTCTCCTTTTCTCCAAAAGCTATTGGTTGGCTATTTATAATTATGCTGGGCACAGTTGAATTAATTATTATCGATGAATTATAAGGTCCATAAGTATAACCACCGTAATCCACAGCTTGGTAGGTTAATGATATGGATCCTGCGCCTATCGAGTATGGAGTTGCATTTAATGGCATGATTCCCGGATACTTAAGTATATAGTTGACTAATGGAACTGTAACTCCGATCCCACCGGTGGGTCTAATTAGGACATACTTTATTAATGATTGATTGAATGATATTGCGATGCCCATGGTCGACGCAATGCCAACTGGTAAAGTATAATTTATTGGAGCCAATTTAATTAGAGGGGGAACCGCTACCACTGAAAAGCTAATAGTGTTTATACTGCATGATCCATACATAAATGTTATACGACCCATATATTTACCTGGATTAGAAAATAAGGCTGTGACCCCCTCCTCACCGTTACTGTATGTAACTATGGATCTAATGCCGGGAATCTGAGGATTAATCACGTAATTAATATGTATGGGGTGCATTGTAGATGCAACTATCTGAGTATAATTGGATAACATTTCTGTATAATTACCGTAACTATATGATATGGTTATGCTTGGCGTCCTTCTAATCACAAATGAATCATAGGAAGCTAATGATTCACCATTATAAACCACATAGATCGCAACTGTATTATTATAATTACTTAGTTGAACCACACGGCTAACCTGTAGTGTATCATTTATGATATAATGTAATGTCTGTGACTGACCATTTACTAATACCATTATTGTTGCATTAAGTGGCGCCACGGTGGAAACAGTGAAGTTAAGAACCCCAATTGAATATAAAGTAGTGGCAGGAAGCGGCTGTATTACACCGCAAGTGGATAATGATATGTTGATTATGGATGGCGGAACCAACGATAAAGTGAAGTTACTGGAGGCCAATGCAATGTTTCCCTCATAAACAGATACAGAGGCGGCATATGATCCAAATGGCAATGAGACCGACAAATTAACAGTCGTAGAGCTATTAATGATTACCCCTTGACTTATTGAAACATTACCGGCCTTGAAGATGAGCGTCGCATTAAGCGGAATAGATGAATTAAGCGGTACCCTTAATGTGAAATTATTAACCGGGATAATTAGTTCACTTGAATGTTCAAGTATATTGAATGAACCATAATGGGCAGAGACACTGCCTATATGCACAACCCTAGGCGATGTAGCATGCATAGTTAGTGCGACAGCGATCATGATCAGCATTAACCAAATAAGGCTAATTCGCATGTGAATCGACTATATAACATAATATTAAAACCTTGCTCACATCGACCCAATTAAATTCCATGAAGGGAAAGGTATTTAATTCATTGTATTAGTTCACTTAGCAATTAAAAATGAGTGAGCTAAAGGAAACAATAAAGGCACTACTTAAGGAGGATCCTACTATAATACTGGATGCTCTAGTCAGCAATCCGAATATAATTTATGAAGCGCTAGTCAAATTAATGCCTTGGCAAAACCTAGCGACTAAGGATGATATCAAAGAAATAAAAGAAACAATGGCAACAAAAGAAGACCTCCAGAAAGAAATCAAAGAAATAAAAGAAACAATGGCAACAAAAGAAGACCTAAAGAATCTGGCTACTAGAGATGAAGTAGAGAGACTTAGAGATGAGGTCTGGAAGGAGCTGAAGACACTGAGAATAATGCTGGATTCACTTGGAGCTAGGTGGGGCATAGTGAATGAGGATTCTGTTAGGAACGGAGTAAGGGAATTACTGGCAAGTGCTGGATATAAGGTGGATAAATGGATATATTATGATGCTGATGGTTACGTATATGGATATGCCTCGGAGATCGACGTGGATATAGTGATTAAGAATGGCTTAACCATGATGGTAGAGATAACAGCTGCCTTAAAGCGTGGAGATCTACCATTCATTAAGCGTAAAGCCGAGCTTTATGAGAAGGCAACAGGAGTAAAGCCTAATAAAGTAATAGTAATAACAGCATTCATACACGATAAGAATCCCGACCTAATCATAGCAAGAGCAGAGACTCTTGGAGTAACTATACTCAAACCTGGGGAAGACATTTCAAATAATTAAGCACTTTAAATTTCATTAATTACATGATATTTATATCTTAATCCTATAGAGGAAACTCATCAATATTTTTATTAATAAAATATGCTAAAAACGTTTATTAACTATTATTCCAAATTATAGCTATGGCTGGATATAAATTCAGGTGTAGGGATATAGGAATGCAATGTGACTTTGAAGTTAAGGGGGTTTCCTCAGAGCAGGAAATGATGGAAATAGTTGCCGCACATGCTAAGCATGCCCATGGCTTCACAACAATACCGCAAAATACGTTAAATGCCGTCAAAAGTGCAATAAAGAAGGAGTAATTAACTACCTCTGCTAAAAGCAAAATAAATATATTTTATTTCTATTTTCTATTAATCTAGCTCGACGGAGATCGTTAAAAAGTTTATTTTCTTGTTCCTCCAATGAGGAAGTGGCTAATAATACTGCAGGGACTAGTGCCGATGCTTTTAGTTGGTACTTATCAATATAGTTGGAATCTTTTCATGAAGCCCCTAGCAATAAGCTTCGACGTTGGCCTACCTATTATACAGACAGCTTACTCTTTATTTGTGCTTTTTTCAACTACGTTCCAAGTACTGGGAGGCTTCATAGCTGATCGATGGGGTCCAGCAATAATTGGAGCATTGGGAAGCATAATGGCGGGTATTGGCATGATTGCTGCACCATTTACTAAGTCGATATACATATTTTATCTAGTATGGTCGTTAGGAAGCATAGGGGTCGGTTTTGTCTATGCAATTTCCATTAATTTAGGCGTTAAGTGGTTCGGCAAATCAAGGGGATTGGCGACCGGTCTCATAAATATGGGGTTCGGCCTTGGCTCCACGTTTTTTAACCCATTCATATCTCCATTTATAAAAAGCGGAAATTTGCAGGTACCAATGATTATAATAGGAACTGCCTTACTTACTGCATCCACGGCCTTAATGGCCATGAGTAAGTACCCCGAAATAAAGGTCAATAAGGCAAGATCAATGGTTCCGGGAATGGGTTTCTGGTTTGCCTTTCTATCATTTTCCATGGCATCGATACCGCTTCAGCTATACTCATCAAGTCTAACCATAATGGGCGGTAAATATGATTACCTTACCATTACAATTGCTGCCACAATTTTACCATTATTTAGCGGTATTGGTCGTCCAATAATGGGATTCATATCTGATTCTTGGGGGAGAAGCCGGGCTATAATCGCTGAATCCACGATATTAACCCTTGTAGTGCCATTAGGCGTGATTGGAGTAGGGCCTCTCTACATTGCAGCGGCTGGCCTTGTTGGCTTTCTAGGTGGAGCAATGATGACTCTATATGCATCCTATATAGGAGATAAGTATGGTATATCTGCATCTACGTTCCTCTTTGGCATAGTTTATAATGGTAAGTTCATAGCGGCTGTATTAAGTAGCGTCGTATTTGCTTACTTGACGTATTATCTAGGCTTACCAATGGCCGTTTTATTGGAGACCGTATTAACGGCAATTTCAATTCCATTATTCCTAATTGCCAAAGCACGGTAAACCATGAAAACCTTAATGTAAGCTATATCCGGGCATATTATTTATTGTTTCTCTAATTTGATCAGATTCAAGGAGCGACTCTAATTTCCTTATTATTGGTTTATTGTTTCCACGAAGATAAATCAAGTCGAAACTCTCCACGGTTAATCTAGTGAATCGCAGCCCGCTCTTAATAGCGGCGTATTCTATTGCTGCACCCACATCGGCTTCTCCCGAGCGTATCGACTCAACTATTTCCGAATGAGTATAAGCCACCGAAGGAGAAGCACGGGCATTTATAGGATCAATGCCATTATCTTGCATAAATCTATCCATTAACATACGAGTGCCGGAACCCAGGTTCCTGTTCTTGACTTTTAATTTGCCTCCTCGTATGCCCTCTATTATTTCCTTCATAGTTAAGTCAGTCCGTGTGACTAATCCAATACTTCTCTTATATCCACGTATCAGCTTAATGTCTCTAGATAATCCCATCTCATCAATGATCTCTTCATTTCCACCTAGAAAGTGTATGCCGGCGACATCTGTCTCCATCATGAGAACCCTGGATAATCCATTTAATGACCCTATCCATTCATTTTTGATCCTTGCACTTATTCCTTTTATTATTAGATTTAGGGCTTCATCATTGCTTCCCGCGATCGATAGATCAATTCTATTACTAATTATGCCCTCAATCCGATCCAGGAACTCCTCGCCCTTATTAGTTAGCTTGGTTCCCCCTCCATTAATGCCTCCCCTCTTCTTCTCAATTAATCTATAACCTAATTGAACCTCTAACCTATGTATCCACTCCCATGCCGATGCATAGGGTACATTAATGCGTAGAGCAGCTGCATTTAGTGAACCTAACTCTTTCACTTGCCTAAGAAGTTCAATAACTCGAGAATCCAACTTAATGCCATTATCAATTATCAATTCATCCCTAGATTTAATTATCATTTATTATCCCGCATAGTGTATTACTTTGCGAAAGTTAAACTTATCCTTGATTAATTCACTTGTAATAGGCGAGTTAAGTATATATACTATTCGATGCAGCATAAACACATGCCTGGAAGCATATGGGACTGGATAATATTAATCGCAGTTGTGTTAGTGCTATTTGGTGGGGCTGGTAAGTTGCCGGAGATCTTTAGATCGCTCGGTAGAGCAGTGGGAGAATTTAAGAAGGGGCAGATAGAAGTCGAGAATGAATTAAAGCAATTAACTCAAGCCAATCCCGCCCAGGAAACCAATAATACGCAGGAGAAGAAACCAGAGCAGGGAGGAAATGTAGAGGAATTACAGAAGAAGATTGAGGAATTACAGAGACAATTAGATGAGTTGAAGAAGGGTAAGTAATGGCGGGGGAGGAATTAGTCTCCCACTTATCAGAATTAACAGCTAGGCTTCGTCGAGCGCTAATCTCTATAGTTATAGCCTTTATCTTCTCATTTGGATTCGGAATCAAAATTATTAAGATAGGGCGCGATCCATATATTCCAATCCCTTATCCTTCAATAGATAATAGCATATCCACAATGTTGGTGAATAAATTCATGAATGTTCTACTTCCACATCAAATCAAGTTAATTTCCATCGGTTTATTCGACCCCCTTTATGCCTCTATAGAGGTATCCCTCCTAATTGCGGTTGCGGTATCACTGCCCATATTTCTCTGGGAGCTATGGGGCTTCGTTGCGCCAGGCCTATATGAACATGAAAAGAGGTTAATCAAGGCATCCATAATTCCATCAATGATTCTATTCATTGCCGGAGCAGCATTTGCTTACCTAGTAATTATTCCAGTAATGTTGAAGTTCTTCTTGATATATGATGAGGCACTGGGCGTTGAGCCGACTCTGAGCATTAAGTCATTCATAGGCACAGTTGTGTCATTCATGGCAGCTATGGGACTTGGCTTTCAGCTACCTCTAGTAATGGCTGGATTAACTAGGATAAGGGCTGTGGCAGCCAATACATGGAGAAGAAACTGGAGATGGGGGGTCCTAATCTCATTCGTATTTGCATTAATAGTATCGCCGGGAACCACGGGAGGCATCATAGAAACTACAATAGGGATAACTCTCTCTCTACTTTACGTGATCGGCATGTTAATAGCGAAGGCAATTGAACCAAAGCCACGCGAGAAAATTTAAAAACAATAATTGACCCCGTCTAGCCATGAGGATATATAATTGCAGCTACTGTGGAAGACCCATTGCGCCGGGCACCGGATTCATGTATGTGAAGAGCGATGGAACTGTAATGAGGTTTTGCAGCAGGAAGTGCTTTATCAGCATGAAGCTTGGGCGGAATCCTAGACGCCTTGCTTGGATCAGAAAGGCCCAGAAATAATCATTCTCGGCAATATCTATTTTCGAGGCAATGATTTTTAAACACTAATTGCATCGACTCTCCATGACTGAGTATAGGGCGCCTATAGTGGTAGTGGTGGGCCATGTTGATGTAGGAAAG
This sequence comes from Thermocladium sp., assembly GCA_023269935.1. Next base: position 16,648 of record JAGDXC010000007.1, read on the forward strand.
ACATTGCTGCTAGATAAGATACGGAATACCGCCGTCGCTTATAGGGAGCCCGGCATGATAACACAACACATAGGCTTATCCTATCTTCCTTGGACAGCCATAGAGAAGTACGCCTCAGATCTTCTGGATAAGTTTAGACTCAAGGGAAAGATCTGGGTCAAGGGATTCTTAATGGTTGATACTCCGGGACATGCTGCATTCTCTAATCTTAGACGAAGAGGGGGATCTGTTGCTGATCTAGCTATACTAGTCATTGATATCCTGGAGGGCATGGAAGAACAAACCAAGGAGAGCCTTTTTCTATTGAAGTCAAGAAATATACCGTTTGTGGTTGCTGCGAATAAAGTGGATAAAGTCTATGGATGGCAAGCCCATCCCAATTCCGCATTCATAGATTCATATAATGCACAAGATGAAGCAACTCAGGGGCGAGTTGAGGAGATGATAGCTAAGATAGTGGGGGAATTAGCTGAGAACGGTATAGAGGCGGATAGATACGATAGAGTAATGGATTATGCTAGACAGGTGCCCATAGTTCCAACTAGCGCAGTGACTGGAGAGGGGATCGCCGATCTTCTTGTAGTTCTCGCTGGCTTAACGCAGCGACTCGTTAAGGATAAGTTAATCGTGCATGATGGACCTGGAAGGGGGGTCATAATGGAGATAAAGGAGGAGAAGGGGTGGGGTACCACGGCTGATGCAATAATATATGATGGATTGATAAATAAGGGAGATAAGATAGCGGCGCTGGGGCTTGATGGGCCGTTTTATACTTCTGTAAGGATGCTTGTGATGCCGAAGCCGCTTGATGAGATGCGGGATCCAGAAGATAAATATATGTTGGTTAACTCCGTTAAGGCTGCTGCTGGAGTTAGAATAGTTGGTGAGGAACTACAACGAGCCGTGCCTGGTTCCCCTCTAATAGTTATTAAGAGCGAGTCACAGTTACGGGATGCCCTTGACGAGCTACGGGCCGAGGCATCGTCCATAAGGATAGAGGTGGATAGGAGCGGCGTAGTGGCTAAGGCCGATACCCTGGGTACCTTGGAGAGCATGGTGCTTTATCTACGAAGCCAGAATATACCGGTTAGGAGAGCTGATATAGGACCCGTCATAAGGAGGGACATTATTGAAGCTTCAGTCGTGAAGCGGAGGGACCCCCTTTATGCAGTGATTCTAGCGTTTAATGTTAAGGTGACCCAAGAAGCAGATCTAGAGGCGCAACAGCATGGAATCAAGATATTCCAGAACAATATACTGTACCGCTTAGTGGATGAGTTCCTTAATTGGCACAGGGAGCAAAGGAGCAGATCTATTGAGGATGAATTGAGTAAGGTCACTAGACCCGGTAAAGTAAAGATAATGCCTGGCTATGTCTTTAGGCGCAGCAACCCAATAATAGTAGGAGTTAAGGTATTGGAGGGACAGGTAAGGCCTGGCTATCGACTAAGGAGGAGGGAGGATGGTAGAATCATTGGCACCATAATGCAGATGCAGAACAACGGCAAACCTGTTCAATTAGCGAAAAAAGGAGAGGAGGTGGCAATATCAATACAGGGAAATGCCATGGTTGGCAGGCACGTGAGGGAGGGAGATGAACTGTATGTTGATATTCCTGAGGAACACTTAGTGAAGCTATTAATGGATTTCAGGGAGTACTTAGAGCCAGGAGAGATCGATTTAATTCATGAGTATCAAGCCGCTAGGAAACAGTGGAGCAGTTAAGGGGCAAAATTTAAATAAGATATAAGCAAGGCTCCTCAATGCCTACATTTAAGTTAGTGGTGTCGGATCCCTTAAGCGGGAAGGCTAGGCAAGTGGAGGTCAAGGATCAAGATGCAGAGAGGCTAATTGGGCTGCGGATTGGGGAGGTCATTGATTCGAAGTTGATTGGAAGCGCTATTCAGCTACCTGCAGAAGTAAAGCTACGAATAACGGGAGGAAGCGGGTTTGAGGGTGCGCCCATGCTTCCATATCTACAAGGGCCGGTGAAGCGATACATATTGCTCTCAGGCCCACCGGGTTTTAAGCCTAGAGAGGACGGAATGAGGAAGAGAAAGCTAGTTCGCGGCAATGTAATAAATGACCAAACAACTCAAGTAAACATGGTCATAATTTACCCAAGTGATTGGAAGGGGGAACCACTGATTAAGGAAGAACCAAAGGAGAAGGAGGAGAACCAACAAGCATCACAGTAAGGTAATTTAAAAGGGGGAACCCTTCTCCTAACTAGTGAACAAGTTCCATTTAGCTACATTAACAAGCTTAAGCGCTGGCATAGTAATCCTATTGATCCTAATACTTACGGCCTTTGTCCCGCTACAGTCACTATTCCAAAAACCATTAGTGTTTATCCTATGGTTTCTCTGGATACTTGGGATAGCCGCATACAAGTTATTCAGCAGCTCTGGGCTACGTTCCTCCACCTACATAAAGAGATACACGCCTTACTCGCTGGGCTTCACATTCATGTTCATAATAATGGGAATCTTACATCAATTCATTCTCATGGGACTATTCTTAATGGCTGGATACTCGTTTGAATTGGTGGCCGGATTCATTCTTTATAATGATTTTAAGGAAATTAGTGGACGAGGAAATGCAATTCTTTTCTTGGTTGGGATAACATTATTCATTTTATCATTGCCACTCGCAATTGTGCGAATATCATGGCCAGCGATAATTGGTGTCGTTCTTAAGACCATTAGCATATCTAGAGTCGTTATGAAGACCGAACCAGGAACGCCAATAAGGCAGAAACCTAGAAATACACGCTAGCACTCAGCATGATGTATTTGTTATATGACAAGGCACAAGTAAAGCCAGCCCTTCATTTAAGTATTTCTATTTTTTATAAAAATCAATACTTTAAGATTAATATTTGTGCCGATAATTATTAATTCCTAAAAATGATGAAAACAGTTGAGATACGTGGAGAAAACAATCATGAGAAATTAAAATAACGCCGGCAATAACGATAAAAGAGACAAAAATCAGTCCTTCAAGTCAAGGAGAATAGCAACCTAGTATTATTAAAGAAGCGGAGAAGAGGAGGATGCGTGATGCGTGATTTAATTATTATGGAGTTATCGAGACTAGGTCTAGATCCGGAGAGGTTCGTAGCATGGAAAGTAATGCTGAATGGCGGTACTATATTTGAGGCTTTAGTAGCTACAGTATTAACGCAGAACACGAGCGATATAAATGCTGGAAGAGCATTTGAGGCCCTTAAAAGAAGAATTAAGATCTCGCCGAGCGAGGTTCTTTCCCTAGGTGAAGAGGAATTAGCTGAAGTGATTAGGCCTGCGGGCATGTATATGAGGAGAGCAAGGCAACTAATTGAGCTAGCTAGGGCTATTTTAGAGAGGTACGGAAATGATCTAGAATTTATCAGAAACATGAGTGTCGAGGAGTCGCGGCAACTCTTAATGTCATTGCCGGGCATTGGACCAAAAACAGCAGATGTTATTTTAGTTAATCTAGGTAAACCAGCATTTCCCGTTGATACCCATATATTGAGAATCAGTAAAAGGATTGGGTTAGCCTCCACATACGATTCTGCAAGTAAGGCATGGATGAGGATATTCCAGCCTAATGAGTACTTGTGGGGGCACTTATCACTAATAGAGTTCGGGAGAAGAATATGCAGGGCACGAAATCCCAAGTGCAATCAGTGTGGTTTGCAAAGTATTTGCAAATATTACAAGGATCAACGAAACCGCTGAAATTCGCTCCTTTGTTTACAAATAATCATTCTTAATCTATTCCCTATTAAGCATTCATCCTTTTCTTAGGAGATTTTCAGAGCCTATCAAAATCATTGATTATCAAGTAACTCCAAGTATTGATGGCTTCTCACTAGCTACTTTAGCAAATAATGCTATGACATGCTCACACGGCATTAATGCATTGCCGCACTTGCTGCAGGACCAGGTCCGTTCCTTTAGATTGATCTCGACCGATGCATCGTCTATATAACCAGAGATTATTGCTCCTCTTTGATTAAATTTATCCACTGGAAGCAGTACTGATGCAGAGACCAATTCAGGGGATGGAACTAGGCGACCGATCGCTTTGCGCCAGGAGTCTCTAGTCTTAGTGATAATCTCTGAGTCATTAACTCCCCAATACTTGTCGAGATCTATGTCTCCACCACCATACTCCAGCTTCCTCTCACGAAGCCTTAGTAGGAGCGGGGCTGGAGCGAGCGGGCCCACAAGTAAGACCTCGCCCTTATTTAGTCCACCGATCACCTTAACTAATTCATCGCTAATGGCCTCGCTTGACTCAATTATTGCCTCTCTATCAAGGGGATTTACTATCTTCAGTATTGCATGATTTTGGCATTGGCTTAATATGTCTTGATCAATTTTGGATGGTCTCTGGGTTATCACAATTAGATAGACGCCGAATTTCCTGCCTTCGGCGGCTATCCTATTAATTATTGAGTGAGTTAGAGTCGATTTAGTAGGAGGCGCAAATCTATGGGCCTCCTCCACTATTACCACGACCGGATAAGGATACTTGGGGTTACCTAGATCCCTCACATAATTTATCCTAGATGCTAGTACTCGGCTTAACACATGATAGGTTATATGATCTTGAACTTCATCATTTACGCCGGCCAAGTTGATTATGGATACGTGTTTAGGCTTTAATATATCCGTCAAGGGAGTTGTGTGTCCTCTATAAACTCCAGTTCTAGCTAGTCTCCTCAGGTAGACTCTAGCGCTCACTAACGCGCTTCTCTGGCGTGAATCATTAACTATTGATCGTAATTCATTCAGTAATTGCCTAAATCGTTCTGGCTCCGTTATATTATCGTCTCCAATTGGTTGCTGTATATTAAGGGCTCGTTGAATATCAGCGGGTCCAATGGGTCTAGTTAATACCGCATCAATTATTCTTATCATTCCTTTAACGGAACCGGACTCGCCGCTGCCGTTTGTAGTGCGTGATACTATTTTCATTAAGGAGTGAAGTAAGTATATTATGTGACGTATTCTAGATGCTCCGCTGGGAACTCCAGCAATGGTGGCCAATTGGTCTGGATCCACCTTTAATATATTCATTGAGTATCTTTTATCGCCGATATGATGCCTTGATGCTTTAATCACGGTAACCCCTATATTGCCTAATTTTGAGGCTGATTTCTGTATTGATACGTATTCACCATGAGGATCCAGCACCACCACTGTGGCTCCCAACTTTGTTAGTTCCTCTATCATTAATACGGAGAGCCATGTTTTTCCACTTCCTGTTGCAGCTATTATCGCCATGTGCCTTGTTAAGCCTTTCTCATCCAAGCAAACCGAGACGTCTTGTGAAGCAAGTGATCCAATGCATAATCTGCCTTTTAATCCAAGGTAATCCCTTATTAATTGAGAATCAGCACGGTGAACCGGGGTTCCTATTGGGGGAGGCGTTCGGGGAAGCCTTAGGCCGGAATCCTTATAGCCTAGTAGGATTACCGTGGCTATTATAGTTTCTATCAGAGATACGCCTATATCACTGCTTAACGCATCAGCAGCCAAGTCCTCACCTATCTTATAGGGTTCTCGGCTTATATTCACAATATACCCTAGCACCACTTTATCCAAGTGCTTATACGTGACATACTCGAATAACTGAACTTTATCTGCTTGATCAGTCTTTATGGCTACTCTAATCTCGCTGGAACCAGCATTACCTATTATGAATCCTATCTCATCCCCCATTTAGCCGCCATCTTCATTCAATGATATTAACAATTACGCTTATAATGGATACAGTCTCCATAATGAAACTTTCAGTTAATCCTAAGATACGTGAACGGTAACTTAAAAAGGCAATAAACAGCCTGAGACCAATGTCCAGCGACTTATTTGCCTTGGCCTCAACCATATTTCCAGGAGGCGTCAACAGCCCGGCTAGGGCTATGAAGCACTTGCCACATCCTTTCTACGTTAAATCAGCACAAGGCCCTTACCTGATTACGGAGGATGGAGAAAAATTGATCGATTACTGTATGGGATTTGGCCCCCTAATACTTGGGCATGGACACCCAGCCACCAGACATGCAGTGGAGGAAGCATTAAGCAAGGGTTGGCTATATGGCGCACCAACACGTATAGAGATAGAGGAGGGGCAGAAGGTGATGAATCATGTTAAATCTATCGAAATGATTAGATTCGTTAGTACGGGAACCGAGGCCACCATGAATGCCATAAGGCTGGCCAGAGGATTCACAGGTAGGAAACTAATTATAAAGTTTGAGGGGAATTTCCATGGCAGTCACGATTATGTGCTAGTAAAGGCTGGCAGTGGGGCGGCTACATGGGGAACCCCAACCAGCGCAGGAATCCCGGAGGAAGCCGCTAGGCTAACCATCGTGCTCCCATATAATGATTTGGAAGCACTAGAGAGAACAATGAGGGAAAAAGGAAACGAGGTCGCCGCCATTATCATGGAACCCATAGCCGCTAATTATGGATTAATACTGCCTAGGGATGGATTTGTTCAGGAAGCCAGGCAATTAACGCAAGAATATGGAGCCCTCCTTATATTCGATGAAGTGGTGACCGGCTTTAGAGTGGGGCTTGAGGGAGCCCAAGGCATGCTAAATATAGTGCCTGACCTAACTACTCTCGGTAAAATAATTGGTGGAGGCTTTCCCATAGGCGCATTCGGAGGACCGCGAAAAATAATGCGATTAATTAGTCCCTCGGGCCCGGTCTATAATGCCGGAACATTTAATGCTCATCCAATATCAATGGTTGCTGGCTTAGCTACCATTAGTGAACTTGAGAAAGGAGAGGCGTATATCATAGCTAATGAAGCAGCTAGACGGATAAGTGATGCGTTAATTGATATAGGGAGTAGATTAGGCATTGACATTACAGTAAACAGGATGGCATCTATGTTTCAGTTTTATTTCACCGATAAACCGGTTGAGACCACTAATGACGTTGCTAGAAGCAATGAAAAAATGTATTTACAAGTACATGCTGAAGCACTAAAGAGGGGGGTTTACCTTGCACCAAGCCAATTCGAGGTTAACTTTACATCTGCTGCACACACGAAGGACATAGTTGATGAAACCATAAGGATACTCGAGGAATCAATAAAGGCCAGCAAGGCCTCGCAGTGAGACTTAACCATTATTTAACTCCCATTTCGTTATTCAATTAAAGCGAAGTACCTCACCAATGAAACTAAGGGTCCTCGCCCTTTAAGATGAGGAACCGTCAGCCTTTGATGGATAGAGCTTCACTAACCATAAAGACTCACCATGAGGCCAGGCGCAAAGAAGTGCCCCAATATTAATGTTATCGCCGCAACTAGGGGGATAGCAATATTGTCATCAATTACGGGTTGTTTCTCAGATAATGTGGCTAGTACTGCCGATAATACACCAACATAGCCAAGCACTGCCCCTATAGGTATACTCACCATTAACATTGCGAGGGAACCCTCCCACCCCTTCACCCTTCTCCTGTACCTTAAGTTCCTAATTATGCCGGTTACCCCATCACCCCAAGACATATAGAGAAGCGGCACTGTCGCTAACCAGTAAGTGGGATCCATGAACCAAAGAATGAATGCTATTATTCCCCAAGCTAACGTGAAATGTACCTCATACATGTTCTCTGGATCCTGGAACCAATGATATAATTTTCCAGTACGGTGAGGTATATATACAGCAATTGTTAATATTATAGCCATCAATAAAGGTAGAATCGGCTCCTTGAAGACAAATGGTAATAGAACTGCAACTACACCCCCGCCGAGTATATGAATGACCTTCCTTCCAAAATATGTGCCTGACCGTTCTGGGTAGCCTCTCCTTATAGCAGCCTCATATGCTTTCTTAGCTAGGTAGAACGAAACGAATATCACCCACAAAAGAAGTACTGCAGCATATGGAGCATCGTGAATTACTGCGGCCTTAATCAACACGAGGAGAACAGAACGAACAGATTTAAAAGCATTGCTTTAGCTATTATATTTGAGATATTAAGATGCCGAGCACTTATTGCATATAAATGGGGATGCTATAGTAAACCTTAAAAATGATTTCCAGCAAGACTTCATTAAGGGCCCGTAGCTCAGCATGGTAGAGCGGCGGTCCTGGTTAATCGGGAGGCCGAGGCTTTTAACCTATGGGGAAGACACCCGTAGGCCGTGGGTTCAAATCCCACCGGGCCCGTCAATCCTTTTAAACCAGCAACTACATAGAGTAACGTGATGATTACCCAGGGCCTGATCAAGTGATGGTTACTGACCTTCGCTGATTCTCGTTAATATGACCAGAGCACATTAGCTAACAGTACTTAAAAGGCGCATTATTTCGACCTACTTAATGCAATTATTAATATCGAGAACAGCCATGATAAGTAACATGATTACGAGCGCATTAATTAATGATCTTGACATAGTATGGTTCCCTGCGCCTCGGCTAGATTCGCCTTCCGTCTTCGCGAGGATATTGGATGAGAAGAGAGGTGGTCACTGGAACATAACTTTTCAAGAACCGGTCTCAAGCATATCATCTAAATACATAGAGGGAACTAATGTGCTTCAAACAATTGTAAAGTCTGAGAAAGGCGAGATAAACGTGATTGACTTCATGCCGATAGGGATGCCGGCGATAATGAGGATAATAAATGCTCCTGGCTACATAGAATATAGAACGGAATTTAAGCCGGTTATGAATTATGGCTTGGTGGAGCCGTACATGTTGGTGATGAGAAATGGCGCTCAATTCATTAATCCACTAGATGGCGGTTTAATGGAATTAATAATACTAGAGGGCAATTGTTCCAAGTTAAGTGACGATACATGGAAGTGCATTGGTCCAGCAAAATTGCTTGGGCACTATGCAAGAAGCATTAAGACAAGTATACTGGGAGGGGGAAAGAATGTTGTTTACTCAATGATTGGAGAAGCTCTTGATAAGGTGATGCAGTACTGGAGTAATAAGAATGTCAAGAAAGATAATGGACTTTACTCATCATCGTTAATTTTCTTGCTCTCTATGGTACATAGATTCACTGGAGGAATAGCGGCTTCACCCACCACATCTCTTCCAGAGATAGTTGGAGAGAGCCGTAACTGGGATTATAGATTCGTCTGGGTACGGGATTCCTCACTTGCCGCCAAGGCGTTGATAGAGGAGGGGTACATAGTAGATGGTAGGGGGGCGTTGAACTTCCTATTAAGTGTTGTTGAACCTACTGCTAAGCCATTTGATCACCCATTTTATGGAGTTGATGGATCACCTCCAGGAGATGAGGAGGAGATACCTTGGTTGAGCGGTTATGGCGGCAGTAGACCTGTGAGAATTGGTAATGCAGCATCCACGCAACTACAGTTAGATGTTGAAGGGTGGTTCATGGATGCATTATACGCTTATTACGCAGCGACGAGGGATGATGTCTATATTCGTAATTATTGGTGGGTAATCGAGGCAACTGTAGAGTGGTGCTCTAAGTCATATATGCTGCCCGATGCCGGAATGTGGGAGGAACGCGGCGAGGCGAGGCACTATACTCATTCTAAGGTGATGATGTGGGTAGCATTGGATAGAGCCGCTAGGTTGGCTATTGCATTGGGTTTTAAGGATGAAGGTAGCGAGTGGCATGAGAAATCCATTGAAGTGAGGAAGTATATATTAAGTAATCAGCCTGATATGTTCACTAAATACTTTGGCTCTAGAGATGTGGATTCGGCATTACTTGCGCTTCCGCTATATGGTTTTATAGATCCAACAGACAATAGGTTCATAGCTACCCTACAAGGAATAGAGAAGGAATTAATGAAGGATGGGCTTGTGCTTAGGTATGCACGGGATTTCCTAGGCCCTGTGAGGCATCCCTTCATACTTACCAGTGAATGGTTGGCTATGGTGTATGGATTAATGGGCAGAAAAACCGAGGGAACCAATATAATTAGAAAAATAGAGAAATGTAGATCCGTGGTTAACCTGTTGGGGGAGCACCTAGATACTGAAACCTGTGAACCAAGAGGTAATTACCCACACATATTTAGCCATGCAGGTTACTTAATGGCAAGGAAAAGCCTAGGACTAGCCTAATTAGATAATCATGACTCAATATAAGCATGGATGACATTAATCGCTTCACAAAGATCCTTTACATGCATCGCTCCATTTATTGGATTAAGTGACATCACTAGGCCAAGGCCTGCTGCCCTATATGCTTCCACATCATATATGGTATCGCCGATGCCATAGGCTTGTTTAGGCTCCACATTAAATCTATCCAGCGCTAATTGAATTGGAAGTGGATCTGGTTTTCCCTTTTCCACATCGTCGCCAGCCACTACGTAATCCACTTTCTCCAATAACCTAGTTGCTTTTAATACGGCTAATGCTGATGAACGACTAGATGATGTGACAACTGCAGCTCTCATTCCAAATTCATGGGTTGAATCAAGTAGCTCCATGGCACATGGGAACGGCTCCAATCCATTTCTAAGCAGCTCCAAGTAATACATTGTTTTCAATCTCACTAATCGCCATGCTTGAGGACCATCGCCCACCAGAGCGGTAGCTATATCAATGGCTCTTCTACCTAATAAATACTCAATGCTAATGCTCCGTACCTCATCTAGAAGACCCAGATCTATTAAGGCATATTGCCAAGCCCTTAGGTGAAGTATGGCAGTATTAGTTAATGTACCATCTAGGTCTAGAACCCCTAATTTAAGCATAATTAACACTTTAACACGAACCTAGCATCAGCGGCATATGCTCCTCTTCCCTCCTCTAATACTATTACTGGATTAAGATCGGCCTCCATTATTTCATCGTTCTCCTCAATTAATCGAGAGAACTTGATCAAGGCAGCAACTAACGCTTCTGAGTCCCTCCTGCTCATGCCGCGGAAGCCATTTAGCAAAATAGAGGCACGGGTCTCCATAATCATTGCCCTAGCATCATCCTCCCCTATAGGCGCTATGCGGAGCGCAATATCCCTAAGCACCTCAGTGAAGACGCCGCCCAAACCAAATGCAATAACTCCACCGAACATATCATCCCTAGTGGCTCCAATTATCGTCTCTAATCCATTAGGCACCATCCATTGAACCAAAACCCCAGAAACCCTGGCATATGGAGCCCTCGCCTTTATATTGCCCATTAATTCATTAAAGCCCCTCTCCACGGCATCCTCATTTTGTAGCCCTAAGATGACGCCGCCAACATCGCTCTTATGAAGTATATCAAGCGAAACTACCTTAAGTGCAACAGGAAAACCAATCCTGTGGGCAGCATCAATTGCCTCTGCAGCACTATTTACAAACGCATGAGGAGGCTCCGGTATACCGTAAGCCTCAAGTAAATCCAACGCCTCGTGCTCCAGCAGCTTCGTTCTTCCTTCACTGCAAGCTTTCTTGATAATATTCCTTGCATCACTCATGGATCTCACCCACTATCTTTGCATACTCAGTTAGGGCCCATAAAGCCTTAGCTGCCCTATCGGGCGTGGCATAAACCGGTATCCCACCCTTATCCAATGCATCATTAAACCTAGACATGAACTCATTCCCACCAAATGAAACTGCAATCACTGGCTTACCATATTTCTTAGCTTCTATTATATAATTCGCTAAATTAACTGTAAGGCCTGGCAACTGCATTAGGGCTATGACCATGGCCATATCCACTGAATCCGTTGGCAAAACCTCGTCTAGAACCGACTTATACATCTCGTCAGTAGCGCTTCCAGTTAAGTCAATCGGGTTACCAACAGCAGCTAGGGGAGGCAGCATCTTTCTGAGACGCTCTCTCTGGACATCAGGGAGCTCAGGAACCATGAGCCCCAGCGGCTCCAGCGAATCAGTTGCTTGAACTCCCATTCCGCCGCTATCCGTCAATATAAGTACCTTCTTGCCTCTTGGCAATGGTTGCGTAGCAAGCGCCTTAGCCATATCAAACATATCCCTGAGACTCGATGATTCTATCAAACCGGCTTGCTTAAATGCGGCGCTATATATCTCATAGTTCCCAGCAAGGGCAGCAGTATGGCTCGCCACTGCCCTTCTGGATGCCCTTGATCTTCCTGCCTTATATATTATTATTGGCTTGCTCTTGCTAACCTCCTTTGCTGCCTCCATGAATCGCTTTCCTTCTCCAGGATACTTGAGCCCCTCCATATACATAGTGATTACCTTTACTGATGGATCGGATGCAAGGAACCTCATTAAATCAGTCTCAGTCACGTCAAGCTTATTACCATAATTAACCGCGACCCCTATGCCGAGATTTCTTCGAGCAGCCCAATCAAGAATTGATCCAGCTACAGCGCCTGATTGACTTATTAATGCAAGGGGTCCAGGCCGTGGTCTCCCCATTCGTTCCTCCGGTAGAAAGAATGTATCTAGGCCCATTGATGCATTATAAATCCCTATGCAGTTAGGGCCAAGTATCCTTACCTTGCCGGCAGCCTTCTTAACCTCCTCCTCTAACCGTGCGCCCTCTTCTCCCACCTCACTAAAGCCTCCACTTATTATTATTGCAGCCTTGGTCCCGGCCTCGGAGACCTCCCTCATAACCGAGGGAACGAGGGGGGCTGGAACCACTATTATTGCTAAATCAATGGAGTCCCCTATTTCCTTTATTGATGGATATACCTTTATTCCATTAATATCTGTATATTTTGGATTAACAAGATAGAGCTTACCCTTGTACTTCTTGGCTAAGTTAATGGTTATTATGTTGCCTATACTATCCCGCCGCGGTGTAGCTCCTATAACAGCCACGGAGGAGGGATTAATCAAGGCATTAATGTTGTCCTCATCGCTTAATGGCATATATAAGGGGGGAGAAAAGCCCTTAAAACTATTATTACAACAATAATTCATTAATGGCCGTGTTGCATTTGACTTGGAATTATCTCTGCTTTTACTGGACGTCCTCGCGGCGAGGATTTCTTGCTTCCAGTGGTTTCAATTCCTATTCACATATAATGGAGGCCTTGTCGAACTTCTTTGAGTCCAGCACAGGAATTACATATAACTATCCACAGGCATGAACCCTCGGTTCCCAGAGTACGACCCAGCTCCATAAGCCAAAGTCTAAGCACTATATACCTTACCATAGGAACCCCTCCATAAGGGAAACACCGCTCCCTCAAATATTACCAACTTAAGTTTGGCCATTATCGTAGTTGATTATTGTTTTCTATTGGCTACTTGGTTTCATAGATTTCTCACTAAAATCATTAGAAGAAGAGCGATTCCTCACCTCGCAGCCACTTATGATAACGGAACGGCGAACTTAATCATTCGCTGTGGAGAAAAGGCGAGAGACTTTATACATTTTTTAAGCCCCCAATTAACGGAGTTAAGCTGAAACTCGATAAGGGGCTATTGCATGATTCGCCAAAGTTTAAATATAGCGGAAGATTCCGTGGCTGCATGTATCCACCTCCTTTTGGTTACATTAAGGTCTCCAACGTGGGGGATGCGATCAATGCTTTAAGCAGTAATGAGGATGCAAAGATCCTGGCCGGCGGTCAAAGCCTTATACCGTTACTTAAGCTAAGGCTGGCGAGACCATCATATATAATCGATATAAATGGCATAAAATCGTTGTCGTATATAAAGATACAGAATAATGAGGCACGAATAGGGGCATTAACTAGGCATCATGAGATAGAGGTAAATGAGAAGCTATGGAGCATGTGCCCGTCGTTGCCCGAGGCAGCCGCTCAGATAGGTGATCCCCAGATAAGAAATATGGGTACCATTGCTGGATCCCTCGCCCACGGCGATCCCTCTGCTGATTGGCCTATCGTTCTTGCTTCTCTTAATGCCATGGCAGTGATAATTGGTTCCAGCGGCGAGAGAACTGAGTATATTGATTCATTATTGGTGGGACCATTCATGACCACCCTGAGGAGAGATGAAATAATTAGAGAGATAATTGTTCCACTTAATCGTAAATCTGCCTATGTTAAGCTGGAGAGAAAGGCCGGAGATTTTGCGGTGGTCTCTGTAGCTGTATCCATTAAGGTTGATGCAGCGGGCTCCATAAGTGATGCAAGAGTGATGGCTTTATCATCAGGCTCCATGCCTATCAGATCAAGATCCGCTGAGGAAGCATTAATACATGGTGGATCCGAGGCCGTGGATGAGGCCGTTAATAATTTGGTAAAGGACACCAAGTTCGTGGATGATATACGGGGATCCGTAGCCTATAAGCGAAGCGTAATAACTATAGTGGCGCGGAAGGCTATTCAAAGAGCACTCTCGAGGTGAGCGGCGTGGCAATTAAGGTAGAGCCCAATCAATCAGTGAAGATTAGGGTAAAGATAAACGGGGAGTGGCGTGAGGGGTTGGTTGAACCGAGGAAATTACTTGTTCACTTCTTGAGGGATCTAGGCTTCACCAGCGTCCATATTGGTTGCGATACATCCCACTGCGGTGCCTGCACTGTATTAATGAATGGAGTGAGCGTTAAGTCATGCACAGTGCTGGCCATTCAAGCGGATGGAGCTGAAATAGTTACTTTGGAGGGGCTTGCTAATGGCAAAGGGCTTCATGTGATCCAAGAGGCTTTCTGGGAAAAGCATGCGGCGCAATGTGGTTACTGTACGCCAGGCATGATTATGCAGACCAGCTTTTTGTTGAAAGAGAACCCGGAGCCAAGCGAAGAGGATATACGCAAGGGATTATCGGGGGTTCTATGTAGATGCACGGGGTACCAGAACATAGTGGATGCAGTGAAACTAGCAGCAACCAGATTAAGGGAATTAAAGGGGCAACACTAATTAATAAGCTTTAGTGGAGCGAGCCATGGCTAAGATTCATTATTCCGGTTCATTCAATGTAGAGAAACCTGCCGAGACCATTTATGAGTTCATAACTAATCCAGGTAAGGCAGCAACCATTCTTCCTGGTGTTCAATCCGTTGATGTAGTAAGCAATGATGAGTTCATGGTTAAAATGATGATTGGCGTGGGCCACATGAAGGGCCTAATCACTGCTAGAGTTAAAATAAC
>JAGDXC010000015.1 GCA_023269935.1 Thermocladium sp.
AACATTCACCGCCAAGCCAGTACAACTATGGGGCAACCCAGTGAGGGAGTACGCCACTGGATTCGGCGTTGCAGTTATGGCTAGGGAGGCTTGGCGAGAACTGGGTAAAGGGGATTTAAATGGAGCGCGAGTTTCCATTCATGGCTTTGGCAACACTGGTCAATGGGCTGCATACTGGTCCAGTAAAATGGGCGCCAAGGTAGTGGCCGTGGCTGATACCTCTGGTACAATATATGACTCCAATGGATTAGACGTGGAGAGGTTGATTGAGGTAAAGAATAGGACAGGTAAGGTAATCATGTATGAGGGAGGCCGTAAGCTTCAGCCCCAAGATGCCCTAGTGATTGATGCAGATATACTTATGCCGAGCGCAATAGAAAATACCATAACTGAGCGCAACGCGGGTAATGTTAAGGCTAAATTGATAGTAGAGGGAGCTAATGGTCCTACTACGCCGGAAGCTGAGACCATGTTATGGAAGAGAGGTATTACCATAATACCGGATATATTGGCTAATGCCGGTGGAGTCATCATGAGTTACTTGGAGTGGGTTGAGAATCTGCAGTGGTTTATATGGAACGAGGAGGAGACGCGGACACGGCTTGAGGGTATATTAGTGAATAACTTTAAGAGGACAATAAATAAATTCACATATTTGGGGTCAGGCGCTACAATGAGGGATGCAGCCGTTATAACTGCAGTAGAGAGAGTCAGGGATGCAATGCAGGCAAGGGGCTGGATTTAATCGCCCGATTCATATTCTGGGCAATAAAATAATTCTTTTTCATTCCTCCTTATTACCTCAGGACTTGATTGCTAGTTCTATATTAATTCTTCTGGAGATATGGGTAGTCTCGTCACTTTTCGTCCGGCTGCATTCTCTATTGCTGAGGCCAAGGCTGGAAGTGCTCCTATTAGTGGTCCCTCCGCTATTCCCTTTGATTGAAGCGGCGTGTTCGATTTTCCGTCCTCCATGTAAACCCACTTGACTCGGAATGATTCCATGCTAGACGGCAACCAATATTCGCTAAAGCCCTGCGTCATTAAGTTTCCCTCATCATCATACTTTACTTCCTCCAGGGTTGTTTCCCCAAATCCTTGTATTACTCCGCCAATCACTTGCCCCTCCGCCAATAATGGATTAACAACTGTTCCAACATCATCAATTGCAACATAATCAAGCACTTTAACTAGACCTTCCTCCGTAATCTTAACGAGAGCCACATGGGCCCCATATGGGTACAAGTAATCCCTCAAGCCAAAATACGCTTCTGCCTCTAGTGATGGCTCTGCTCTAAGCCTCCATAGGCCTCCAACATTAGCTGTTACCCTATCCGCTATTTCGTCAATAGCTAATGAATTACCGCTGGCAACATGAATTACCTTGCCATCTCTATAAATTACTTCTTCCTCATTCACTCCCATTAACTGTGCACCCAATAGTCGTATCTTCTCCTTTAATCTATTAGCGGCTATCAGCGCCGCATTGCCGGCCAACGTTAGTGTTCTACTGCCAAACGTGCCGAACCCCTCCCCAATGAGGGCTGTGTCGCCCCACGTCACTGAGATCTTCTCCATATCTATGCCAAGTTCCTCGGCAATTATCTGTGCAATGGCCGTAGCATCACCTTGCCCGTGTGGTGCCGCCCCTATTATGGCAAGCACTTTGCCATTTGATTTAAGCCTAATGGAGGCCGACTCCCATGGTCCAAACCCATTCTGCTCAATGTAGAACCCAACGCCGACTCCCGCCTTCTCACCTTGTTTCCGTAATTGTGTAGCTCTCTCCTTAAACTCCCTATAGTACTTTTCGGCTGTGGCAAGTAAATTGAAGTAATTTCCAGAATCATAGCGATGACCAAGGGGATTAATGTATGGAAGATCCTTTACAAGATTTTTACGCCTAATCTCTATGGGATCCATGCCTATTTCCTTAGCCGCTAGATCCATTATCCTCTCATAAACAAACGATGCCTCGGGTCGTCCAGCTCCCCTGTATTGATCTAGTGGGGTCTTGTTTGTTCTTACCCCTTTAACATTTACCTTTACATCCCTGACCCTATACGGCCCTGTCACCAATGTTGCCGCTATATCGGCCAAGTAGTAGCCATGAGTAGCTGCCCCCAGGTCTATTATCAGCTCATCTACTATGCCCTTCCATTCCCCGCTCCTAGTGAAGCCGGCCCTCACATTATGTATCTGCCCCCGCGCATGGTAGGTGCTCATCATATCCTCTCTCCTCGTCGCCACCCACTTAACTGGTCTTCCAGTGTCAAGGCTCGCTTGGACAGCCATATACTCCTCAGGATATGGGAACATTTTTCCACCAAATGCTCCACCAACATCTGTTTGTATTACTCTTATATTGTTCACCCTAGAGCCAAAGGCGCTTAGTAAGTACTTCCTCATGTAATGGGGGGCCTGGGTCGACGCATAAACCGTTAGTTCATTGCCTTGAGGCACTACTACTATCCCCCTCGGCTCCATAAAGCCAGGATAAACCCTAGCCAACTCAAGTTTCTCCTCAATAATTACCTCGCTCTCCCGAAGCGCCTTCTCTGGATCCCCACTTAGATATTGCTTGCTGTACCCTATATTACTCATGCCCTCAATTGCCTTCGCATCGTTATTAATCGCCTTCTCTGGATCAACTATTGCTGGCAGCGGCTCATAATCGAACTGGATGAGCTCCAGTGCATCATGAGCTATATACCTATCTACTGCCAGTATGGCTGCAATGGGATGACCAACATATAATGCCTCATCTCTGGCCATAGGAAAATTCCTCGGCCTATTCTCAACCTTTATTGTCAAACCAGTAAATGCACTGATGACTCCATTAAGCCGTAATGCATCGCTAACGTCCACTTTAGTTATCTTAGCGTGAGGAATAGGGCTCCTCAGCACTGCCATATATAACATTCCAGGCATGTTTACATCATCTACGTACCTACCATTGCCCGTCAAAATCCTGTAATCCTCGATTCGCTTAATCCCTTTTCCAATGTACCTAGGCATTTCATGAAGTCCTCGGCAGACTTATTTAAACTTGAGCCAATTCCCGCTGCAGCTTTATTATCGAATCATTTATCATTTTCTCTGCAACCGCATCTAGTACTCTTGCGCCCATGGCACCCACGAGTCCTCCCACGTTTCCATCGAATGCCCACTTCACTTCTGAACCATTTTTATCCTCATTAATTTTTTTTGCGTTTTTTTAATTTATTTATATTTTTTATATTTTAAGATAGAAGAACATCTTTCTCTATAATAGGGTGTACAAAACCTTTCAGAGAGGACTTATATCTTATCAAATCCCTAACTATGGTGG
>JAGDXC010000001.1 GCA_023269935.1 Thermocladium sp.
CCAAAAAATAACGGAACAATCACGCAAGCACCTAAAAATTCTAGGAATCCCCGCCTTAAAAGGCGAGGCTTGCCACTTTTTATTAACTCAATATCATATGCAAAGATATTTCTATGGTTGTTATCTGCCGCAGGACTTCTTACTCCTTAACCCCCCTTAAAGTTAAAAAAAGGGAGGAGCATTATTATTCATGTACAGATTAAGCAGTGATTTTCTAAGGGAATTGATGGCTATACCCTTTGCAGTGGCTATACCGAGGGAACCGCCGGCATCAATCGAGGCTGCTAAGGCGATGACTGAGGATTTTGGCTTATGGCCCTTAATTGCTGTAGGCGATGTAGTAGCCATGAATATTGGAAAATATTGGAGGGAACCTGATGTAGCCATAATTGATGGCAAGACCCAGAGAAGAATAATAAGTAATGGTCCTAGCAATGCCAGGATCATAATTGATAATCCGCCCGCCACCCTCATGGATTCGGCATTCGAGGCCGTGAAAAGCGCCGTGAGTATCGCAATGGCTGGAGGAAGAGCTACCATAATGGTAAGAGGTGAAGAGGACCTATTAGCTATACCGGCTGTTTTGGAGTCCCCACCCAAGAGCGCGGTGGTTTATGGTCTTTACACTGGTTACTTAGTACTTATTCCAGTGACCCAGGAGTATAAGTTGCTTATGCTAAAATTATTAACATTAATGCAAAGGTCGGCATCCTCACCTTAATGGACCGAAATTACCCAAGGAGTCTTGATTGCCATTGTGGATTACCCGCTTCCTTCGCTAACATTAAGGGATAGGCCCTATCCAAAAAATCAAGAGATCGAAAAATCATTAACAAGGCGCTCATAGTTTAAATCATTTGCGCATAATCTACCTTGAATGATGCCCGTTCTTATCTCATGGCTTAGGATTTTAGCGCCTCGGCCGGGATTTGAACCCGGGTTTCGGGCTCGACAGGCCCGCATCCTAGACCAGGCTGAACGACCGAGGCTCGAATGAAGACCTTGGTAACCGTTATTTTAAGTTTTTCCCTATCACATTTAATTAGTTCTCACCCATAATGGCTGAGCTCCCTATAAGTTGACAATAAATTATTATATAACTTTTTGTATGTATTGTTTTTTGAAAGTTTTGGTGTTCTCAGGTGCTTGGTTATGGTTTGGGTTTATAAGGGAGTTGTTTGGGTTAGTTTGTATGGCTAGTGTATATATGGTGTTGATTAATGAGGGGAGGGCGCGCGTGTTGGTGACTGGGAGGAGTGGGGATGAGGAGTTAACCGGATTAGGGTGGAGAATAATGGGGAGATTCAAGACATGGAGAGAAGCATACGAAGAAGCAAGAACAATAGCAGACCAAAAAGAATACATACTAGAATGGTACCTAGAAGAAGAAACAACTACCTAACCCTAGCTTAGAGGAAGAATGCCATAGAACATTATTGTAGTTAATTTTGTCATCAATCATCTGAATTAATTATATTATATATAGATGAAAACAAAATGCTAAAGATACTTATAACAAGAAAGCTTTAAAACTATAATAATATTATTTTATTATGGGACTGAAACTGGCGATAGCAACAACCGTGGGCACAAGTATTTTAGGTAATCTCGAGAGAGATAATGGGCAGAAGAGCAAGAAGCTACAGGATTTGCTAAATAAAGGCCCGTCGCGGGCTGCCGTGGATGATGATATACAAAAAGAGCTAGATAAGCGGGCAACGCTTGCCAGTCCCATATTTAGGGAAGTGCTAGAAATTGTTAAGTTGAACCCGGAAAAATATAGCGCCGAGCTTAATTCAATAATAAACTCATTAAAAATAATTCAGGGCAACGTAGTTGATGAGCTGGAGCTATTCTTTTATCCAACTGATACTGGCGCATCCAAGTTTTGCGCCAAGATAATTTATAATTATATAGTAATGAATTCTGATGATTTCAAGAAAAGAGCTGGGCTAGCGAGAAATGCTAAAATCAAAGTAAATAAGCCCACTATTTTAAGGGATTTGGCTCAAGCCCTGAATTCTTTAATGATGGCTTAATGGAGCTTGTAGACAAATTCGCTAGAATCATAATAAATAAGACAAAGCAAGGCTATAAAGTGATCGTTAATTCAACGGCTGGATTTAAGGCTGAGGCAGCGTACATAACAATAATGGCAATGATGGCTGGAGCCTGGAGGATAGTTTATAAGCATGAAGGCTTTAATGAAGTAGTCTCGCTTCTCAGTTTACCCCTAGCCATGGATGAGAAGTACATGAGGGAACTAAGGAAAATAGGAAAAGGAATGCAAAAACAAGCTGCAGAAGGCATTGGCATAAATGTAGATGAACTAAAAGAGAAGGGGCTAGTCGACTTCGAGGACGGCTTCGTGAAACCAAGGGAGTGGGTTACTCATCTCCTAAGACTAACCAGAAACAAGCTTCCATCTAAAGCAGCAAACCAATAATAACCCGTTAATTCATTAATGATGGGCCCGCCGGGATTTGAACCCGGGGCCTACCGGTTATGAGCCGGCCGCTCCACCTGGCTAAGCCACGGGCCCTCATATATGCCTGTAACACTTTTGTTTTTTAATTTTACCCCTCGCCTCGTGCATAGCAATGGCGAAGCAAAAATAGGCGATTTTTAGTCACATTACTTAGCTATGTCGTGCCCAACCAAGCTCTTCTTTCCAGTTTCGAATCCCTTGAGGTACCATAGGAACGTCATTGCCAAGGCTGTGAGGAATATCGCTGTCACTATAGCTGCCTCAGCATTAAATGAAAGGACATAGAGGGATAATATACCTGTTATTGTGCCGGCAATTATCCAGACAAGCGTTCTCACATATGAGACATACTTCCCCCTCATCTGGGTTGGGAACATCTCTGGCTCCAACATTGCCCTAACACCCCACGTAGTTTCCACGGGTATGAATAGAAGCGCAGTGAGGACTAGTAGCGTAGTGCTGGATATGTCCCTGGTCATTGCCTCATATATCCATAAAACTATCCATAGCAGGGCCAATAATCCATATGATGCTAGCGAGGCCGCCTTCCTAGACACGCGGTGAACAATGGCTGCTCCGAATATTATTCCAACAACTACCATCATGAGGCCGCCGATTAACGGTATCTCGCTGGCTAGGCTGCTTGAGAAGTAGAGGAAGCCAACATCATACGTTATATAGACGAATGCAACGTCTTGGGCAATGCCTATTATGGTTATTATGAGGAACCTGAGCGGTATGCTTAGGGTCGGTGCGACTGGCTCCGTCTCTCCGTCTATTGATTTCCATGCATCGTTTACGTCCAGATCAGCCTTGCCGGCCAATGCCTTCCATGGAAGCGACTCCTCAACCATGAAGTAACCAATTATCAAGGCAGCAAGGGGAGCTAGGAAGAGGAGGACTATGGCTACCTCTGTTTGGAGCTCAGTGAAGCCTAGGAGGAGCGGGATGAACACTATGGCTACCCCCAGATTACCGAAGTTCTGAACAATTACCTCAATATTGCCCCGCCACTTGGCTGGAACCGATTCCGCTATTATCGATAATACGGGAGTCTCGAGCCCTATGGCCGCCATTCCTATCAATATGAATGATGTGACTAAAGCAATCACATTAGAACCTGCGGCAACGTATATTGCTACTCCGGCGAGTATTAGGGCGGCCGTGAGAATGAATGAGTTCCTGCGGCCAATGCTATCGGTCAAGTAGCCGGAGAGTAGGGAACCGAAGCCGCCCGCTATATATGGCAGGCTAAGTGCTAGGAATGCATACTTAGTTGGTATTATGTTACCTATGGCAGCCACGGGTCCATAGCTTTCCGCTACGCCGTAAACTAGCATGCCCATTGCCAGCGCTATTATTGATCCCCAGGGAAATCCTTGGGTCCGCATTGCTGCATTGTTATTCGTGCTTCCAATGCCAGTGCTTGGATTTGAGCCGGCGACTCGGGATCTTATATCGCCTTTCCTGTTCTTCACTGTTTTTCCTTAGTCTGAATGTTTAAATATTTTTCTTTAAAATAACGTAAGTAATACATTATTTTCTCATAGTTTTTTAAATAATTAATTAAATTATGAAATAGAAATTATAAATAACCACGCCAGCAAGACGCCGAGGAAAGCCCCATACTTTACTATAGCTCAATCACTTCTTGCTTTACAACATACTTTCGCAATACCTCCAACCTAGGCTCAACCCCAATGCCCGGCGATTTTTTGACGCTTATGGTTCCATCCCTGTTCAGCAACCAAGGCTCGGTCACATCCTCATCATAATACCTATCGCTGGCGCTTATATCATTTGGTAACTTGACATTGGGCAGAGTGGCAAGAGCTACCTGGACTCCACGACCTACACCGGTCTCTAGCATACCGCCTATCCAGACCGGCATCTCAACTAATCTACAGAAATCGTGAATGGCTACGCTATTAGTTATTCCACCAACCCTTCCTGGCTTAATATTAATTACCCTACAAGAACCCAATTCAAATGCTCTCCTAGCGTCAAGAGGACTCTTTATGGACTCATCCAGACAAATCGGCGTAAGCAAATCGCGTTGAAGCTTGGCGTGATCGATTAAATCATCATAATCAAGCGGCTGCTCTATTAGGAGCAAGCCGAGGTCATCCATTTCCCGAAAAATCCTGTAATCACTTAAGGTGTAGGCAGAGTTAGCATCCACCTGAAGAGGAATATCGGGATATTCGCGCCTCACTTGCTTAACGACATCCACATCCCATCCAGGCTTAATCTTTATCTTGATCCTCCGGTAACCAGCCTCCAGGTAAAAATTAATGGCCTTCATCAAATCATTAATGCTGGGCTGAATCCCAATGGAGACCCCACTAACTATCTTATCCCTAACCCCGCCCAGCAACTCGTGGAGAGGTTTACCCACAGACTTGGCGTAAGCATCCCACACAGCTTCCTCCAGCCCCGCCTTAGCCATGTTATGACCCCTAATCCTGCTTAGATGATCAATGAATGACCTAGGCTCAACTATATCGATCCCCCTCAGTATCGGCACCATATAATCCCTAATTGTTAACCAAGCTGTACCCACGGTCTCATAACTATACCACGGTCCCTCATCTGCAGTGACCTCACCCCACCCCTCTAGCCCATTATCGAACATAGCCTTAACCAACACTCCATGCCTGTCCAGTGACGCGCCGAAGCTAGTTTCGAACCTGGACTTGAGTCTCATCACCACATGATAAAGCTCAAGCCTCTTGATTCTCATCAACTAAGCATTAATTACTTAGTATTAACTTTTGCTCTAGCCCTAGCCAAGAACTGAAACTAATGGGCTGCTTCATAACTCATTGAACCCCTATCATGCGCAACCATGGCGCGGCTAACCCTAGAACTTGGATACATAGTAAATTACGCATATTCCAATCAAGTCAAGTAGGCATAGGGATAGGAATGGTAAATCAACAAACTTAATGAGGAGACTCGCGGAGAGCTCTATTTCAAGTATGAACATAACTATGCTGTGAAATAGAAGTATAAATGATAATATCGCCAATGCAAAGCTGAGCGGTGCCTTTAGCCTAAACACGTGGAAGTAATTCTTAACTATTAGGGCCGACATTATTATTTGGCAACCGATCAGCGTCGTATCGATAACTAGATCCACTAATCCCATTCAGCATCGATTCCCAACTTGCTGGCTAATTTAATAATTTTAGCCCAGTTAGAATCAACAAGCTCCGTCGTATAATATGGCGCCCCATACTTATTATTAAGTCTCTTAATTAAACCACTCTTCTCAAGTATGTTTAGGTGATACATTGTTGTTTTATAGCCTAGACCCAATCGACGCGATATTTGATTGGGATTCATGGGGCTCCTCTTGATCTCTATTAATATCCTCAGCCGTGTTGGTCCACCCTTAGAGCCGCCGAGAAGCCAATAAAGATTGACGTAAGTCTCCCTCTCCGCCGCCCCAGAAGCCGGGAGCGCGACGCCCTTCACCGCATCGGTTCTCGTGTCGAATATGTTGTTAAACGACATTTAGGGGTTAGTCATATGTTAATACTATTTAACCTTTGCGTTTCGGGGAGCGAAATATGAACAACTATTTCAATATCTATACCATAAGGTCATTCCAATGACAAATGCATAATCTGGATAATTAATTTTATATAACAACTTAACTAAACTAGAAAACAGAATAAAGAATCAAAGCTTTATAGGAGACTTGGGTTAGGGAGATCCATGAGTCTACTATACTTCGATATAGATGAGGTCAAGGCTCAATGCGACATGAATTATAGCAATTATTCGGAGAATGGAGTAAACTACGTGCCCTGTAGGTACAGGGCGCCTGGAATAACTAAGGCACTCCCCTACTTGTTAAAATACCTGGGATTGCGGGAAAACGACATTGGTAGAATGGTTGAATCCCGGTTTGGGCGGATCCTGATTAAGGCAGAGAACGATGAATTGATACTTTGGATAAGCACTGATGCAATGCAAAAGGGATTCTCAACAGGCGAAGTAGCTAGACAAGTGGCCCTAGTCACGCGAGGGCTTCTTCTTTGCCTAGAATGAGAATTGGTTCTCCTTTCTTTGCAAAGGCCATCCTGCAAGGAATCGCTAGTTTAGACATGGCTCTCTTTAGCGCTATCTTGGCGTGATTCACATTCTTCGCCTCAACCTCAACATAGAATAATACATCTCCCCTCTTTATTTGAACAGCTCTTCCCGTGGGAACCCCGAATGATTGCCTCATGCCCTCCTGAAGACGATCTGCTCCAGCCATTGCTAACATCTTGTTCTCCCTAATCACATGATGCGGGTACTTGGTTAGCTTTAGGTAAAAGTTTTGATCTGTCAAAGTGGCAGAGAGGTACTTATATGCCATTTGCCTCGCGGCCTCCAGGGAATTAACCCTTATTTGACCGGAGACTAGGGGGAATAACGCAACTACGTCGGTGAATTTCTCCCTATCCTTCGGCTTAGTGGCCCCCATCTCGAATTTAGGTATCTGGGCATAGGGAGCTCCATGAATGTACTTGGTTCTCGTATATGGTCTCTTCAGTCTCCTATAGCACCTTCCTGGTCTTAAAGGCATGAATCGCCCAGTCGTCTCCAGTTTATAAATATTGATGAGACAAGGCTAAAGCCGATCAGGGAGGGAATAATTTTTAAGCATGTGGAGACCCAGGCTTCATAGTGATACCTATCTGGCAAGCGAAGGCGAATTCTCGGTAACGCCCTGGAGCGTTAAAGGCAAAGTAGATTACCTAAGGCTTGCGAAGGAATTCGGCGTTCAATTAATTGGAGAGGAAGAAATGCAGCTCCTCCAATCCCTCGCCGGGGATATTCATCCACTAATAAGGAGGGGATACTTCTATGCACATAGAGATCTAATTCAAGTGCTGAATAGGCATACATCAGGTGGAAGATGGGCCCTCTATGCTGGGAGGGGGCCCAGTGGTGATCTCCATATTGGGCACTTAGTTCCATGGATACTGGCTAAATGGTTCGTGGATAAGTTTGGAGTAGAGTTCTTCTTTGAGTTAACGGATGATGAGAAGTTCCTAGTGAAGGAGGGCTATACATTAGAGGAAACGAATAGATTAGCATATGAGAATGCCCTTGACTTGATAGCCCTCGGCTTTGAGCCTCGTAACCTGCACTTAATAATTGACACGGAGGATATATCGCTATTATATGGAATAGCGGTTAGAATAGGGAAACATTTGACTCTCTCCACCCTTAAGCATACCTTTGGATTCACTGACTCAACCAACGTGGGCGCAGCATTCTTCCCAACATTGGAAATGGCAATGGCGTTCCTCCCATCCAGCCTATATGGAGAAGAAGTGCCAGTGCTAATACCGACCGCCATAGATCAAGATCCCTACTTCAGGCTAGGTCGAGATGTGGCACCACTCCTTGGATACCCAAAACCAGCAACAATTTACAGCAAGTTTCTTCCCGGCTTGACTGGGGAAGATAAGATGAGCGCATCGACGCCTGAATCATCCATATACGTCACTGACAACGAGAAAGCGGTAAAGCGAAAAATAATGAACGCATTCACCGGAGGACAAGCAACGGTCGAGGAGCAACGGAGACTTGGCGGTAACCCCGATATTTGCCCTGTCTATAAGTATCACTTGCTTTTCCAGGAGAGCGATGAGAAGGTCAGGAGCATATATGCAGACTGCAGGGCTGGGCGACTTCTCTGTGGGGAATGCAAGCTAATGCTCAATGAAAGACTATCGAGCTTCATGGCTAGTCATAGGGAAGCGAGGGAGAAAGCTAAGGAACGAATACATGAGTATAGAATACAAGTGAAGCGCTAAGCTCTTCTAACCTTAATTAGGTGCTCCGCTTCCTTGCCCTGCATGCCATACGTCAACACAACGTTCTCTCCAGGCGTGATTAATCCAAGCTCCAGGAATCGATTAAATGCCTCTTCCAGCCCCACCTCATAATCTCTTGCCGTCACGATGCTTGACTCAACTCCCCACATCATGCGGAGCTGCCTAGCCACATAGGTGCTCGGCGTTGCCGCTAGTATTGGTACTCCAGGCCTAAATCGCGATATCCTAACCGCCGTTAATCCGCTTCTGGTGAATATCACTATCTTGGCTCCCATATCGCTCGCCAACTTCGCGACTCCCATTGCAAACCTCATTCTATCATCATAAAGAGATAGATCCACCCCAACAATGGCAGTCGAATCCTCATACTTCGCCGAGATCCTCTCAAGCCACCTCACGGCCTCAATAGGATACTTGCCTATCGTCGTTTCATCGGTGAGAAGAAGCGCATCCACTCCCTGCGACACGGCAGTCATCACATCAACGACCTCTGCCCTCGTTGGCACTGGATTCGAGACCATTGAACTCAATAACTGGGTCGCAACCATTACTGGGCGCCCCTGCTTAAGAGCTTCCCCCACTATTTTCTGTTGAATTATTGGAACCTCCTCTAGCTCAAATGTCATACCTAAATCGCCGCGAGCCACCATTACGTAATCCGCAGCATTAACCACTTCCTTCAAGTTATCTATGGCTGCCTTGCTCTCCATCTTGGCTATAACCTTCGCTTCGCTTCCTCTGCTTGATAGAAATGACTTGACCTCCAATATATCCTTGGCGCTCCTCACGTGACTTATGCCAATGAACTCGAATCCAGAGTTCACCGCTAATGATAGAGCCTCCTTGTCATGGTCATCCAGTATAGGAAGGGGATAATCCTTTCCCTTCACGTCTATTGACTTATTGCTCCCAATGACCCCACTGGATTGGGCCGATGCCTTAATTATCTCCCCATTCTTGGATTCAACTATTAACTTGAGCCTTCCATCGTTCATTACAAGCACATCCCCTGGCTCCACTACCGTGAAAAACTCCTTTATCGGAACCGGCACAACCCCTTCCCCTACAGTTTCCTGTCCATACTTGAACGCTATTGTTTCCCCCGCCTTAACAACGATTTCTCCCTGCACAGATCCAGTTCTAACTCCGGGTCCTCTAAGGTCTCCCAGGATGGGGAGTCCAGCACTTCGTATTAATGATACCCGCTTTCCCCACTCCGTGGGATCCCCATGGGAGAAGTTTATTCGTGCCCCATCTATGTGCTTCGCCACTTCCTGGAAAGTCGCTGGATCATCGGTGGCAGGCCCAATTGATGCCATTAACTTAACCCTATGCATGGATCCTCAATCATGTCTCGGTTTAAAACGTATTCCTCAACGGTTGTTCACAGACAAATAGCTGAGCCGCAATAAATTTAATCAATTAATTAAATAAAGGGATGCATGGCAATTAAGTCATTATTTGTATCCCATGGTTCCCCCACAATACTGATCGAGGATAATCCATGGAAGAAGCTCCTCTCGAACCTCGGGAAAAGATTAAGCGAAGAAGAAAAGCCGGAGGCGGTTGTAGTCATTAGCCCCCACTTCACGTCATGGAACGGCGAATTCCTAATTGAGATCCAGGATCCACTCCCATGCATACAGGATTATTATGGATTCCCTCAGGAACTCTATTCCTACTGTTATTCGACCCATAATGATGTAGACCTTGCGACCTCAATAATTAAGGCAGCCAAGTCTAGGGGCTTGAGGGCTAGAGCACATGAGAAATGGGGGCTTGATCATGGAGCTTGGATACCTCTTCTATACATGTTTCCCAATGGAATTAAGGCCGTGCCCATCTCTATAACTGAGGCAAGCCCAGAGACTCATCTCGAAATGGGTAAGGCAATTGCGGATGCATCACGGGGGAGACGCATTTTAGTCATTGGTACGGGATCGCCCACTCATAGGCTTGACTTAATGTATTTGGGCGCAAGGAAGATCAGCAACAAGTTTGACTATACTTTGGCAAACGTACTAGAAAAAGGAGATCTAGAGGCATTGCTTCAACTGAGGAGCACGAGGGAGTGGATCGAAGCGCAGCCGGAGGGATTACTGCGTCCCCTTTATATTGCAATTGGCGCGGCGGGGACCCCAAAGGCCAAGGTATTTGTGATGGACTCGCCGTGGCCTGGCGTCTCAATGTTTGCCGCCGAGTTCTTGGATTCCTCAGCATGATCTTCTCCCCATCCTAATAGATGGTGCCTTTAATGGAAAGGATGAAACTTTATATAGCGAGACTTAACGTGAGTCTGCATGGCCATCACTCAATTCAATAGGGAGAGTTGGCGGCGGGTTGAGAGAATGGTGGAGATAAGCGATGTTGTGATGGAGGTACTGGACGCGAGGGATCCGGAGGCCACGAGGAGTCCTAGAGCTGAGGCAATGGTTAGGGAGAAGGGGAAGAGCCTACTTATTGTGCTTAATAAAGCGGATTTGGTGCCTATGAGCGTATTACTAAGGTGGAAGAGGGCGTTGGAGAAGGATGCGCCAACCATATTCATAAGCGCCAAGTATAGGCTAGGCACCAAGATGCTGACCAAAACAATTAAGAGCGTGGCTACCCGGATTCCAGTAACCGTCCTAGTCATGGGTTACCCAAATGTAGGTAAATCCACAATAATAAATTACCTAAGCGGCAAGTACGCGGCACCAACTAGCCCTGTCCCAGGCTGGACCAGGGGAGAGAAGATAATTAAGGCAAGGCCCTGGTTAACCGTAATTGATTCGCCCGGCATAATTCCACTAGAGAGCGGGGATCCGGGGATGCGGATAGTAAGGGGGGAGGACTCGCCCAGCGATGCGGAGGATCCGGTGAGGAGCGCGATATCATTGATCAAGAGAATGCGGGATTTAGGCTCGACGGCTTTAGTGGATAGGTATGGAGTTGATGCGGAGGATCCTATGGAGATAATAGAGGCGGTGGCACGTCGACGTGGTTTTCTCCTTAGGGGTGGTAGGCTTAATATTGATGAAGCGGCGAGAGCAATATTGAGGGATTGGATTGAGGGAAAACTAACTTATTATACTCTGCCCCGGGGGGACTCGACGTGAGGAATCCATTGATTGAGGTAGATCCGCTGGCCTATTATGATAGGGTGGCGCCGCTCATAATCAGGTTCACCGCTGGAAGGAGATCCACGGCAATTAAGGGTAATCACAAGACAAGTAGGGGGGAGGGAGCTCAATTAAATGATGTGGGGGATGTTATGTCGGTTGTGGAGAGAGGATTTATTGATATAATGACGTCGGTCTCTAGGGATGGATTAATAGATGTAGTTGTTTTCGACGTGAAGGGAACGGGGAGCCTTTGGCTTAATGAGGATGGTGCTACGGTATTTTACTTGGCAATACAGGCAATAAAACAGACCCTGGCCTTCTTAGGCATCGAGTCAACCTTAACCTTCTTTGATGGTATGAATGGGTTTAAGGTGATGACGCTCCTATCCAAGGGAGTAGATAAGCGGGTGGCCGGCACAATAGTGGGCGTGACTTGGGAGGCATTCACTAGAACTGCCAAACGATTCAAAGTACTTAGAAATAACTTAGATGAAATAATGATAGGCGGCAACACGATGCTTAAGGTAGGCATGTTCAGGGTTCCACTATCGCTTCACTGGTCCACTAAATTAGCTGCAGTCCCAGTAGTGGATTGCCCGAAGAATTTCTCCACAATTAAAGCGATTCCGCAACGCATCATAGATGACCTACCCAACTACGTTAAAGCTATTGAGGAACTAAGGATAAACGAGACGGAATTAAATGACCTAAGCAAAATGGATAAGTTGCAACTAATATATAGCCTAAAGGCACGACTATCATCAAACCTAAGCACTAATTGCTCATAGGATTAATTTTTATGATTCCCCACGTTATGGATGCGCATTATCATGTAGCCTCTTCATATCTGTGGAGGAAGGCATCCATTCAATTGATTCATGGTGAGTTTTATTGTTACTAAAGAATTTCAGGACTTAAAGGAGTCGTCACTTTATCCGAGAGGTGAAGCCTCATCATCATATGAAGAGGATATCAACGTTTTATTAAGTTTTTCTATCCTAATTAGACTTAGGCTTAAGCCGCGTTATTGAATTAATGTATTCCTCAAATGATGTTGATGCGGTTACTGTTGTTGATTCTCCATTTCTATATTCCCTAAGCACTCCCATTGATGAGAGGACCTCCATGGTTTTAGCTATATCCAGGCTATTTAGGTATGAGTGGACTGCGATTATTTTCTTCGCGTTCTGAGTTATGCTTAGGTTAGCCATCGAGGCATAGATTGATGCAACTGAGCGAATCACATTTATTACTTCATCAAGAGATGCTTGAGTCCTGAGCTTGAGCCCACTTAACTCAGAGTAGTATCCCTCCTCATTAAGTATTGCAGTAACTACATCAAACGGAACGGAGTGGGTGGGTTGAGCCATCGAGATCAGGACGGAAAGATCCATGGAACCACCATGCCTAGCCCTAAATACTCCATATATCTTCAACGCCTCGGCAAGCATTATATCGCTTGACTCCTTATCTCCCCTAATGCGTAACTCAACAGTATTAGCTCTAACGCTTATTATTAGCTCTCCCATTTTTATCCTACGCGTTAATAGATCCACGAAGTCCACAGCCTCTCTCGCATTTCTAAACTTCAAAACAAGACGCCTATTACCGCTCATTAGTACCCTCTACTCCAGGGCTACTTTCTTTCGAACGCTGACGCCGCAATTGGGACAGTAGGCTCTAGTGCCTTTAAACCTTAATATTGCACGGCAATGAGGACAACGAGCCTCAACTACCCCAAGCCCCAGCCCTCTAATGCTTAAGTGATAAGGTGGACCACGCGAAATAACCCTTGCCTTAATGAAGTCACCTAT
This sequence comes from Thermocladium sp., assembly GCA_023269935.1. The sequence goes on from JAGDXC010000001.1 coordinate 13,250, forward strand.
CCCCACTGCATCATATACAGTATTTAACCTATTATCTCCTGCATGAACTATGTATATGAAGCCGGTGGCGTTTATCCTATTTATCTTGCCTTTATCAAGCACCGCCACTATCCTCACTACAGCAACCTTATCCGTGGATGACACAACCCTACCGTAAACTATTGAGCCTTGCTGGAGAAGTTTCAGTTTTACTGGATTAACTTTAACCTCATGAGCCTTTAAGTCGTAATTGGGTATGCCGATTACAGTGGAGACTATGGCGCCATTACCATCCAGATCGGTGAAATCGCCGGGAACATACTCCTCCTCAACGCCTAACTCTTCGCCTGGAACCGAAATCATAGTCATAAACTCTCAAAAACCAAGTAAATACCCTGTTAAAAACCCTTCCCTTGCAAAGAATCAGCTCAAATGCGAGGCACCGAGACGGAGCGATGCATCTTCATTAAATTCTCTAGGACATAGATCTAATTATCCCTTTAATATGGTTAAGGCTTTATCCGCGTGCTCCTTGGCGTCTCTAAGTCCCTTTAGTATCTCAATTATCTTTCCTGACTCATCTATCACAAACGTGACACGCTGAGCTGTGGAGCCTCTTAGTACGCCGTAAGTCTTGGAAATCGATTTATCAGCATCTGAGACGAGGGGGAATTTGGCGCCATACTTTTGCGCAAACTTTAGCTGTGTATCAATGCTATCAACACTAACGCCAATAATCTCTGCATTAATTCTCTTGAACTCATCATATAGCTCCACGAATCTCTTTAATTCACTTGTGCAGCCGCTCGTGAATGATTTAGGATAGAAATAAAGAACCACACGTCGCCCCCTGAAGTCTGATAGCTTTATTTTCCCAAGGGTGGACTCAGCCTCGAAGTCCGGTGCGATTGCTCCCTTCTCCATAACCAAAGAATGAAACTAAGCAAGAAAAACACTGCGCCTATGTTAATGTGGAAACACACCGCTGCGGTGATTTTAGAACTGAATCAAATGCGTGTCCACTTAATGGTAACGCTTAATGAGTGAATTACCTGTCCTTACGGGGCATCTCCACCTAGCGGCGGGGATTTCCTGCCTCCTCCAGGAAACTTGCTATACCCCCTCACGGAAGGGGACTCCCGCCCCCCTTAACCCCAAGAAGTTAAAAATTACGAGAACCAAGGCCAAGTTAATCTTCTTCTCTAAAGGACAAGCTTTACACCACCTTAACTCTCTTCTCCTATAATTCGTCGACTCGTGTTAGGAGTGAACCGAAAATAAGCCTTACCGTATTATTGTTATCTCGGCGCCTTCATCAAGCTCTATATAGTCATCAAGTAGATATGTCCCCCACTGAGTTCTGCGTCCCCTTGTTGATGAACCTCCACAAGTGATAGATATTAGGCAAGCAGCCGGATCCGGCTCCACAATTACTTCGAGTGGCTTTACTTTTCTGGCCTTCACTATGAGCCACCTAACTCATTCATTAATTGTTCCTTTAATGAATCAAGGTCACCAAGCATGTTGGCCACTGCATCATTAAGCACATCCATGGGGGACCTATCAATTGTCTGTATCTTTAACGTTACTCTCCTTGTTAATGGGTGATCCATGTCATACATGGCATACTTCACTCCTTTCTGCTTAAGTAGGTAATTTAGAAGCGGAGCGAAGAGCGTGTGATCCTCGCCCTCTATTGTTGTCTCCAAATAGTTATCGCTATTCTTAATGCTGAGCACCTTAATGCGCATATGTCGGCATGATACTGCTCCCTTTAAAAACGTAACTATAAACGCGCGTAATGCATTTCTATATTACTTATCAGCTAACTCTAACGAATTCACCTATTCATTCATGCCAGGTCTCATCACTAATTAATGCACATAAATAATTGTCCTATTAATTTTTACGGAACCATTCTAAGTACAAATACTTATCTCCTCCCCGCCCTGAAAGGTGAGTGTTTTCGTCTCATTCAATCCCCATTTACTGTAATTTAGGGTATTTATGGGTATGCTGATTCCGCTGTTAATTGCCTTAATACATCACGTATAGATAGTATGCCAACTACCGTCCCATCATCATCAATAACCGGTATATGCCGTATTTGGTGCTCTATCATTTTCATGCTTATAGACAAAATTGATTCTCCCTTCCTTGCCGTGATTAAGTTCTTAGATGCTACTCGACCCACCGGCGTGTCAAGCGAAACACCCTCGGCCACCACCCTAACTAGATCCCTCTCAGTGAATATTCCCACTACCTTGCCATTATCGGTGACTACTACGCTTCCAATATTGTTTTCACTCATTTTCTCCGCCACGATCCTTAATGGATCACTTGAATTACAGGTTATCACGTTTCTCTGGGTTGGCTTGAGTAGTGACATAATTATTAGGGTTACCCAGGTATAAATAAGCGTTATGGTATAACTCTCTATTATTCGGGTTTTATTAAGTACACTAAAAGTAATAATCACACAAAAAGCCTTATCAATACCATAAATATAGTGAAAGCAATGAAATATAGATTACTGGTGATTGATGCAAACCAATCAAGGTGGCGAATAGAGGAGGGAGATTGGATTGGGCCACTTGATGCAGCTATTGATCTCAATAATAGATTGGAGACTTGGCGAATGAGACCCCTTGACCCAGAAATACCGTTCCTAATTGGGTGGGGAAGACTGGTTGGGGGCAACTTCATGGGGGTTCACAGGGCCGTAGCCGTTTTTAGAAGTCCACAGACGGGTGCCCTTCATGTATCAGCAATGGGTGGAGCTGGGTATAGATTCATGAAGTCTGGCATTAATGGAGTAACTATTATAGGAAAATTCCGGAACCCCACCATAATACTAATTGGAAGCAGGGCAGGAAAACTCTCGGTGGAGTTTAATGAGGTTGCACTAGATAGGCTGTGGAACTATGGTGGACACGCTGGAATTGAGGCGGCGAAGCAATTCATCTTAGATACTTACTGGGACTTCATATCTCTCCATAGTGCTAGGCCAATAATCACCGGTCCAGCAGCTGCAGCGACGGTAATGGGCGCCATAGCAAGCTACGATGTGGATTACGGCAAGAAAAACTTTAAGCTAGGGGCTGAAGATTTTGCTGCTAGGGGAGGAGGCGGATCAACTCTGCTCCAGGGCCATAATGTAGCCGCCATGTTAATTGGAGGAGACTCTGAAGTGAGCGGGCCCCGAATAAGTGAAGTGGATCAATTATTCACGAGGAAAATGGGGAAGCCCTATATAGCCGTGCTAAATGAGAAGACGATAAAGTATAGGTTTGATCCACAGCTCGGTACCGGCGGCACCTTCGGGGTTAATTATGTGCATTACCGAGAATTGATACCGATGTTTAATTTTCAATCAATATACCTTACTCTAGAGGAGCGAAAGAAGTGGGCCGATGCGGCTATACAGTACTTCTGGAAACCATTCCAGGAGGAGGCATTCATTAAATCCAGGAGCTGGTATAACTGTGGTGAGCCTTGCTCCGTTGTATGCAAGAAGGTTTGGCGCGGCAAGAAAATAGATTATGAGCCGCTCAATGCAGTGGGTCCCTATATAGGCGTGTTCACGTTAGGCGATGCCGTTAAGGTAGCTGATGAAGTTGATAATTACGGTTTCGACTCCATAGAGGTAGGGTACGACCTAGGCTTAGTGTTCGAGGCAGTGGAGAGGGGACTAATAGATCCAAGCGATGCCGGATTAAGTGGAAGACCGGTGATTAATCCATCAAATTATGATGTATCAAGCAGTGAGTCAAATGCAGCATTGGCGCTGGAGGGAGTTAATTCAATGGTGAGGGGGGTGGGATTGCTGGGTAGGATTGGATTAATTGGGCTGCGGCAAGCAGCGATTGAGAGGAAATTGAACGATTATGCGGTTTATGTTCCTCTTGGAAGCGGGTACTACATGACTCCTAACTATTATTGGGCGCCCGGCATGGTGGCCCCAGTCTACATGCTTGGCAGATATTGGACTAACTATAATCCTACATTCATGGATCCAAGTGAGTTCGCTAAGTCCGTGTACTCCAGGGCATTAATGGAGCTAGCCATAGATAATGCAGGAGCATGCAGGTTCCATAGGGGATGGCTTGAGCCAGTAATTGAAGAGGCATATGGTTTAGTGGGGGTTAATATTAATATAGAGAAGTTTGCCGCATCCCTATACCGTGAATTCGCTGAGTATTCACGTAGGGCAGGAGCATCGCCGATGTATTGGGAAAGCAAGAGGACCAGCGATATGGTCATGAGTATGGCCAAGGAGTTAGGGGCGAAGGATTGGGTGGAGAGAACCCCACGCGAATGGTATGATAAGTTTAAGGAAGCCTTTGATGCTCTAGTGAATGGCTGAATCATATTCTTTTTATTCCTATAACACCGTTCTGAAGAGTTACTTCCACGTAGTCGCCCACATCAAGCTTTCCCCCAAAGTATTCTATCTCATCATCAGTTAACCAAATAGTTATGCGAGGAATAAGCACCTTATTGCCCAATGCTTGATTAAGCAACGGCATTGACTTCAATACTTGCTGCATCATATTCATAACTTCGCGAGCCATCATTGCCGACTCATCGCCTCCAGTCACAATGGGGCCAGGATTCTCCCTCTCCTCCACTATATCTATCTTTATGAGTTTATTGCCCAATGGGTCGGGCATAAGCGTCTTGCTTATAACGTATCCCTTAAACGATGCCATGAAGAAAACAGTAATAACCTATTTTAATATCTTTCCACTGAAGTGCGACTTGAGGCATAGCCGTTAATTATTGGGAAGATGAATGCCCACTGGATGTAGGGAGGGACTGGGCACTAGTGTTAAAATTACGATTGTTGACTGCGTTTTCTATGATTAACTGCATAAAGGCTAAGTTAACCGATAGGGTCACTATAAATACCAAGATGATAGCCATGTGCCCCGTCACTAATACAATAGATAATTATTCGGTAACAATAGAGTATAAGCCTAATTGCGAGGATCCAGAGGGTTGCCAATATATAGAACTCAAGTCTCTCAGGGAGTACCTTGACTCGTTTAGGGATAGATTAATCTATCACGAGGATTTAATAAATGAATTACTGAAGACTATTCAAGAGACATGCGATCCTGATGAATTACGCATAGTGTTAAATAGTGAATACATGGGAATGAGGTACACGATTGAGTTGAGTGCCTAAAGTTGCAATTAAACTAACCATAAACGTCAGAAGAGGTAAATAGAAAGCTTCCCCTTTTTATAATGAAAATTCGGTCCACTGAGTTAATGAAGCTTTCTATTAGTATTTATTAAGCCTATTATGAAATTAGCAGATGCCTCTGCATGCTCAAATGGCCTCGTTTGAGGTTTATTCCTGTAATCCAATATATATACACTGCACTCGCCGGCATTCGCTGCAGCGAATGCATAGTACCTATTTGCTAATTGATGCATCTCTATCTCATTCTCTCCCTCGGCCTCCCTAGCCCTTAGATTCTCATCCTTGCTTCTCCTCTGAATTATATCCTTGGGACTAAACTCGAGCAGAACAATAGCATCCGGTCTTAATTTGGCCATTATTCTATCCGGAAGACCAGGATAATAGCCCCCCTGTACTTGGATAGATGCGTGGGTATCTATTAATACGTCACCGCTCATTTTCGCTATCTCCTCCGCAGCCATTTCCTGAACCTTTCTATACTCATCCACGGGTATTTTCCTCCTCATCTCGTCCCTATGGGTTATTCCATACATTCGCCTAGCTATGTCCAGCATTACATCCCCATAATTCACCACAGCCACATCCGGCATCTTTTCCTTAACCATGTTCAGAGTGGTTGATTTGCCGGCGCCGGGGACCGCAACCAACACTATCTTCATATGTAAAGTAAGCTGGGTAGGGCTTTTTAAGCGAATCGAAAGAACAAACAAAGATGGGCAAGCATGATAGATCAATGCACAGAACAACAAAGCTAAAGCACGATAACTGATAACCTAGATTCAGGGCATTTATTCCCCTTAAGCTAAGTATAGGGACGTATTTGCCGACTTCATACTTTCCTAATTATTATCTTCGTTTGGCCCAGCCATATGGTTGCACTATTTATTAATTGAACTTCACCCGATATATCCGTAAGTGACCCCTCCATCTCCATTTTACCCCCCTTAGACGTAATTATAAGTAAACCGCCTCGAGGCACTATCTTGATCCACTCATCATTAACTGGAACTACCACGGTAGAGCCGGGGCCCCCAATGGTTACTGGCGACTTTACTTGTATTCTCTTCTCTGAGACGACTCCACCTTCAGGCATTACTTTAATTATTATTACTGGAGCAGCCATGCAGCTCGAGTCCACTACAGTCTTCCTATATATGGCTAACATTAGGATGACTATTACGGCTAGCGATGATAATTCCATATATGGTGACTGATAAAACTCTGCCCCAGCCACTATGAATTCTATGAGCCCTAGAACAGCAGCAAGCAATATATTTGCATGATGACACGTGAGCAGCTTCTCTTGAACATATATGCGAAGCACTGGCACAAGCAGAATATAAATTATTAACCCAATGAAGAGAAGCGGAAGCGAGGCATAGATATATTGAGTAACATGAAGAAGCTGCGAGAATATGCCTATTAAAAGACTAAGCACTATTATTAACGCGAGGGGGAGTGCATTGGCTGATAATAACTGAACCAACTCATCAAAAACATCATTGCCTCCATTCATCTATACCGCTGTGGAGAGGACATTTATAAACGCTGACCCATACATTCAATTAAACCGATGCCCTCCCGGCCCTAAAGGGGATGATGCTGCCCATGAGGGCTGGGTAGTTTATAGCGCTTTCCTAAATCAATGGCGATAACCTCTCATAAAGAATATTTTTCCATTAGATGATGCCGCTAGTTTCCATAAGCTACCTCCTCATGGATGGGACTTTAAAGGCAATGCCCTCTGAATGAGAGATTGCTCTATTCAATCATGTGCCGCATTATTGATGCATAGCTTGGATCACATTTGTCTGCGGTCACTGCTTTAAATCCATTCTTAATCAATGCATTAACGGTGTCCACATTATCATCGCAATGAATCAAGTTACCTAGATGTTTTACGCGGCTCAATGCATCAACCTTATAGGCAGGATCTGGCCTGTGATCTTGATCATTTCTCATTATTAGCGATAATACACCATCAACCAGCGCCCCGAAGCCCTTTAATTGAGCTAAGGTGCAATTCCTCATTCGTTCAGGTCTACCTGTAACCAGTATAACGGCGGCATTCCCCATTATTAGCCTATTCATCACAGATATGTTTAGCTCAATTGGTTCATCCATATGTAGTTTATTACAATCCAAAAAACACTCCCAATCAACGGCATCGCCATTAGTGCATGCAATTAACCGCTTATATGAATTAACAAGGGTTCCATCTATATCAAATGAGAACACCTCCATTATTAGCCATCGCTTAGCCTCATACTTAATCTTAACGCTGGAATCCGTCCTCCTCTGCATCATGAGCGGCGAGGTTTGCCGTTCGATTTATCAAGTGGAAAGTTTTTTAACTGGTTAATAATGCACGATTACATCATAAAGGGGAAATGGTTAATAACTTGGATAGCCTTGGTTGCGGCGCTCAGCGTATTGGCGCCTAGGGTATTTGGGGTGCTAATATACAATGATTCGCAACTACTCCCCAGCAACTTGCCTCCAGTGATGATTAGCCACTACTTGACCTCCAATCAATCTCAATACACGGCTATAATACTGAATTCAAGCAACTTAATAAATGAATTGACCCAACTTGATGCTAGCATACATGAACCTCACCTGGATCAGTTAACGCTATATAGAAAAGATGTACTCCCGCAATATAATTACACCATTAGTAAATACATTCATAAGGAGGAGGACAATGCCACCATGGAGTTAATACAAACATGGTCCAAAATGAACTCCACATGCAATGAATTAATCAAGCTGAATTCGGAGTATTATGGTCAGTTAAATCAACTTAGAAAAGCAGAGCATGTCCTCAGCAAATATATATTGGACTATAATTCGATTCTAACGAGATACTTGGAGGCAGCAGAACCCAACGCAAACGCATCCCAAGTGGCCGTAGTGGCCATTAATTCAATTAACGTATCCGCTAATTACTCGAGATTCCTTGAGCTCTATGGATACGGAATCGCCAAGGCTCTACATGGTTACACTGTCCAAGAATTAACCCCAGGCAAACTAAGCTATGCATTTGCTGCTGGTTACGGTCTCATAATGCAGAGCCTTAAAGAGAATTACCCCCTAATATTCTCTACTCCGAACTCAACTTTAGCCTTAGCCATAGCGGCCGGTCCCTCTTCACTGAATAATATACGCCTCGCCGTGGCGAGCCTATATGCTAATTCTACTCCAGCAATAATCAGGCCCCTGCTGCCTCAAATAGCGTGCACCAGCAATATATCGAGCGTGGAGGCTCGCCTAAATAATAGCATAAGCAGCCTAATAATAAGTGAGAATCCACCGCCGTCCCCACTCTCAATAAGGACTGGATTAGTGAACGGCAGCTATGCATTGATATTGGTGAACTCAACATCACAAGAATCTTATTTTTTACATAATGAATCCATATTTGTCTTCAGTCCATCATTGATAAATTCGCAACTGATAAGCATGGTCGAGAGCGATGTCCCAACCATTGATAAGGTAACGGGAACCGCAGTGCTCTCCATGCTGCTATTCGTGCTTGGAACAATTATGGGTCCATTAGTAGTGCTCGCAATGCTCGGCGCCGCAGACGCCGCGTCGCTGGGCTCGATCTATCTACTTTCAAGGGCAGGTCTCTCCGTTTATTACTTGACCGTTTACTTGACTTCACCGATAATACTGGGCATAGGCGTTGATTATAGCTTACTCATAATAGGCAGGTACTTGGAGGAGAGGAGGAGGGGAAAACGAAAGGAGGAGGCATTAGGGATCATTAAGAAAATCACGGTACCTACCATATTATCATCGGGAAGCGTTGTCGCCGTGGGGCTTGGCTCCTACATGTTCTCCACTTACCAATATATTCAAGTAATAGGATTAGCCTACGTAGTGTCGGTGGCGCTTGTTCTATTCACGGTTATTCTGGCCTTGACCGATGTGATAAGCATCATGGGTGATCGAATATTATGGCCAATGGGACTTAAATCCAACACCCGTGAATTAAGCACTAAACTACTCATTAAGTTGACACGGATATCAGTGGAGCGGCCAAAGACCATAATCGCTATATTCACTGTGGTTACATTGATTTCTCTCGTAATAATAGCTAAGTTCATGGTCGTCACATCTAATCCAGTATATATGATGCCAAGCAGTAACCCAGTAATTGGTCTCCACATAATGCAGGAACGTTTCCCGAGCTTCCTCCAATCAACTGGTTACATATTAATGAAGCCTAACAACCACGCTGCTTACGAAAAATTAATAATAGAAATGAGTAAATTAAATGCCATAGGCAACGTTACTCTCATACGGAACTCCTCCTCCTTCATGCTGCTGGAGTTCCCGGTTAAATATGATGTGTTTTCGGATAAATTAATAGGAGTATATGGAGAATTAAATTCGATTGCCAGCACTGTGTCATCTCAATACGGCGTCACAATACTAATAGGCGGAGACCCAGGCTATAAGTATTATGGAGTTCAAGCCTTCGAGGATCAGTTTTATCATGTAATAGCCTATATAGTGGTTGCATTAGTTATGATTATGCTATTCATAACATTGAGATCTGTATTGATACCGATTAGACTTATTGCGACTGTCTTAATGAGCATGAGTTGGGCCACGGCATTAACAGTGCTAGTTTTTCAAGTAATGATGGGGATACCAACATATTACTTATTGCCAATAATACTATACTCCCTATTAATGAGCGTGGGAACCGACTACGATATATTCATTGTTTCCAGAGTTCGCGAGGAAGTGATGAAGGGCGCAAGCGATAAGGAAGCGATAATTAAGTCTATAGAGTCCACGGGACCCATAGTTAGTGGCGCAGCTATGGTGCTTGCCACTGCATTCGCCGGCTTGGCTGTTTCCAGGTTATTCATTTTAAAGGAAATAGGATTCGCTGTCGCGGTGGCCGTGGCCATGGATGCCCTCCTATTGAGACCAATCCTAGTTCCCGCCATCTTAATGGTGCTAGGCAAGTGGAATTGGTGGCCGCTGAAAATAAATAGAGCTAGCAGCATTGAGCTGCATGAGCAGTGAAGTAGCCCGGTTTAAAATTTAAATAGGCTTGAAACGATAATGATACTATGTCTTCTGTGCATGACTTAATGAGGAAGCCTAAGGTGGTTGCTAAGCTTAATGATAGGCTCTCCTCCATAATTAGCAACATGAAGAGTGAAAGGATCTTTATAGTTCCTGTTATTAATGAAAACAATAAATTAGTGGGCGTATTGAGTTATAGGGATTTGCTGCGCAGGAGGGTGCCCATAAATTCGAAGGTGGCCACGGTAATGATGAGGCCATTCTCTATAATTGAAACATCGAGCCTAGATAAACTAATCATAAAGCTTCATGAAACAAGGGCCAGGGAGATTCCGGTGATTGACGAAAGGAATAACTTGGTTGGCATAATCAATCGAATTGATGTAATTAACTCTATAATTAATTCCCTGCCCAAAATAAGCGTCGAGAAAGCAATGTCGTTTCCGCCCATAACCATCAATAAGGATGAAAACATCGCCACGGCCAGGTGGTTAATGATTAAGCACGGCATAAGCCTATTGCCGGTCATGGATGGAGGAAGACTGGCTGGCGTGGTCACGCTAACTGACCTAATTGAGAAAATATTCTATGTTACAGCGGCTAGAAGATCAAGACGCGGGGACTTAGCCGGGGAAGAGGAGAAAATAGTTGCATCTCCAGTATCCTCAGTAATGGGAGAGGCCATTACCATAGATGCATCGAAACCGCTCGTTGATGCAATAGAGAAACTGAATAAGCATGATGGCTTAATAGTTACGAGAGGCGACTCCGTTATCGGCGTGTTAACTGGAAGCGACGTATTGAGGGTATACGTGGAGTCAAGTAAAGTATCCATTCCAATAACCGCTAGAATAAGCGATATACAGGATGATCACTTAAGGCAAATAATAGAGACTGCTGTGAATAATCACTTGGAGAAGATAGCGAAGATAACTGATATAATTGACTTCAAAATAGATATAAGAGCTAAATCGCCTGGGAACAATGATAAGAGGACTAGGTATGAAGTAATCGCGCGGCTTAAGGATTCACTTGATAACTACGTGGCAACGACACAGAGCTGGGACGCGGTGGAGGCAGTGAAGGATGCTATGGATATCCTCCTAAAGAGAGTTGAGCGCGCATTAGATAGAATGAGAACAATAAAGAGAAAGGAAGAGAAAAGGGAACAATCCTAGAATGCCCATTAAAACCGTAGGAAACCCATATTTTATTTCGGAACCATGCGCCAAAGGATTAGAGAGGAATGAGGCTAATTATTGTGTATGTGCCAACCACTACCACAAGTAGTCCCAGCGCTATGACCAATACATCAACAAATGTGGTGAATGCCTTGCCTCCATGGAATAGCTCAAGCATTATTGTGCGGAGCCCATTCATGGCGTGATACGAGGCAGCGTATACTATTATCAATAGAACTATGTCGTACCAAGCCATGCTTATTTGGCTTTGCACAGCGGGCCAACTTATTGATGCATCATAACTGGGCCACCTATATGCTATGTGGATCCCAACCACTACTATCATTATTAGTCCAGTGATGTAGTGCCACTTCATCAGTGTAGATTTGGCCACCATTCATCACCACCCCAATAATGCACCGAATACATCATATGTGGCGAGTATAATGAATATTATCGTTATTATGGCAACCGAGTACTTGTATACTCTCTGGGCTGTGGCATTTGGAGACGGCGTTGCACGAGGGAATGTGTGCCTAGATGGCTTAGGTAAACCAATCCCAAACCACTGCATTAGTATTAATCTAAACCCGTTTGCTCCATGAATGACAAGCAATACTCCTATTAAGTACTCGAGCAGGGCTCCCACCGACACGACTCCTATGTGTGGTTTTTCGAGTACACCAAATATTATTGCATTCCACTGTTGCTGCGTTAAGTTATGGCCAAAGCCCAGGGCCGTCGAGACCGCTAGGACGTGACCTATCAGGTATAGGGCCAATGCTAATCCGCTTACTTTTTGGAAAATGACTAACCACTCATCTAATCCACGAAGCCAGAGCCCCCACCTAGGAGAAACACGCCTGGTCTTCTGCATGTTCCTCACCTCTTCCTGCCGGTTAATAACATTTTTTTGACCATATTTATAGCAAGGGCTGGATCAACGTCCTTGGGACAGACCTTACTGCACGTTCCACTATAGTGGC
>JAGDXC010000016.1:0-23736 GCA_023269935.1 Thermocladium sp.
ATTTTAAAGCCTTTACCCCGCCCCTGGAAGGGGCGAGGTTTGTCCGTTCTTTTTTATCATTAGTGTATAGATGTATTCTGGTTTCATGGTTGGGGTTCTAGTGCTATTAACTGTGTGTCCATTTAGTGGTAACGCAATAAGAATCGCTCCTTAATGCTGCACGTCAACTAGAATCAATTAATTAACTTAAATGTGAGATGGGTAAAATGCTTAAATACCGGTAATTTAGTTGTCCTGCGAATGTCAAAGAAACCTGAGCAGAAGAAGCCGGAGCAGAAGAAACCTGAGCAGAAGAAGCCGGAACAAAAGGCCGAGGCCCAAGCTCCAGCTCCGGAGGCTGCTGCGCCTCAGGAGGAGGGTGCGGAGGCTGGCCGTAAGGGTTGGATAGCTCCAGCAGTTATTTCCCAGGAGGAGTGGAAGAATTATAGGTATAGGGGTTACACCCTGGAGGAATTGCAGAAATTATCTATGGAGGATTTCATAAAATTGCTGCCGGCTAGGCAAAGAAGGAGCTTGATGAGGGGCTTAAAACCAGAGCACAAGAAATTATTAGAGAGGGTTAGGAAGGCTGTTGCCTCAGGCAGCAAAAGGCCCGTGAAGACTCATGTCAAGGACATGATAATTCTTCCAGAGATGGTTGGATTAACTCTTCAAATATATAATGGCATCACGTATATTCCAATACAAATATCGCCGTGGCATATCGGTAGGTATATAGGCGAATTCGTTCCAACAGCTAAGATAGTGCAGCATGGGGAACCCGGCCTAAAGGCTACGAGGTCCTCGCTGCACATAGCGGCTAAATGAGGTGATATGAATGGGAATAGTCACAAAACAATTACCGGATCGCCCAAGAATAGGAGATCGAATATCTCTACCAAATGGAGAAGAGGTGCGCGTGAGATCCGTGGGATTACCGTGGTTACTTCCGCCTAAGGCTGTATGTAATGATCCTAAGTGCCCCTGGCATGGTCACATAAGCGTGCGGGGCGAGGTTTTAAGGGGTATCGTGGACAGCGTTTACAATAATCATGCAGTGATAGTTCATGAGTGGCTTCACTATGTGCCCAAATACAAACGGTACGAGAGGCGCAGAAAGAAGCTTCACGCATATTTGCCTCAATGCATCACCGTTAAGGTCGGCGAGGAGGTCATCATCGGCGAGACGAGGCCATTATCGAAAGCCACTGCATTCGTGGTTCTAGGTACATCTCGGGACACTGTCCCTGTTAAGCCTAAAATAGAAAGTATTTAACAAGTAATTCCTAAATTCCCAGGATACTAATTCTTCTCCGAAATCGGAGAAATACAATTAAGAATAATGGCTTAGGTGCCGGCAATATAATCCTAAAGCTTCTATTGATTGGACTTTCGGTTTGTAAAATAAAATACTATGCGAATAAACATTATTAAGCCGATTACGCCTATTTCTGTTGGCGAAATGAATGGTCAAAATAACGTGGATGATAGGAGGACCACAAGGTAGTGGCGTGGACACTTCTGCAACAGTGTTTGGCAATGCATTGGCGCGGGCCGGTTACTACATATATGGCAATAGGGAATACCATTCCAATATAGAGGGTCGCCATAGTTACTTTAATTTAACTATAAGCGATAAACCCATGCATAGTATATCTGATGATGTTAATATATTGGTAACATTTGAGGCTGAAAGTATTTTTCAGCACTTCAGGGAAGTTCATGATTATTTGATATATAATAAGGCAGTTGAATCGACAAAGCTAGCCGCAATAAACAGCATTGAGCGTGAAACTGCCGAGGATATCGAGAAGTTTCTTGAGTCAATTAAGGTAACCCCCACGGTCGAGGGAGTTCTGGACTACTTGAGAAGCAAGGGCGTTAAGCTAGTGCCCGTCGAGTATGATAAGATACTGGCGAGCGTAGCAGATGAAATGAAGCTATCGGTCGCCACGATTTCCAGGTCACGGAATATAATAGCGGCGGCCGTATCCCTTAAACTGCTTGGCCTTGATAAGGAGTACTTAGCGGAGGCAATTAGGGGATTATTCAAGAATGAGTTATTTGTTAAGGCTAATCTCTTGGCGGCGGATAAAGCGTATGGATTAGTAGATGCCGTGTATGGATTAAAGGGGATACCCATAAATGGGCATAGGGTTCAGCTAGATGGCAATACGGCGGTTGCATTGGGTAAAATAGCCGGCGGCCTACGGTTCCAGAGTTACTACCCAATCACGCCGGCCAGCGATGAGAGCGTCTTCATAGAGGCTAATCAAGTAGTTGAGGTAATTGATCCTGATACCAAGGAGTCACGCAAGGTTGGCATAGTGGTTGTCCAGACAGAAGACGAATTAGCTGCAATAAATGCAAGCATAGGCGCAGCACTAACGGGTGCCCGAGCCGCTACCTCCACATCAGGCCCCGGCTTTTCATTAATGGTGGAGGGGCTTGGCTGGGCCGGCATGAATGAGGTTCCCGTGGTTGTCACGTACTACATGAGGGGTGCTCCATCGACGGGGTTACCCACTAGGAGTGGCCAAGCCGATCTATTGTTCTCGATCCATGCTGGTCACGGCGAGTTCCCTAAGATAGTGCTGGCGTCGGGGGATCACGTGGAGGCATTCAAGGATGCCATTTGGGCCTTTAACCTAGCTGAGAGATACCAAACACCAGTGATTCACTTGGTTGATAAGTCCTTGGCTAATGCCTACTCCATAATAGATGAATCCGAGCTTGATTACTCCTCCATAAAGGCAGATAGGGGTAAAGTAATCATTCCAAGCGGTGAGTATAAGAGGTTCCAATTCGTGGATGATCATATTTCTCCACGAGCCTTCATAGGCAATGCCGTTATGCATTACACCGGCGATGAGCATAATGAGGAGGGCCACATATCAGAGAACGTGAACAATAGGACAAAGATGTATGACAAGAGAATGAGGAAACTAGAGGTGGCGGATAAGGAGATACCGGAGGAACTCAGGTTAAATGTGTTCGGTGATGGCGACATAGCCGTGGTAACTTGGGGAAGCCCCAAGGGAGCCGTGTTGGATGCCATGGAGGAATTAAAACAGGAAGGCTTATCGATTCAATTAATCCAATTAAGAATGTTCAACCCCTTCCCGAAGAACTTGGTAACAAAGCTTTTGAAGGGAAAAAGCAAGATAATAGATGTGGAGAATAACTACACAGCGCAGGCAGCATCCGTGATGACGCTGAACACCGGAATAGAGCCGACTAATTACATCCTTAAGTGGAATGGGAGACCCATAACTAGAACCGAGGTAAAGACAGCGATTAAACAAGTTATTGAGAAGAATGAAAAAAGGGTGGTACTAAATGGCGGCCAGTAAGATAGACATCAAGCTATATAAGACTCAGGAATGGGTGGATTGGTGCCCAGGTTGCGGTAACTATGGTATACTTAATGCAGAGCAAATGGCCCTAGCCGAGTTAGGGCTTGATCCCAAGAGAACTGTAATAGTGTCCGGCATAGGTTGCTCAGGCAAAATAGCTCACTTCATTAATGTTAATGGGGTTCATACATTGCATGGCAGAGCAGTTGCGTTTGCCACTGGCATAAAATTGGCGAATCCAGAGCTTGAGGTCATAGTTAATGCAGGCGACGGGGATCAATTAGGCATAGGCGTTGGGCACTTCGTCAGTGTCGGCAGGAGAAATATTGATATGACGGTGATAATTCACGACAATGGAGTATATGGGTTAACCAAGGGACAAGCCGCGCCCACGCTTCCAAGGGGCGTCAAGACGAAGTCTCTCCCGGAGCCTAATATAAATGATGCCATAAATCCACTTGCATTGGCATTGGCATCGGGCTACACATTCGTGGCGAGAACCTATGCTTATGATGTGAAGCATGCCAAGGAAACCATCAAGGCAGCCATAATGCATAAGGGACTTGCCTTAGTTGATGTGCTTCAACCGTGTCCCACATATAACAATATCAATACCAAGGAGTGGTATGATAAGAGAATCTATAAGTTAGAGAATTGGGATCCAGTTGTGAGAAGCGAGGCTGAGATCGATGAGAAGCTGTCTAAGGCGCTCCTAAAGGTACGGGAATGGGGCGATAAGATACCCATTGGGATATTTTACCAGAATGAAATGGTGCCGACTTATGAGGCTAGGATAGAGGAGAGAGTACCAACTTACCTCAAGAACCCGCCGGCGAAGCAGGAAATCGATAAGAATGGAGTATTCACCACATCAATAGAGAACATAATTAAAGGCAAGAGAGTAGTATAATTAACTAAAGAGTATCTCCAATAGTTTTAATCCGATCTTTTCTTCTCCCATTATTATTAAATCATCGTTATCCTCGGAGAACTTGGAGATCTCCTTAGCCAATTCCTCTATGGTAGCCTCATTGGTTTCCTCTATTACCTCACCGCCCCTATAGCTGTTATCCTCAAATATGGTTATCACCTTGTTTGCATAGTAAAGAAATCTATAGGCAGCAATGTTTTTCCCATCCTCAACTTTTTTGTATACTATTGCAGTTAACAGGGGTTCCGTGAGTCCATGCCTTGACCATTCATAGTTTTTCAGCCTCATTTCTGCTCGCCGTGGATCATTAACTCTGCTTATTAATAATATTCTTCCTTTTCTCACCGTAATTAACAGCCCTCTCATTCTGGTAGCGGTGGGGATGCCTCGTTACCTCATTAGCCATAGCAGCGCCTCCTTGCCTAGGTTCTCTCATGGATGGGATTTTGTGAAATGTTTTTAAATAAGCTAGATACATGAGCTAGATGGTCACTTGCGATATCTGTGGTAAAGAGACTAGTAACCCCATCATAATGGAGATAGATGGGGCTTACCTAAATCTTTGTGAGCGTTGCGCCTCTAAGTATGCTAGCGCGAAGAATGCTAAGGTTATCTCGGGAGTGGTGGGTCCCATTAGCCCCAATAGTACGCCCCGCATAGTTTCATCGAAGCCGACGCCTCGCCAACAGCCTCCCCGGAAGAGCGGCATAAGCATTAAGCAGGCGGATAAGTATGTGGTAGTGGATGATTATGCTGAACTAATTAAGGGTGCCCGGGAGAATTTAGGGATGGAGAGGGCTGCGCTCGCGAGGGTTCTCGGCATAAAGGATAGCGTTTTACGTAATATTGAGGAGGGTAAACTGATTCCTGATATAGCGTTGGCGAGGAAGATGGAGAAGGTGCTTGGGATTCAGTTGTTGGTGAGCGAAATGGAGGGAGGCGAGGCCGAGGTTGAGGGTCTTGGAAAGGACATAACCCTGGGGGACATAGTTGAGCTCCGGAAAAAGGAAGACAGTAAGTAAGAGAGCCATATTATTAATGGCCGGTATCGGTAAGGAGAGTAAGGGAAAAGAATTCATTGAATTAGCCAAGGCGGCTGGCTATGATGTAGTTGATTTGATACATCAACGTCGATTCATTGATTCGCGGTTTTATGTGGGATCTGGTAAGGTAAAGCAATTAAAGCAATTAATCGACAATAATAGAGTAACGCACGTCATAACATATGATAGGCTTAAGCCGAGCCAATTCAATAATTTGCGGAAGGAATTAGGCATTAATGTGATGGATAGGATTCAATTAATTCTGGAAATATTCAATGAGCGCGCTGGAGACATGGAGTCAAAGCTGCAGGTAAGGCTTGCGGGTCTCTATAATCAATTACCTCTCCTGCGCGAGTATGTGCGGCATGCTAAGACGGGGGAGCAGATAGGCTTCATGGGGCTTGGAGAATATGCGATAGATGCGTATTATAAGCATGTACTTAAGCAAATAGCAACTATACGTAGGAAGCTGGACGAGATCACGGCTACCCAAGCCAATAGAATATATCGTAGAAAGGAATTGGGTATGCCTCAGGTAGCGATAACTGGGTACACCATGGCTGGGAAAACCACGCTCTTTAATCTGTTGGCTAATGAGGATAAGGGCATAGATGGTAGACCATTCGCCACTTTATCCACATACTCAAGGCTCGTGAGTTTCGAGGGGAAGAAAGCCATTTTAACGGATACAATAGGCTTCATAGATGATTTACCCCCTCTCCTGATCAAGTCATTCTATGCAACTATAAAGGAAATCACGTATGCGGATGCAGTGCTACTAGTGGTGGACGTCAGCGAGGGAGTAGATGAAGTCTCCAAGAAGCTCTCCGTGTCACTAAATATTTTCAACTCGTTGGGCGTGAGCATGCAAAGGGTTTTATTGGTCATGAATAAGATAGATTTATTGAGTGATGCGGCTTCCCTTGGCTCCATAAATGAGTTGGCATCAAATCTTGGGCTTCGATATGTTAAGGTCTCCGCTAAGATGGGTATAGGCATTAATGTTTTGAAGAAGGAAGTTAGCAATATGTTGACGGATTACGTGCGGTTACGCATAGTGGGAAATAACGTGCCTTCATGGGTATTTAAGGTAGGCACCGTAATTAATGCAGACGGCGATGGCTTAGTTCTGCTGGTTAATAGAGTTTATGTTCCTAAGATAATGAAGGAAATAAAGGCAGAGGAAATTTGATGCATCTCATTAGGAAGGTGGTCGCGCGTTTAGTTGACTTATTTATTTCGTATTACTAATTAATGCCATTAATATAAAGATCAATTAACATTAACTTTTATTAAATTGATATTTATGTTAATTGTAACATATAATTATTTTATTATTATCAAGTTTTGGCATTGATGTTTCCCATTAATATAAATATTAATATTTTTAGATTTTCACAAAAAATTTGACTATTAATAGAAAATTTGATTTTAGACTAAATATGATTATATCTTTTTATTTGGAAAATTATTTAACATTATTTATAATGTTAAGATAATGATTACTTCCCCGATTTGTATATAGCTTCCCCACCTTTTTATGTATGCAAAATGTGCATTATGGCTGAAGCTTTTATTCTATGCAAGTAATCAAATACCTATGGACATAAAACTCGTCCTAGTTAATGAATGCACGTTTAACTACATTGTGGAGGAGATACGCTACCTGGATCCAATTCTATCCGGCGATAAATCCCCTCCAGCAGTGCGGCGTGCGCGTCGTTTCTCTAAGATAGGTATATTGAAGGGAAGAAAATTGGCCGGAGACCCCATAATTGTGGCCACATATAATGTAAACGGCTTATCCATAATGTTCCGGGAACTGCTGGTAATCCACCGCTCCGTCTCCGGTAAATTAATGATATTCAAGTCTAGATGCAGGACATGCATGGGTTGCCCACTATTAACTGCATGCACCTCCGTCATAAAGGATGTAGCCAATGAATTAAGCATAGAAGGCCTCAGGGGATTAACGCCCAAGGAGTTGGCTACTGACATGATAAATAAATTGCTCCAAGAATCTAAGGGAATAAGTGCCATGGTTAGCATGCGTCAAGCCCCCCAGGTACACATGGATAAATACGATGGCAAGATAAGGATAATAGAGAAAGCAAGCAATAGCGTCTAAAACATTAGTGATCCATTGCCACTAATGAACGGAGAGTATTGATCCACCTCATTTCTAAAAACCGCCTTGATCATCGCTTCACTTTATGGGCTTCGTCTTTGCTTATAGCATTGCAGTAAATTACTTCAGCCCCCAACTAATGGGGTCTCTGGTAAACAAGATTGCACAGCATAGAGGGTATACCTTCGAGCCTTAGAACCTTAAATAGCCTTGCCTCTCGTGGTTTAGATGGGGATACTATGTTAGGTTAAATTTAAATTTTACATGGCTCTAGTCTAGTTTAATGTCAGTACTAAGCAAGCCGCTTCCCTCTAGATTAACGCTTCTCAAGCTTAGGGAGCAGGGCTCCCTGTATCGGAACGTGAAGAGGACGGTGGAGGATGCTAGGAACGCCACTATACAGAGAATTAGAACCATAATACAGAGACTGGAGGAGACGAGGAAGCGTGCCTATGATTATATATTGAATGTTTCTCAACTATATGGATTAGCTGAATCAAAAATGGGCCCCCATCAATTATCTCTCTTAGCATCCTTCGTGAAGCCAACTGCCCAAGCTTCTCTAGTATCAAAGGACTTCGGGGGAATAAAGTTCACCACGCTAGAATTAAGTGGATTAACATCGCCGAATTACGGCATATTCAGCACCGATTCAGGCCTTGATACTGCCATGTATAGGTTAATGGATGGGTTCAACATTGTATTGGAGTATATTAATCTTGAGGGATTATTCGATATGCTTCTAGCCAGGGTAAAGGAGTATCAGCGAATGATAAACGCAATAGGAAACGTGCTGCTGCCCAGGATAAATGATTCAATAGCGTTCATAAGGCTTGCGCTAGATGAAGAGGAACGGGAGGATTTCGTTAGGAGAATAATTATAAGTAGGTTGCTTGGGGGAGCGCAACAATGAGTCTCGAGAAAGCAATAAATGAGGAGGTTGATAAGGCAATGAATGAAGCTAGGAAGGAAATCGCCGAGAGGCTGAATAAGAGTAAGTCAGCGATACTTTCGGAACTCGAGAAAACAAAGGAGGAATTGCTGAAGAAAGCCTAATGATCAATTAAAATCAAAGTAGGATGAATAGTTCTTGCCTGATGTCCTTGGATATATTTAACTTAACCATGTTGAATATGGAGGACACCATATCGCCCTCGAGATCCCTTGCATGTGATATTACGAGCGCTGCTCCAGGAGCGAATTCCGTGTATTTGCCGAAAATGGTCTTGGCTTTTTTCATCATGTAGGTGAAGTAAGAGGCATGTAGCAGCCTGACTGCATCCACTATAGTTGCTTGCCTAACCACTGAGAGTATATTGGCCACAATGGGGTGCTGGGAAAGCGATTCAAGCAATCTCCCTGGCTCCTCTGGCGGAACTTTATACACGTTGCCGAACTTTATTGTGAGGTCATCAATTACTTGGGCAGATAGATTCCATAGGCTTCCCCTCAGCAGGATATTTAGGTTATAAAAGTCAACCATATCAGTGACCACTTCTTTAAGCGAATCATCGTATCTCACATAATGGGTCAACGCCTCTATATATGATGATTCAAGTAATGTATCCAGTATCGCTATTTGAATATCTTGGTGGTTATGCATCAATTCGAGCGCCTTTGAGAATGCCCGGTAGGCAACGTGACCTTGAGCCTTAAGTCTGTCGGATAAATCGGATAGATTGGATGAACTAATTAAATCAACCATTATATGTCTTCTCCCCATTGCCTCCTCCACCGCCATGTTTAGCGATGCCTCGAGGCTTCGTCTATCCATGTTTGCCAGAATAGCCTTAGCTATTGACTTTATGTTATCTATCTCGAACTTAAGTAAGTAATCCATCAATGCCTTCCTCACTAGGTGAGGAGCGGTGATCGCTATGCTTGCCACTTCCCTTGCCACGTTTTCCTTCACTCTAAGGCCGAATTCCTGCGTCGACGTGTCCTTGCTTAGCCTGGATATTATTGATGAGTATGATGTGTTTCCAAGCGATGAGAAAAACTCGTCAGGGGAAGTAGTGAAAATGATGTTCTTGATTATGTTCATGTCGAGAAGCTTGGATTTTAGGAACCTAACTCTAGGACCTAGATATGGATACTTGGTTACTAGGCTCATGAGAATCCCAGGAGAACCATGACTTCGTGAACAGTTTTCTCAGTTATCTTATCCTTATTGCTTATTAGCTTCTCTATTCCCTTCCTGTTGGCTTCCATGAATTTCTTGACTTCCTCCTCGGTTCTAGCATCTATGCTTGCCTTATATTCATTGATGAGTTGCGTTATTTTCTTGTTAAGATCATCGCTTATCTTAGCCTTAATTGAGGACACTAGCGCCTCTAGCTCTTGCTCCGTTTCCCTCTTCCGCTTATCAACCATATCCACAACCTCATCAAGTTCCTTCATCACATCATATAGCTTCTCTAACGATGACATATTACCAAAGTTAAGTTATGGCTCACTTTTAAATTTAACCCATGAAGCCCCTAACGAGGCCCCTCCATCTGTATAGGATTAGCGCTTTGGAAAAGCTAAAATAATGCAACGATTACCTGGCTTTAATGAGCATAGTCTTGCTTGATGATTGCGGAAGCAAATTTCAACCAATTTCCTACACTACTCCAACTCCTTTCCTAATAACGGGAGGATTAAGACTGGTGGAGCATTGGATGATTAGATTAAGGAGCAGCATTGGTCTGTACTTATACATGAGTAAGGATGAATCCTCAATTCACGTGAGGCGTAATAGGCTCCTAATCAATAAATTCCTGGACTATACTCTGCGACTGGAGGAGGAACCGCCAAGCATCGCCGTCTCAGCCTGCGTATTGCCGACGAGTTCAACCGTGAATAAGGTCATGGATTACGTAAAGCTTGGCGTGAAGGTCACTTGCGGAGAGAGAATTTTAGTCTATGGACCGGGGAAAATAGTTGAGGATTGCTCATTACAGGTGATAAATGGCATGTGGGACCTAATTAAGTTCAATGTGGATCTGCTTCGTGAAACCATACAATTATTGGGCAAGGGGGATGTGGTTACCATTGGATCCAGGGTGCATAGTGGATTGTATTTGGATACCAGGAATGGACCCGTGGCGATGATTGGGTCGGATCTTGGGGATGCAATAAGCATTAAGGGCCCTGCCTTAATAGGGCCAGAATGTGAGGTTCAATCATTCACTGTGATTAGGCCCGGTTCCGTCATATACATGCAGAACACGGTCGGCGGCGAAGTGAAGAACAGCATCCTGGATAGAGAAAGCAGGAAGCCTCATCACGGTTACCTAGGAGATTCATATGTGGGTAAGTGGATAAATCTCGGCGCAGGCACATCAGTTTCAAACCTGAAGAATACGCTTGGCCCAGTTAGGTACATGGGTCACGATACGGGCATGAATAAGCTTGGCCCAGTTATTGGGGACTGGGTTCGTTCCGGCATAAATACCAGCATAATGACGGGCAAAGCAATTGGGCCTGGTTCTCAAGTGTATGGTGTAGTTACTTCCGATGTTCCTCCATTTATTTTCTACAAGAACTATGGAGAGCCAGCGATGAGCGTCGCCGATCGCAATAAGGTGATTGAGATAATTCGGAGAGCCACCAGAGATGATGAGGATGAGGCCATGTTAGTCTCATTAATTTATGAATCCACCTCCGAATTAAGGAGGGGAATTAAGCAAACCCATTTTAGACTCTAACCATGTGCTTGCTTCTCCGGGCGATGATTACGCTATGTAGAAATCAGTGCCTCATGAGGATAAACAAGGCCCTTAACTGGAATTTATTGTATTATACTGTCATTCTAGTTTATAAATTTTTCTATTGATAATTAGGTCCTATCTCTTCTCGTTGATAAGAGAGAAATAATACAGCTTATGTATAGTAATTCGATGAGTATGGGGGAAAATAAGAAGATCGGGATGGTGGTTTTCTCGGGGACGGAGGATAAAATGATTCCCGTGGGAGTTATATCCCAGGGAGCGGCGGCGATGGGGTATGACGTAATGATATTCTTCACTGGGTGGGCAATGTTTAGGCTCCTCAAGAAGCCCATGGAGCCCACGTGGCCCAAGGAGTTTGAGCAAATGGTGCCTGCATTAATGGATGGAATGAAGAGGATAAAGGCCCCAAGTTGGTTGGATATGTTGAAGCAAGCAAAGGAGATGGGGGCAAAAATATACGTGTGCTCAATGATGTCGCAAGCCGCTGGACTACGGAAGGAGGACTTCGATTCCTCCTTGGTGGATGACGTGGTGGGTGTAGCTGCATTCCTCGAAATGGCCGAGGGAGGACAAGTCCTATTTATTTGAGGTGATCCCACGTGACTCAAGCCACAAGAACCGTGGATGCACGGGGACTATCATGCCCCGGCCCAATAACCGAGTTGGTGAAGGCGTATAGGAACTCGAAGATGGGGGACATTATAGAGGTGCTGGCGACAGATGAGGGATTTAAGCAGGACGTGCAGGCCTGGATACGGAAGACAGGTAATGAGCTTATAGAGCTTAAGGAAGAGAATGGAGAGATAAGGGCGTTGATACGGATAGTGAAGCGGTGACCGCCGTGAAGAATGTAGTGATAATAGGCGGCGGCGCCGGTGGAGCAATGTTGGCCAATAGGTTGCCTAGCGATGAGTTTAATGTCACGCTGATAGATAAGGAGGGCTATAATTACTATCTTCCCTGGCTTCTATATGTGGCGTTTAAGGGATCAAGGCGCGAGATGAAGAGGAGCCTTGAATCTATACTGAAGCCGAATGTGAGGTTAATTAAGTCAACGGTGACGGCGATTAACCTCAGCGATAAGTGGATTGAATTAATTAATGGAAAGAGAATAAACTACGACTATGTCGTTATAGCGGCCGGCGCAGATGTTGATGACTCGAAGATTAATGGGTTACATGATTTAATGGTTAGGTACGGTAATTACTACACCAATGAGGAGAACGCGTTAAAGGTATGGAGGACTCTGAACTCCATTAAGGAGGGCACTCTACTCATCGCCGTATCCGACCCCAAGCATCGTTGCCCCCCATCCCCCATGGAGGGCGCCTTCTTGGCGGAGGAATTCATCAGGTCAAGGGGGCTCAGCGATAAGGTTAAGGTAGTCTTCGCCACTCCCTATCCAAGGCCTTATCCTGCGGAGCCAATGAATGAGGTTGTGGAGCCGATAATGAGGGAAAGGGGTATAGAAATAGTCAATTTCTTCACGCTTGATTATGTGGAGCCGAATAAGCAGGTAATGCGTTCCTTGGAGGGAGATGAATTAAAGTATGATGCGGCAATAGTTGTGCCGCCCCATGTGGGGGCCAGACTAAAGTATTACCCGGAGGACGTTATTGATAGTGATGGTTTTGTTCTAGCGGATAAATTAACGAATAGGATTAAGGGGTTTGATGATGCATTCGTGATAGGCGATGCTTCAGCCGTGCCTGTGGCTAAGACTGGGGTAACGGCTCACTTGGAGGCCAGCGTCGTGGCTAGGATACTCATGGGAGAGGACGCCAAGAATAGTGGTAGAACTAATTGTCCATTTGACTTGGGCTATGGCCTAGGCACGTTCGTTATAGGCGATTACTATACCCCAGTGGTGAAGTATCCGCCGAACAAGATTAATCACATGATGAAGATGGCTTTTGCAGCCATTTATTGGGACATGATTAAGTACCCCGAGTTATGGGATCCAATATTTGACTCATTCTTTGACGCCACTAATCCCTCAATCCTAAAGAGGATATACGGGTGAGGCACATGTCTATTCTGGTTGACGATGAGATAGAACGAATGTTGACGCCGCGCACCGTGGAACTAATGAGCAAGCTGGTCTCTGTTCTCGATAAGCTTGATGGGTCAGGGCTTCTAGATGCATTAGCTAATTTAGCGTCAAGCGACGTTATCGGCGAATTAGCGAGGATATTCTTGACCACGGATCTAGTTAAGGCATTAAACGGTATCGATAACCTACTCAAGTTGGCAAGCGAGCTCTCGGATGTCGACGCAATGGATGGTCTAATTAAATTGGTGAGACTAATTAAGGCAATCAATGGCACTGGACTAATTGATTCAATGACCGATATAGCAAGCGATCCAGAAGTAATTGGGGAAGTATCTAGGGCCTTATTATCGACGGGCCTTATCCACTTATTGAATAATCTAGATGAGTTAAGCAAGGCATTGGCATCCATTGACTTCAAGGCCCTTGCCAAATTATTGACGGCATTGTCACAGGGATTAACGGAGGGCCCCAAGCAAGCCGAGTCCCTTGATATGGTTAAGAAATTGCTTTCCAGCAGCGATGCAAAGAAGGGCCTCTCCATGTTAATTAACGTATTGGAGAGAATGGGCTCAACTTCCTAGGGAGCTAAAAATAATTCCCGTATTCCAACTTCCATAAACAAAGTATTTAAAGCCGGACATGTATTGGTTTACTAATGATAACGCCTGTCAGATGTTGGACGTGCGGTAAGCCCCTGGGCCATCTTTGGGAGCCCTTCAGGAAGAGGGTATCCGCGGGCGAGGATCCGGGGAAGGTATTGGATGATCTTGGATTAACTAGGTACTGCTGTAGAAGAACATTGCTGGGCCACGTTGAGTTAATAGATTCCATTTTGCCATATAATAGAATGGAGAATCCATAAAACCACCTTCAAGATCCACATTAAAGTATTTAATTAACTACTTAGCATGGGGAATCAGTGAATAGGGGAGGGTTTAAGGCGGCGAGGATTAATGATAACGTAGTTAAGCCAATTCGCCGCGCATTAATTGCTGCATTGCTGATTCTGGTGATTTTTCTGATAATAACGTCGTTAATTGCAGTGGCCCAGGAAAGTATTTCAATAAATAAAACGGTTGAGGTGAGTAATGTTACTATTTATTACTTGAAGAAGGGGATAGTTATGGCCTACGGCTCTAACGGCGTCTTAATCAATGGCTCCATTTACATAGTGACAGTTTATAGGTCAGGTAATTATTTATTAATATATGGTGTAACCCAGAGCCAACAAGCCATTAATGCATCTCCAGTACCTAAGCCCCGCTCCATTCACCCAAATATAGTCAAGGAAACGCCGGTAATCAATTCACTTTATAAGTCACGCGAACCAACACAGCTCAACCCTCAACAACCCTCTCCAGCCCCGGCTTCCCCCGGCTTCTTCTCAATGGCTGTGCTGGGGCTCGTGACTTCATTGGCGGCATCGACGATCACGGTATCCATGATCATCATCAGCGAGAATAAGCGTAAATGTATTGATCACGAGATGAGCAGGTTAGTGGATTGGTTGGGGGCCCGTAGGCCATCTATAACGCCCCGGGAGTTAATTAATGAGGCGCCGCCATGGTCTATCAAGGAGGTTTCAAGAGTGGTGGACATGTATGAGGCATTCATGTATGGGAATGAGCACATAGATTGCGGCGAATTTAAGAAAGCCGTGGCTGAGGCTATGATGTGGAAGCCGGTATCGATGAAGCAGGCCGAGGCCCAGTGATTGGTCCAATGGTGGTGGCCATAGTCTCAACCAGTGATCAATCCAGGCTAGAGAGGATTGGAGTTAAGGATTCCAAGAAATTAAGTCCCCACAGGAGAACCCAATTATTTAGGCAGATACTGACCATGGCGAGCTGCGTTAAGTCAATTATTGTGCCCCCCGACGAGATAGATAGATATGTAATGGTGAATGGACTAAATGATTTGGAAATGAGAAAAATGATCGAATTAATATCTATGTGCGAGGCCGACACTATTTACGTGGATTCCCCTGACCCTAAACCGGATAGATTCGGGAAACGGCTTGAGGAAGCAACGGGAAGAAGAGTAATAGCGATGAATAAGGCCGATGCTATTATACCCGTGGTTTCTGCCGCCAGCATAATAGCTAAGGTAACTAGGGATAATGAAATAGCTAAATTAAGGCGCGAGTACGGAGACTTCGGAAGCGGGTACCCCAGCGATCCCAGAACGATTGACTTCCTAAAGAAGTGGATAAAGCAACACGGTTCTCTACCTCCAATAGTTCGAAGAACTTGGAAAACAATTGACGACATTAAAGGCTAAAACTAAATAAATGGGTATTACCACCGCATTATCTCGCAACACCTAATATCCAAAGGAAATATTCTCATAATCCTAAAATCCTTAATGGTTTACCGGATCCCAGGAAATCAGGGGCTAAATCGTCTAGTATTAATGGAGAATTCTGTGAACTACCCCGCCCTCACGGACGGGGGCTTCCGCCCCCTTAACCCCAAAAGGTTAAAAATACCTCAAGCTAAGCAAAACATGGAGCGGGGGTGCCCGAGCATGGTCAAAGGGGGCGGACTCAAGATCCGTTGGCGTAGGCCTGCGTGGGTTCAAGTCCCACCCCCCGCATCACCAATAGGGTTCTTATTTTTGTTCTGGCTCTATTCCATTATATCCACTTTTAACCTAGCGGTGATTACGGGTGTTCTCTCGGGGAGGATAGTTTATTGTTTGGGTAAATGTGTTTTTCTTCCTTGGATTCCTCATAGATATACTTTTCTCCTCTCATGTATGAGAGCACTGCGCCAATTATCACTAGCATTATTGATATGTATAGCGAGATCCTTAGCCCCATCATAAATGGCGGTCCAAGCACGCTGGGCAGGAAGGCGCTGGAATTCAATGCATTAACTATATTCGCCGGCAGATTATTTGTTATGGTGCTTGGCAGTATTGATGCGGGATCAACTCCTAGGAATGCTGCAAAGAGCAAGCTTGATGCGGGGATCCTCGATAATGCGGAGGCCACATCCATTGGCAAGCCATAGCTTAACGCCACTTCATGGATCCTAGCGGGTACGTATTGGGAGAAAATGCTCATTGCTATTGAGAAGAACATTGCCATGCTTATAGTTGAGCCCACGTTACTGAATGTCTGCCTCATGCCATTACCGACACCCCTATCCCTGGGATGCAGCGCATTCATTATTGACGTGGTGTTGGGGGCGCTGAATAGGCCATTGCCAAATCCATTAATGAATAGTATAGATTCAAATTCGGCTAAATTAAAGTTATAGGGCAGTAGGGTAAGCAGGTAGAGCGATACGGCTATGATTGCCATGCCCACCGTGGCCACTATCCTAGCGCCATACCTATCAGTAAGGGCGCCTCCTATTGGTGCCATTACCACTACCCCGACAAGCATTGGAAGCATGTAAATGCCTGCCCAAAACGGTGTCTCTAAGTAACTGAAGCCATGTAACGGCAAGTATATGCCCTGGAGCCAAATGGTTAGTAGGAACATGATGGCTCCCCTCGCCACGGATGATAGGAATAGCGCCATTATGCCATAGGTGAATGGTTTCACCTTAAATAGCGATATATTGAAGAGCGGCGACTCCTGCCTAAGCTCTACCGGTATGAATGCGGCCAGCATAATTGCTCCGACGATGAATGATGATATGACAATTGGGTTGCTCCACCCCATTTCGGAGTTACCATATGGCATCAATGCATAGGTGAAGCCGAGGGACATTAGGACTAGGCCCGCCGCCAAGGTTATGTTTCCCCAGTAGTCTATCTTCACCTTAATGCTATTGCTTGTCCTCCTTAATTTTAATGCTGACCATAATGCTCCAGTTACTGCGAATGGTACATTTACCACAAATATGAGGTGCCAATCATAGTTTGATAATAAACCACCAAGTATTATGCCCAAGAAGGATCCAATTATGAATGAGGCTTGGTTAAGCCCTAGAGCCTTGCCTCGCTCACTGGATGGAAATGCATCTGTCAGCAAGGCAGTGCTATTCACCATTATGAAGCCGCCGCCTATTGCTTGGATCATCCTGAACACTATTAGGAGCATTACTCCCAAGTTCCCTGAGTTGCTTGGTATTATTGAGAGTAGAATTGAAGATGCTGCAAATATTATGAAGCCTAATGTATATAATCTAGTTCTACCATATAGGTCTGAGATCCTTCCAAATGTGACTAGAATGCTGGCCAGCACCATGCTATACCCCATCAGCACCCAAAGGAGGTAATCGAATTCTCCAGGTAGGAATGGATTAACATTTAGCCCCCTAAATATGGTGGGCAGAGAGATGAGGACTATATACATATTTATCGATGCCATTATGACTCCAAGGCTCGTATTAACCAATACAATCCACTTATATTCCATCGATGTATAATGGCGTGGCGGAGAATCCTTAAAAAGTTAACTATCTACATGCAATAAGCCAAATACGCCCTAACCTATTGAAGTTTTTTCAATGAAAAAGGAAGGTAAGTAAACTACCCAGTCCTTGTGGGCGGGGT
Source organism: Thermocladium sp. (assembly GCA_023269935.1). The sequence continues at coordinate 17,716 of JAGDXC010000016.1, forward strand.
CTCTTATGTTGAAAGATGAAAATTGATTAAAACATAATGCTGATAATTGCTGCATCAATCGTCTTCAATACCTAAGTACTCTTCTATTGCTTTTTCCACACTTTGAGAATTACTTAAATCAACGCTCATCGATTTCGATGGTATGGGTATCGTTAAATAATCATTCTCTAATAATCTAGTCCAGTTATCTGATATCCTCTTGCTGAAGACCTGCAATATGTATCGTATAATGCTCGAGTTAAGCCACGCCGCTACTAATGGATTACTTAACCTGATGAGGTAGAAGTTCTTTGATGCGCATAAAGGCTCCTCACTATAATTAGCCAAAATCCTATGTCTGGTTAAATCCAGCTTGTCATGGATAAAGATATGCCCATACGGCTTCTTAGTCCGTAATTGCATCCAGATGTGTTGATACCAATCATTACCAAACTTTAAGGCCGGTATATCCCGCTCCTCGCCCCACTCAATATACCTCTTCACGTCTCCCTCCGGTTCCTCACTAATGGCAATTACGTAGAACCTCGGATCACGTATAATAATGTCATCATTATAATACTCCGGCTTTCTGAGGCATTTAACTAGGTACTTCCTGGGGATACTCAGGGTTTGCCCCTTATTCCTAATCAGGACGGAGTCATCATTCTCTCCCACAATGCTCCAATCCCTGTTCGGAATGAAGAAGAACTCCGAGCCATACATCTCCACGCCTCTCAGGATCTCATCTCTCCTTAAATAACGCAATAAATCCATATCCATGGCCTTCTCAATAATCTCAACTACTCTTCTCGCCCTCTCGTAATCAAATATGCTTAGCCAATTTCTATCCAGGAATCTAGGCAGTTTGAGCAGATTCACTGCATACATCTCCTTTAAACCATCATTGTATCGATAGATAATGGTTGATTCCTCGTTGAATTCTAGCGGCCCCCTCTTTCTGAGAAGCACGATTAGTTCCTTGAATCCGCTTCCAGAGCTGAACGATGGCTCCCCGGCATTCTCAATAATAGCCATCACGTCGTACCTATGCCTCAATAACTTCTTTACCCCAACTCCTTGGCTCGTGTAAAACGTTGATGCTGGGAGCACTAGTAGGGCGTAGCCCCCTTCATTCAATATGTGATCCATTAAAAACATCGAGAGAATGTGGAGCCCCGGATCCCTCCTCACTATATAATTGCCGTAACCATGTGAGGTTATGGATTGAAGCACCTCATTCTTATTGCTTATTAAGTGCCACCTCACGAATGGGGGATTGGAGATTATTATGTCGGCACTGTATTGCCACGCTATTTTAAATGCGTCACCGCAAGTGACTTGAGTTTCTTTATATATCGTTGATAGTATTTTGCGCCCTAGCTCGCAGGGTTCCTTATTTATCTCTATTCCGATGACACTCCTCGGCTTAATTAGATCGTTGATGGATGATAACAATACGCCGGAGCCCATGAAGGGATCCATCACGGTTATTCCTTCTCTCTTTTGTTCCGGTATCCTCCTCAATAGGTACCTTATGGCTGAGACACCATCACGGGAGGTATAGTATGACGAGGTCTTTTTCCTATCCACTAGATTCTGCACCTTATACTGCGATTCATCTAAGTACATAACTTCACACCATTCTTACTACCTCATTATCGTTAAAGCATCCCCTCTATTTTATTGCGCTCACTTACATCTAAAAGTCTCCCGACCAAAACCGGCATCATCGTATACCCTTGAGGCTTCCTCTTGCTCAACACCACTAGCAACACCACTGAGTAATCTGGCACTGGAAACTATTTAAGCTCACTCAATATTTATGTGAACAATCCCCATCCTTATGGGTGGGTTCCTTGCTTCCCTGGGCTCGATCTTCCTCACCCACATTGCTGGCCTCGTCGAAACCACTTCATCGATCATGTGTGGAGGAGTTACGATGGCTCCTCCACAGATGCTTGCCCGGTCCCATTGGGGTGCAGACCCAGCTCTAACAGCCAAGGCCAAGAAGGACATCGATCACCTAAACATTTTGTAAGTGACTCATCACTTCACGAACAAGAGACCGCGATAAAACGAACGACAAGCATGGCCATGATGGTAAGGCTTAACACTTCATGCTCTGGCATTTCCTTTTTCGGTCTCTAATTGATAATTTTTCAAGATAGGGACCAGAATTATCCGCACGATACTTAGGGAACAAATAGCCTCCATAAAGCTAAGATCACAAGACGTCTACTTTGGGGAGAAGAGATCGGCGGAGCTAGGTCCCCTCCCGAGATCATAATAAAATTATAGGATTCATGAAAAATGCGAAGGGTATGTAACGCTTCATAAATCATCCACATCTGGTTCCTGCCTAATGAATGTGCCGTTACTTAGTTCACTAAATGCCTTCTCGAGCTCCTCCTCCGTATTCATAACTATTGGACCATACCAAGCCACTGGCTCCCCAATTGGTCTACCGGCCAGTAAGAGGAACCTGGCGGATTCACTGCCTGTGATTACCTTTATGCGGCTGCCCTCGCGCGAATACACAGCTAACTGACCTGATGCTGCACGTCCTTCACCCAGCAATACGGAGCCCCCCATTACATAGAGCAGAGTCGTATAGCCATCGCTTACCTCATAGTTAAATTCGGACTCGCTTGGCATTGATACATCCATATAGTGAATCGGCGTTGCTAGACCGCTTACCGGTCCATCAACTACTCCATAGCCTGGGGCCCTAATGCTGCCCGCGACTAGAATGACTTCTCCCCCATCATTGAGCCTTACCCTAGGAACACTGAGCCTAGTTATGTTTCTATACTTTGGTTTGCTCATCTTGCTTGACCTAGGAAGATTAATCCATAACTGGAAACCCTTAACCTCAGTATCATTAGCTCCATTCCCTCTTTTCCCTGGTTTAGGCATCTCCTCATGAAAAATACCGCTTCCAGCCGTCATCCATTGAATATCTCCCTCGCTCAGCACCCCATTGACTCCAGTGCTGTCTCTGTGATGAACCTCCCCCTTAAGCAAGTATGTAACTGTCTCTATACCTCTATGTGGATGCCATGGAAACCCCATTAAGTACTCACTTGGGTCTCGTGAACCAAAGCTATCGAGGAGCAGGAAGGGATCCATTACATCGACTAGGCTAGGACTGCCAAATACCCTATATAATTTAACTCCAGCCCCATCCCGGGTCCAATTGCCCCTCAATATTGATTTAATGCTTTTTCGGGCCATTAATGAATATTTAATTAATTATTTAAAAATCGATTGGCGGTAGGCAAGACCCAGCGAACTAGTGACGCTCTGCATCCCCTCCTCACTATGCTGACATCTTTAAAATTGAATAATTGCGAAAGCCTTTTATTTAATTAATAATACCTGGGATTATGGATGATGAGTTACGATTACTTAAATTAAAGAAGATGATGGAACTCATAAAGGCCAATCAATCCGTGGGTCAATCACAAAAGAAGAACTTAAGCGATGAGGAGGTAATAGCCACGGTGAGAGGAATGGTTATTGGGGAAAGAGGAGGAGAGATAATTGATAAGACGATTAACCTATATGGGAATGCGGCCATGCAATTATTTAGGTACTTGGTGGAGAAGAAGGTTGAGGGCCAGATTCAATCAATTAGGGATGATGAGCTCTATGCATTGCTTGAGGATGCTGGGCTCCATATACCGCTCGATACCAGGATAAGAATAGTGAGGCACGGGAGGGAAGAGAAAATCGGCGATTAAATAGGCAATAATCGCCTTTTAATGGGGGCCAAGCTTTTACTGCTTATGTATTTTTGCTCCGCTTGTTAATTTCTTGCTTCCATTGCCTCGCTTTGATTTGGGGACTCTATTGGGAAGCCATGAGGACACTTACTTGGTTTACCTAAATTCTCAAATAATTTCTCTATGACTTGTATTGGCACGTACTCATCGAATTGTGATGCTAAGTCACATGCTTCCTCTTCGGTGAACCCGAGATTCTTTAGCCATGTTTCTATTATCCTGTGAGAGCTTAGTAGAAGCGAAACTGCTCTTCGCCCCTTCTCGGTTACCTTAATATCATCTATGTCCTTCTCCACTAGGCTCTTTTTCTCTAGGTGATTTATCTCCTCATAGGCGCTTGGGGGCGATACGCCCATGTTCTTAGCTACCTTGCTTATGGTGACCTTATCCCCATTATCATTGAGATTAATTATCACGAGCAGATATGATAATTCGCGTCGGCTTATAGATGGTAACATGATTAGCTCATTAACTACAATTATAAAAACCTAACTAAGCCACACAAGGACCCAAATATCTATAAATTCTCGTGTATTGGTAATTACTATGAGCCACTTCACGCTGCTGGCGGCTGCACTATTGATGATAGGAATTCTCTTAGTGGTGGTGTCGGTAGTGGCTATGATAGGCTTCATATATATGATTAATTACATGAATGGATATATGGGCATGATGCATGGGGTTCCCACCTCCTACGGCTTAGTGATACCAATCATTTTCTTAATAGTAGGCATAGCAATAATTATTTCAGTTCTCCTAGCCGCTAGACAACCGGCCCCTAATCAGCCTCAACGCGAGACAATTAATGATTCAATATTGCGGCTTCTCCCAGAACAGGAAAGAAGGGTCATGGAGTATCTAGAGAAGTCCGGCGGAGAGGCCTTTCAATACCAAGTTGCGCGGGATCTGGCTATGAGTAAGGTTAAGTCATGGAGGATAATCAAGAGACTCGAGGAAAAAGGATTAGTGGAGATAGTTAAGATCCGGGGAAGAAACGTCGTGAAAATACGTGGCAGCAATGAGAAAGAAGGCGCTAGTTCTTGATTATGGAAGAAACTGCCTGGTCCTTTAATGGTGAGTTTCAGTTCCTTGCAAGGTTATTATTTATCACTTAAGTATACCCATGCGCTTAAGCGCCCAAGCTATGAATATTATCATTAGCGCTATTATGAGAAGAGAGAAGATCAGCCATAATGCCCCAAAAACGAACATCGGCCCCGGCCCCCAGTACCCCCAGGGCCCCCATCCCCACCACATCATGCCCATCCATGAGATCATAGACAATAATATGAGCATGAAACTAATGAACATGTTTTTCCTCACCTTGAACCTCAATTAATCGCTTAAGTAAATTAATCTCAGACTCTAGCTTCTCCACCCGTAACTTAAGTAGCTCCACTTCATGCTTTAAATCGTCGTGTTCATGATCGTCGTGTTCATGGTTCATTCCATGCATCATACACATCCCCCTCACCTCCCACCAACCGCATTAACCACTATTTCCCCATACATGCCTTCCTCCGCGTGTCCTGGATATGTGCAAATATACCAATAAACCCCGGGATACGTTAGTACGACATTATATGTATACCCATAGGCGTATCCCTGGCCATAATTTGCCGGCGGCAACCACGATGCTGCTGCCATCATGGCTGGCCCCATCTCCATTCCCCTCATTGCATACGGCATTACGTTGAATGGGTATGGAGGCGGCGCTACGGTAATTATGAAGTTATGATACATATCATCATCTAGGTTGATGAATACTACATGCAGAACAGCATCGGCGGGAACTATTATGGTTGGATTAATTAAGCCATATATTACGAATACATCGCCATGAGAGTAAGCGGGAGCCATGGTCCCAGTCATTTTCTCAGCATCGTTGCCCATCATCGCTACCACTATTAGGGTTACATTGCTTGAATAGAATACTATGGTATCATTGCCCCTAAATATCTTGGCATTGCTTGGCCCCAACCTCATTAACTGCATTGATTCATTAACCGTATACTCCCTCAACGAGTAAGCACTTGGATACCCATATCCTGCTGCGCCACTTACCGGATATCCATACGTTCCCCACCCCATCATGCCGTACGGTGCATTGCCAGCGCCATATGGCATCCCCATGTATGGTGGGCGAGTCGGAGCTCCAAAGTATCCCCACCCCATCATCGGCCCATAACCCCACCAGCCCCACCAATTATTTATGGCTAGATATACCGCGGCCACTACTAGTGCCGCGGCGATTCCC
>JAGDXC010000016.1:23746-23983 GCA_023269935.1 Thermocladium sp.
GGTTTCAAGCATAAAAGACATACGTGAAACCCACTTCGCACCTAGGTTTCCTGATGGTCTAAACGATAATGAGTTCTCTCCATTTCCTGCCTGCTTCTCCATTTTTAGGCTGGTTTCAAATGGTTACAGCGCAGTTACATGATGCGGAAAAACTCTACTTGGCTAGGTCTCTAATGAATAAAGATTATAGTGGAGTAGCGCCCGTGAATGGGGCGTAACCCCCTAGACCTCGGGGAA
>JAGDXC010000008.1:0-16966 GCA_023269935.1 Thermocladium sp.
AGTTCCCTTATCTTCTGCTTAGCCTCCTCCAAATCCCCAATATCCTCCCAAGTAACTCTTGATACCGATATTTCCGCCTCCTTCACGGGCTCCTCCCTAACGGTCACTTCAGTATCGACTCCAACATATGCGGCTGGACCAGGCGTGACCTGTGTAATCATGAACCTCAACGCGCCAGTGTAATATGGGACTTCAAATGCAGCCCCTTTCCACACCGCCCTTCCAAGCAGATATGCACGCTTCAAATAATCCGCGTCAATCCTTATGGCTTCACCCACGGGCGCCATCATTACTTTCTGGGCAGGCTTTAGGTTAGCCTTTCTGACCTTAACGGCATCTCCTATGCTCAATCCAAGATTTTGTCTCAATAATCCATCCATTCTTATTATATCTTTGTCATCGTCATCACTATAGGCGGGCCATACTTGTGCATAAACAGTTCTCTTATTTGCCATTATCTCAATATAATCCCCAGGCTCTAACTCAAGTGCTCTCATGTATTTATTTGCCATTCTAACTATTCCACGCCCAACATCCCTACTCCTCGCCTCTGCGATTCTTAATGTAGCAGAATTCTCGCTCATGTATGATTTATTCCAAGAGAGTTATTTAAACTTACCTTTATACAACAAGCCAGTCTAATTTGTGGGTATGATATTAATTGAGGATTTAAGGCCTTTAGCTAGGCTCAATTGTGGAGGCCCCTCTACGGCCCACGTCTCCATAATACATGAAACACTTATAGGAACCAGCTCAATAATCAACAAAGCAACAAACACGTTCACGCAATGCTCATATATTCATGTCCCTCTTATAGTCCTTCTCAAAAGTTAATGTCCTCGTGTTCTTGGATCCGTAATTGTAAGTAATGTATTATGAGTCGCATTTGTCTCCGGCCTTGGTTAGGGCTATTATGACTCTACTGAATGCATCATTGATATATTGAACTCCATATGCATATAAGTCTAGGTCGGTCTCCATTAATGCATCTTCCACGTACTCGCTTAGATATGAGGGGTAAACAAATGATAATCGACCACAACGCTTTAATGTGCTTGATGCCTCAAATAGGAATTGACGATAAATATGATCCAGCCTCGAATTAACCGTGTGAAGCCTATTAAATGGTGGGTCGGTCACTATTGCATTAAGCGAACCTTGTCTAATGGGCAACAACGTAGCGTCGCCTCGAGCGTCAATAAAATCGCTACTTATATCAATAGATACCACATTCACGCCCAAGCGCTTTGCTACTAAGCTAATGGTGCCTATGCCGGAGAATGGGTCTAAAACAGCGTCATCCTTAACCACGCCGGTCAAGTTAAGCATCAGCATCGCTATATCCGTGTCTAGGTGCGGCTTTCCCGGGTCATTCAATAATTGCCTTTGTCTTCTATAGATTTTGATGCCGTAATCATCAGTGACTTCCCGGATCAGGACCAAGCGTGAAAAAACTGTAATTGCCTTAGTTAAGTCATCTATATCTATTAGTGCTTCGTATCCCATAACTTTCATTACAATAATGTTTATCCCCATGCTGTGCGATACCGAGAGCAATTCCTTCACCGGTAAATCTTCTCCAACCATGTTCCTGAACCTCAGCTTTAGCACAATTAATGGGGGAATTCGGCGTGATAAAAAGGATTGGCAACCCCTCATTCCGCTTTCTAAAGGGGGTGCTTGTCATTCCTCGTGGATGGGAAGAGGTCAGAAGAAATAAAAAAGCTCTATGCTTATAGAGTCATATGCGTAGGATAAAGGTGATAATTGCTAAACTGGGATTAGATGGTCATGATAGGGGGGCCAAGGTAATAGCCCGGGCCTTGGCTGAGGCGGGGATGGATGTCGTGTACACAGGCATGAGGCAAACTCCCAGCCAGATAATAGAGACAGCCATCCAAGAGGATGCGGACGTAATTGGGGTTAGCATACTTTCGGGCTCGCATTTAGAGCTAGTGGGCGAACTAATGGGGGAGATGAGGAGGAGAGGCGTTGATGTACCGGTAATGGTTGGCGGCATAATACCGCCCGAGGATGAGGATGCATTGAAGCGAATGGGTGTAGCTGAAGTATTTGGGCCGGGCACGCCCTTATCAATTATAGTGGAGAAAGTTAAGTCACTTGCCATGGTGAAGAGAGCGTGATGGAGGAAGCAATGAAATGGAATAAGCAAGCCATATCTAAATTAATATCATTAATAGAAGACGGCAAGGAACTAAATTATAAGCCAATTCGGAGGAGCAAGGTAATAGGAATAACTGGTCCACCGGGAGCCGGCAAAAGCACGCTGATATACTCCATTATGAAGATCTTGCCCTCGAATCTAAAGTTGGCCGCCTTAACCATAGATCCAACGAGTCCCTTTAGCGGTGGATCATTTATGGGCAATAGGATACGCATGCAGGATCTCTCGGATCGCCCCAATATATATATACGGAGCTTAGCAACGCATGGAAGCAGGGGCGGCTTATCATATGAAGCGATATCCACTGTGAACCTATTGGAGTATCTAGGCGCGGATTATATATTCCTTGAAACCGTGGGCGCGGGTCAAGTTGATACTGATGTGAGAAAAATAGTTGATACCGTGATAGTGCTTGTGCCTCCCCTTGCTGGAGACGAAATACAGGCACTGAAGATGGGGTTAATGGAGATAGGCGACATATATGTGGCGAGCAAGGCTGATTCACCGGAGTCAGATAAGGTTCTTCTTGATATAGAATCAATGCTTAGGATAGCCACGGTGGGTTCATGGAGACCCCGGGCAATTAAGGTTTCTCCATTATATGGGCAAGGCATACATGAGCTAATAAGCATTATTGAGGAACACCATGATTATTTGGCAAATCATGGATTACTTAACAATATATTAAGCAATAGGCTTGAACTATTGATGAGGCTCCACGCACAAAAAATCCTTGATGGCATCATCGACTCCAGTAATTTACTGCAAGACGTCAGGCAAGGCATTATTAGCCCTAGGAATGCCGCTCAACTACTAATGGGGCTTGCGAATCCCCGTTTAGATCATGTAGCGGTCGCGGTCAAGGATCCCGACTCCCTTGTAAATAGATTAGAGGCTATGGGTTTACAGAAACTTGGAGAGGAACTTATCGAGGAGCAAGGGGTCAAGGTTATAATGCTGGGATTATCCAATACCAGGATAGAGGTCTTGATTCCATTAAGTAATGATAATTCCATTGCCCGTTTTATAGAGAAGAGGGGAGGGATTCATCATTTAGCTATACTAATAGATGACTTGGATAAATTCAAGGAAACCGCCCCCGCCATTGGGTTAGAGTTGCTTTCCGCCTCAGAGAAAGGGGCCGAAGGCTCTAGGGTTGCCTTCATTAGCCCCAAAAGCCTTGGCGGCATATTGCTTGAGGTGGTGGAGAAGAATGATGAGCACAAAATTTAAAATGGCGAAAGATACGGTGAGACCGCAATGGTTTCGCAAGCAAAGAAATTGATAGGTAGAGCATTGGGAGTTGCTTCGTCCCGTGTAAAGGTGTCCCCTGATGCTGCTGATAGATTGGCTGAGATAGCTACTAGGTCTGATGCTAGGTCGCTGCTTAAGGAGGGCGTGGTCATGATTGAGCCTAAGAAAGGCAATAGCAGGGGTCGTTGGAGGCTCTTACATGAGAAAAAGAAGAAGGGTCGAAGAAGGGGGCAAGGCACGAGGAGAGGCCCTAAGTCGGCTAGAGTTAATGAGGAGAGGCAATGGGTGAATAAGGTGAGGAATATGAGGCGGTTCCTAAATTACTTGAAGCATAAAGGAACAATTGATCCCAAGACTTGGCGTAGACTTTACCTGATGGTTAAGGGCGGATACTTTGACTCATTGGCTAGTCTTAGGGCTTACATGATTCAAAATCATATAATTGAGGGATCTAGGTGATCGGCATGGCCAGCGGAGGCATATATAAGGTTAAGTTCAGGAGAAGAAGGGAGGGAAAGACTAATTACAAGAAGAGGGCAATAATGGTGATAAGCGGCAAGAATAGGTTAGTGGTTAGGCGAACAAACAATTACATAATAGCCCAGATAATGCAAGCTAGGCCGGAGGGCGACGTAACATTAGTATCTGCAACAAGTAAGGAATTGAGAAAGTTTGGATGGAAAGGAGGACTAAAGAATTTGCCGGCCGCCTATTTAACTGGTCTCCTATTAGGGAAAAGGGCTGTTACTAAGGGAATAGAGATGGCTGTGCTTGATGTTGGCCTTCACGTGCCAATTGCGGGTTCCCGCATATTTGCTGTAGCGAAGGGCGCTATTGATGCTAATATGGATATTCCGCAAAGCGAGGATTCATTTCCAGACCCCGAGCGATTGAGCGGTAAACATGTGGCTGATTACGCTGCTCAATTGGCGAGTAATGAAGAGGAATTGAAGAGGAGATTCTCCAGGTACTTTAGGGATGGCTTAAACCCAAGCGATATAGTCAATAATTTTGAGGAGGTTAAGAAGAAAATAGAGGAGTCAATAAAGTCATCAGCCGCGGAGGCGGAGGCTTAGGGAATTAGAACCGCCTTCCCAAGTATCTTCTTATTCACCACGTCATTAATTGCCTCATTCACTTGCTTAAGATTATATGTTGTAAATAAGGTATTTATAGATCCCTCATGTATTAACTTAATTGCATCCAGTACCTCGGATTTAGTGTATGCGGCCGATCCAATAATTCGTTGTTCCCTCATTATGGTTAATGCCGGTCGCTTGAGCAGCATTCCTTGTCCCTCAACATTACCTATGAGCACTAGGGTTCCCTCTTTCCTTAGGCTGCGTAACGATTCATTAATTGTTGGTGCACCCACATTCTCGTACACGATATCAACGTAATTATTATATCTCTGTCCCTCCAATACCACCTCATCCACATATTTCTCTATTATTGGCTTTTTTTGCTCAGAAGTAATTGCTACTACCTTTGCCCCGAGCATTTTCAAGTATTGAATCATATGGATCCCAACGCTTCCCCCTGCTCCAGTCACCATAACCTTTAATCCACGTGGATCTGCTAACTTAGTTGCATGTATTGCAGTCGCTAATGGGCAAGTAGCTGCCGCATATTTCTCGAATTGATCATCCGGTAGCTTGAATATATTTTGTTCCGGCACCGAAACTGCCTCGGCATACCCACCGAATCTCTTTTCTCCTAGAAACATCAACTCATCGCATAAATTCTCTTTTCCGCTCCTACAATAAGTGCACCTACCGCATGTTATGGCGCCGAAGATGCCAACGGGTTCCCCATCGAGTTCGCCGAAAACCTCATGCCCCAGCACTAGGGGTGGACTTAATTTGAACCCACCACGCCAAATTACTATATCTCTACCACAGATACCGCTAGCCCTTACCCTCACTATTGTTTCCCCATGTCCCGGATTTAGATCAACATACTCTAATGATAGTGGTTTATTAAATTCATGAAGAACAGCAGCTAATACCTTCATCATGGCAATTTCTGACTCCCCTTATTAAAGTATTTTGGCCGCCCTAGTTGAGTAGGCGATCATAACCCCCCTTCTGTAGCATTGGTCTAAGGTCCTACCCGGGCCTCATTGCATGGTTCCTTCACAGGCCCCTATTTGGACCAGCGCCCCCTTTGACGGTTTTACCCGTCGGGTTACCCCGGGGGCCCATGCATGCTTGGGGGAGTTTCCTGAGGCCACCCGTTGCCGGTAGTGGCCCCGCGCCCGCGATCACCTACCCAACTAGGGCTCAGTTTGTGTTTTGGGGCTCCCTTAAATGCTTAACTATTTTAACTCTGGCTCAGACTTGGTATCACTCGTCATGTTCCTTCCGCAATACCAGCTCTCATCACTTGATTACTCATCATAGTGTTGTTTTTATTAATTTAACCTAATGCTGCATGTTGAAGCCTAGATTAGTCTTAATGGTGTCGATTCAAGATAAATAGCTATTGGTAAAAATAAGCGGCAAGACTGTCGTTTATGGCAAATGGTAAAGTCTTCTCTATGTATTAAGTTCTGGATCTAATAGCATAGCACTCCATTGGTCACAAAATGAATGGGGGCTAGTTTCCCCAATATCAGTGGGAAATGAGCGGATCCGTAATTGTAGTTCTCTAGACCCAAAATGCTCTTATCTATTAAGAGGGGAGGAGCCAGCGGTTTTCCTTTAGGAGTTGTTTTTATATTGGAAAAAATATTTAACTAGACTATTAATGAATGGCATTAATGGATATTGGCGTGGCTCTTGGGGAAAGATTGCGGGCAGTATTATTAATAGTGCCCCTTACTGGGCTATTAATGGTATTATCGTTATTCGTGACGGGCCCGCTCCGGTTATTTCTGTTAATTACATCGCTGGTAATAATATATCCCTTAATAATAATCGTTAGACGCTTTAATAGGAAGAAGTGGGGTAACGTGCTCGGCGTCTTCGGTAATTGCTCTCTTTATGATAATGGAATATATATAGATGTGGCTAGAGGCTTGGATCTATTTATTGAGTGGAACGAGATAAGTCACTGGGAGAAAACAAGCACTGGATCGCTAATAGTTACATTGGATGGCACTGAAATAGAGACGCCGCTTCCATTGGATGAACTAGAGAAATTGAGAAATAAAAATAATAAGCAGTAGAGTGCTCCATTCACTGGGTCTCCACGTTAGGTCTAGTTTAATGCGATTGAGAATCAGCGTCCAAATTTAACCAAAATGGCTAAGGCTATTAAGATGCACATCATTCCTATCGTGAATGTTAGTGGATTTATTATCATCGATTGACCGACAGGGGATACAGTTGGTTGAGGGGCTGATATAGAAGTGAGCGATGTATTTATTGTCGGTATAGTTATTGAATATGATGCATTACAGGCAGATACTGTCCTCAATAATTGAAGCACTACATTGGAGTATGCGGATGACATCTCATATAAGTTAAGGGCATTATTGAAGTAATTGGAGGCCAGGATCGTAGAGTTTGCTTTAGTGGAATTAAATTGGCTATACCAATAATCGCCGTACTGTATATAGGAAAGCGGAAGAAGTGGGGTAGCATTGCACGCCTCTAACCTACTTGTGGAGTAGAGAGCTAATTGCCTAACAATAGTTAATAAGCCGGTTTCATATGAAGTTGATTGAGAGGACATGAATATTAAATGAAGCATTGTGCTGGTCTCAGATATGACATCCAAGCTATTGCTTAGCGCCATTAAGTAATTGCCTTCGCCAAAGTATGTCTGAGCATTGCTTACCTCTGTTAGTAGTTGATTTATATCGCTGGCGAAAAACGCGGATAAACCCTCTGCCTGAGTTAATGAATACAAGTAAGTCACAGTTGATTCCGCGTATGTCAAGTAATCTTGAGACACCTTATATAGTAACTGCCTAGGTATAACATATCCGCCTCTTATTCCTTTAAGCAATGCATACCAGTACTGCAGCGTATCGACACGCACATATGCAGCGGATAAATTAGATGCCGCATCCTGAATGTTCCCTGTGCCTAGATCAGAGACTGATTGATTAAGCAATTGCTGTGCTTGATAGATTCTATCATACATGCCGACCATTACATCGATGTTGACGCTGGTCACTGTTGTATGATTAAGCAAGTCCAAGTAATTATTAATGGTAGAATTAATGCTATTTATTTCATTCCTTATCTGTGATGAAGTTAATGAGGAGAATTTGGATTGATAATAATTTATTAATGCACTATAAAGTAGACTAGCGGCAGTATAGTAATTATCCTGGTTGGCATAGTACTCGGCTGCCTCAATAGTGCCATTTGGTATGATGCTTTTATTTAGGAGGAGGGTCTCATAAAGGTACCTGGTCATGTTTATGTATTGAGCCGGTAGACTCAATGTCTCATTTGGAGGTAGGCTTACGCCGGTCAAGTAATGAGCGGCTTGATAAATCGTGCTAACCGGGATAACCGTTACCCCTAACTGCTTTCCCAATGATATTAAGTTAACCGGGGAGGACGTAGGCGAAGTATATATTTGCTGTCCATATGGAACCAAAACTACCTTATAACCCATGCTGGCCGCCGCCCTTATCTTATCCGGTATTCCTCCCACCGGTCCAATAGTTCCATCAGGCATTATCATGCCGGTCATGGTTACCGAGGAATTGAGGGTTCTATTATCCAGTAAAGAGAATATTCCGACAGTCATGTAGCCGCTCGCCGATGGCCCGCCAATCTCAAGCGTATTAGACGTAGAGTTTATGAAGAAATCATATCTAGTGAATGGGATATTAGCCATGGATGCAGCCATTATTGCAGCCATTTGGCTGGATGATATGAAAGAGCCCCCCTCTCCTATTGGTAGCGGGGAAGTTGCAACATATATATTGCCCGAGCCGGGAGTTATAGCGGTTACCGTTATATTTATCACAGCACCGCTATTATTGCTGGTGACTGCTAATGCATGTATCGTGACAGATTTCGTATATATTTGTTTTATGCTCCATCCCTGGACCCCTAGCACAATTCCCGCCATCATTAATAAGACAATGAATAGTATTCCTACCTTCATAACCATAAGCACGGCTCAAGCAATTTAAAAACTTATTTATAAATGCCAACGCTCGCTCCAGCCCTCTCCTCATTTTGAAGAGCCAGACATGTTTCTAGTTTTTACATGCATCGCTCCATAATGTTTAAAAAAGGAGTATAAGCGTTATCAAATATGTCTGAGTTCGACGATTTTGATAAGTGGTGGAATCGTTTAAGGAAGTTCATGGATAGTTTTGAGACAGAGATAGAGAAGGAAATGGATGAACTATTTAGGCAAGCAGAGAAGCAGCAACGAAGCGCAAAGAAGCCAAATATGTATTATTATGGATTTGAAATAACCATGGGACCCGATGGTAAGCCAATTGTTCGGGAGTTTGGGAATGTTAAGCCATGGAGCGAGCGAGGCTCTCCAGTGATTAGTGAGGACATAGAACCCTTAACAGATGTATTTGATGATGGGGATAAAATAAAGGTAGTCATGGATATGCCAGGGATAGATAAGGATAAAATAAAGATAAAGGTTGATGGAAATAAATTAATAGTATCAGCTGAAGGCAATGATAGGAGATATTATAAGGAAGTTAATTTGCCCGCTAATGTGGATCCGAGCAAGGCTAAGGCAACCTATAGGAATGGGGTCCTCACCATTGAATTAACAAAGAAAAATGGAAAAAGCGGCTTCGAAATAGAAGTTAATTAAGCCTTATTTCCCAAATATTAGCCTCTAAAAATCATATATACTATTCTTGTTCCTCCATGAATGCGACATGCTTATATTTTCTTTCGGATTATATTAGCTAATGGTGAAGATTTTAATAACAGGTTTTGAACCATTCGGCGGCGACGATGAGAACCCCACTAGATTAATAGCAAGAAACATCAATGGTAGAGTAATAAATGGAGCTGAATTAGTGGGACTAGTTTTACCAGTATCATATTCACGTGCTAAGGCAATGCTGCTTGATGCTTTACGCAATGAGAGGCCGGATGTATATATAGGCATGGGTCTAGCGCCTGGTAGCTCCATCATTAATGTAGAGAAATTTGCATTAAATATCGCTAATGGTAAGGACAATGATGAATACTATGCGGATGATGAAGCGATAATTAAAGATGGCCCTCTCGCCTATATCTCCACGCTTCCCATAAAGCCAATTGTAAGTAAATTACGTGATGCTGGCATACCGGCTCGGGAATCGTATCATGCTGGAACGTATCTATGTAATTATGTTATGTACTTAGGTCTCCACTACTCCTCAACATTAGGGATCCCCACTATGTCTGGCTTCATTCATTTTCCCTATAATTCCGAGTATATATCTAGACGCGGCTCCAACGCTTCCTCGCTTCCCCTGAGCTCCATGATTAATGCGATTATTAGGACAACGGAGGTCGTATTGGAGAGACTAGTTGGGGATCCATATAAGAAACAATAATTTTTCCCCTCAGCCATGCTAAGGCCACTCCTTAAAAATGCTTATATGTTCGCTCATAGTATGTTGCTCATATTAATAAATACGAATTACGAGGATGCATTGGACTACTTGCTGAGGAACGTAGGCGATGAGAATGCATTAGCTATAACGAGTGATGCAATCATTACTTGGAAGAGTAGGGCTAGCATTGAGAGGGGCCTCATGTCATTGAAGGAGAAGATCATCTCAAAAGTGAGCGGGGAAGGAGATATAGAATTCTCATACGCAGTAATCGAGCTAAGCGATGATCAGTTAGGGAGCCTAAGAACCATGATCAGGGATGCGCTCGTTAAATTGGATAGGGAGACATATAGACACATCGACTCCATCAGAAATAGACTAGGCAGAATAAGCGAAAAAAGACTAGAGACAGAAATGAGGTTTCTAAATAAGAGATTTAACTCATTGATGCTGCTTCATAATAAGTTTAAGGTAATGACCCCCGATACAGAAAAAATGATAGATTTAATGAAGGAATTGAAAATAATGCTGGGCAATAAGAAATGATTTAACCTTACACGTTCTCTACATCAGGTCCTTCTATGCTCTTTCTTTTTTTATTCTGGTTCAATGCGTATAAAAGCAGCCCGGCTCCTCCGAATCCTATTGCCGTCATCAATGCTTCTCCCGTGGTTATGGGCATTCCATCAAATACAGTCAATATGTCAGTTCTTATTATTATCGGCTCACCCGCGCTAGTTATTGGCACTACCTTAGTGTATTTGGCATAGCGGAGCTGTGCGGTCACTTGATAAGTGCCAGCAAGGACTCCATTAACGTTGCTTGTTCCAGCATTACCTGTAATTGAACTATATGTTGGTCCATAGCCTATCCTGTAAAGCGTTACGTTGACTCCTCCTAAAGCCTGGTGGAACTGTCCCTCTACTACCACCGTTACATTATACACGCCTAGCTGTAGAGTTATTGGTTGATTAGTCAATGTATTGACGTATCCTATATACACAGGTGCGCCTTGGTATGATACCGTGAATTGTATTGGATCAGGTGACTTTATCGGAATATATGCTATTCCATTAGCGCCAACAGATATTGGCCCATAATTCACGCCATCTTGGGTCGCAGTTACGGTAGCTCCCTTAACAGGCTTCCCATTTGTGTTAATTAATTGCACTTGGAGTGGGGCCCAATTCACGTATACCTCATACTGTCCTGGTTCATTGACCCCAAGGGTACTTACGGCTATATATGCCTCATGACGGGTGGGCGATATTGACACTAAGCGATCCACTGATCCCCACGGCAACTCAGAATCGGTGTATCCACCATATGATACGCCGCTGGGGGTCACTATTTTCTGTATATAACCTACCTCTGGAAGCTGAACTACTAGGGATGTCCATAGCCCATTGTTTATATCACTTGGAGCAACGGTTACCATTAGATTGCCATTCTGCCATTGGCCAACTTGCTTATATAGTATTGGCATATAGGTTACAGTTAATGGTGAAGAGGTTGGGTTTTGCACCTTGAATACATTATCGTATATTACGTATATTCCTATCACTGGAGCGAACTTTATGAATGGAGGTAATATATATGTTATTCCGGCCACGCTTATTAAGTTAAACAATGTATATACAGGCATTACCCTATTGGCTATTACTTGGAACTTAACTGGATTCTGCCCTACCACCAGTGGTTCTACGGTATATACCACAGCCACGTAGCCCAGCAAGTTCCATCCGGCAGGCACTCCAAAACTCGAAGATGACACTACTAGGCTACTCTTGGGCGACACGGTTGCATTGAAGAATTGGGTTCCCTTAACCAACATAGCGCTCGGCATCTGGTACTGTGCTCCGTATGCTATATCTACTGAGTAGGTGCCCGGCGGTAATTTAGACATATCCAGCTGTAGGGCTTTCTCCTCTATCTTGAAGTAAGTCACGTTCTGATACCAATTATCAACCAGTTGTGAGAGCGATGTTCCATTCGGAAGATAAGCATTGACTAATTCGAATGGAGCATTATTGTCAATTGTTAATTGAACTATTTGATCGGTGACATATTGGAACGTGTAGTCCGGCGCAGTTATATTGATGGTACTCGTTTGAGGAGTTAATGGTATATAGTCCTCCTTAGCAAATGTTGCGCTAATTATTATTGTTGCATTGACCGTGGTTTGACCATTATTAGTTATGGTCAAACTAGAGTTAGTGGTGTATGCCGATGTAATCATTCCATATTGGTTCTGAGAAACCAACACGCCGGCACCACTTATAGTCAATGCTGGGGTAGGTGTTGGGAAGTATACTTCTAGGTACTTCAACACGTAGCCTGGCCCAGGCGATAAGGGTGCTTGCACAGTAGTTGCCTGGCCTGGCTGAAGCGAGACAGTACTAGTTTGATTTATTATGTCGGTGTAAGTTAATTCCGCATAGTAAGGCAGCTGTACGGTTACTGGCTGGTTCTGAGCAGCAAGCGTATTATTGGATACAGTTGCGTGAAGCGCTGATGCAGTGACCATGAGCGCCACCACCAGCATCAGCGCGAGTCCGGAAATTGACCACTTCATGGGAATGACACATATGTTTATGCTAATATAACAATCGTTTAAAATAGATATATGGTTAGCCATGTTATACATTATATCTAAATCTAGACGTATACGTCGGAAAAGAGCTTAATAATGGATATTCCTAGTAGTTAATGGCATTTATTATTTTGCCGCCAACTCTATTTAGTGTCTTGAACAACCTCGGTAAATCCATTTTCTTTTTATCATTGATTAGTGATATGGGGGTAATCACTATTGCATTTCTCTTGTATAACCAATATGCATCGCTATTGGGATCCAGCTCCTCAAGCTCATGGCCCCACCTCCAATAAATTGGGGATCCTCGTGGATCACTCGCCTCCACTAATTCTTCCTTGAATAATTTTCTGCTTAGTATATCCGAAATAACTACCTCGCCGCTCCAAGTAGATGGATCAGGCGAGTTTATGCTTATTACATCGATTCCAGAGAACCATCCGGCATCTTCAATGTTTTGGATTATTGTGGCGGCCACTAGGCTAGGCATCTTAAAGTATTCTATGGGTATGCCTGAATTAATGAATTTCTTGTCCTGGGGAACCACTACCGATACGGCTATGCCAGGCACTCCCATGAGTGATGCTTGTATGGCGGCTCCTATTGTTCCACTTATGAAGAGAGACTCTAATCCCACGTTTTCCCCTAGATTAATGCCGCTTATCACTATGTCCGGCTTAAATTTATTGACGCCTATGAAGACGGCATCCGCTGGAGTTCCATCAACAGTGTAGACTCCATCCATGGAGTAGCCCAGGGATCTATGAATTAGCCTAAGGGGTTTATCGTATGTGCGGGCCGAGCCAA
Organism: Thermocladium sp.; assembly: GCA_023269935.1. The sequence goes on from JAGDXC010000008.1 coordinate 13,330, forward strand.
TGCTGCTCCGCTGGATTTCTGGCGCAACCACATTGATGTAATTCCGTTTTTCATGAAGCTCCATAGCTAATGCCCGTAGGCCAGGTGAATCCACGCCATCATCATTGGTTAAGAGCAACTTCATAGCGTGAAGAAGTGATTTTGAATAAACTAGATATTTAAGTATTTTGGGAAGAAATTAGCAGCGAATTACTTCAGTTCTCGCGTGGAGCTTTCCTGCTTGCATCCTTGCCCCATATATGGAGTTACGGCAGAATCCTCCGCAAGCATGGATTCCCCAAGCCAGGGATGCAGACCCAGCATCAGCAGTCAAGATCAAATCAACTCATACAATATACGCATTCCTGTGAGGTATTCTCTCACTGGATAGAACTTTCACCCCTTAAACCTAAAGAATTAAATATTTTTGTCTTGAGATCTAATTATTATATCTTTTATGAGTTGAGTCATTTGTTTTATTATCGAGTTTGATCAATGAACATGGGAAAAGGATCAACCTTAGAAGAAACTGGATTTAATTAATTCAAGTAATTCATCATTTAGCGTGGGTGATAGGTCAGAGCAATGCTTTTAAAATGCAGTTGGTCAATAATGCTATGGTGAGTAATATGGCTCGTTTGGCAATGGAGGAAGAATGGGATGAAGAAGAGGAATGGGAGGAGGAATTTGAATCGGAATGGGAGGAGGAATTCTAGGATTTCAGCCAGATTATAAGAAAAGGTAAATCGCCTTTTAGGTATTATAATTTTAATTAACTAGAAAGTTGTTTAAATCACTCGATTTCGGCTAGTGTATCATTATAGGGATCCCATATTTCGGGAATTGGTTATAATGTACTGGTCATGTTGGGATATCAGTTCAGAGAAAGGTTTTAAAGGGGAAGCAATAGTAAGATGCCAATGAGATTTTGTCCCAGATGTGGTACGCTAATGATGCCTGTTAAGGGTAAGAATGGAAAACAATTGCTGAAGTGCCCTAAGTGTGGTTATGAGGAGGAGATCGATGCTAAAGCCAAGTCGGCATATGTTCAGAAAAAAGAGATAAGCGAGGATAAGCATAGAAAGATAGCCGTTGTAGAGGAAGAGAAAGAGAATTTAACTGATGAAGAGAAGGAGATGATAGAGGACTACCAGAAGCAATTGCTCGAGAATCTATATGAGGATGAACGCGGCGGAGAAGCCGAGGATTAATTGCTTTTAAAATTCAAGAGGGGACATGTAGTTGCTGATCTCTTCTCTGCCTGTCAAGGCGAGGCTTGCTAGTTCCTGGAATAATATTTAAGGCAATGCGATATGAGGTGAATTGCAATGAGTAGAATAGCAGTGGTGGATAATGATAGATGTCAACCCAAGAAGTGCACCCAGGAATGTATTCGGTTCTGCCCATTAGTTAGAACGGGGAAGAGAGCCATTTATTTTGACGAAGAAATAAAGAAACCCATTATAACTGACCTGTGCACTGCATGTGGCATATGTATAAAGAAGTGCCCCTTCGACGCAATAACGATAATAAATACGCCCGCTGAGCTCGAAGGGGAATGTATTCATCAATATGGGCCAAGCGGCTTTAAATTGTTTAGATTGCCCCTATTAAGGCCTGGAAAGGTTATAGGAATAATAGGCCAGAATGCGTTGGGTAAAACAACCATTGCAAAGATATTAAGTGGAGAGATAAAGCCTAATCTTTGTTCAAGTAATTCCAGTGAGGCTGCTATTATTCAGTACTTTAAAGGAACTGAGATGCAGTCATACATGGAGAAGCTTTATGGTAAGGGACTTAAGGTAGTTCATAAAACCCAATACATAGAGACCATTCCAATATATGTCAAGGGCAGGGTCAAGGAGGTTCTTGCCAGAATCAGGAATGATGAATCGGCTTTGAATCAAGTAATGAATAAATTGAATTTGCTTCACTTGGGGGATAGGCTTCTCTCTGAGTTGAGTGGTGGTGAGTTGCAGAGGGTTGCTATAGCGGCTGCTTTGCTTCGTCAGGCCGACGTGTATGTATTCGATGAACCAACAACTCACTTAGATATAGTGGAGCGATTCAGGGTAGCTAACGCTATACGGGAGCTAGCGGGAGAGGGCCGCTATGTATTGGTAATAGATCATGACCTAGCAATAATGGATTACCTATCCGATCTAGTTGTAATTCTATATGGGAAACCCGGGGCCTATGGCATATCATCTCATGTCAAGAGCGTTAAGGACGGCATAAATGAGTATCTCAAGGGTTACTTAGTTGATGAGAATATGTTGATAAGAAAGGAGCCTGTTAAGTTCAGTATTAATCCGCCGTCGAGGGAAGTCAAGGAGGACAAGATATTAATAGAATGGACACAGCTCAAGAAGCAAGTGGGATCATTTGAGTTAAACATAATGCCCGGCAAAGCGTTTAGGGGGGAAGTCATTGGAATAATTGGACCCAATGGAATAGGCAAGAGCACATTTGCTAAGATCCTGGCCGGCGAGCTTGATCCTGATGAAGGCACCGTAGTGCCATATGGCAATGTAACAATGAGTTACAAGCCGCAATACGTCAGCGACATAGCAATGAAGCTAAGCGACGTCACTGTGAGTAGCTACATATCTAAGGTAGCGGGCGCCGATTACCAGTCTAACATTCATTGGCCGGATTTAGCTAATGGATTAACGTTGATCCCATTAATGGATAGGCTTCTCTCTGAGTTGAGTGGTGGTGAGTTGCAGAGGGTTGCTATAGCGGCTGCTTTGCTTCGTCAGGCCGACGTGTATGTATTCGATGAACCCATGGCTTACCTTGATGTGGAGCAAAGAATGAAGATAGCTCACGTGCTGCTAAAGACAATAACTGAGAAGGAGTCATTGGCCTTTGTTGTGGAGCACGACATAACCATGATGGATAGAGTAAGTACTGCAGCCATGGTATTTCATGGAGAACCTGGAAAAAGCGGAGTAGCAGAGGCTCCCGCTGATTTAAGGACTAGCATGAATGCCTTTTTGAAGATGCAGGACATGACTTTTAGAAGAGATTCCAGCACTGGTAGACCGCGCTTCAATAAGAAGGGTTCAGTACTAGATAGAGCCCAAAGAGATATGGGCGAGTATTATTACTTTATTGAGAGAGGCCAATGATAACGGAACGGTAAATTCATTCTTTAGGCCTCCAGCGAAGTATAGTTTTGGGTTCTGTGGAAAACAATATTTAGTCCTATGTATGGTGGTTGCTTATGCCTACAAGCGATGAATTACTTGGGTACTTGCTCGGCGTAATTGATCAAATGGATAAGGACGAACTAAAGTTAACTCTACAGGAAGCTACATCTTGCATTCTATGCGCATTATATGGCGTTTCCTCCAACGTAACTCATGAGACGCGTCCAATAAATGGAGTGGTTGATTTGGTGAAGGCCCTTAATGATCCCTATGTTAGAAAGGGCCTTGGATTATTAATAAATCTGGTTAGGAGCCTGGGCAAATGTCTAGATACAGCTGAGAAAATACGAAATGCTTCAAATGGTGCATGTCCGGTAGATACTCCATGCTTTGTATTGGCTTATCTCGATAAAAATAATGGGAACGACGGTGGAAAAACTTAAAATAAACATTTTTTGTAAAGTGATTCATGGCTAAGAAAATCCTCGTCCTGGGCGGCGGCG
>JAGDXC010000008.1:16976-70339 GCA_023269935.1 Thermocladium sp.
GGGGGAGTCGTTGCCGCCAAGAAGTTGGCTGAGCGTCTAAGGGGAAGGGTCGACGTGGAAATAACCATAATAAATGATACTGATTATTACTTGCTTCCACCACTTCTAGTCAATATAGCGTTAGGTGACTTAGATCCAGCTCAAGCCCAGCTTCCCCTCTCCATGTTGGGAAAGCGCGGCGTCAAGTATGTGAAAGCTGTTGTGACTAAAGTGGACCCGGAAAATAGGACCGTGGAGACCGATAAGGGTAAGTTCAATTACGATTATTTAATAGCAAGCCTAGGAGTAGAAAACGACTTTAAGACCTATAATTTAGGGGTGGGATACCACAACTTCTCGCTCGAGGGGGCTCTGAAACTGAAGGAGGCATTGAGAAGCTTCACCGGCGGCAATGTAGTGGTTTTCACGCCGGAACCACTATATAGGTGCGGCGTTTATCCATTTGAGATAATTGGCCAACTAGATACTATATTCAAGAAGCGCGGTATACGCGATAAAGTTAATCTAACGCTGGTTCATCCATTTGAGAAGCCAATACAACCCCTTGGCCCAGAGGCAGTCAAGATAACGATGGATGTTTTCCACAATAAGGGAATAAACTATATAGGCAATGCAAGGCCCGTGGAGGTTGATGATAAGAACAAGACAGTGGTATTGACGAGCGATAAAGTCAAGTACGATTTATTAATTGTGGTACCTCCAGCCAGACTACCTAAGCCATTTGAGGGCACCTCCCTCGTGGTGGATACCCCAATGGGTAAATGGACGGCCGCGAATGTATACACGGGAAGGAGTCCTAAGTTCGACGATGTTTACCTACCCGGGGAACACTCAATGCCGGTCATCGGCCTCCCCACGGCTGGCGTGCCTGTGCATTTCACGGCACTAGCTAGCGCCGGCGCCATCGCGGGCGAATTACTTGGCCAACCCATTGATCCTGCACAAATAAATGCAATGACGTGCGCAATGGATTATGGCGAATTAGGATTAATGTTTAACTGTGATATAAAGCTAGATATGAATAATAACAAGGCGCTCTGGATGGGAAGCTGCTATAGCATATTGACATCGCCACTGGGTAAGCTTATAAAGGATGTCTTTTACAAAACTTGGCTAAAGACCACGATGTAGGTGATGATGATGGCAGAAACAACCCAAACTCAGAATGTGGATGAGAAGCTCCTCGAAATGATAGGTATGTTAACGGATAATATGGATGAATTAAAGGGATTGCTTGACCAAATAATCGAGTTGAAGAGAAGCGGCGCCCTTGATTCGCTAATGCTAATAATAAATAGATTCGAGGAAATAATTCAATATCTATTCCAAGAACCCGCTCTATTTAGATTACTATCGGTTCTCATGGATGGGTCTCTCCAGGCAATGAATAAATTGGATGCGCAGGACATAATTAACCTCAAGGGCACAATTCAATCATTAGGGGGATGCATGGGAAAGAGCCTCAATATGGAGACTCTATCAAATGCTAAGCCCGTTAATGGAGTGTTCGGCTTAATGAGTGCACTAAATGACCCAGATGTTAGAAAGGGTCTCGGCATAGCGATGGAGCTTCTCCGAATAATGGGACGATGTTCAAAACAGAAGTAAATGGCGTTTCCCTAATCACTACTTTAGATGGGGGAACCCATTTTTTCCCTATATATATTATCAAACCTGGTGCTGAATATGAATAATGGATTCCTGCTCATGTTATTCTTTAATTCCCTCATAGCTATCGAGTAAAGCAGCCTTAATATTAGGGAATCGGCCGACTCGGCTGGATCCTGGTTCATGTTTATCTTGAATTGCTTAGCCATCCTTAATGCCCAATCAGAACAATATTGATGTTCAGGACACTCGCTCTCGCATAGCGGCTTGCGGTCAGTGGGGGTCCTCAGTATGAATTTGCCTTTTCTGGAATCAATGAATGCCCCATAATCGCTTAACATTTTTATTATAGTATTCTCATTGTCATGTTCAATTAAGTAACCAAGATAGACGAGCGCGGTGGGTATATAGTATATCCTATTGGCTTCCCTAGTCAAGTTTAGTTTCTTTGTTTCGCTTGCGTTTAGTTGCCTTATCCATCCTAATTCTTCGAGGGACTTAATGTGTCTATGCACGGCACCCTTTAATAAGCGAAGCCTAGCAGATACCTCAGTTACTGTGGCCGGCCCATTAGCGAGTATTTTCATCACTTCGTATTTAAGAGGAGAATTGATCAATTCATCGAATGCAGATCTAGGCAGGAGCGCCATGGTCTGGATAGGCAAATGGTTATTCCCAATCATTCCCTCTAATACTCTAATCGTCATTTTTGATCTCTGTTGTTTTTAAGTGGTTAATGCTAGAAAATATAAATCCTACTCCTATATTCACAGGAAAAAATGAGCAGTAATGAGTGGGCAATTGCCGATCTCAAGCAGGCTTATGGAAATAGATGAGGGGTATCCCTTGGTTGGTTCCTTAGCGTTCGGGATAATAGATAGGGGTACTAATATAATAGAGGTTAGGCCAACATCTATTTGCTCATTATCATGCATATTTTGCTCAGTTAATGCTGGACCTAATTCAAGAGTTAGGGCCGCGGAGTACATGGTTAGGCCAAATGCCTTAATTGATGCAGTTAATGAGGTGGCTAAGTATAAGGAGGTTGACGTGGAGGCTCACATAGATGGCATGGGGGATCCCGGTAATTACCCATTCCTAGTCGACTTAGTACAGGGGATCAGTGAGGTAACTAAGAAGATAAGCATGCAGACACGATTATTTATGTTAAGCGAGAAACGCATAAGGGAATTATGGGAGGCTGGATTAACTAGGATAAACCTAAGCATTGATGCTTTACTACCACCCCTCGCGCGTAGGCTTTCAGGAAGTAGGAATTATGATATTAATGCAGTGCTGAGAAAGCTTGGTTACCTCTTGCGTAATACCAAGATGCAAGTGATAATTTCGCCCGTATTGTTACCTGGATTAAATGATGAAGAGATGGTGAAGATAGGTTCATTAGTTAAGGCGCTTCGCTTGACTGATAGGATCAAGTATCCGCTATTGATTCAAAAGTACCTACATCATAAGAGGGGACGCAATCCAATTAATGAGGAGTCCTGGGATGATTTTTGGTCCCATTTATCAAGTCTCTCAAGGTCTCTGCAGCTAGGCCTAATTCCAGGAAAGGATGCCATGGATATAATTCCAGCAAGGGAATTACCGAAGCCATATAAGGTAGGTGATTTAGTTGATGTTAAGACCATGATGCCCGGCATATTCAAGAACGAATGCATCGCAGTTCCACTGAAGAGGACTGGGTCAAACATATATGATAGGGTAATAACGATTGTCGGTAGGCCTTGTATTCCCAATAAAAGAACGCGGACTCGAATAATTAGGAATAAGGATAACATATATATAGGTACATGAGGCCTCTCTTGGGTTTCAATTAAGCATTACTTGCCTATTATGCCTGGCCTAGTTAATTTAGATACATTCAGCACCTCGTCGATCTCCTCCTCGCTTAGTCCAGCATCCCGCATCGCCTCCCTAATGCTTTTTCCCCGCATTATTGCCTTACCAAGCTCCGCTGCTTTATCGTATCCCAGTATCGGCGATATTAAAGTAACCAGAGCTGGGCTGCTCTCCGCGTATTTCTTCATTATATCTATATTAGGCTGCAACCCATTAATGACCAGCTTAGCGAATTTGCTTAGAGCCTCAGCGGCTATATTAACTTGGCTTAATACGTCTAGGCCTATTAATGGTATTCCCATGGATAGCTCAAACTCGCCTAGCATTGATGCTTGCGACACGGCATTCGCTAATCCAATTAATTGAGACGACGCAAGAAGAACCGCCTCGGCAGTCACTGGATTGGTTTTTCCAGGCATTATGCTACTACCCGCTACCTCGGCTTGAGTGGGTAAATCTACCTCGTTCAAGGCAGTAAATGGGCCGGAAAACATTAGCCTAATGTCCTGGCTTAATCTATACAAATTTATGCCAATAATCTTTATTGCCTCACTTAACATAGCTATATCGCTCATTAACCGCATTGCCCTGAACTTATTGGCTCCTCTGAAACTTATGCCGGTGCTGGATGAGACCTCCTCTATAACTAGGCCCCCGAATTCTGGATGGGAATTTACGCCGGTTCCCACAGCGGTTCCACCAATTGGCAGTTCCTTAACATCCTCCAGCAAGTACTTAATTGAATTAGCATTATGGATGAATGCATCCTCATAAGCGGATAGTTCCTGTCCAAGTGTTATGGGCAATGCGTCCCTCAGATGAGTTCTACCCGCCTTAATTACATTACCATATTTCTCGGATGCATCATGAAGTGATGAAATGATGGTATCAAGGGCCGGCTCTAGTCTATTCTTTACCTCCACTACTGTGGCCACACGGATAGCGGTGGGAACCACATCATTAGATGATTGACTCATATTCACGTGGTCATTTGGATGAATCTTTATACCGCTCAATTCACTGGCCCGCCTGGCGATTACCTCATTTATATTCATGTTTAATCCAGTGCCCGAGCCGGTTTGAAATACGTCAAGAATAACTTCATCATCGTGTTTGCCATTCATTACCTCCTTCGCCGCCTCCATTATAGCACTAGCCTCTAAATCACCCAGTAACCCAAGCTTATTATTTACCTTCGCAGCGGAATACTTTAGGAGCCCCATGCTCCATATCAACCTTGGAGGAAACCTGGTTCCTGTGTTCAGGAAAAGATTGCGCGCCTTTTCAGTGTAGCTCATGGATTAACATTTATCTTGATTCTATAAGCCTTACGTTATTGCTCAATAGCTTTACTCTATATTATCATGATGAAGCAAGCAGCAAGTCTCGCCTTTTATGGTGGGGGTGAGGCCTTTGATGCTTGTGTAGGCCGTTATTTCGCTGAGTAGCTCTTAATGGGGAGCGGGAGTAGACTCCAGCAATGCTAGCGGAAGCAAGGAGGGAAGTGAGCGGCCTTACATAAAGATAACCAAGACCCCGGGAAACCAAACCACTCCTGAAGAGAGGAGAATTTCATATTTTATGTAGCAATAATTGCTCTTGAGTCTCAGCCTTAGTACTTTTCGGTTTATCCGTTATGGTTAATACGGGATCATTATCTTCCTTCACCAGTGAATTACCTAGGAGTTATCTATGATGTTGATGGAGTCAAGGGAGCTAAGATGAGGATCTTCATGGATGCCGAGAATGATGTATGGATAGGTAAATTTGTGGTGATCGACGATGAGTACCCCATCTTATCTCGTGTTGTCTCCATTGATAGGAAGAACTACTTATCGGATGAGAGGATGATAGCACAGCTGGACAGCAAGGAGAGAATGGATGAGTTAAGGAAGTATGGCTTTGACTTAGAGTATATATCTACGTCTACCACGGCCTCATTATCTATAATAGGTAAATTCAAGGAGAATAGGCTGCTTCACATAGATAAGCCGCTTAGAACGTATAGCTTAGTGTATGATGCAGATGACAAATTAATAGAAACCTTGCTAGGCTCTGGTCAAGAATCATCGCTTGATGTAGGCACCATAAAGGGATCACATGTTCACGCCCGGCTTGATCCAGATAAATTAGTAACTCATCACTGTGCAATATTGGCATCTACGGGCGCCGGCAAGTCGTGGTTGGCAGGAGTCATTCTAGAGGAATTAACCCTTCGTGTCGGGCTTCCCATATTGGTCATTGATCCACATGGAGAATACTCGGCCATGCAATACCCAGGAGACTCAAGCGGTCTCAGCAAGGAGGATATTGAGGCAGCTGAGCGGGTATCATCGCTTGTATCAATATATATACCGGGCAAAGTAGATGTATCATCAATGGATAAACACTACGCTAAGCGGTTTGGTCATCCTCGGCAATACACTAGGGTCGGCATGAATCCTAGGTCAATGCCTCTGGGGGTTCTAGTTAAGTTGCTTAATTATTATTATGGATTAACCGATGCCCAACGGCGAATATTAGAGGAGGGCTGGGTCTATAGCTCCATATATGATGAGCCTCCCTTGACTCCCATCGATGAATTAATAAATGAGATAGTGGAATCTGGAAGGAATGCCGCAACCAAGGGCTATGGAGGTGAAATAGCCACCTCATCCCTATCAGTGAAGCTGCGAATGCTCTTTGAGAATAGGCCCTTCTTCATAACACGTTACGGCGACTATTATGGAAGCGAACCCATTAGGCTCCTCGATGTTAAGTCTATGTTATCCAGCCCTGGAATAAAGGTTCTGGATCTGAGTTCCTTGGACATAATGGATCAACAAGCACTTACTGCGGTAGTGCTGGATACTGTTTTCGCTTTAGCCAAGAGAAGACTGATACCACCTACTTTCCTATTAATAGAGGAGGCCCATAATTTCGTGCCGAGCAAAGGCTCATCTATGAGTAAACAATCCATACTTAGAATAGCTAGGGAAGGCCGCAAATTCGGCATAGGCATGTGCCTAGTTTCACAGAGACCGTCACGCGTGGATCCAGATGCTTTGAGCCAATGCATGACTCAAATATTCAAGAGAATAATAAATCCGCTTGATTTAAAGTATGTGGAATTAATAAGCGAGTACGTGTCCAGGGATGAGATAGGGCAGCTAAGAGTGCTGAATTCCGATGAGGCACTAGTTACCGGCTTATCCGTTAGAATACCGTTATTAATAGGGGTTAGGAAGCGCTTGACCGCGCATGGTGGGGAAACGCCCTCAATAAGCGAGTCGCTCAAGGATTTCTGGGGAGAGGGAAGGATTGATGAGTAAGACCACTGCTGATGCATGATGATGGTACAAAGCGCTGAGGTTGCTTAGGCTGCGGCTGCAACTACTTGCTTCTCTAGATTTATTTCTGCGGCTCTATAGTTCTTAGTCCATAGGGAGACTATGAATGTTAATCCCATCATTATCATTCCGGTCATAAATATCAAATTGAAGGCGGTCGATGATGGAAGAACCGCTATTGGTATTAAGTTACCGTTGAATAATGTAAAGTATACGGTTTCGTAGGAGTCCATTATTACGGTTGATATGACCGGACCAATAGAGCTCCCCAGAGTTCGTATTAGGGTATTCATTCCTATCCCTATTCCCCTGGCATTCTCGGGAACAGATACGGCCACCATATTGACTAGGGGAACTATTATACATATGAGTCCAAGCGATGCAATAACAGTGTCCTCAACCAAGGCTAATGATGATGCCCTATTAATCATCATTAAGTAGAACCCCAAGACGCCAATTAGTGCCCCAGTAATTAGGACCGGTTTAGGTCCACTCCTCGCCACTATCCTGCCAACAAATGGCCCCACTAACGCCATAGTCAATGCAACAGGGCTCATTAAGAGACCTGTTTGTATTATAGATAGCCCTAGCCCAAACGGCGCAGGCAATTGAGCATAATATGTTATAGCGATAAATATTAGGAACATCCCCACTCCCGAAATGAGACCGGCGACATTGGATACCATGACATTCCGTATCTTGAATAGATCGAGTTTAATCAATGGTTCCTCCCTCCTCCTCTCCACAAGCACAAATGCTGTTAACAATGATGCGCCCACGAAGAGCAGCGCCAATTGAGATGCAGTACCCCATCCATAGTTTGGACCCTGCGTTAAGTATATGAGTATGGAGGCCACGCCGCCTCCTATAAGTGATGCTCCTAAGTAATCCACTTTCTCCTTGCTCCGTATATCGGTTTCCTTTAGGTACTTCAAGGATATGAAGAAAACCACTAAGGATAATATGAACGCGGTATGGAATGCGTATTGCCATCCCAAGTCTTGAACTATGTAGGAACCAACTAGTAAACCCAGCGCTGGTCCTATGGCTAAAGTACCGCTTAGTATTCCCTGCGCAAATGCTATGCGTTCCCGTGGGAATATATCGGTTATTATGGCTATAGCTATGGGAAAAACAGCGTACCCCAGTCCCTGAATTGCCCTGGCTCCTATAAGGAAGCCTATCGATGGTGAGAAGCCCGCCAGTCCCACGGCTACTATATAGAAAGCCACCGCCATTATATACATCCTCTTCTTGCCATACACATCTGCTAATTTACCGAAAAGCGGTGAAGCAACAGCTCCCACTATTAGGTAAGCTGATGTGACCCACCCCACCGTTGTTGCCGTCGTCGCGAAGTCATCCTGTATCTTAGGCAGCGCAGGCACAACCATCGTTTCAACGTAATTTATTAGCACTAGCATCAATGCAAGAATAAGTAGTGTCCTGACAGCTTCCTGCCCATCCATGGGTTTCCCCCCAATAATGGTCTCTAATAAAAACGTTTCGAAATCGATATTTTTAGCAAGCATTCACTGCATTTTAACGAATAATAATGAATCCCCCACCTTTATTTTCCCCTTAAAAAAGCGGTTCCTTGAGTTAATCGCTAGAACATGTGAATTTCAGAATATAATATTCTTTTAAGAAAAACCATTTATGGATTGTATGCAACATGTTTTTAAGGAGGATTAAGCATTTAGTGGATCAGTGAAAGAATTATTTCAATTGATTAATGCCTTAAAGGATATTGGGCAAAACATGGGTGACTATGCCTCACCCGACTTAATAGATATAAATGAGAACAGCGGGGTAAAAGTCTCTTGTGATAATATAGAGACCTCCACTTTAGATCTAGCGAGGGAGAGAAGAAATGAATCAAGTGAAAAACTCTGGGGCATTGATAGTCAATCAAGGGTTCTTGGATTAGAGGGCGTCGATGTTCATATAGTGGCTGCCGCTTTAGTCGGGGAGAGGCACATATTGATTCCTGGATTACCTGGAGTAAAATGGCTGGGTATTAAGTTCAGGTATATACCTAGCGATACCGATGAGTTAGCAACACATTATGGTAATTACCTCTATATTAAGTCACGTCACATTAATAGATTTTTTGATGGTAGGTTTAATGATGAAGCCATTAGAGAAGAGATCAGATCCCATGTGGAATCCAGCCTATTGAATCAAGCACCCTCTAATGCGTTTGTTTTATTAGATGGTCCCCTCTTCTCCACATCGGCTGCGTTGGGCATGAATAATGATTACTCAAAGCTGTATTACTCATTGATAGAGGAAAGGGTTAATGCAATGAAGGGAAAAAACGTGGTTGGAATAGTAAAGCGGATAAGCCATAGCAAGTACCTAGCCCATTGCTTTAATTTGGATATCGACGATGAATCAATTGCTCGACGCCAAGCATCCAATATAGGCAGCCCAAGCAGTGGAGATAGAATTGCATATAAGGTGGGGCCAATCACCATAGGAACCACAGATGACAGATACAACAAAACGGCTTGGTACTTGGTTGTCCCAATGGGTAAGTTCCGTCATGTAGTGCGAGTGGAGAGCCTTGATGCGGAATTACTTAATGATAAAATGGACGTAATAGCATCAATGATAGATCCAACGGGCACCGCAGTTCCCATCTCTATAGCTGATAAGTTATCACGTAAATTAAGCTCTGCAGCCATGCATTTAATTGGGAACTTATCGCCTCTCAATCCCACGTACGATGGACTTAAGGAACTGGAGAACTCGATACGTGATATAGGGTTAATGCCATGAGCGGCAAGATAGATTGTACTAATTACATAGGGATGATAAGTAGACAGGTAGCTAGCTCGATAACCGCCGAGGAAGCCACTGCCTATATGGTAACCGGATGCGGTGATGATTTATCGGTTGGGCAATACCTAATCGTGGAGCCGCGTCCCGGAGATTCAGGCTCAAGGTTCCTGGCGCGAATCACCGAGGTACATGTGGAGGATGTGTATGCAGTGGCAAAGACTCCGGTAATTTCCATTGATCAAGAGATTGAAATGGAGCTCGCTTTCACTCCGCGATTGGTCTCGCTTGAGTTAGTGATGGAGTGCAGAGATAATGGTGGAACAATTAATTGCGGACCTCCAGCGCGACCAGCACCCATTCACGGCATGGTAAGGAAGCCCAAGAAGCAGGAAGTGACGTATATGCTTGGTTTACCAATTTCTGGATTACTTATAGGGCAATTATCGCTCCCCACCGGCGAAGTAATTAATGAGGATGTAATGCTGCCGCTCGATGCGTTAAAGCATCATGTGCTTGTGGTGGGAACAACGGGAAGCGGCAAGACAATGCTCATGAAGAACATCGCCTATGAGTTAAGCAAAACTACGAGCGCCACGGTACTTGCATTGGACGTGGTGGGCCATTATCACCATCTTGCGATGGGCATAAGTAACATGAGGATAATTTACCCGGTTCTCGGAAGCTTCCTCTCAGGTATAGTGAAGAAAGGGAAAAAATCCAGGAAGAGCGTTATATGGGCAATTATTCGTCAATACCTTAGGAAGAACTTTGTGGAAATGGGGATACAAGTCAAGCATGTAAAGGTGCGAGGAATGGGGAAAAAGCATGGAGATGATGGACCCATCTCTATTAGTAGGATTGATTTTACCGTTACTACGGACAAGGGCAGCTTTAATGCATCGTTATTTCCTTGGGCATTAGAGACCAGGACCGTGATTAATCAGATATATAATATAACAGATATATTGACTCAACAAGCTAGGATTTTCTATAGAGCCGTGCTGAGGGAAATAAGGAAAAATATGGATAATTCCTTGACGTTTGAAGGAATATATAACTACTTAATTAGTCAGAGCGGGGTTACGGATAGAGGACGGATGCTGCTAAATTACGAGAAATTATCTCAAGTAATAGGGGTTCACGTGAGCACGATGGAGAACATGGTTAGATCATTCCTGGCATTAAGCGAACTTGGCCTCTTCGATGTATCGTTTGGCGGCTATATTGTGAAGGAACCTTCTTATAACGAATTACTGGGACCAGGCTATGTCGTGGTTGATTTAGCTAACTTATCTCCGCAACAGCAGAGATTGATAGTTTATAGATTGATGGATAAGGTGTATGGGTACATGGGTAGGGAGCATGCGGTCAATAGGGATAGGGTAATGGCCATATTATTGGATGAAGCTCATTTATTCTTTCCGCAGGCTCGGAGCGAGGATGAGAAGGCTTTAATGGAGCGTCACTTGACTAGGATCACAAGGCTCGGTAGGAGCAGGGGCATATCAGTCATATTCGCCACCCACATGCCTGAGGACTTAAATAATGCCATTATTCAATTGACTAATACTAAAATGATACTGAGAAGCGATGAATTTGTGTTGGAGTCATTAAATGTGCCGAGCAAGGAGCGGAGATTTATTGCATTAGCGGGGCCTGGATTAATCTATGTGAGATCATTCATGTATAGGCAACCAGTTTACGTGAAGGCCAGTGTCAATAAGTATCACTTTGGGTAATTAATGAGTAAAGAAGTTCAAAGGGGATAAAGCTTTGCCTTTAGGGCGAGGAGATTAAATTAAGTAAATTCATTACCCACTTCATTAACGAGTACTTCCCATCCTTGTACTCTGCCAATCCATCCCTGACCAACTCCTCCCACTCCTCCGTGTTCTTCTCCGGTTTAAGCATGAATTCAGCTAGTTTAATCGGTATGGATGGAAATATTACTAATTCCCCACTTTCCATTAAGTAAGCCACACGTGCATTAGTGAGCATTGCTATTATAGTCGCGGCCACTGCTTCTAGTTTTAGGCCTCCAGTTACTCCAACAATATTTATGCTTCTTGGCCTCTTAGCCATTCGCTTCCCCATTACGTCAAGGAATTTGCCTAAGGCGTCGTTAAACGAAATTGAATTAAAAATCGGAATAATCACCGTCCCTGTCACTTTCATGCCGCCTCCCCTCATTTTGATGCATCTAGCCAAGGCATTCGCCGCAAATATCGCTGCTCCAGTATCACTTGAAATCAAGTCAATATTAATATCGCGATCCACCCACCTCTTCACAGCTATGGCAGTGCTCATCTCTGCGCTCATATGTGGATCGCTGCACGCAATGCTGCTCACCTCATCGAGAATACGACTATTTAGTGCCGCTGCCCTTAGTTTGGCATCGGCTTCAGGATCTTGGTTAAGCGATTTATTAATTAAGTCTTTGGTCTCATTTTTAAGCGATTTATTATTAATTACATTTCGCAGAAGAGATGTTCCAACAATTAGTGCTAGGTATGCTTCATTCACTGGCTTCATTGTTGAGCTCAATTTTTAAATCTATTTCAATGAGGCATGGTAAATCAATCAATGAGTTGCTTATTCATCTTTTTAGGTAGGGATCTACGTTATGTTTTTAATTGATTAATTTGTTAAGCGATTATGGGAAACATGAAATACATCAGAATAGGAAGGACAGGAGTTTTGGGGTCTGTTCTGGCGCTGGGGGCTATGACGTTTGGAGAAAAGAATGTATGGAAACTGGGCGGCGTCGACCAGGAATTAGCGAATAAGATGGTTAAGAGATCTATAGATGCCGGCATAAACTTCTTCGATACAGCTGATGTATATGATGAGGGCAGATCAGAGGTACTTCTTGGACGCGCCTTAGCTGGCTATAGAGAGCAGGTTCTAATAGCCACCAAGGTGCGAGGTAGAACTGGCCAGGGCGTAAATGAGACGGGTTTATCTAAGCATCACATAAATATAGCCGTTAGAAAGAGTTTGGAGAGGCTTGGCACTACTTGGATAGATTTTTACCAATTCCATGGATGGGACGCCTTGACTCCCCTTGAGGAAGCCGCTCAGGCAATGCAGAGATTAGTGGAGGAAGGATTAGTTAATTATCCTGGAGTATCAAATTTTGCGGCGTGGCAAATGGCGGTTTTACAAACAATGGTTGAGGAACGGGGATACGCTAGGTATGAGACGGCCCAAATGAATTACTCATTATTGAATAGGGATATAGAGCATGAAGTTCTTCCCTTCCTGGATTATAGTGGAATGACTCTTCTAGTGTGGAGTCCACTTCATGGAGGCATATTAACGGGTAAGTACACTAATTACGAGAAGCCACAGCCTGGCACTCGAATGGGCAATAGGGGTTTCTTTTTCCCACCCTTCGATCCAGTACTTGCGCAGCAAGTTGTTGAGAAGCTTAAGGATATAGCTAAGCAACAGGGAGCAACACCTGCTCAAGTCGCCTTGGCTTGGCTATTGACTAAGAAGCTAATAATTATAATCGGCGCGAGAACAATGGAGCAGTTAGAGGAGAATTTGGGTGCATTAGATGTTAATTTAAAGCCTGGGCAAGTGGATGAATTGAATGAATTGACAAAACCCAAGCCTCAGTACCCTGGATGGATGATAGAAAGGCAAAACAAGGATAGGCAGGTCCCCATTATTTAATGAGGGAGTCACATCCTTTTAATTATTATAGTTATGCCTTTATCAATACATAGTTTATGCCTAGCCATATAACGAATAAGACCAATAGGAATAGCTCGCTTATATCCATGAAGATCTCGATGCTCCACATTGTTCCCAGGCTAAATAGAAGGGAGGAAAGCACAAACTTCAAGTGTGGCAGCCTTATCTTGGCTATCTGATCCTTTAATGCAATTGTGAGTGCAACCACGCTTCCCCCTGCTATCAATGTTCCGGCAAGCGCGGAGAAGTAGCTTCTAGGTATTAATGCAACAATGACTAGAGCAGCCTCGAATGCCTCGGTAGCCGATACAGCGAAAACCACGCCAACCCCCTCTTTCTCTTCTTCCCCAGTTTTCCGAATGCCCTTGAAGTACCTTCGACTGCTCCTAAGCAGTCTATAACCGAAGTAGAAGAGTATTACCGCGGAAACCCCTAGGACATATTGCAATGGCAGCAGCACTATGTATTTGCCCACCATAAATGTTGGGACCAGCACTACTGCAACGCCGGCAACAGAGTAAAGGATCGGTCTCCAGCCCTTATAGGCCGCTTGATAAATCGCAGTAACGGCTCCCGCCTCGGATAACTCTAATAGGCTTATTCCCAACGCAGCCAGAAAAATACCTACATCCATTAGTGACCGACATCGCTTAACTTTTTAATTATTGCCTCCCCCATTCCCTTAAGGGATAAATATGCCGTTAATGCCCAAAGCCAGGAATGAACTTCTCATGGCCTTCAATAATAGAGAGCCTTTGAGGTGTATCCATTAATGGCCATGGGTAATGGTAATGAATAGTAAATTTTAAACATGATCACTGCTTTAATTATTGCATGAGGATTAGGGTTGTCGATGTATTCTTCGAGGCGGCTCACTACACGGGATTCAGTGATAAGTATAATTACTTGCATGGGCATACATATAGATTGGAAGTGGAATATAAGGATAGGCTTGGGCCTCTTGATTATTTATTGGACTTCGAGGAATTAAACTCAATAGTGAGGCAAATTGCTTCTCAATGGAATTATAAGCTGCTCGTTCCGGAGACTGATATAGATAAGATCAAGATAACGGGCCCATTTAAGGTTGAGACAAAGGTCGTTAAGGGCAAGTATGCCACTGCTGAGGCCATGTGTATGCAGATACTGAGCGAGATAAGGGAGAAACTTGGTGATCATAATGGTGAGCTATCATTAACCATATGGGAGGGCCCCCGATACTCAGCTAACTGCAGTGAGCATGATAAAAAATAAACGATAGACCTCGCCTCTCGTGGCCAGATAAAGTTTGGATGAGCAAGTGAGCCGCAAAGGCGATTAAGGCCCCAATCCCCCCCATCAAGATGGGTAGTTTAGAATTACAGTTTCCCATCCTTATGAACGCTGACGAGGAGAGATTGATGTCAAGCAGTGCTACTTCATGAGTGAGATAATATAAACCCCGCTCCTGGATTAATGGCGGTGGTATAATGGATGCATTTAGCGATGTTGAGGTTATTAGAATACCCGTGGTGAAGCATAGTAAGGAGGACGGTATAAGAATGCTTAGTGAGGAGGCATTTCGCAAGGCACTACATCCTGCCAGGATAAATATTTTGAGGCTGGTAAACTTCGGCGTGACTAGGCCCATAGATATGATGAGGAAATTGAAGATGCCTAAATCCACGCTTTTTCATCATTTATCAGTCTTACTGGAATCCGGTTGGCTTAAGGATGGCAAGGGGGAATATGAGCTAGCTGCCGGCATTTACCTAGTTTATCAAGTTCGAAAGGAGAATGGCGATCTATTAATAAGGGTCATCAATAATATGGGCGCATTCATAGATTATAAGACTGGATTCATAGTGGTTACAGGGAAGGAGCCAACCATAAACTGCGTTAGGTGCCCCTTCATAACTCAATGCACTGAGACATTGAAATCACTCGAGAGGAGATTCGATACAGTAATAACATCGAGGACGCCGGCCGAGGCCTATGTGGAGTTGCTTAGTAATTGGATGAATGGTAGGCTAGTTAAGGTGCTCAGCGATGGTTTCCTCGACATAAAGGGAGGCAAATACACACACGATTTAGGTAGAAAAGAAACCAGATCTGGACCTTAATGGAATCTTTCTTTAACTAGCTTCACTACTTCGAGAGGCGTCTTAGCGACTGGCACGCCAGCGTTCTTAAGTGCCTCCACCTTTCCGGCATAAGTGCCCATGCCCATTGATACTATTGCACCGGCATGTCCCATTCTCTTTCCAGGGGGCGCAGTTCGTCCAGCAATAAATCCAACCACGGGCTTCGTTATTTTACCCTCCATTATCGCCTTAGCCAGCCTCTCCTCGGCGTCCCCGCCGATTTCTCCAACGGCAACTATTAATTTGGTTTCCTCATCCTTTTCAAACATCATTGCAGTCTCAACTGTATCTATGCCAGTTATTGGGTCCCCCCCAACCCCCACTACGGTGCTTTGTCCAAGGCCTGCTTGGGATAGAAGATACGATAATTCATATGTTAGAGTTCCGCTCCTGGATATTATTCCTATTGGCCCCTTCCTATTATAAATGCTGTTGGGCAGTATACCTACCTTGCTTATGGTGGGGCTAATCACGCCAGGACAATTAGGTCCAACAATTGTTGTTCCCTTATACTTAGCGTAGTTCACGAATCGTAATGCATCATGAATAGGTATGTGCTCTGTTATTACAACGACTAATCCTAACCCGGCATCTATGGCCTCAAATGCTGCATCCGCTGCGAATCTAGCTGGCACGAAGATTATTGAAGTATTAGCGCCTGTTTTAGCGACCGCCTCCTCCACAGAATCAAAGACCGGCACTCCAGCCACTGTTTGGCCTCCCTTGCCTGGAGTAACTCCACCAACTACCTTTGTCCCGTATTGAAGCATGTATTGAGCATGCCGCGAGCCCTCGCTTCCAGTTATGCCTTGCACTATTACCTTAGTATTAGAGTTGACCAGTATCATTACCTACCACCCCTCACTGTCTTGATTAGGTCCTGCACGGCATCCTCGGCAGTATCATATATTTTAATGTTTAGTGGGGCAAGGATCTTCCGTCCCTCCTCCTCATTAGTTCCCTTAAGTCTGATGAATATTGGTTTAGATACCCCAATCTCCTTTATTGCCTCGATAACTCCATAGGCCACCTCGTCGCCCCTTGTTATTCCTCCAAATATATTCATCAAAATGGCCTTTATTCTGGCATCCTTCAACAGGAGAGTCAATGCAGACTTAACGATATCCCGGCTTGCTCCTCCTCCTATATCAAGGAAATCAGCTGGCTCTCCTCCATATTCCTTAACTAAATCCATCGTAGCCATGGTGAGGCCCGCTCCGTTCCCTATTATCCCAATATCCCCGGGCAACTCAACATAATGGAATCCGGCCGCCCTAGCCTCTAATTCTTCCCTAGTTAAGTCACCCTCCTCCTCGACGTTTATGTCGTTATGCCTAAATAACGCGTTATCATCGACCATTATCTTCACGTCAATCGCTATGAACCGTCCATCCTCCGTCAAAGCCAGTGGATTTATTTCCACGAGCTCCGCATCGTAGTCCATCATTACCCTATACATTGCATATACGACCGCTGCAAATGACTTGGCCTGGGGCCCGCTTATGCCCATGAATTTCGTTAAATCATTAACCAAGTAGTCCCGTAACCCAGCGAATGGGTGAAAACCGCCCCTAAATATTTTCTCGGGATGCTCCTTAGCCACCTCCTCTATATCTATGCCGCCCTCAGGAGACGCCAATATTAGGTATCGCTCATTGGTTCTATCAACAGTCATAGATATATAGTACTCCTTCTTTATGGGAGAGCCCTCCTCCAGTAAAACCTTCCTTATGGGGAAGTCTTGAATTACGCGTCCAAGGTACTCCTTGGATATAGCCTTAGCCTCATCAACATTATTTGCCTTCTTAACAAGACCCATTTTAGCTCGTCCAGCAAATGGTACCTGCGCCTTAACGAAGACAGGATACTTAAGCCCGGCATCGACTTGATCAGGAGAGCTAATGACGATGCCTCGAGGCTTCTCAACCCCATATTTATACAGCAAATCTTTACCCTTATACTCCAGTAACCTCATGCAGTGATGTGAATTACTTGAGTAAAAAAATTTTACCGCCATGAAAATATATCCTCCTCTATTTTGAGGGGCAGGCTTTGGGCAACCAAGTAGCGTTAATAAAGGTGTAACCCTCAAGGTCTTGGGAACGCTTGCCCCTCAAGTCAGGTTATTTCTCCTAGTTTTCATCTTCTTCAAATAATTGAAAGTATAATTAAGTCGCTCTGCCATGCTTAACGAGAGGTCTGATTTATATGCATAAACTCTCTACCCTTTACACGTGAACGGTAGGGACTTGGCGCTGCGATTATTGGTGGAATTAGCTAAGTATCATAGAATACAGGGAAGCAGTGGGCTCGAGGATGCGGCTGAGTTCATTAAGGATCAACTAGATGAGTTGGGGGTTCCCAACGAAATCATTAATTATTATTATAATAGGGAATATGATAAGTTCAAGGCCCCCATTGGTTGGGATCTCGAATATGGCGAGCTCGAGTGGAATGGAAAAAGAATAACCACTAACGACACGCCACTCTTGGTAACAGCCTATAGCCCACCTGGCGAGGTCCGTGGAGTGGCCGTTTATGTTGGTGATGGCGAGGATCCCATGGTTAATGTAGATGGAAAGATAGTTATAGCGAGGGGCAACCCCTTCACTGTTTATAGGAACGCGGTTAAATCAGGCGCCTTGGGTCTCCTCCTCTATAGGGAAGATGCGCCAAGCGAGGCGTTTCCATACATGGGTCTATTCCTTAAGGAGGAGGAGAAGGGTATTCCGGTCATGTCGATACCGAGGGAGATTGTGGTCAAATTAACGGGTAATATTGTTTCAATGACTGTTCAGAGCCGTTATAGGTTAAATGCTAAGATGCCTATAATAGTGGCCGGCGATTATGATGCAAGCATTGGCGTGATAAGTCATTATTGTCATCCATATGAGACCTATAACGATAATCTAAGCGGCACGGTGGCCAATATATTGGTTGCCAAGCAAGCAAAGGCACTTCACATATTTGTGCCGGAGTACTGGGGATCATATGCATTCATGTTGGATAAAGGCAGCAAGTTAAGGCAGGAAGCATTCGTTAATCTCGATATGGTTGGGGAAAATCAAAGCATTACTGGATCCACCTTAATACAGATAAATCCGCCGAGCTTCATGGGAACCCCATTGGAGGCATTAATATATAGGTCTCTCAGGTCAATATTCACCGTCAATACATTCAATAATTCCAATAAGGTATGGAGCATTCGAATGGATATATCCAATTACGAAGCAGGAAGTGATCACGATGTCTTGCTATCATTCAAGATGCCGACCGTAATGCTTAATCAATGGCCCGATAAATTCTATCACTCGAGCCTAGATACGCTTGATAAGGTAAGCCTAGAGATGTTGACAGGCATTGCTTCGGCTGTGGCGAAGAGCATTAATGAATATAAGGAACCAAATAGCGACTTGATTAGCAACTATATTGAGCTAAAGAATGCTCGTCGAAGAATAGATGGCGCCGCTCAGCAACCTCATAACCCTTCAGGCGAGAACTTAAGGAAACTATTCAAGGGCCCCATAATAGATCATCAATTGCTCTCGAATACTTGGGTGATGGATATATTAGATGAGAATTTCAATAAATCCCTCTTCTTATCGTTAATACCGATAACTATGGAATACGCAAGCGACACTGGCTCCCTAATAACGATGATCATGAATGAATACCCTAGCGTCAATAAGGAATTAATAATGAGATACCTCACCACGCTTGAGGAGCTAGGAATGATAAAGATAGGCAATTAGGCTTAAGCTTGGCGCCGGGGCCGGGATTTGAACCCGGGCCCCCTCTCGGGGACGGGATGACTTGCTGCTGGGTCTCGAGTCCCGCGCCTTGGGCCGCTCGGCCACCCCGGCTTCAGTAGGATTTGTGCATAGTGGTTTTTAATTTTATTCGTAGATTGCGTGTCCAATTAATGGTAACGCTATGCTTTAGGGGTCTTCTACATTAGTATGGCAATATTGGCCTCTTGGGAGGCAAATTACTTGGGGCCGTCGCTTCTACCGGCAATATATGAGCCGAATATGATTCCCCATAATAGTGCTGGATATACTATCATACGTTCCATTCCTCCGGGCCCCAATCCTAAGTATTTTCCCTCTATGTATAGTGCTAAGGTGGTTAGGGTCATGATTCCAAGGAGTGAGGAAATTATGTTCATGGGCATCTTCTGTAGCTTGTATGATGATATTGCGGCTAGGCCCCCGAAGAGGAACACTATTAATGCTGAGATAGAGTGAAGACTGCCAGTATATTCTGGGAATACGCCAACCATTATTGCGCCTATGCCGGAGATCGCAAAAAATATTGGGAATAGCTTGAATACATGCGATTTAAGCAATAGCATGGATGATACTATAATTAATATGCCGAGGATGATCATTGAGGTGTTGAATATTATTGAAGAGGGTTGAACTATAGTACATGAACCGGACCTGCACATTGCGCCCAAGTCACTTATATAATTGCTAGAGACACTATAACCTGGAAACAAGAACTCCGCTATATTCATTGCCAGAATGAAGCCAACCGCTCCTACCAATATTATTATACCAGATACTTTATAGAGATTCATGTTTAATCTATTGAATTGTCAGAATAAAATGCTATTATTTAGCAATTAATCTATGAGGTAAACAGTAATAATAAGACAATTTGAACTATTTCAATAATATATTTAATAAAGATATGTTGCAATTTCATTCCCCTAAATGAAGACGATTCAAGCATATCCGGAAGCGAGGACCCAAATAGCAGAGAAGATTTTTTTTGGGAAAGATTATTTAACTCGATCTTTCCTGCTTCACGCATGCTGGCTCAAGTCGTGGCTGAGTTACGGGGACGTATAGCAGTGATGGGAGAGGCTTGGCTACCCCTAAGCATTAGCGTTACCTATGTAACCAGTGATTTCGATACCGCCGTGGTTCGTTACCTAAATGAATTTGAATCTATTGGAAGCGATTTAGTTATAGCAGTCAATCACTTGCTGCCATTTAGGCGAGGAGCATTTGATGAGTTGGTTGCGCATGCTGCCTTTAATGATGTTAGGTATGTGGTTCAGGAGGTGAGGGAAGCAATCAATGCTTCACGGGAATTAATAATAATAGGCATACAGGGCGATAGGGGTTGGGTCTCCACCCCGCTCTTTAATAGCAGTCTCGTCGCGATTAAGAATAAAATAATGGCAATAGCCGATGAATTTGGCGCTAAGGTAACGAATTCAGATGAGTACTTCATTGTGAGAATACCTTCACATAAGTATAAAATCAAGAGCGAAGCTTAATTATCTGACCTCCTCACCACCTGAAGGGCGAGAATTCCCCTAGATCCCTGACCCCTGTCTGCGAGGGACTGGATCTGGAAGATCCTCCCTTGGAGGTGGAAGTAGACCTCCGTTATCATCACGCCCTTATACAGCAACCAGGCCCCATCCTCTACGACGACACTGGCTAGGGCATTTACCCCAAGGTCTACGGAGGCTAACCCTATCGCCCTTCGGCGCCTTTCAACTGAATGGTCTTTCCCTCCCCACTAACCACGTGTTATCCCCCTTCCCCGTCCTAGTGGTCTCCACCCTACCCTATTTGCAGTGCCGTCTCAACCTACCAATGAACTCAATCTCCAATCCGTAGTACTTCAGGACTATCTTGGGCTCCTCCTCATCCACCTGGTACATGTCCCGCCTCACTACCCGCAACGACTCCCCCTTCCATCCTCCTTCCAGTACACTGGAGGGGAGACGTGGTTCACGTAGGGCGGCAATTTCCCCTCCTTCCTCAACCTCCTCCAGAAAACTTGCCGCTCCTCGCAGAAGAGGAGGCTCTTACCTCCTTAAACCCACTAAAGTTAAATTTAAGTCATGAACCACTTAATTGTCAGAAATGAGGGCAGAGGATATCAATAATATATGGGGGAGGAGGGATAAATGAAGATATTGCTTCTCAGTGATATTCATTGGCCCAGCGATGCCGCGGTAAAGGCTTTATCTAAGGCAAGGAATTTCGATATGCTTATCTTGGCGGGCGACTTCATGGATTGTGGCTTATCGGTGGCTTGTTATGAGGCTTCATTCGATAGTTTTTTCCGTTTGATCAAGAAGGTCTCCGGAAAGAAGGAGATAATTGCGGTTCTGGGGAATCATGAGCATTACCTGAGTAGGAATGAGTTAAGGAGGGGAATTACGTCTCTAGAGAAGATCGCGAGTTATAGGAAGTACTTTGGAGAGCATGATAGCGTGCTCCTGGATTTTGAGGGACCTTACTGCATTAATGGATTTTGCATAGCGGGTAATGTTGGATGGTACGATTACTCGTTTGCTGTAGGCTATGATTTTAAATATTACGATCAGTGTAATCCTTATGGCTGCTCCGTGGAGTCTCTATGGCAATGCGAGAGGCAGTACTGTAATTGCCCTGATTACTTCAGGGATTGTCTTTATGTAAGGCTTGGCATGAGTAATGGTGAGTATCTAAGCTATAACGTCAACTCATTACGAAAACAGTTATCTAAAGTTAATCAGCCCACCATATTAGTGCTTCATCACGCGCCGAGGAAGGACATAATTAAGGATGATGGGTTCTACTCTGCCTATGATGGAAGCAACAAGCTTGACGAGGTGGTTAGGGAATTCGGTTCTAGGTACGTAGTGTATGGTCATGTCCATGAAAGGGGCAATAGCATTGAGGTAAGGGATGGAGTGGTTTATATAAACTCGTTCTATCCTAACTTGGTAGCAATGAGGTATTCCGGAGGAAATTTGGAGATAGAGAGGTTATGAGTGGATAATAGTAAAAGCCTGTCCCTAGGGCTTGGATTAAAGCATATACCTAAAAATTAAAAACATATAGTTGCCGGTGTTAATGGTTTATGAGTTGGTCTTTATTAGAGGAAATAAGGCGGAGGCCGGATTCCGTTAGGAGAATGCTTCAATCCAGGGGCTATGATGCCTCATTGGTTGATGAGTTCGCTTCGTTGGATCAAGAATGGAAGAAAATCAAGGCAGAAGTGGATGAATTAAGGCATAGGCACAATGTGATGACTAGGGAAGTGAGCAAGGCATCTCCTGACAAGAGAAGCGAATTAATAAATAATGCAAAGCAGCTACTTGAGGAAATAAAGAAAAGAGAGAATGAACTTAACGCTATAGAGGAAAAACGAACCGCGTTACTTATGCGGTTACCTAATTTGATCCATGAATCCGTGTATGAGGCATGCAAGGGAGGCGGCGAATCAACGCCGATAACGTATCATGGCCGCCCAAAGGTATGGAGGGATCTACTTAATCAGTTTCAATCCCAATACGTGGGCGTTGATTATGAAGTAATAGACTGGAAACCAGTGGGTCACGCTGATTTGCTTGAAAATATTCTAAGACTTGGAGACACTCAGAAAGCGGGTGAAGTTGCTGGGAGCAGATTTTATTATATATTTAACGATATAGTGTGGCTGGACTTCGCGTTAATAATGTATGCACTGGATTTCTTGTCTCGAAAAGGTTTTCAGCTAGTGATTCCGCCCTACATGTTGAAGCATGAAATAATAAGCTCAGTGATAGATCTAGAGGCGTTTAAAGACTCCATCTATAAGATAGAAAACGAGGACCTCTACCTGATAGGGACGGCAGAGCACCCAATAGCGGCTTATCTCCGCGACAGGGAGTTGCTGGAGAATGATTTACCTATACTGATGGCAGGTTTCTCCCCCGCATTTAGGAGAGAGGCCGGTGCAGTTAATAGGGACTTAAAGGGAATATTCAGGGTGCATCAATTCCATAAGGTAGAGCAGTTCGTATTTTCTCTCCCAGAAGATAGCTGGAAGTGGCATGAGTCTCTTCTAAGTAATGCTAAGGAAATATGGGAGGGCTTAGAGATACCGTTCAGGATAGTGCTGGTGTGCCCCAGCGACATGGGAAGAGCCGCGGCTAAGCAGTACGACTTAGAGGCGTGGATGCCAGCCCAAGGAACCTATAGGGAGATGGTTTCCTGCAGTAATGTCCTTGATTGGCAATCGGTTAAGCTTAGGATAAGAGTATTAAGGAAAGGAATGAATAGGGAATACGTTCACACATTGAATAGCACCGCAATAGCCAGCACCAGAACAATAACGGCTATACTGGAGAATAACCAGCAGCCTGATGGTACAATAATAATACCGAAAGTACTTAGGAAGTACTTAGAGCCATTCCAAGCGGCTCCAAAGGATGTGATTCACCCTAGGAGCAAGTAATTGGTTCTAGGCCATTAAAGGCCGTTATGCGATCGTTGCGTGGAGCTGGTAATTAGGTTAATCCGCTTATGATTGCCTTAATAGCATATTTAGGCATCCTAATCGAGATGAATTTAATTATATCTCCATACCAAGTGCTACCGCTTATTAACTTGGTAAGGAGCTCCTTAACATCATTACTGGCGTATCCCGTAGTGCCTAGGAATCTGCTGAAGAATTGTGTATCTAGTCCATATACGAAGAGCGATAATGCCTTAGCTAATCTGTTATTGCTTAGCAAATTACTTATTAATTGCCTATAAATCATGGGTTCTTCTCCACGCTTAAGTGATGCGTAGGCAGCATATGCAGCAGCTATTCCAGTATACATGGATTGATAAATTCCTTCCCCAGTAGTTGGATCAGCTACTCCAAGTGCATCTCCAGCAAACATTGTTCTCCCAATCACTGGCTCTATATTGGTGTATGGTATTAAGTGGCCAAGCACCTTACTGCTTTGAAGGCCCCATTGCGACGCGTACTCCTCTAGACGTGAACCATACCTCTGCTTAATTATGGATCCTAATCCAACATCATAATGCCCATCTGATTGAGGAAATATCCAGGCATATCCATACCTAATCGCTGTGAAGTCCAGTAGGCAGGGCAAATCGCTGGGCCCCTTAGCTATGGTCATAACCGCAGCGGCGCTCTTATCATTAATTAAGCCAAGTGATGCTGCGACCCTGGAGGGCGCTCCATCAGCTGCTATAACCATGTTGGACATAAATGTTTCTCCGCTCCGCGTAATTGTCTCCACGTGATTCTTATGATTTATGACTCTTACCACTTCCTTATTCTCATACTCCGCTCCCTTACTTGCCTCATCGAAAAGTCTCTTATCGAATTCCTCCCTCCTCGTTACGCTTATCAATGGAGTACTTGATCTAAGCATGAAGGTTCCCGCATAATTAGTGATATATACATCCCTACACTCATTTAGTACTAAGTCATCTATATCAATTCTAAGCCACTTGAGCAGGTTCATGGATTTCGGGGTCAATCCTCCCCCGCATGGCTTTATCCTGGGATGCTGCGCCTTATCCAGTATCAATACTTTTAGGCCAAGTCTTGAAGCCATTATGGCTGCCGTGGATCCCGCTGGCCCACTTCCAACCACTATTAAGTCATACTTGCCACTCATTTTGCCCTCCTCATTGTGAGTATCATTATTACGGCCCCAATCGTTGAGTATATGAATGCCATGTAATAGCCAAGGACGAATAGTATTATTGATGCCGTTACGAAGATTACAGTCAGCGTCTTTTCCATTAATAATCCATTGACCCGCATGGCTGCTTTACTGCCCTTCGGCGTATATATCCACTCAAGGTCCTTGAACATGGCTTCTATATAGTGATATATTATGGCAAAGGATATGGAGAAGCCCATTATGCTCATTGTGGCTAGGCTGAACATCATAGTCATTATTCCATAATTCAGCTTTCTGGCAGTTGCAAGCATTAACATGAGGAATCCGATGAGAAGGATTATATTAATTCCTTCCAGCGCCAAGACATAGAATGGAGGAAGAATCACACCGAATATTGATAGTATTATGGAGATGAAGATGGATAATCCGCCCAGGGATAAGAGGGGATACTTAGTTAACCATAGCAATATATCTATCTTATCGATTGTCGACATATTGCTCTTAATTATTCGCCTAAAGTATCTCCTTAGTATTATGGAGTCATTGGAGGACCATCGTATGTTTTGTGCCTTTAGAGCCATGTATGTGCTCGTGACTTCACTGGTTGCAGTGACTTCCCTCATCACTGCAACTCTTCCTCCGCTCATTTTGACCTTGAGCGAGAGATCCATATCATCCGCGGTACAGTGACAAAGCCCGCCAACCTTCATCAATGTCTCCCTTTTTATCACGAAGTTCGTGCCCATTATCATTGAGAATCCCCACCTCTGCCTGCTGAGGAATCTGCCTAGTATTATTATCTCATTGAATATATCATAAACCACCTTTATGGCCTTACTGGTGGCAGTGGGTATTGCTGGTCGCCCCCTATATACCGCACCCACCATATCATATCCAGCCTCCACATAACTCACGGCATACATTAGGTAATTGGGTGGAACCTCGGTATCGGCATCGAGCACCATTATTAGTTCGCCCTTTGAGAATTGAATTGCATAATTAATTGCGCCTCCCTTATAACCCATTGGTGATTTCCTGTTTATGGCAATCATCCTCACTCCATATAGCTTTGAGTACTTCATGGTGATTGCCTCTATGGAAGAAAAGGTTTTCTCATCGTCATCGCTCACAACAATTGCCTCAAACCTATCCCTAGGATAACTTAGGCTAGCCACATTCTTTAGGACTTTCTCAACGACATCCATGGCCTCATTCTTGACCGGGATTATGATTGATATAAATGGTCTTGTCCTCGGCGGATAATGAATATCGTTCTTCCTAGAGTCCTTAAAGAGATAGAGACCGGAGTGCAGTATGGCAATTACTTGGATAGCTGATAAAGCAAGGAAGATGGAGTATATAACGTACATCATCAATAATAGCGGTATTGCGTAGCTTGCAGGGTGACTAACTGTGACTCCAATGGGTGAACTATTGTTGATGTAACTGCTTATGTTCTGTAGATTAGTCTTCTCTACATCCATGTAATGATTAAATTGGTATAATATCATTGTCATGTTATAGCCAACCTTATCCACCAATTCATCGAGGCCGCTTGTTATGTTGGCGGGCATTATATATTATGCCCAACAATACTGAGTTAAATAGTTTTATACAGCGCCCTAATCATTTTTCTCATTCTTTATATAATTCAATTGAGAAAGGAATAGATAGTGGGCCCGGAGGGACTTGAACCCCCGACCAACAGGTCTGAAGCCTACTGGCAGTATAAAAACCATAGCATGACCTTGAAAATCAAATTGAGCGTGCTAAATGCTATCATTGATGGGATCAAGTTTAAAACTCACCTTTGGAAATATAACATATATGAGCCTTATTGACGAATTGACACGGGAGCCAGCTGTCGAGTTAATCAAGCTAGCCATAGCATACTATGCTAAGAAGTACGGCAGAAGCGTTAATGCAGCGGTGCTCGCGAAGCTCCTATTCTTCATTATATACACCGATGGCACCAAGCTTCTCAATACGCCACGGATCAAGTTGCCCGGGGAATTTAGGATTTACTCGAAAGGGCCATCTATATCCATCGATGAGGTGCTAGGTGGTGAATCCAAGATGATTGAATATGGCATAGTAAGGACCGGCGATAATTATTACGTCAAGGGTATTGAGGAGTCCTTTGAGGAGTCCTACAGGTCCCTCGTGGAGAGGGGTTTAAGAGATCTAGCAGAGCAAGCGATCAAGGTCGTTGATGAATATGGAGCATTGGGAATGGATGATTTAATTGTTCGCTCGCTCGAGGCTTTGGGCATTCAGGGTGAGGTCATTAAAGCGATGGCATTTAACATGAGCTTGGAGGCATATATGGATGTAGTGAGGAGACTTAGGAGTGTTCTTGAGAGCAAGGGGTCAATAGATGAGGAGGATCTCTATCCAGATCTATTCAAGATGATTGGGTAATTCATTCATGACGTTTAGGGCATTCCATGTCTTCATCGACACCAATGTGCTTGTCAATATGGTATATGCAATAACCTTGCACCACAGATTAAATAGGCCAAGACCAAAGATATTAGATCTCCTGGAAAATAACGTATTGGAGATCTATACAAGCATTATAATGGTAAATGAATTAGATGATGTAGCCTTGCCCAAATTATTGACCAGCGTCGATAGGGAGATGCATGGATGGGTCAACGTAGAAACTAATGAAATGGAGGAATACTGCATTAGTGAATTGAATAGCTTGGTAAATATGAGGTATGTAAGAGTAATAGAGGAGGACGGATCGCTGGAATTGCAGAGAAGAGCCCTAAAGTATAAACCCAGCAAGAGAGTTTGCTGGAAGAGCAATATAATGGATAAACTGCTCAGCAGAATTCCAAACGAAGACATCGATGTAATCAATTCACTGCTCTATGCCTACGATTTGCTGGCCACGGTGCGGCGAAAGAGAGGCCCTGGTACGATAAGCGGTAAGTTGGTCTTCGTAACGGAGGACAAACATCTTAGGAACTTCGTTGAAAGGCAATTGACGTGCTATGATTGTCCTTGTACGAGTAGAATTATTGCCATAAGCTATAAAGAATTCAAGGATCAATTGAGACAAATTTAATTCTAAGGAAGTTGAAATAATGAGACCCATTCGTCGCTGGTTTATGAATTAGCAAGCTTGCAGTAACGGTGGGGTTATCTTTATATTATGTTTAATACAAAAATTGTCTGAAAATCAGAGAGCTAAGCTGGGTTATCCGCTTGGTTTCGCTCATTATCTATAAATTGATTGAAAATGGAGGTCCATAGATAGTGGGCCCGGAGGGACTTGAACCCCCGACCAACAGGTCTGGAGCCTGCCGCTCTGAACCTTGCTGAGCTACGGGCCCTCTGGTTCCACTTAGGTGTTGTCTTTTTATTTTTTACCTTAACGCTTTGCTTTATATTTTGCACAGGGGAGAGTCCGTGAGGACGGCGTAGTTTGCATTTTATTTGGCCTTGAAATTAACGGCATTAGGCTTTGTCTGGGGATCTAGGGGATTCCCTGCTAGTTCCTGAGGGAAGGGTGGGAACACTTAGTATACTCAGCACTAATATTTATTAATTATTATATTTATTACACTTTTATGAGAACCACGATATCGATAATAAAGGCAGATATAGGGGGACTCCCTGGACATGCTTGGGTTCATCCAAAGATACTTGAATATGCAGCGGATAGATTGGCCTCTGAGGTTAGGAATGGTTCAATAATAGATTACTTCGTGTTCAATGTGGGAGATGACATGAGCTTATTAATGACCCATAGCAAGGGTCTCAATAATTCATCCATTCACGAAATAGCTTGGAACATATTTAGGGATGCCACGGAATCGATTGCAAAGAAGGTGAGGCTATATGGTGCTGGCCAGGACCTCCTTAAAGACTCGTTCTCTGGAAACATTAGAGGAATGGGGCCTCAAGTCGCTGAAATGGAGTTCGAGGAACGAGGCAGCGAGCCAATAATAGTGGTTGCCGCAGATAAGACTGAGCCGGGCGCCTTTAATTTACCTTTCTACAAGATGTTTGCCGATCCATTTAACACCGCTGGATTAGTTATTGATCCAGCTATGGCAGAGGGATTCATATTCGAGGTGATAGATGTTAAGGAGGCCCAAGTATTCCTATTAAGGATGCCGGATGATATGTACAGATTATTGGGGCTAATTGGAACGCCCGGCAGATACATAGTTAGGAGAGTTTATAGAAAGCGGGATTTAGTACAGGGAGCAGTGGCCAGCGTCGAGAGGCTCAACCTTATAGCCGGCAAATATGTTGGTAAGGATGATCCCGTGGCGATAATAAGAGCTCAACACGGCTTGCCGGCGGTTGGCGAGGTTCTAGAGGCATTTGCGTACCCCCACTTAGTGGAGGGATGGATGAGGGGTAGTCACGTGGGTCCGCTCACGCCCTCCAAATTTGCCCAATTCATTCTAGATAAGAAGATGGCGCTGGGGCCAAAGATGACTAGGTTCGATGGTCCTCCAAAAGTCGGCGCATTAGGCTTCCAATTACATGATGGCTACTTAGAGGGACCTGTTGATTTGTTCGATGATCCTGTATTCGATTATTCGCGGCAATTGGCGGCAACCGTCACTGATTATATAAGGAGAATGGGCCCAATAATGCCTCACAGATTGCCGCCCGAGGAAATGGAATACACAACTATTTCGCAAGTGCTAAAGGAGGTTAAGTCGCTTCCGCTAGATGAGTACGAAAAAGATAGGGAAAGCGCATTGAAGACATTAATCTCCTAATACTTTTATGCTTAAATTCCATTGTAAAATGATTTTTCTATTGCTGCATAGCATTATATTCCTTCTTCTGGCTCCGCTTGATGCGTTTTAAAATGTTCTAAAGGTGTGTGAGTATCTTTAGAAAAATAAAATGGAAAATAAAAACAAATCCATTAGTAATGGTTCCTTACATGTTGAGCATTTATTTTGAAGTGATTGCCGTGGAAAGTTTATAAGTATATTATTGATGATCAATAACTTAATGAATAAATCCAAGAAGAACCTGAATTGGGGAATCCTAAGGGACCTAGATGAAAGCAACTTAGGCAAGTACCAATGGTCAGCCATAGTATCGGTATCCCTAGGCATGTTCCTATGGGGCTTCCTACTCGCATTAGCACCCTTAACCACTCAATGGCCCTTCGTGCCTCAAAGCATGGTTGAGTATGTGTTGGTCTCAGCTCCAGTGGCCTTAACCATAGGCAACTTAACTATAGGTAGGCTTTCCGACGCATATGGTAGGAAGCATATATTTATGCTTACCTTAGTTCTCTATGGCATTGGCACATTATTAATAGTGCTTGCTGAAAACGTATACACCCTAATTATGGGCATAGTTCTAGCGGAGTTCGGCCTTGGAGGCGAGGAACCCACCACATTAGCCTACTTGGCCGAAATGATGCCCATTAAGAGAAGAGGTTCTAGTAGGCGTTACCAATGTAGCTAATCTGGGCGCGGCAGTAGCAGCTGCATTAAGCCTAGCTACCACCATTTCAATTAATCTTCAGAAGGAGTTCTTCGGAATAACGTTAGGGGTAGCATTAGTTGTCATGTTGGTGACCAGACTAATAATCTGAATCATATCGCTGGGCGCTTTTTAAGTATGAATCCCACGGTAACTCTAATCCAAGCAACTTGAGGCTAAGATTGCTTGTCTTAGTGTCCCTTGCAGTAACAATAGTGCTCACCTATGCCCTACTAGCCTTAGTAATGGGCCCTTACCTATTCCCGAAGTTAACATCATGGATAGTGCTGCTATATAATATTGGGGAAACCATAGGCGGCGTGGTAGGCATTCTCATGCTTAGGCAAATGGGAGTTAA
Organism: Thermocladium sp.; assembly: GCA_023269935.1. Next base: position 47,643 of record JAGDXC010000008.1, read on the forward strand.
ACCATTCACATTAATATCGTACCTAGGTGGGTTCATCACGATACTAGCATTTATACCGCAACTCCTCCTCATACCTCATAGCCTAGTGGCATTCCTCTTGCTGCTCCTTATTAATGGCATATTCGGAGAATTAGGGTGGGCTGCTAGGATAATTCTTGAGCCCGAGCTATTTCCGACCAGATTTAGATCAATGGGCATTGCAGCAGTTAGGGCCTCGGCCTACGTAGTTTATATAGCATCGATATTCTTCACGGCTAGCTTCACGATGTACGAGTACCTATCGTATAATGTTGGGTTATGGGGACTAGGCTTCACTGCGGCATTGATCTGGTATATTGTTGGTGTTGAAACCAAGTTTAAGACCCTTGAGCAAGTCAATGAGCAGAACATTAGTGGAGCAAAGCATTAACTGGAGATATCTAGACCATTTAAAGCGAAATAAATGAGTTAAATAATACCATTCACGGGCTTTCACCTCCTTAATCCCCTAATGTTAAAATAATATTTAGTAGAATGGCTTAAAAGCGCTCTAAGTTTATATAATTAATGAGGCGGTGGGTTAATGCATGAGATTTCCAGTTCTAGTAATAAATATGAAGGCTTATCCCGAAATAATAGGCCAAGGCTCAGTTCAATTAGCTAAGGTAGCCGAAGATGTGTCCAAGGAGCTGGGGGTATCAATAGCCATTGCTCCACCGCTCACTGAGTTAAGGAGGGTAGTCGAGACCGTGGCGATAGATGTATTTGCTCAATCCGCTGATCCAGTACTGCCAGGGGCAGCCACGGGCTACACGCCTCTTGAGATGATCAAGGAAACAGGGGCCCGAGGCGTTATTCTTAATCACAGCGAGCATAGGTTATTATTAAATGACTTGGCATGGATGATAGGCAGGGCAAGGGAACTTGGTTTAGAGCAATTAGTGTGTGCGCCGAATCCAGAGTCAAGCGCGGCTGTCGCTGCCTTATCGCCCACGGCTGTGGCTGTTGAGCCTCCAGAATTGATAGGTACAGGTAAGGCAGTCAGCAAAGAGAAGCCTGGAGTAATCACTAGGACAGTTGAGTTAGTATCTAGAATTAATCCTAGCATTAGCGTTATTACCGGTGCAGGTATAGAATCGGGCAGTGATGTGGAGGCTGCCCTACGGTTGGGAACCAAGGGAGTGCTTGTGGCCAGCGCAATAGTTAGGGCCAAGAACTGGAGGGAGAAGGTGCTCGAATTAGCTCGTCCACTGCAAGATAATTAATCATTACTGCTTCAATATATTGTTGTATTTGTCCCTTAATGCCTTCTTGTCAACTTTACCTGTGCTGGTCAATGGAAGTTCATCCAGTATAACTACCTTATCTGGGAGCCACCACTTGGGTATGACGCCCTTAGTTACATATTGCTCTAGGTGCTGTATAATGTCCTTCTCCTTTAATTGTTGACCTTTTTTCGGCACCACCAATGCTATTGGCCTCTCACCCCACTTATCATGTGAAACGCCTATTACCGCCACGGCTGCAACGCTTGGATGAGTTGATATTAGATCCTCAAGTCTAAGGCTGCTTATCCACTCGCCGCCTGACTTCACCACATCCTTCATTCTATCAACTATTTTCACGTAACCATCCTCGAATTTCACCGCTGCATCGCCCGTATGGAACCATCCATTCCGCCACGCATTCCTAGTCTTCTCGGGGTCACCCATATATTCCTTGAATAACCATGGTGAACGCACGGCTATTTCCCCAATGGTCTTGCCGTCGGGAGGAACATCCCTATCATACTCATCCACCACCCTTAAGTCAACCAATGGAACTGGGAGACCTGTTCTGAGCATTATGTTCTTCTTTTCTTCATCGCTTAGATTCATGTGTTCAGGTCTCAAGTGGGCAATTGTGAGTATTGGCGCTGTCTCAGTTAATCCATAGCCGCTTATGACAATCATTCCCCTAGCAGTAGAGGCATCCAGTAATCCCTTGGGCAAGGCTGCGCCTCCTATTATCATTTTGACTCCATGCAAGTCATACTTGCTTGAGTCTGGGTGGGAAAGCAATGCGTATAATATCGTGGGCACGCCGGCCGTGAATGTGACCTTCTCTTCCCCTATTAATCTAAGCATGTGGCCCCACTCAAATTTTCCTGGATAAATTATCTTTACTCCAGCCAGGGGGAGGGAGTAAGGCATTCCCCATGCATGCACGTGGTACATGGGAACGAGGGGCATGGCAGTATCTGTGTTTCGTAGTTCTATTGGTGGCTGAACCACTGCTCCTATGGTGGCGAGGGAATGAAGCACTAATCCCCTATGTGTATGTATACCTCCCTTGGGTAATCCCGTGGTTCCCGACGTGAATAGCATTGTTGCAGGGGTTCTTTCATCTAGTTCTGGAAAACTTGCCTCTCCTTGTTTGTTCGTTTCGTCGTAGTAGTTAAGCATCTTGGTGCCGAAGTTATCGTTGGGCACCTTGTTTTCATCGCTCATGTATATTATTGCCTTTACTGATTTCACGTTTTCTATTATTGGCTTTAGGAGGGGAGCGAAATCATCGATATTTATGAATAGTAGTTCCGGTTTTGCTGTATTCATTGTGTAAATTATCTCTTGTGGAGCTAGACGTACGTTAACTGTAAAAAGAGTGGCTCCAATAGATGGCACTGCGTAATACAGCTCTCCATATCTGAGGGAGTTCCAATCCAGTACAGCAACCCTGGTACCGGGTTCGCTGGGCTTGCCTGCCTTAACCCCTAGCTCCAGCAATAGCGATGCAACTTTCCTGACTCTATTATTGAACTCCCTATTTGTCAATGATATGCGTTTCCCATTATATGGCCAATATACAATCTCTCTATTGGGATATGATGATGTAGCATAGTTTAATATTTTGTCTATTGTTAGTTGATAGTCATAGTAACTCATGAATTTATTTAGGTATAGCACGCTAATAAATGTTACTGCTCTACACTACATATAGGTAATATTTTTAATCTAGCCAGTATCAAATCCCGGCGAGAAATATGGTATTTCCATTTGATGGGTTGGGAGACTATCAATTAGTCTTCAAGGCCGAGCATGAGATGTTTAGGAAAGCCGTGAGGGAATTCGTTGAGAAGGAAATAAGACCATTGTCGCAGCAAATAGATGAGACAGATGAAGTTCCAAAACCCCTCCTTGAGAAAATGGCTCAGCAAGGATTCTTTGGTCTACATCTATCGGAGGAATATGGTGGGCAAGGCGGAGATACCATAATGACAGTGATACTGAGCGAGGAAATAGCCAGAGTATCTCCAGCCGTTACTGTTGTCATGGGAACCAATGATTTATTCTCAATACCAGTATTAATCTATGGAAATGAGGAACAGAAAAAGAAATACTTGCCCCCGCTCGCCAAGGGCGAGAAGTTCGGCGCCTTCGCAGCTACTGAACCATGCTGTGGCAGTGATGTTGCCGGCTTCCAAACAAAGGCCGAGAAGAAGGGCAATAAATGGGTCATAAATGGTAGAAAAATGTTCATCAGCAATGCAGATCTGGCGGATTACTTGATAGTATTCGCCAGAACCAGTCCCCCGCCTGATAGGAAGAGAAGATGGATGGGTCTAACTGCGTTCATAGTGGAGAAGAATACTCCTGGATTAAGTCTTGGAATGAAGGTGCATAAAATGGGTCTAAGGGGGAGCCATACGTGGGAGGTAATCCTAGATAATGTAGAGGTGCCGGACGAGAATAGGGTCGGCATGGAGGGTATGGGCTTCCTAATAGCAATGGAGACGTTTGATAGAACCAGAATAGGAGTTGCTGCTCAGGGGCTCGGTATGGCCCAAGCCGCTTATGAAGCCGCATTTACATATGTCCACCAGAGAAAAGCATTCGAGCTGCCCTTAGCATCCTTTGAGGCGGTTGAGTTCTCCCTAGTAAATATGCTAAGCGAATTAATGGCTGCCCGCTACTTAACATACTTGGCGGCTTACCTAGCCGATCAAAATAGGCCCGAGTTCACCTTCGCCGCCTCACTAGCCAAATTCTACGCCACAGAGGCGGCTGAGAAGATAATATCAGATGCAATAAATCTACATGGTGGAGTCGGCATAACTACTGAGGTTGGGCTTGAGAAGCTTGCAAGAGATGCCAAGATAACTCAAATATATGAGGGTGCCAACAATATTCAGCGATTAGTGGCTTATAGGCAGTTGGTGAGGATACTCAGGAACAAGGGCGTACTTGGCGGCGAATCCACAGGAGAAATGTAATTTGAAAATAAGATAATTGTGTATAGGAATTTAGTTTTTCTCTTTAATGTATGGATTCACTTCTCATGTCTATGATGTATTTTTAAGCATGGACTGGAGTAATTTTTATAAAGGAGTTATTTCTCCTTGTAGTATGTCAAGTGAAGATCCAATACAGCTCCTAAATAACTTGGTTGAGGCCAATAAGGGCAAGATAATGGAGAAAATGAAGAATGTTAATAAGGTATATCAGTTTCAAGGAACTAATTTAGAGGCTTTCTATGTCCAGATAAAGGATGGAGCGGTCACCATAGTTAAGGGAACCCACCCATCGCCAAACCTGGCGGTCAGCATTAGTAGGGATAACCTTGTTAAGTTAATTAAAGGGGAACTGGATCCTATAAGTGCATTCTTTAAGGGGTTATTGATGATAACTAAGGGAAATCCAATGGAGGCAATGGACCTGGTAAATATATTGAAGTGAAGCTCTAGTATCGTCTTGAGACCCTTACCCAATAATTAGCGTTCTTCTCTGGGCATGCTAAGTCTTTCTCTCCACCTATTTGCTCGGTGGGTTCCTCATCAATTGGAATACCTAGTATGCTGGCATCCAATTGCTCCTGTATCTTTATGCCGCATTGCTCATCCCCGCTCCAAGGTATCATGATTATGCCAGTGCCCAAGTTATTCAATGCTTCCTGCATGCTGCTTACATAGTGAATTGACTTCCTTAAATTGCTCCATGCCTCCTTCCTCATGTTATCCCCGATCTCTACCATTAATTTCCTAAGGAAATTAACCACATCTTGACGAGGCACTTCATATTTCTCCCCGGTGTCTCTCCTGGCGACTATTACGGTTTTCTTATCCATGTCTCTAGGTCCTATTTCTACACGTATTGGCACGCCTCTCATTTCCCAATCATTGAATTTCCAGCCCGGTGTCTTATCATCGCGCAGATCCGCTAATGCCCTTATTCCATCTTCCTTAAGTTCCGCCTCCACTTTAGCTGCTTCTCCCTTAGTGTCGTATCCCTCTTGAGGAATGGGAACTATCACCACTTGTATTGGAGCCACGTTGGGAGGTAGGAGAAGACCATTATCATCTCCATGTATCGCCAGCATGCTTGCTATAACTCTTTCCGATATGCCGTAGCTTGTTGTATGAGCATACTTTGTTGTTCCATCCTTATCCAGGTAGGTTACCTCGAAGACTTTGGAGAAGTTAGTTCCAAGGTAATGAACGGTCCCTATTTGTATTGTTTTTCCATCTGGCATTAAGGTATCGAACGCTATGGTATAGACAGCCCCTGCAAATTTATCCCACTCTGGCCTCCTTGATATTAGGTAGGGAATGCTGAGATAATCATATATTTTTTTGTATATTTCCATTGCCTCCTTAACCGTTTTCTCGGCATCATCCTTATCCACATGAGCCGTATGGGCTTCCTTGAACATGGAGATCTCCCTAAGCCTAATCATGGGATGCGTCGACTTAGTTTCTGCTCTAAATACGCTGGTTATTTGGTAAACCTTTAGAGGCAAGTCAGTGTGGTCCTTTATCCATAATTTAAACATGGGCATCATTGCGGTCTCGCTGGTGGGTCTCAGAATGAGTCGTTCAGGATCCTTGCCGCCTTTAGATACCCAGAAAACCTCTTCCTCGAATCCCCTTATATGCTCGCTCTCCTTGCTGAAGTACTCAAGCGGTATAAATACTGGGAATAGGACCTCGCCGTGGCCTGTTTCATCATGTAGTTGCCGGATAATATTTTCCACTCTTCGCCTTATTTGTAAACCATAGGGTCTCCATATATATGCGCCCTTTACTGGATATCTATATTCGTATAGCTCAGCATCCATTATTATTTTATTGAACCACTCGATGAAGTTTCTCACTTTCTCTCTCTTGCGTTCCCTCTTTTCCCTGACTATTCGTGCCTGGAACTCGGCAATAGGAATCCCCATTGCCTGAGGCTTCACGGCTTTTTAAACCTTAACTCTGAAAACTAGTTTTCTTTATTGCCCTGGGAGCGATAATGTTAAAAACCTTAGTTAGCTCCAATAGCGATGAGCTTTCTATAACGATGTGGTCAGGGAAATCTTGGAGATATCCAGGCGTTGGCAGAATGAGTGGTACACGAAGGGGGTGTTTAATGGTAACGTCAAGGAGGATGCCCCCAAGTACTTCATCACTGTTCCATACCCCTATGTTCAAGGTCCTCCACACATCGGGCATGGCCGCACGTTCACTATAAGCGACATAGTTGCTCGATTAAAGAGAATGCAAGGCTATAATGTATTATTTCCAATAGCGTGGCATATAACGGGCACGCCCATTCAGTCTGTGGCGGATAGATTGAGTAAGGGAGATACGGAGTTGCGGGACCTCTATGAATGGTATGTTGGAATTTATATAAAGAATAAGGAAGAAGTGAAAAGAGTAATCGACTCATTCAAGGATCCCTGGAATATAGCGAAATTCTTCGCCAGCCATTATGAGGAGGATTTAAAGATGATTGGTCCATCAATGGACTTCACGCGTCAATTCACCACCGGTGATCCGGAGTATAGTTCCTTCATTATTTGGCAATACTATAAATTACGGGATAACGGCTTCATAACTAGGGGAAAACATGCGGTTCTCTTTTCCCCAGCGGAGGGTCAAGCGGTTGGGGAGCATGATATAAAGGGCGGTGACGAGATCAATATAGAGATACTAGAGTTCAACTTGGTTAAGTTTAGGTTAAGCAATGAAAAATACCTAGTGGCAGCCACGTTCAGGCCTGAAACAATATTTGGCGCTACCAATGTATGGATAAATCCGAACACCATTTATGTGGAGGCCCAGATAAGTGGGGAAACTTGGATAATATCAAAGCAAGCCGCATGGAAGTTATCATTCCAAGATAAGGAGGTTAAGGTGATTAGGGAACTCAAGGGAGAGGAATTACTTGGGGCGCGAGTCATTAATCCAGTGACCGAATCTTGGTTGCCGGTTTTGCCGGCCAGCTTCGTGGATGACGATACCGGCACTGGAGTTGTGTATAGCGTTCCTGCTCATGCTCCATATGATTATATTGCCTTGGTGGAGCTGGCTAGCGGTAATGATGCATTTAGTAGTATTGCTAGAAGTATTTCCCCAATTGGGATAATAAGGGTTGAGGGTTATGGCGAGTGGCCCGCCGCTGATGTTGTTAAGCGAATGGGGATAAAGAGTCAACTAGAGAAGGATAAGCTTAATGAGGCAACCAAGATAATCTATAGGGATGAGTATTATTCCGGCGTAATGAAGGATAATACTTTGCTTGCAGGCGTGAAGGTTTCTGAGGCTAAGGAAAAGGCAATTCAATTATTGAAGGATAGAAATGCTTGGGACATAATGTATGAGACGGAGCCTAGATTAATATTTACGAGAGGCGGCAATAGGGTTATAGTTGCAGTGATACGGGATCAATGGTTCCTTAATTATGGTCACCCAGAATGGAAACCAAAAATACGGGAAGCATTTAACTCCATGAAAATAATCCCGGAATCTTACCGAGTTAACTTCGAGTCAACCATTAATTGGCTGAATATGAGACCATGCGCCAGAAAAAGAGGTCTCGGCACTCGCCTTCCCTGGGATAATGAGTGGGTAATAGAATCTTTGAGCGACTCAACGATATACATGGCATTCTATGCAATTGCCAGGCATGTGAAGAACAGCGAAGCATCTAAGGTGCTCGGCGAATTGGCATCCAAGGTGATTCAGAGCAATGGAGAAGATGAGGATTCTCTTCGCAAGCTTCTCTCATTCTATGATTATGTATTCCTAGGTAAAGGCAAGCCATTGATATTAAGCGAAGTAGCGGAGAAGGCCCGTAGGGAATTCATGTACTGGTACCCAGTGGATCAGAGGCACAGTGGTATAGATTTGATCGGTAATCACCTGAGCTTCTTCATAGCTCACCATGCAGCTATATTTCCACGCAATATGTGGCCTAAATCCATCACGCTAAATAATTTCCTAATACGTAATGGGCAGAAGATGTCGAGATCCCTTGGAAACGTCTTACCACTTAGGGAAGCCGTTGGCAATTACCCACCGGACATGGTTAGGCTCTATATGGCTTATGAAGCGGATCTGGAGAATCTCCTTGATTGGAAGGATAATGAAGTAGATGCGGTGCTTTCTAGGTTAGTGGATTTCTGGAGGCTAGCAAATGAAGTAATAGCAATGGGGAAACCGCCATCCCCCACTGAGGATTTGTCTCTTCCAAGTAAGTGGTTGCTGAGCAAGATCGATAGATTGCTAATTACTGCTCCTAAGTTAATAGAGGATATGAATATTAGGAAATACGTATTGGACTCATTCTTTAACATGCTTAGCTCCGCGGAGATCTACATGATTATGAAAGATTCATTGCCTGAATCTAAGTCAGTGCTTTGGGAATTTTTAGGCAAATGGTTAATATTATTGAGTCCCCTCATGCCTCACATAACCGAGGAATTATGGCATAGAATGGGTAATTCAACCCTTATTTCACTGGAGAAATGGATTACCCCCGCTCAGGAACCAAGCAGAGAGGTGGATGAAGCCGTCGATATAGTGTTCAGGACCATGGATGATGTGAGGGAATTATTGAGGCTAAGAAAAGAGGCGAAGCTGGTTCATATTTACGTGGGGCCAAGCAATGAGCTTTATGAGCTAGTCAGCTTTATTTCCGCTAAGATGGATGAGAAAAAGGATATAGGATCAATAATTAAGGAGGCTTCAAGCAATCCGCGCTTCAATAATATGAAGCCCCGTATACCGGACATGGCCAAGAAAGTACTTAATGGACAAATACCCCGCGGAATCGTTTCAAGGGAAATGGAGTTAAATGCATTTAAATACTTCAGTCCAGTAATGGAAAAGAAGTTAGGCATTAAGGTAGCGGTTCACGACGCATTAAATCCAGACCAGGATCCCGCCAATAAGGCTAAATCGGCTATGCCGGGTAGACCGGCAATATATATTGAGTGAAACCAAATAATTCAATTAATTTATTTGTTCTTATTGGCTCTTTGTCACGGTGAAGCTCGATATATCAACGAATGGGGCTCGCGTCGGAACCTCGACCTCCCACCACTTTATTGGGTATAATGTCTTGGATAATGCCTGGATATTCCTAAGCATATCGCTAAGTCGACCCGCTAATCTAAGTCGCTTCTTGGATCTTCCCGCTATTCTACCATTTCTTATCAATAATATGGCGTCCCGTCCCACGGTGGAGAAGATGCCTTCCATGCTGTTCTGGAGCCTCGTGTACCAATTATTAGTGAATAATACTCCATCCCCATCCAATAAATCATCCTCACTCGCGTCGCCGGGAGCGGTTTCCAAGTTCCATGGTGCTGGAAATACCCATCCAGCATTGCCAGTACTCTTCGATTTATGGCGATCTGCGAGGGCTGTATTGAAGAGGAGAGTCCTGAACACTCCGTTCTCTATGATGGCCTTATCACGAGTTGTGTTCCCCTCATCGTCAAAGAATATGGGTTTCAAATCGCTTAGTGGTTTATCATGTAATGTAAATAATGGAGAGAATATCTTATCGCCTGGCTTCACCTTGGTGAATATGGAGGAGCCGGTCTCCACAGACATGGCGGATGCCATTCTGCCTACTAATTGAAGCAAATTCGAGAAAACCATTGGCGACAGAATAACCCTGTGCTTTCCCTCATCTATCTCAACTTCATCTGTTATTGAGGCGTATTCATCCGCCTTCTTCACGGTATTCCTAACGTCATTAATGTTAAGTCGAGAGCCAGTCGTCGCCCAATGGCCAGTATAATCCCCCCTGAATACCCTGAAGTGAGCCGTGAATGTGGTCAGTTTCTCTATTCCAATAAATCCTCCGCTAGTCGCGACTCGCCGTTCATTGCTTTCCAGCATAACGACGCCGCTGGTCTTCTCGGTCATCATGTTAAGTATATCATCTATTAATTGGCTTGGGTTCTTTATGTTGCTGATTATATTTGGGTCACTTGCATCTTTCTTTATCTCTGTTTCATTGCGCGGAAGCCTGAAGAAGTACGGCGACGGAGTTAGACTTGCATTTGCCTCCTTATCTATATTGCTGGGGGGATTGCCGGAGAAACCTATTATTGCCATTTTCCCATTTGACCCAACATAAACTTGGCCATCAACGGTTCTCCACCTCTGCAGTAAGGCAATGGAGCTATCCACTACCTTTATCATTAAATTATCCTTGACCTCCATTACCACGGCTTTTTCCTCGGCTTGTATTGAGCCAAGGATTGAGACTAATTGATTACTCTCCAAGCTTCTTCACCCTAATGTTCCGGATCCTCATATTGGGTCCGCCCATCCATACGGGTACAGCCTGCGAAGGCTCGCCTTTCCCGCACATGCCAGCATAGAATCTTAAATCATCATCGACGGCATCTATTGAACTATATATTTCCCCCGTGCTGGACTCAAGAACGGGATACTTCACTGGGTTCCCCACCTCGCCGTTCCTTATCTCATATGCTTCAAGCCCAACATATCTTTGTCCCCACCTTATGTCATCTATGTTCCACTCCATGTAACTCTTGAGGAATATTCCACTTCTCACATCGCGTATCAATTCATCTAGCTTCATGTTGGATGGTTCGAAGAAAGTATTGGACATCCTAATAAGGGGCTCTGATTGGTAATCCATGCTTCTCATGGATCCATTTGGTTCCGCACTCATCTTGTAAGCAGTGAAGCGGCTTTGAAGCAATTCATTGACTCTTCCATTCACTATCAACCGCTTTTTCCTCGCCTCAACTCCCTCGTCGTCAATTAAATAAAAACCGAGGCTGCCGGGGATCGTGGGATCATCCGATACATTAACCGCTTCTGAGGCGAATTTACCTGCCGCTAAGTACCCCAAGTAACTCTTACCTGCCTGGGCAGCCTCTCTGCCTAGAACCCTGTCCGCCTCAAAGGGGTGCCCAGTTGATTCATGGGCTATTATGCCGGCTATTAAGCTGCTCACCACGACATCCATTTTACCCGTTGGAGGTGACTTGCCGTTTATTAATATATTATCGAGGGACCTCACTTTCTCCATTAGTTCAGCATGTATATTCCATTTATCCAGCAACTCTAATCCACCAAGAGCCCCTAATTCATCTGACCACATGGAAATGGTTTCCCCATTGTTCTCCAGCACCATGGAGTACCTCAACCAGAGGCCTGGTCTCTCTATGTAAGAGAATGTGCCTTCGCTATTATGGAAGGCTCGTCTCTCGATGAATTCAAGCAGGGATATATTGAATCTAATTAATTTGGAATTCAATTTTTCACTACGTACAAGGGAATCGATTTCCTGCAGCATCTTTACCTTCTCCTCAATGGATACATCACTCATGGGCTTTGCTTGAGGCACGATCACATTCTTATTCACTGGAGTGACCGGTTTGAATCCAGCCTCCCAACTTTTCGACTTGATAATTAACCTATCCACCTTGGGCTCATTGGATGAGAATACAGTTAAGAGACCATTATTGAACGACCTAACCAAGTAACCCTCGCTTACCCAAGAGGTCTTTCCCGCCACAACTCCATTAACTAATGAAATGCTTGAGCCTCTCTGATAATGGTAACGAGCATCAGAATATGCAGAATCTTTATCTATCAACTTTCGGAGATAGTCCTCCATAACTTAATCAATGGTTTCTCCTTATAAATATTATCAATGTGCGCATAATAATTTACGGCCCTATCCTTAAAGGCTCCTCAATGTACTCTTCGTCGCTGGTAATGGGAATTCGCTCCCTTTCGCTATTTCCATGAATTAATCACTGAATGGTTAAAAGAGATAACTCCAAGGTTTAACCCGTGCTCCCTCCTAAAAAGAAGAATTATCATTCACCTCATCATTATTAGCCAAGTAAAGAATATCTGGTCTCTCTATTGCCTTAAAGGATCAAGCCTTGTAATTCTCTTTGCCGGTAAAGTGTCGGTAAGAACCGCTTCCAACACACTGTTGCATTAGCCACCCGGTCGGGATAAATGGCCCATGATAACCATACATTGCCCATGCCTCCCTTGGCCGGAATCCTAGACAGAGGGCCAAAAATTAAAGAAACCGCTCCACTAGTTTCTATGTGTGTTGCTAATACTATTGCTGAGTGGGATGATGATGTGTCCAGTTCAATTATATAATGTAAGTGTATACAGGTTATTTCTATTCGAGCATTCCTTTATGAATCTTACCTACGATGTATCGAGCAGCTCTAACTGCAGCTACTTGAAGGGGCTTCTCAGCAATGAGGTAATGTACCTGGCTAGGCTTCACTTGCCTCACAGCATTAGGTTAAGGCTAATCCCGTGGTCCCCAATAAATGCAGAGAAGAGATTACTAAATTACGACGTGGAGTACTTAATCAAGATGGAGGAGGCCTTTAACAATACATGTAGCGGTACTTGCACCTCAAGATACTTCATCCTATATACGATGCTAATCAAGTTCCGCTCCATTAATTCAGAGGCATTAACCATAATTAACTATGCCCCCATCAAAGTGGTGACGGCGTGGAGCAATAAGTTTATTAATGAATTATCTATTTTCAATCCCTCAACTCCACTGCCCAGCACAGACAAAGTAATACAGGAAATCAACAGCATGATAAATTACCTTAATTCTCAGAAAGCATTGCTAGAAGGAAATTGATAAACCGAGGGATAAATCAATCATTTATGGCAGAAGAAGGTAACTGACCTCTTCCCCATCCTAAGGGGGTTCCCCCGGGGTCTAGGGGTTACGCCCCTTTATGGGTGCTACTCGCCTTCGCTGGCATTGCGGGGGTGAGTCGGCCCCCGCCCCCTATCATCCAAAAAATCACAAAACAACACCCCCTCCCGCACAAGCACCTAAATATCTCGTCTCAAAAGGCGAGGCTTGTTATTTGTATCGTTATCAATTGCACTAACGCTCGCTCGAGACCCGTAAAAATAAGTCAGGATTTGCTTGGGAAAAACATGTCCTTCCTAGTATTCATTACCTCATCTTGGTCTAGCGAGTCCTTTATATTTCTAAGTATATTAATCGCTTCGCCGAGTTCCTCATTTATCCATCTTGATCTTAGGATCCCGATGCCATGATGGTGGCTTATGGAGCCGCCGCTTCTCAATGTGGCTCCCATGGCGGTGTCCCATATTTTCCAATATGTTTCATTGCTTGGCTTAAAGAGAACCGTGAAGTATATGCATGCGCCATTTGTATATAGGTGAGATATATGTGCCATCACTGCCATAACCCCCTCGATGCTAATTATGGAGTTCTTGAGATCGGTATAAATAAGCGGCAGTCTTGACCATGTGCCGGCAACCTCTATTGTATCGAACCATAGGCCTAATTCCTTAATCCTATTTATTTCCTCATCAACATTGAACCTATTCTTGTACCACGCATCAAAGAAATCTTTATTTGCTGGTTCGCCGCCATGGTTCGTAATTATTCCATTGGCTTTATTCCACATAAGCGCCACTAGGTCGTCGTCGTATCCCTCGAAGTTAATTATTAGGGTTGGTTTATTGGTGCCGAACCTTATGCTTGACTCATTCTCGTCGTATAGTCTAGCAATGGCAGGAATCATTCTATTAATCATGAGTTCCCTAAGTGCCTTAACTCCATCATTGAGGGATTTAAATATATATGATCCATATATGGCGGATACAGGTAATGGTGCTATCCTTAGCACTGCCTTAGTGATTATGCCTAATAATCCTTCAGAACCGATGAATAGGTACTTAAGTGATGGTCCCGTTGATGCTCGTGGGACAGTATTGCGCCGAAGCCAAGTTATTTTGCCGCTTGGCAATACCACCTCCAGGTTCAACGTGATATCCTCTATATTTCCATATAGAGTACTATATTCTCCTGAGCTCATGGTGGCTATTAATCCGCCTATAGTTGCATAGTTAAATGATTGAGGTATATGCCTAAGGCTATGTCCGGATTCATTTAGTTTAGCCTCTACATCTCTTAGTTTGGCTCCAGCTTCGACCGTTATAGTTTGATCATCAATATTAATATCAAGTACCCTATTTAGCCTTGTCATATCGATCACTATGGCGTCCCCGCCGGCCGATGACCCGGTAACGCTTGATCCGCCCCCATAGATGACTACGGGAATCATCTCTTCATTGTCATTGATTATCTTTAATGCCGTAGCCACATCATTCTCATCACTTGGCAGAAGCACCGCTTTCGGCTTCGCTGGCTTCTCATTAAATACTTGTTCACGCATCATTAATAATGGCCAAAAATCCCTAGCATACCTTTCGAGAGACGCCTCATCTGTTACTACCTTATCAGCGCCAAGTACGTTAATTAATTTATTGATTACTTGCATTTCATTTTCACCACTATTTTCTTAATGGTGTCCTTATTTAATGATACCTTCTCCTCATTTGGTTTCACTCGGATATCGGGTTTCACATGGATTCCCCTAATTAAGTCCTTAAACTCCCATTCACCGTGAAATACCTTTAACATAGCCGCGACTCCTCTAGCCGTGACTTCAACATCGCGTTGCCGCTCTATCTCTATGTCGAGTGCAGTTGCCAGCAATTTCAAGAATAATGTGCTCCGTGATAATCCCCCATCAACCCTGAGCAGGTTAACGTCGGTGCTCTTTCTAATTTTATCAAATATTATACCTATTAATTGAACAAGTCCCTCCATTACGGCCCTCACAAATGATTCCCTAGTGACGCCTAGGGTTAATCCATCTATTAAGCCCCTGGCACATGGCCTTTGAGGAACATTAACCCCAGCCAATGCAGGTACCACAATTAAATCGTCAATACTAACTCCAGCCGATTTATCCAACTCCTCGGGAGCACTTATTAGGCCAAGCTTAGTTAACCAATCAACTACGGATCCAGTGGCTGGAAGAAAGCCCTCTACTCCATAAAATGATTCATTACCTACCTTAAGTATTAGCAGCGGCAGTAGGCCGCCGCCTATCTTGAATTCTTTAGTCACGGCATCCACGAAGGATCCCGTTCCATTAGTTACCTTACCGCAGCCGGGCTCTAAGCATCCCTCACCAACCATTGCCGCTTGCTGGTCAGCTATCATGACGCCAACATCGATGCCATTTATATTGCCATAATCATATATGTTATCAACTACGTCGGGTCCTATTGAGTCGGGTATTCCCAATACATCATATACCGCCTTGATTCGCCTAAAATTGCTTGGATTCCAAAGCCCAGTCAGCGCCTCATTAGTGGCATCATTAACGTATTTACCGCCTATTAAAAACGCCAAATAAGAGCTAAGGGTCCCCACATAAGCGTTACCTCCCTTGATTCGCTCCAATAATTCGCCTCTATTTCTCTTTAGCCATAGTATCTGCACGACCGGGGACGTAGCTACTAATATGCTGTTTAACGGCGGCAAATGCTTCAGCATTGATAATGGAAACTTATTAATGACCTCTAGCCCCCTTCTGTCCAGCCAAGTAATTATATTGGTAAGGGGATTACCGGACTTATCCCATGCAATTAATGACGCTCTATAAGTGGAAACCCCAATGAGCCTAACATCCCTGCTTCTCGCTGTATTTAATAGATGATTGAATGCTGCCTTAAGCGATTCAGCATCTTGCTCCGCATAGTAACTTCGTGGAAATAGCATTGGCACATTAATGGATTCTTGGTATTTATGATTCAATTCATTATCATATATTATAAGCTTCATACTGGTCGTCCCCACATCAATAACGCCGAGGCTCACTCAGCCAACACCCCTAATGAATACTTTATCGGTCTTAGGAAGATCTATTACCGCAGCATCGCCGTGGATTGTGTATTCCTTATCATTAACCAGTATCTTCCCGCCTCCCCTTAAAGTAACTATTATCCTACGCGTTTTCCCTCTGATTAAATTTCCTGGATATATTGGTATATTGCTGTTTATTATTATGGGCTCACCATCATTGATTAATTCATGTGCCAATATCTTCCCACTTTCCATTATAATGCCTGGATCAAACAATTCAAGAGCAGCTTGCCCAATTGCCTGGAATTCAGGGAATGGATTATAGGTCTTAAATACCGCTATAACGAGGGTATCCGCATCAATCCATTCACCATTAACCCGAACACTCTCTACCCTGCTCATCCCCCTAATGCGGCTAATATTACCTTTAATCACAATCACATCACTTATGGGGCTTGAATCAATCCTAACAGGAGTCACTATTGTTACCATGCACCCCAACTTAGTCAATTCATTGCCCAATAAGGCAGCATACACATTATCTCCATATATCACAATTCTCTTCCCCGGCAATAAACCATAATGAATCAAGTCAAGCACGGCATGAAATGGATATATGCCGGCCGGTCTATCCCCATATACTCCTAATTCAGGCAAAGTCGCAACTCTAAAACCGGTGGCGACCACGGCATCCCTAAGCTCAACATAGTTCTTTCCCCGCAGCTCATAGGTTCTTCCATTAACTCTAATGGCTGCTGCGCTAACTATGTTGGCCCTGTGTCTTGCACGGTCAATGAATGAGTCAAGCCCTGGATATAATATGTGAATACCGCCAATGCGGTCCCTATATTCAATAATCCTAGCATTTATGCCGGCCTCTTCAAGTTCAAGAGCTAAAGATAAACCGGCAATGCCTGCGCCAATTATCGAGTAACTAGCCATGAATCACCGCCCGACTTTGTTAACTTCTCGGGATCAATGTTCAGCTCTTCGGATATTACCTTAATTGCATTTCCAATACACATGCCTTGACAAATACCCATGCCCAGCCCGGTAATGAATGCAACGCCATCAAGGGTTCTGGCGCCGCGCTTAATCGCGTTCCGAATGTCGCTCCTCGTTATGGCCATACATGGACACACGACTTCCCCAGGATCATCAGTTATATCCTTGCCGTCGCTTATTAAGTCCCTGGTAAATACTATTGGCTCGACTTCTTTGATATCGCTTTTAGCTTGCAATGCAATGCCTGAATCCTTAATTAGGTCGATAACTTTCCTGGCTATTGCTGGGGCAGCGGTTAGTCCAGGCGATTCAATGCCTATTAAGTGAATAACACGATTGCTTGAATTACTATGTGTTATGATGAAGTCATCGCCCTCCGGAATAGGCCTAACGCCAGCGTATGCCTTTATGGGTATTGCCTCATATTCAGGCATTAATCGCTTAAATTTATCGAAGAGTGCCTGGATATCATTCCCATTAACTGCTCGGTCATCCCTATTGCCAGCGGATAAGCTTGGACCCCATATTGTCGTGCCAAATATTGTTGGAATTATGGCGCCTCCCTTGGTTTTTGGATTAGGCATTAATTGGAGAGGAGTCACTATGCTTCTTGTTTGCTCGCCCCAAAACACTAGCATGGCGCCCTTCCCGAACTCTATCCTGTACTTGTCCCCAAACATTTTAGCTATTTCGGTGGAATATAGACCAGCCGCATTTACTAGGAGTCGCGCCTCATACTCACCCCCGCTAGTCGATATAATTACGCGATCATTGCTTATCCTCGCATTATTAATGTTGGTCCCGAAAAGGAAATCAACTCCATTTAGTAGACAGAAATTATAGAGTTGGTACACTAATTCAAATGAATTAATCACGCCGTAACCATCTATTTTAATGCCTCCTAGGCCTTTTACATTAGGTTCAAGTCGACTTAGCTCCCTGGAACCAATTATGCTTATTTTGAATCCATGCTTGCCATAGACTCGCCTAAGCACTAACCATATTGCGGGTAATGCTAGTAAATGAGTTAGACCCTCGGCAACTAATATGGTACTCATTCTCTTGAGTTTAACATGTAATTTCCTCGACACATCATCGTATAGTTTATTGCCCTCTATCGCTAATTTGCTTCTCAGCGTGTTGAAGGGGGGCTGAACAACATGAATAACTCCCGCGTGTCCTTTGGAAACACCGAAGCCGGGCTCCGCGTTTTTATCTATTACAAGTATCCTTGCATTGTAATGAGCCAATTCATAAGCAATGAATAATCCTATAATGCCTGAGCCAATTATTGCAATGTCATACTCATGATTCGCCAAGTGCATTCGCCTCAATAATTGCATCTATTTTTGAATAACCACTAAACAATTCATGACATGTAGTGCATATTACCCCAATTTTCATGGTTAATAAATTATTGTTGTACATTTAAATTTTGCAATGCATTGCTCGCATGATTTTCTATTACAGCAGCTTACGAGAAACCAATGGACCGCCCATAATAGGCTTTCAAATCATTAATTCTATGGTGGAGTTCGGAGTTGCTCTTACTTCGGTGAATTTATCCCTAATCAAGTGCTCAGTTGCTGATCCATTAATTAGCGCTTGCCGTGGTTTTCCTCCTGTATAAACCCAGAGAACCACTTGATCGTGCCATTCCTCTCCCTCTAGGGTTATCTCTATTTTTGGCCCATCAAGGACTTGCCGTACAAATAATTTCCTAGGCCTTGTTTGCAGTGATTCTCCATCGTCATCATATATGGCGAATGCGCTTGATTGGCCTGGATAAATCAGGATCCTCAACCCGCCGTTCAAGGTAGGCACTATCCCGCCGTTCCTCACCAGTATGGGGGGATCACCCATCGGCGTGTCAATGCTCACCATCTTTCCGCCATCCACCTCTATGCTCCTCCTCAAATCAAGCCATCTACCTCTTGGTAAGTATGCGTACCGTTCCTTGATTCCCTTATCGAGGGCCGGCGTCAATAGTATGAATGGGCCAAGCATGAATTCATCATCTATTGAATGAGTGTTATCATCATCTTGAAACTCATATATTAGCGGTCTAATAATTGGTTCCCCAAATTCATGTGAAGCCCAAGCCAAGGAGTATATGTAAGGCATCAGTGATTCCCTTATAATTAATAACTTCTTGATTAATTCCTCATACGCGCTTCCCCATGCCCATGGCTCTTGGTCAGGTGAATCTATGGATGTGTGGTTCCTCAGGAACGGGAAGAATATGGCTGACTCATACCACCTCACTAATAGTTCCGCATCAAGCTCGAAGTGTCCTTGCCTCGTGTTCTTAGCGAAACCGCCAACATCGGCTCCAACCATGGGTACGCCAGAGAGGCTGAGACCCAGCAGCATTGGTATCTGTAGCCTTAAATGCTCCCAATTGCTTGTATTGTCGCCTGTCCATATGGCTGCATACCTATGAATGCCAGCATATCCGGCTCGACTTAGTATGAAGGGGCGCTTACCGGGCCTAGCCCTTAGGAGCCCCTCATAAGTTGCTTCGGCCTCGAGAAGCGCATACGCATTATGAAGCTTATGATGAGGCACCTCCACTCCATTCATTACATGAATCAAGTTCTCATCATCCACCGTATGATTCTCCGAATCAAAGCCGGCCGGCTCATTCATGTCAAGCCAAATACCATCTATCCCATCCTTCACGAATTCAGCTATTAGCGAGCTCCACCAATTCCTCACATCGCTCTTGGCAAAATCAGGAAAAACACAGAGACCAGGCCAGACATGCGATGTGTAGAGATCCCCATTACTCCTTAGGCAGAAGTAGTTACCATTAACCCCGCTTCTGAATACGTCATATGTTGGGCTAGCCTTAACCCCTGGATCTATTATTGTAACCACCTTAATGCCGGCCTCATGCAGCTTAGCCACGAATCCGCTTGGGTCCGGGAATCGTTCCTTGTTCCACGTGAAGATCTTGTAGCCATCCATATAATGAATATCCAGGTAAATTGCTGAAAGCGGTAATCCCCTTGATTTATACCGCTCCACCACCGCTAGCAGCGTTGAGTCTGGGTAGTAGCTATACCTGCTTTGTTGATTCCCTAGGGCCCATTTGGGCGGAAGAAAAGGCTTTCCCGTTAATTCATGGTATCCCTTAATCACGTCCTTGATGGATGGCCCATATATTATATAATGATCCACGGCGGAGTCTTGGATTCTTATCTTGATCTCATTAAGATTCTCTTGACCCATATCCATGACCATTCGAGCTGGGGAGTCTATGAAGTGACCAATGGCATTGCCGTTGCGTAGTATTATAAAGAATGGAATAGATACATAGAGGGGATCGCTTCCCAACCTATATCCATAAGCATCAGTGTTCCACATGGTGACCCTATACCTCTTCCTATTTAGGGGAAGTGCCTTTTCTCCAAGGCCATAAACCCTATCGAATGGCCTCAGCTCGCTCCTAATAATAGTCTCATCGCCGCTCACGGAGTAGTATGCATTTATCTCCTCCTCGTTGAATCTAGCATGAACTGCATCCTCATCAATGGATACGATAGGTCCCCCGCTTTCCTCTTCCTCGCCTTTAATCACGGCCAGAGATGGATACCTTGGTTCGCCGATTCTCACCCTAACTATTCTAGGCGATATTAATGAAACGGAAACTAAATCACTCATTAAAGCCAGCTAATTCAGTGGAATTAAAAATGTTGCAATCATGGTGATGCCGCAGTTATGGATAACTTAAGAAATAATTAATACAAATTAAAAGGGGATAGGGATAAGTTCAAGCGACGCTTTATATGCCATACCATGGTGGGCGGAGATATTTAGGATTAGCCAATATGATTGACTTTAGCGTTAATACGAATCCCATTGGACCTCCCAATTTCCTTACCCCATGCAGCTTCCTCGAGTACCCAGATCATGAGTACAAGGATTTACGGCATGCTGTGGCCGAGTTCTATGGCATTGATGATGTGGTGCCGGTTAACGGTGCATCGGAGGCATTATCCATATTGCCCCTCATCATGAAGCCAAGCAAGATAATAACGGTCGCCCCATCTTATGGCGATTATGAGGAGCGGTCACTGGCATTGGGTATCCCTCATGAGTACATATTCATGCATAACGATGGTTCCTCCTTCTCCATAAGAGAAATGCCGCCGCTTGGGGATAATATCATGTTATATATATCGAACCCAAATAACCCAACTGGTTCCGGCATCGGTCTCACTAAATTAATTAGCATTGCCGAGAGCATTAATGGGTTTCTAGTTGTTGATGAGGCCTATATAGAGCTGAGCACAATAGATACAGTGCTCGGCAAGGGGCCGGAAAACATAGTCGTGATTAGATCCTTCACCAAGTCCCTCTCAATGCCCGGCCTCAGAATAGGTTTTCTTTATTCCAGGAATGATTATATAATGAAAAAAATTAGGACGCTTCTGCCCTCGTGGAACATCAATTCCTGCGCAGATGAATTAGTGACAACATTATTGTCACAGTATGGCGTGCAGTATAGGAATTACATAGAGGCTTCACGTCAATATATTAAACTAGGCGCCGCTCAATTAATTAATGGAATGAAGAGGCTCGGACTAGCTGTGTTTGAAACGACGGCGAATTACTTGCTGGTTAAGTCGCCTCTGGATGCGGTTGAACTGACAAGGAGATTAATAAGGGAAGGAATACTAATTAGGCCGGCTCATACATTCATGGGACTAGGTCCAACCTATTTTAGGGTGGCCGTTAAGGATAAGGCAAGCAACGAGGTGCTGCTTAATGCATTTTCGAGAATATTTGAATGAGTTTCTCTCGCTTCTCTCGTTTCTCACGGTGATTCCAACTGGTCAAGGCGATATAGTGAAGGCCGCTTCAGGCTTTTACTTAGTTCCAGTAATAGGATTATTGGAGGGGGGAATTGGGAGCCTACCGTTCTTGGCCGGGAAGACTCTCCTCACTGCTTCCCTAGCCATTGCGTTGCTATCCCTCATCACTGGATTTAATCACATAGATGGTTACTTGGATTTCTTCGAAGCAGTTATGAGTAGGGGAGCGGATCCTGTTGCTGTTCTAAAGGATAAGCATAGAGGGTCATTTGCAATAGCGGCGGGTCTTATTCTATTCTCTATCTTAATATCATCCATATCATCATCCCACATTGATCCATTCATTCAAGTAACTGAATCATCGATCTCAGCATCCTTCTCCATGTATGTATTATCGTTAATGAGCGAACCAGCTCATGAGGGACTCGGCCGCCTATTTATAACTGCATCCAAGAACAGGGCTAAATCTATTGCATCGCTCGTGATCTACATCATTTCAATTATATTAATATCCAGGTCAATAGTTATCTTGCTAATATTAATGGCGGAAACAATACTTGCCGCATTAATGGCTCTATTCATAGCTACTAAGCGAATAGGATTCGTTAACGGGGACGCACTTGGGTTCACATATGAATTAACCCTAATGATAACAATGGCAACCACTGCATTTATATCGTAAACAATCATAATAGAGCCACAAGCAGCAGACCCCACTCATTAAAGACGAGAAGCAATCCTCTTTAACAGTGAATAAAAAATCGTCTCTTAGTTTCAATGCTATCTAAGATATGGACACTAAATTTTGATCCAATTTAGGGAGCGGGAACTGAACTATAAAATAGATACAAGAGCTGACCTCCTCCCCGCCCTAAAGGGGCGAGGGTTCCCCGAGGTCTAGGGGGTTACG
>JAGDXC010000008.1:70464-70678 GCA_023269935.1 Thermocladium sp.
TAATGCACCATTCAGATCAGAATGTAGTTTATGCCCCATTGGACAGCTAATGCCTCCTCTTGGATGCCTCTTAACCTCAACCCCACCCCTGGTATTGCGGGAGTAATCGGCTCCCGCTCCTCATCCTCCAAGAATTGACCGGGGGAGGGTGCCACGGTGGAGGAATGAGGCCTCATTTTAAAGCCTTTACCCCGCCCCTAGACGAGGCGAGGTT
>JAGDXC010000002.1:0-5633 GCA_023269935.1 Thermocladium sp.
AAATGCCCCAGTGTGCCTTCATCTTTACCCGCAACCATGACCCCTTTTTTTGCAACGGAAATATCAAGAATTTCAATTTTTAAAGCATCACCTGCTTCGGTACCTTCAACAAAAATCGGTCCGGTTGCAGGGTTAATCTTCGACCAGTCGATCATTTCAACGGTATCGGATGGGTTTTGAATCTGATTTGAAAAGCAGTCCATTGTCTCGATCTCCGCGACGCTTCCCGAAGCAACACTAAAAGCCGGCGCGTTTTCTGATGAAAAAGAGAAAAAACGTTTCTCACTTTTGATTTTTTCCACATCGACCTCCCAATCCACATCGGATTTCGAATGATTTTTGGCATGTAAAATTTGTGTTTATGACATTTTCAATTTTCTCACGCTTCTCGAATATTCGTATATCCAGTAAGCGATTCCCGTGATTATCGAAAGTGCTCCGAAGAAAAGATATCCGTTTGCAACACCGAAAAGGTTTGAAATCCAGCCGCCGACTATATAACCGAAGATGGCCGAAATTCCTATCGTGACGACCCAGAATATGGCCTGAGCGTCGGATCTGTGTGAAGGCTCTATTTTAAGGTTGACGTAATGCCATATCGCGTAATACACGGCTATGAAATTGAAAAATTCAAAGGCCTGAAAGGCTATCACAAGTGCCGGATTTGTGACGGACCACGTGAGAATCCATCTTATGCCGTAGGCAAAGGATGCCATGACAAGTATTTTCTTGATGCCCAATTTTGTCACAATGCGATCCGCAAAGAACAAAAATGGAACTTCGGATAGGGCATGAACGGCTATCGCTATTCCGGCGTAAGAAACCGATTCTCCTCTTGCTTTCATAAGGATGGGAAAAAAGTAAAGGCCGAAATTTCCCGAAGAAATGACAAGCGTTTCGAGCAAAAGCATGACGTAAAATTCGCCGGGCAAATTTTTGAAAGAGAATTTGCGCTTTTCCTTTTTTACGTTGTATCCATGTGTTTTCGGAATGAATAAGGCAGACAATCCTATTGAAAGAAAGGCAAGGGATCCAATCGCAAAAAAGACAAGATCGCTTTTCAAATATCCGAAAAAGATCATCGCAAGTGCAAATCCTATCGATCCCATCATTCTGGCCTTTCCGAAAGAAAAACCACGCTGATTCAACTGGGCTATCGAAATTGATTCGGCCAGAGGCAGGATCGCAGTCCATACAAAGCCTATTGCGAAGGTCATTATCAGGACGGGCAAAAAACTTTTGAAAGAATAAACTCCCCAGATCAAAACCGCGCTTGCCATCGATACAAAGGCAAGCACGTTGTTTTTAACCCTTTTATCGGCAAAGCGCATCCAGAACGGATTTGAAAAAAGCACCATTATCGATGCCACACTTCCGAGAAGTCCATTTTGGAGATCTGAAAAATGCAACTCGTTGAAATAATTGCCAACGAAAGAAAAGAAGGCCCTCGGTATGTATATCAACAATTCCAAAAGAAAAAATTGCCAGATCACAAGATTATTGACCTTGCGTATTTTATGCTTTCTTCGGTTTCTGCTATCGGATCTCCCGTTCCTTCGTACTCGATGGAAAGAAAACCTTCGTAGCGATTTGCGTGCAAAAATTCGACGATTTCTTTCAAAGGCACTTCTCCTTTTCCCAAAATCGTGCCTTCGTACATTTTACCGCTCAAAGATCTGTAACCGTTTTTGCCCGAAGGTACTTGCTTGAAATCTTTGAAATGAACGAACCCTATGTGATCTTTGAGATTTTTAACGGCATCGAGAGGTTTTTCATCAGCGAGCAAAAAATTCGCGACATCGGCGTTTGATTTGAAGTTGGGTGAATTCACGGCATCTATGAGTGCTTTAACCTGACTGCTTTTTCCGACGAAAAGGCCGTGATTTTCTATCACCAAAGTGATGCCGTTTTCCTCCGCGTAGGATGCGACCGCTTTGAATCCGTCTATTATCCATTGCTTTGCATCTTCAAAGACGATGCCTTTCTTTTCTTCCCCGCTGAAGACCCTTATGTATTTCGCACCGAGATCGCAGGCTATGTCAATACTTTCTTTGATGTAATTGACTTGCTTTTCGCGATCGGCCTTTTGACTTTGAACGAAATCGTTGTTTATGGAATAGGACGAAACTTCCATTTTCCTTTCTTTCAAATTGGCTTTAACTTCTTTTATCTCTTTGACACTCAAAAAATTGTCCAAAAGTTCAACGTATTTTACGTTGTTGCCATGACAAAAGGAGATGAAATCAACGCTGTTCATCTGCTTTGAATAGACTTTTTCGTGAACGCTCCATATACTGACGGAAAGTTTCATATTCAAATCATTCCTTTCATTTTACGATCACTTCGTGACCCGTTTTCCCCGATTCGTATATCGCATCCAATATCTTCATAAGGGAAAGGTCATCTTCTGCCGGATTCAAACACTTGATTCCGGCATTATAATTCACTTTGCCTATTATGATGGAGGCAAGGAAATCAATTACGATAACGTCACCATCCCGATACAGGACCCCAGGGCAGCAATAATGATTAATGGGTATCACATGGTTGGGAAGGGGCCTTACTATTACGATGCGGAGTTTGTGCTTGGTGGCGATGCAAATGGTTCCGAGGCAATAATTAACGGCATCAATGCATCGCTGCATCTTTATTATCTAATTAATGATAGTTACGCATTGCCGAGAGGCATATACGTATTCGGCAGCAATACGGCCGAGACCGTGAGCGGGGTAAATGCTATCTATGATGAGGGGGGAGTGCGATTATCACATGGAGTGCCTAGGCTTGGAGTGCCCTTCATAGTTGAATTAACCATAATAAAGCAACACATGCCTAGCATGGTTGTGGATGAGGGCGTGAATACATCCATTAATGCAACCATATATGTTGGCGGAGGGGAACCACCATACACTTATTACTTGGTGCTGGATGGCGCGACGAGGGACAGCTACACCACTGATGGGGTTTTCCATGATTTCGAGATCTACGTGGGTAATCTATCCCTTGGAGTCCATCAATATCAGGTAGTGGTGAGGGACTCAAGGGGGGCCGAGGTTTACTCTAATGTTGGTGACATTGAGGTAATGAGGGACCCCAGCCTCAATGCTGCCCTTAATGCATCTATTCTGGATGCTGGCCAATGGATTAAGATAACCGCGGCTGGAGCTAATGGAACCCCACCATATAGTTATGAGGTTCTTGATAACGGTAGTCCAGTCACTGGTTTAATTTATGGCGAATTAAGCCAAGCCATTCGCATGAATGGAGCCGGGATCCACATAATAACGATAATTATGAGGGACTCAGGGGGATCCACTGTGAATAAGTCCTTCACTGTACTCGTTAATCCAGATCCATTACTGCATCTATCAATAAATGCCACAAGCATGGACGCCGGTCAAACAGTTCTAGCTAATCTAAGCACGAGTGGTGGTACGCCGCCGTATAGTTACGAAGTTCTCCTGAACTCCACTAGGCTTAATTGCACAACGATGTGCAGCCTACGGTTAGGCGTGGGTAGATACGTGCTTAGCGCCACTGTGAGGGACTCGAGTGGGTATAGCTATTCTAAGGCAGTGATGATCTCCGTGAACCCCGATCCCTCGATCTTGATCTCCCTTAACGCGACCACCATAGATGATGGCGAGGGGATCTCGCTGGTCCTTAATGGAATTAATGGAACCCCACCATATAGTTATGAGGCCCTCCTTGATGGCTCAGTGATCAATGCAACGCAGTTAATTAGGCCCGGCATTGGGACCCATGACCTCACCGTGGTGCTGAGGGACGCCAGCAATTACACCGTGGATAGAAGCATCACGATACGAGTTAACCCCGATCCAGTAATTAATGTCTCGCTTATCCCCATATCTAATTTCGTTTTGGATGATTATGAGGCGCGCGGGGTGATCATTATCAATAATGGAACCCCGCCGTACAGCATTAAGTGGTTCCTAAATGGGGTGGAGGTAGCCAGTGGAAGTGAAGTGACCATTAATTTAACTAGGATGGGAGTCAATAATGTAACCATAATGGTGCTTGACTCGACTGGGCGAGGGGCTCGGTATGATTTCTCAATCAACTATGGCTATGATGTGCCCCGAGTAATCACTTTGATAGCCATTGGGATCCTAATAATTGCGTTATCAATAATATTGAGGAGTAGGAGCAGGAAACTGTGAGCGTCCCGTATGAGTTTCTCTGATTTGTGATGAGGTTTTCTTTACTTATTTCCAGGGAGCTTGCCGCTTCTTTGCAATGGGTTGTGGATATTGGGTAGTTTGGGTCTCTGGGGGATCGAGCATCGTATAGCGAGTTAATGGAGCGAATAATGCAGTGCCGTGATCTTAATACCCCCAATAAAGGGTCTAGATCGCTCAAAAACCCATACATCTCATTAAACCACCTGCTCCTCAACTCCCGAAGCTTTAAAAATTAAGCAATAATGGTTGATCTCCATGAAGGACAATGATGCAATCAATTTCATTTATGTACTATTGATAATAGTGACGATGACGTTTGCCGTTAGGGCTAGCAACAACATGCTGATGACCACCGTGCCGCTTCTGGCTAAATACTTCTTCTATTACAGCAATACCGAGATAGGGGTACTGGCCGCATTGATGTCCCTCGGTACATTCCTAACCACTGTCCTAATCAATGCGAGACTGGATGCAGTTAGGCGAAGGAGAGTCTTCATCGCCTCATCAATAGGCTACGCCGCGATCCTCCCCCTCTTTTACTTGGCTAATCCCATCTCGTTATGGGCACTATCAGCCGTGGCTGGAGTGGTTCTCGGCAATATAATGCCCAACATAATAACCTCCGCCGGGCTCCTGCCTGACCGTAAAGCCAGGGAGCGGCTCTTATCCATATACACGTTATCGCTCAGCGTTAGCCTAGTGGTTGGACCCGCCATAGAGGCATTGATACTTAAACGATTCAGCATTAGATCATCATTTCTATTCTTTGCACCCATGGGCATAGTGGTTGCCGCGTTGTCTCCCCTCATAATATTCCCCCAAGGCGAGGAACGGAGAGGAGGGCGAGTCAAGGTATTATCGAACCCTGGATTTAAGACCGCCACATATAATATATTGGCATATAACATACCATTCTCAACGCTCACAGCGTTTGGCGGAATATACGCCGTATCACAGTTCCATGCCTCCTACTCAACGGCAACGGGGCTCTTCTCCCTCTTCTTCACAACATCGCTCCTGGCTAGGCTTTACCTATCCATAAGGCCGGCCAATAAGGTGTGGGCCCTAATGGCTGCCTCGGTCTCCATGACCGTTCTCGGCCTTATCCTAATGACCGCGGCGGGAAACGTGACTGAGCTAGCCATCGCCCTCCTAGTGCTGGGGGTCCCCCATGGATTGACCTACCCTCTATCCCTCATCTCTATAACGAGGACCTTTAGGCCGGAGGAGAGGAATGCGGCTAATAGTCAATTCTTCGCCGTAATGATGCTTATAGGCATAGCTACGCCCACCCTCATGGGCCTCGTGGCGGACGTTATTGGGCTTAGGTACGTCTTCGGGATACTGGTCATATCGGTTCTGGCCCTGCTCTTCATGATTAGGCGCAACGTGGAGGCCGTGGATAAGGCTGCCCAATTAATTCAATGATAT
>JAGDXC010000002.1:5643-13715 GCA_023269935.1 Thermocladium sp.
GATATATTGCCTCAAATATCATGGATTAAATGGATAAGCATATTAATGCAGGGACAAACTGGTTTTGGCATTTAAATGAATAGAGAGGAGGCGCTGCTGATATCTTCGTCTTCAATCTCCGGGATTGCTTGGGGAGCCAATACAATAGTCGTGCCCATATACTTGACGCAATTGGGGCTTCCGCCGTTCTACGTGGGCCTGCTTCTCTCGGCATCAATAGTGTTCTCCTCAAGCCTTGGATTCATATTCTCGGTTTTGGCTGATGCCCACGGCAGGAAGCGGTTCGCGATCATGAGTAGGGCCATATCTGCCATAGCCTTCTTGCTGTTATTCATGAGGATTCCCTATGCCTATGCCTTCTCTTCATCTTGGGGAGGCGGGGGACTCGTGAACGCGATGCTGGCGGAGAAAACGAGCAATGTGGAGAACGACTTAAGCATAATAAATTCGCTATCCATAGTGTCATCGCTAGTAGGTGCTCTGCTTCCTCTTGCCTTGCCTATACGATTCATTTTCCTGGTTGATTCCGTCGTTGCGCTGGTTTCCCTCCTCTTGATATCGATGATTCACGAGAGGTATAGGGGCACTGGACGAGTGTTCTTTAGGTTAAGCGTCACCATGGGTAAGTTCTCCACGGAGGCGATTATTGGATTAGGGGCAGGGATTGTGATTCCCCTCATGTCCTTATGGTTCAACCTCAAGTTCAACGTGTCCGCTAAGCAGATGAGTCCGGTCTTCGCCTTATCGGACTTAACGCTGGCATTAACGGTTCTCGCGGCGCCTCGCTTAGCGGCTAGGATAGGCATGGTGAGGGCCATCGTGTTAACCCACGTCACAGCCATAATCCTATTAGTGGCGTTGCCTTTCTCGCCCAGCTTCGCCATTGCCAGCGCAGTGTTCGTGATTAGGAACGCATTAATGAATATGGGGAACCCCTTGCTGAGCTCCATGATACTTAAGTTAATGCCGGAGAACCAGCGGGCCAGCGCCACCAGTTTCATTAATTTATTGAGCTCGATACCCAGGGCTGCTGGGCCATCAATAGGGGGATACTTATTCGGCGAGGGGAACCTCTATTACCCGTTCTTCATAACTGCCGGTCTCTATAGTGTAGCCACTGCCTTATTCTACGTGTTCTTCAGGAATGCCAGGCTTGAATCAGTTAAGGTTTAAGGGGCGGCCCATCGTTTCTCGTTTTTACTGAATCGATATCGGTAAATTTTTTAAGCAGTTAATTTTCTTCCCAGCATGGATAGAGATATACTGCTCATATTATTGTCCAGGATGCTCAGGAGCACGGCGGCCGGAGCGCTTGGCATAGCCACTGGGCTCTATCTATATAATGTGCTTCACTTATCCCTCACCTTAATAGGCATATTCTTCGGCGTGGGCGCATTCACTGCGCCAGCCTTATCCCTATACTTCGGGAGACTCGGAGACAAGTATGGAAGAAAGAAGATCCTAATGCTGGCCACGGCCATGTTGCCCGCCGCGACCGCTATCCTACTATTTACCCGCAATTACTTCCTGCTGCTCATTGCCGCAGCAATGGGGGGCTTCGGAACGGCCGGGGCATTAGCCAGCGGAAGCGTTGGCGCAGTGGTTGCGCCAATGATGACCGCGATGCTGGCCGATAAGACGAGGGATGATAATAGAACGACCATTTACTCCCTGCTGAATGTGGCTTCAGGACTAGCGGGCGCGGTGGGCGTATTAATTGTTCACTTGGGGTACGTTGAGGCATTCATGATTTCCCTCCTCCTCTCAACAATATCCCTTGCGGCGATAGTCCCCATTAGGGATAATTATAGGGGAACCAAGTCAACCGAAAAGAGGGGGGACGGCTCCAGGGATAGGAGGATTATGAAGATGTTCGCCGCGGTGGGGGTACTGAACGGGACGGGGCAGGGACTCGTGACTCCATTCCTCCCAATACTATTCGAGGTACTCTTTAAAGCAACTAGGGGAGAGGTAAGTAACATATTCTTCCTGGGAGGAGTAATGGCAGCATTAATATCGCTCGCCACGCCAAGCCTCACTCGGCGCATGGGCTTCGTTAATGCGGTGATAATCACGAGAATGGTATCAACCATAGCGTTGATCATGTTACCATTCATAAGGCTTCTCCCGATCACCATTAACGAGGCGTTCATGGTTGCCGTGCTGGCTTACCTAGTGTTCGTGATGTTCAGGGTAGCGTCGCTGCCGGCCCAGCAATCCCTAATGATGGGGCTAGTCAGCAGGGAGGCGCGATCCACAACGGCTGGAGTCAATCAAGCGGCGAGGCTGTTTCCATCGGCAGTGGCGACGACTGCGTCAGGGGCAATGCTGGATTACTTGCCCATACCTGTTCCCTTCACCTTGGCTCTCCTGGTTAATGTAGCGAACATATATCTATATAAGCGATTCTTTGGATCCATGGCATTTGATGGCAAGACAATAAGCGCAGCGCTCGAATAGTCCCCGCTAGATGCTCCAGCCCTCCCTGGATAATTCGTCCCTAACATCGCTGAGCCTGAATATGGGGCCATCCACGCACACGTAGTGCTTACCTATATTGCAATGCCCGCAGAAGCCGACGCCGCACTCCATGTGTCTCTCCAGGGAGAGGTATATATTGTGAACCTCCATGCCCATGTTAATGAGTCCCCGGACGGCGTGAGCCATCATTATCTCCGGCCCTATTATTAGGGCAGCCATTCCTCGCCGCAGCTCCACTTTGCCTAGGAGGGTTGTGACCACCCCCACGTTTCCTCTCCACGACGCGTCGCCCCTATCCACCGTGACTAGCACGTTGGCTTTGCGCGGCCACTCCTCAAGTACTAGGTCCTTATATATTATATCGCTTGGGCTCCTGGCGCCGTAGAGAAGCGTTATATTCCTTCTGCCCAAGTACTTATCCATGAAGAACCTTATGGGCGGTATCCCTATTCCCCCCGCTATTAACAAGTAATCATCGTAATTGCCGGGCCATGAATTGCCATAGGGTCCCCGAGTTCCCACGAAGTCGCCCATGCTTAAGCCATATAATTTGCCCGTGGTTCGCCCCACTCTCTTGAATGTTATTAGGGCCTCGCCGGCGAGGGATATGGGGACCTCACCATCAATGGCGGATACCATTATGAATTGACCAGGCGCGGCGCGGGGGAACTCCCTGTCTAAAGCAATGGTCACGGTCTCCGGAGCCTCTTCTCTCCTAGCTATTATTCTACTCCTCACGGGCAATAGCGTCTCCAATCTTTTCGGTGATTCCATCAACTTAATCCCCCCTCGAGAAGTGGTTGATCACGTTCCTTATATCTATATCAACGGGACACGCCGTGGTGCATCTACCGCAGCCAGTGCAAAGGGCGTAACCGTAGCGATCCTTATGATAGCTCAACTTATGATAGAAGCGCTGCCGCATCCTTGAGTCAAGGGATTGCCTAGGATTGCCTCCCGCCATCCTCGTGAAGCCCGCCCAAAGGCAACTATCTTCCTGCCTACTCCAGTCCCTGTAATCCATAGAGTAACAGAAACAGGTGGGGCAAGCCAATGTACATGCACCACACTCAATGCATTTATTGGCTAATTCGCTCCAAATTGGGTCGCTCCACTTCAACTCATAATTCATGGAGACGCGGAGCTGCTCCTCATACACGCTCCTCACGGCATTAATGGCCTTGCTCAACCACCCCTCATCGGCCGGAACCATGTAATCAATGGGTAAATCATCATTCATCTCAATGAAGTACTTATCCCCAACATCGGTTAACTGCATCGAGTAACCAGACTCAAGGCGTGGCCCCTGAAGGCTCGTGCAGAAGGCCTTGGGCGAGCAGGAGTGAATGCATGCAATATTGATCAGCTTAATGTTTTTCCGCTTGCTTAAGTATATGGCGTCCGCAAAGGGCCCCCTTAGCCTCACGTCATCAAGCATGGTAACTGCAGCCACCTCACAGGAGCGGGTGAAGTAAATCGTGGGTGGAAACTCATCCCTGAGGCTGAATATGTTTTCCCTCCCCATGAATGGCTTATAAAAGAAGGTGGGCACCGCATCCAGGAACTCCGAGCCATTGTTTAGGTATCCATATACAAGCGAACCCCCCTCCATCTTTGGAGCAATGACTCGGAAGCCGAGGCCCAGCAATGAATCGATATACTTAGGTAGATCGCCCTTGCTCAATAAATAATACCTCATTGGTTATGCTTAGCCTGGATTAATTTAAACATTAACTCATTACTGGATTTATAATTAATAAAGATATGGAATATTTATTAAGGAGATTAATGAATATGAGAAGTGGGAACAGTCAGAACCATTTGCCCCTATTGCGGCGTGGGGTGCGGCATCATTGTTCAGAACCTTGGGGATAACATCAAGGTAATGCCCGACCCCAATCATCCCGTGAATAAGGGAACGCTCTGCGTAAAGGGCTGGAAGGGGCTTGACTTCACCACATCCCCAAACAGATTAACTAGGCCCCTCCTCCGCACGGAGACCGGCTTCATTCCCATAACTTGGGGCGAGGCCATTAAGTTAGCCGCCGAGGAGTTGAGGAGAGTGAGAAGGGAATATGGACCCGATGCCGTGGCATTCATTAGCTCAGCCAAGGCAACTAATGAAGAGAATTACTTAATGCAGAAATTGGCTAGGGCCTTCGGCACCAATAATATAGATCACTGCGCCAGGAGCTGTCACTCCACCACAATAGAGGGCCTCATTAGGACCCTTGGAGCAGGAGCAATGACGTCCAGCATAGATGACGTCGATTCCGCCGACGTCGTCTTCGTGATTGGATCAAACACCACGGAGCAGCACCCAATAATAGGGGCACGCATAATTAGGAATAAGGAGCGCGGGCTGAGACTAGTCGTGGCTGATCCCAGGGAAACAAAGTTAGCCAGCATCGCCGATGTTTGGCTCCGGCACAGGCCGGGCACTGATATAGCTCTCCTGAATTCCTTGGCCCACGTGATAATCGAGGAGAAGCTCTATGATGAGTCAATGCTGGATAAGGTTAATGGATTCCAGGAATACGCGAAGCTAGTTGAGGAGTATAGTCCCGAGAAGATGAGTGACGTGACTGGAGTGGATCCAGCGCTAGTTAGGCGGGCGGCGGAGTTGATGGCTGGGGGTAAATTAATGATCCTATACGCCATGGGCATAACGCAGCACGAGCACGGCACAGAGAACGTAATGGCTGTGGCGAACCTAGCGCTAATACTGGGCGCCGTTGGGAAGGAGGGGACTGGAGTAGCGCCGTTGAGGGGGCACAGTAATGTGCAGGGCTCAAGTGATATGGCGGCATTGCCGGACTTCCTGCCGGGGTACGTGCGGGTTTGGGATAAGGCGAGGAAGAGGTTCGAGGATGCTTGGGGATTCGAGGTGAAGAGCGAGCCTGGGCTGTACTTGACGGAGATGTTCGAGGCAGGGATTAGGGGCAGAGTTAAGGCATTCTATATAATGGGCGAGAATCCAGCCATAACTGAGGCATGCGCAGCAGATGTGCCTAGGGCACTGGATACCGCTGAGTTCGTGATAGTGCAGGACCTCTTCCTAACGGAGACCGCTAAACACGCCACGCTGGTTTTACCGGCGGCTTCCTTCTTAGAGAAGGAGGGAACAATAACCAACACGGAGAGGAGAATCCAATTAATAAGGAAGGCCAGGGAGGCGCCGGGCGAGGCCCGTCCCGATTGGGAGATAATAAGAATGATTGCTAACGCCCTCGGTTTAAGGGGGTTCCAGCATGAATCCCCTAGGGAGGTAATGATTGAGGTAAGCGGATTAGTGCCCCAATACGCTGGGGTGACTTATGATGCGTTGGAGCCGTATGGACTACAGTGGCCAGTGCCATCGCGTGGGCACCCCGGAACTAGGAGACTCTACACCAATGGGTTCCCAAGGGGCAAGGCCGATCTAGTGCCGGTTGAGTGGAGACCACCGAGCGAGTGGATTAATCCTGATTACCCCTTCATATTGACGACCGGGAGAAGCTACTATCATTGGCACTCTGGAGTATTGACTCGGGAATCCACCATACTCTCAAGGGAGTACCCCGAGCCCCTGATAGAGGTCAATAGTGATGATGCGGAGAAGCTTGGGGTGAGGAGTGGAGATTGGATCAAGGTCGAGTCGAGGCGGGGATCAATAATTGCCAAGGCGCTCGTAACCAATAAGGTGCCGAGGGGAGTGGTCTTCTCGACTTTTCACTTCGTAGAGGCTATAGTTAATGAATTAATTGGAGTGGAGCACGTGGATAAATACGCAAAAATGCCTGAATACAAGGTAACGCCGGTCAAGGTAAGCAAAGTCACGCATTAACAGTAATTAAGGGGTTGCCCTAAGATTCAGGAAAATCATGAATTTCATGAGTAATGATCAATCATGAATAACTGCTCAAGCTCTTTTATTAATTTACTTGACTCTATATCATTAGGAGGCCATAATTCATACTTACAGAGGTGAACCCCATCATTTTGTCATATATTATTAACATCAATTATATTAGAAACCTAGATTAGCTACCAATTTTTTCTCTTAATATTTAATTCCAAAGATACTTTAAATGATTCATATTAACTGTTCACAAGAGAGAAGAAATTGATTATTAACAGACTTATTAATGGCAGCCTAATGCAGATAGTTAATCCAAATTATTTTTAAATAACTTTTCAATAAATTATATTGAATGCCTAGATCTACATGGCTGAATAAAGGTAATAGGGCTGATGAACATGGTAGTAACTTATTAGTCAATTCATGTGATAAATATGGTGGACTTTCATTTTCCGGTCAATTAATTACTGCTCATGAAAACAAGCAATGCATGGGCTTAATCTATAGTGTTGAATCTATGGAATTAATTAAAAACTTACCGAAGTTTGCACATTACTGTTTCTTTAATGATCCATTAAACGTAGCAAGGGATATTAATGGTTATTTAATGATAAATGGCAAATATAAACTAATAGGTGAGTTTAAGAGAGGGCAACTTAGGGATTTGGAGAGAATCATTAATATTAAGGAAATTAGAGAGAGAATATTGCTGCAATTGAATAGCGACTCAGGCCATTTAGGTGAGGTTAATGAGGACTCGGTTGCCAAGTTCTCCATTCATGATTGCGAGAATAAGGTTTACTTGAATGTTGGTGTTGTAGGAGATGGCGTTGGCGGCTTAGGTAGGGGAGACTATGCAAGTGGATTAATAGTTAGGAGGTTTATTGAAGAAGTTGCTAATATAATATATGACGTGAATGAAAGTACCTTAAACAATATTGTTCAAAATATTCATGAAGAACTCTATGAAAATAATGTAAAGAATAATATCAATAGTGGTTCAACAATTGCAAGTATCATCACTAAGCATAAGGAGGATGAACACGAGGCTGATATTTATTCTGTAAATGTTGGTGATTCATTAATATATAATGTTGATATCATTAATAATAATATTAAGGAATTGTCTGTTAGCGATAGGTTATCGGGGAAAAATATATCACAGGCCGTTGGTTACATACTAAGAGAGACCCATATAAATAGCGATATATTAAGACAAGGCAATTACATTGTTGTAGCTACTGATGGTATTGCAGACTTCATAGATGGAAATTCTATATTTAATGCCGTGAAAGTATGGAAATATCCATGGTTGATATCTAGGGAGTTGATGCATTTGGCTAGAATGATGGGCTCTAAGGATGATGCAACCATATTGATTGTTTGGTTCAAGGATTAGTCTCAAACCTAACCATTATGAATGGAGCAGTGGGTGATGTATATGACAACAATAATTGTGTCCCACTCTCTATCTCCACAGTCCTATTGCTATCTCCCCTTAAGTATATTCGTGAATTGCCATTAATAACCCAAGTTCCGTTGGCGCTTCCTAAATCCTTAATGAACCATCGTCCATTGCAATGATAAATTTCACAATGCATTCTACTAACGTATTGGTGAGGATCGCTAATAAATAGGTAAACGATGCCTTGTTTCTTCTCAACCTTAATAAAACCCCTATGTCTGTCTCTACCAATGACTATTACATCTTTCTCATTAATATCTATCTTCTTAACCTCGGATCTAACAG
>JAGDXC010000002.1:13725-16405 GCA_023269935.1 Thermocladium sp.
GAGCCATCTCAACAGTATCAGAGAACCTTGATAATGCATCATATGCCATGGCTCTATTAATAAGGGATAACAAACGTGTGACCATTAAATCATCAATTCCATCAATATGTCTCTTAATTAACTTGGTCAAATCCTTAAGACCCAGTGATTTAATCTCACCTGGATCCTTACCCGTCAAGATAAATAGAAGAACTGAACCTAGAGAGTAAACATCACTTTTTCTGCTTGATTTACCCATTCTCTGCTCAGGTGCTGTGTAGTTACCTGAATCAATAATCCAGTTATCTTCCTTGTCCTCAGGCCTTGCTGTACTAAAATCTATGATCTTTATTCGCAGAGTTGATGGATCAACCATAGCATTGCCGGGCCTAATGTCCCTGTGTACAATACCCATACTATGTATATATGACATCGCATATAGCAATTGATACATCAAGTATCTTGCATCCTCCCAAGTAATTTTCTGTGAATCACTTATAAAATCGCGTAATGTTTGTCCTTGAATATATTCAATAATTGGTAAATAGATGCCATTATAATGAACAACATCGATAAGATTTGCTATATACTCACAATAATGTTCATAATCCTCAGGTCTCTTGATTGAGTCTTTACCAATAATTTGCTGCAGTATTTGCTCTAGGGATGAACATGATGATTTTGGTGGACAAAGCCTCATCAATGCAATTGCTTCTCTTCTAATGCCCTCAACATTAGTATCATAATTACCATTCGATATTGGCTCCTTAATAATTACATAATTATCGCCGGAATAATCCTCATTAACTTGCTCAGCCAGCCATACCTTGCTCATACCGCCCTCGCTAAGCAATCTTAATATCTTGTACTCGCGACAGCCTTTAACAATGGTATCAGGCATTAATTCGGTCATAAATTTACTTTATTTAGAAGAGAATTATTTTAAATTTAACTCATAATATATGTAATGCGCAATACTTAAAAATGCAAAATTATCTTTATTAAATCGATGATCCGAAGAACAGCGGCTGATTTATTGATGGCAATTATTGTATTGCTTGCAATTGCATGGATTGTTAATGCACAAGTCAGCGCGTCTGTACCTAACTGTGGTTACATTGCTGCATATCCATCAGACTCATATGGCAATATGCAGAACACAATCGCCACAGGTCAAGCAATATACCTAACACTTAGAAGCCAGTACTCATGTACAGCCTACTTGACAGTCACTATTAGAGACCCCACCGGTGGTATGACAACAATAATTAATAATAGACAGATCTCCTTATCAGCTGGTACCAATACTGTTATTGAGTTGTTTCAAGTATCAACAGCTAACCCCAGTGGTCAGTGGATCATTTATGCCACATTAAACGGTGTTGGTATACCACCGCTAGCTGTTGAGGTTAATCCACCGCCACCTGCATCATCTCCGCCTCAAAATTCATCTATGTGGTTAATAGTTACTATGGTAGCAGTTGCGATAGTTATAGTCATGGCTGCCATATACTTAATAACTAGGAAAAGAGTTGCTTATGAGGAGAGAACTAAGATATTGCCACAGCCGGTTCAACCATCTGCCACTGTTACAGAAGCTAGAGATAGGACTAAGGTTGGGGTTATACTCTATAGGCTTAGATTATCTAATGGTATGGAAATCCCAGTTAATGAACCCTATAAGATATTTGGGAGGGAGACATTTGAGAGGTATGGTTTACCCAAGGATTCCCTTGATCTAATAACAAGAGAGGACCGGGGCGGGCACATTAAGATATACCTTAGGGGTATGAGGTGGTACATAGAGGATTCTGGTAGTACTAATGGAACATTACTGAATGGTGTTGAGATCAAGGGCAAGGGACCCCAGGAGCTTAAGGATGGAGATACTATAAGTCCTGGCGGAGTTATCAACCTCACATTTCAAATAGAGAAAGCTGAGGTCAAATAAATCCAGGTGTATCAATAATGATAAGCAACGATTCAGACTCCATATTTATGTTGCTATTTCTTTTTTTGCTCCTTGTTACAATTATGTGTGGTATCATCGGCAATTCTGCCAACATGAGAAGTATGGTTTATATTAATCAATCTACTATACCAGCATTACAACTAAATATTACTGAACCAGTTCCTTGTAAAATGGCCATTAATGGAGAAGCAATTATTAAGTATGAGGGTTACATCTTTAATGTTTCCATCCATCAAACTAATATTACGTGTGAAAGCGGGAAAGGATTCCTTATTAATCAAGAGATTTCATGCAGAGGCAATTCCACGATTTATATCAATGACTCTATGATAGCTCCATATAATGCAGAGCTATTAAATGTACCACATGGTTTAATTAGGTACGTACCAATATTGTTTTACGTACGAGCTAACTTATTGTTGACACCTAATGGTGATATTAATGAGCAAGTATGGATACCAATTATAAAGTTAATTAATGATTACTTAAACCATAAAGAAGTTGGAATCCATATAAACATGGTAAGGAATAACAATGCCATTCCCATATATATTGATTTATTGGTTAACATACCTCTGACGGTTATGGCATTACTCACTATTGAGTGGATTGCTATTATTATAATAATTGCCTTAGTCTTGTATAGAAGACCATTAAGAACAACAAGAAAGTATATTGATATCGCAACAATTTAAAAAAACTTAAATATAAACACACATCCTATCTAGA
>JAGDXC010000002.1:16415-16735 GCA_023269935.1 Thermocladium sp.
TGATAATACTAGAGTTATTGGTGAATCACCACCTCCACCACCTCCACCACCTCCATCAAGGGATCCAACCAGTAGACGCGAAGATAGAACTTGGCGAAATATTGCTATTTTATTTATAGCCTTATTTACAGTATCGCTAATTATGGCAATTACTTATTATTTAAATTATACATCGTCTCAATCAAGGTTAAATTATTGGTATGGGCAGTATAACAAATTAAATTTTGAGTACAATAACTCAATATCTCAATACTCATTATTGCAATCCCAATATAATAGCCTGCAAACTCAATACTCAAATTGCCAATCCCAAGTAAGCA